>NZ_JAIUGP010000005.1:292500-349387 GCF_020164655.1 Mesorhizobium sp. AD1-1
TGAATCGAAGCCCCAGTAAACGGCGGCCGTAACTATAACGGTCCTAAGGTAGCGAAATTCCTTGTCGGGTAAGTTCCGACCTGCACGAATGGCGTAACGACTTCCCCGCTGTCTCCAGCATAGACTCAGTGAAATTGAATTCCCCGTGAAGATGCGGGGTTCCTGCGGTTAGACGGAAAGACCCCGTGCACCTTTACTATAGCTTTACATTGGCATTCGTAGTGGCATGTGTAGGATAGGTGGTAGGCTTTGAAACCTGGGCGCCAGCTCAGGTGGAGCCACCCTTGAAATACCACCCTTATTACTATGGATGTCTAACCGCGGCCCGTTATCCGGGTCCGGGACAATGTATGGTGGGTAGTTTGACTGGGGCGGTCGCCTCCTAAAGAGTAACGGAGGCGCGCGATGGTGGGCTCAGAACGGTCGGAAATCGTTCGCTGAGTGCAATGGCATAAGCCTGCCTGACTGCGAGACTGACAAGTCGAGCAGAGACGAAAGTCGGTCATAGTGATCCGGTGGTCCCGCGTGGAAGGGCCATCGCTCAACGGATAAAAGGTACGCCGGGGATAACAGGCTGATGACCCCCAAGAGTCCATATCGACGGGGTTGTTTGGCACCTCGATGTCGACTCATCGCATCCTGGGGCTGGAGCAGGTCCCAAGGGTATGGCTGTTCGCCATTTAAAGCGGTACGTGAGTTGGGTTCAGAACGTCGTGAGACAGTTCGGTCCCTATCTGCCGTGGGTGTAGGAATATTGAAAGGATCTGTCCCTAGTACGAGAGGACCGGGATGGACGGATCTCTGGTGGACCTGTTGTGGCGCCAGCCGCATAGCAGGGTAGCTATATCCGGACGGGATAACCGCTGAAGGCATCTAAGCGGGAAACCCACCTTAAAACGAGTATTCCCTGAGAACCGTGGAAGACGACCACGTTGATAGGCCGGGTGTGGAAGAGCGGCAACGCTTGAAGCTTACCGGTACTAATAGTTCGATCGGCTTGATCGTTCTCATTCCTTATGCCCATCTGACAAAGTCAGATGGTCTGTTCTTACTCACGCTTGTTCCGCCCTGCGGGCGGCGCTACGTGAGTGCGGCGCATCAGCGCCGACGGTCGACCTTGCGAAGCTTCGCTTCGAAAGGCGCCAGACCAAGAACCGTAAAGGCACACAAAGACCAGCGAACAGCCCCGAGAGGCACCCGACAGCTCCGCTGCCGATGTCTCTTTGTGCGCCTTCGCTCAAAAGCTTCTCGAACAACGTGCGTTTTGCCGACCTGGTGGTTATGGCGGAGCGGCTGCACCCGATCCCATTCCGAACTCGGCCGTGAAACGCTCCAGCGCTGATGGTACTTCGTCTCAAGACGCGGGAGAGTAGGTCGCTGCCAGGTCTGCCAAACGCACGTTGATCTCACATCCAAATCGGATGGAGAGAAATCTTCTCTTTATGAAATGGCCCGCCAAGGGATCACGGGCCGCGTAAGCGGCCCTTTCATTTGGTCAGCCATATACCTATCTGTAGGCCTCGGCTTACACAAAAATTGACGCGGGGTGGAGCAGCCCGGTAGCTCGTCAGGCTCATAACCTGAAGGTCACAGGTTCAAATCCTGTCCCCGCAACCAAATTCAAAAAAGCCCGCCATCGTGCGGGCTCTTTTGTATTGTGCCGTGGCGCCGGCGATCTAACCTGTCATCAGGCGCCCGCAACCAGCCAAGCCAAGCCGCCAGACAGAAAACAAATCCTCTCCCCAAAACCAAACTTCAAAAACAGCCCGCCAGCCACAAATGCCCGCGCGCCGTTTTGATATGCGGCTGGGGTGGCCATCGATCTGCCCAGGCTCAGGCCCCCGAAAGCGAAGCCGAAGCTGCAGCCGACTTTCTGGCCAAGCGGACATATGGAGAGCGTCACGCTGCGCCCGGAACAGATCTATCAAAGACAGGATCGGGGGCTTCAGGCGATAAAGACGCGGCCGGCGGGAGGGTACCATGCGAGCCCCCGTGCGGATACTCCACCACCCTCTCCGGTTTCGCGGCCAAAGGCCGGTAAGGCCTTGCCCAGCCCGTACGGCATCTTGGCGGCCGCGACCAGCCTCGTCGACCGGAGCGTAGAAATCCCCTTGAAGGAGACTATGAAATATATTTCACTATGTGAATTATATTGACAATGCGCGCCCGGGCTGTAATGTCCCGATCGTCGGCTTTCGGAGGAAGGTCGGCATCATCAAATCCATACGGCAGCGCTCACTGAGTGCCTGCGACGGTCATTGAGGATGGCTTCGGCCAAGGGAGGAAACTTGCGCAAATTTCTGAGCACGCTCGCAATCGCGGCGGCTGCATCGACCTGCTTTGGGTCGATGCAGGTACGCGCCGAAACCCCTAACCCGTTCAAATGCGAGCCGGGTGAAAAATACGTCATGAACGTGATGGTCTCGGGCGTCGAATACTGGTTCCCGGTCTATGAAATGTTCAAGCAGGCCGGCCAGCAATTCGGCTGCGAGACCGCCTATACGGGTACGCCGGAATACGACGTCAACAAGCAGATCGCCACCTTCGACCAGGCGCTGGCGCAGAAGCCTGCCGGCATACTGGTACACCCGATGAACTCCGATCCGTTCATCGAGCCGATCAACCGCGCCATCGAGCAGGGCACCGCGGTGGTGACCTTCGCCGCCGACTCGCCGAATTCCAAGCGCGTCTCCTACATCACCTCCGACAACAATGCCGAAGGCACCTATGCCGCCGACGCCGTTGCCAAGGCGATGGATGGCAAGGGCGAATATGCGGTGCTGGAGAATCCCGGTCAGGACAACCACGACAAGCGCGTCAACGCCTTCGTTGCCCGCATGGAAGCCAAATGGCCTGACATGAAGCTCGTCGGCCGCGCCGCTTCGAACCAGGATCCGACCAAGGCCTATCAGGCGGTTCTGAGCCTGGCGCAGGCGCATCCGGACCTCGGCGCCGTGTTCATGCCGGAGGCCAACTCGGCCATCGGTGCTGCCCAGGCCGCCAAGGAAGGCGGCGGCAAGATCCGCGTCATGCTCGCCGACGTCAACGCCAAGATCCTCGACATGATCAAGGCCGGCGAGATCTTCGGCTCGGTCAATCCCAACCAGGGCATGCAGGGCTATATGGGCTTCATGCTGTTGTGGATGGCCAAGCATCCCGGCCTGATCGATCCGATGAACGACGCCAAGCGTTCGGGTTTCAACCCGATGAGCGTGCCCTTCGTCGACAATGGCTTCTCCATCGTCTCCAAGGACAATGCGGACGACTTCTACTGGGACAAGTACCTCAAGCGTCGCGGCACCAAGGGCATCGAGGAATAGTCTCGATCGCCGCCCCGGCCTCCACAAGGCCGGACCAACCGGGAAGGAGGCTTCGGCCTCCTTCCTCCCCCGCAAGCATCGCAGGAGCATGGCGTGACCCAGGCGCCCATTCTTGAAATCCGCGGCCTGTCCAAGGCGTTCGGCCCGGTCAAGGCACTGAGCGACGTGCGGTTCGAGCTGCGGCGCGGCGAAATCCATGCGCTGTGCGGCGAGAACGGCGCCGGCAAGTCGACGCTGATGAACATGATCGCCGGTGTATTGCAGCCCGACGAGGGCGACATCCTGATCGATGGTGAGCGCATTTCGATTCACTCGCCTGCGGCCGCCCAACGTCTCGGCATCGCGCTCGTCCACCAGGAGATCGCGCTGTGTCAGGACGCCACGGTTGCCGAAAACATCTACATGGCCGCGATCAACTGCCGGCGCGCGCCGCTGATGAATTTCCAGAAGCTCTACGCTGACGCCCAGAAGGTCATGGACCTGCTCGCGCCCATTCCGGTGCGCACCAGGGTCGCCGACCTCTCCATTTCCAACCAGCAGCTCGTCGAGATCGCCAAGGCGCTGACGCTCGACTGCAAGGTGCTGATGCTCGACGAGCCGACCGCCGCACTCACCGAAAGCGAAGCGCAACGCCTGTTCTCGATCGTGCGCGGGCTTAGGGAACGTGGCATTTCGGTGGTCTATATCAGCCACCGCATGGCCGAGATATTCTCGCTCTGCGACCGCGTCACCGTCTTCCGCGACGGCCGCTACGTGGCGACCGATGCGATAGCCGCCGTTTCACCCGACGATGTCGTGCGCAAGATGGTCGGCCGCGAAATCACCCAGCTCTATCCCGACAAGCTGGCGTCGCAAGAGCCGGGGCGTCTGCTCCTGTCGGTCAAGGGGCTTTCCGATGGGCGCCGCTTCGCCGACGTCGATCTGCAGCTTCGCGACGGCGAAATTCTGGGCATAGGCGGCCTGATCGGCGCCGGCCGCAGCGAGATCGCACAGACGGTCTGCGGCCTCAGGCCAATGACCTCTGGAACCGTCGCGCTCGACGGAAAGCAGCTGCGGCTGCGCAGTTATGGCGATGCGGTCAAGGCGGGGCTGGTCTATCTCTCTGAGGATCGCAAAGGCTCCGGCGTGTTCCTCGATCTGCCGATCGCGGCGAACATATCGGCGCTCGACCTCGGCCGGCTCACCGGGCGCCTCGGCCTGCTCGACCGCAAGGCCGAGGATCGTCAGGCGCGGGAGCTGACCGGCAGGCTCGGCGTGCGCATGGCCGGCATCGAGGCCACTGTGTCGACGCTGAGCGGTGGCAACCAGCAGAAGGTTGCCATCGCCAAGCAGCTGTCCGTCAGTCCCAAGGTCATCATCATGGACGAGCCGACGCGCGGGATCGATGTCGGCGCCAAGGTCGAGATTCACCGGCTGCTGCGCCAGCTAGCCGGCAGCGGTGTCGGCGTCATCATCATCTCGTCCGAACTGCCGGAGCTGATTGGCTTGTGCGACCGCGTTCTTGTGGTGCGCGAAGGCAGGATCGCCGGCGAACTCGCCGCCAGCGAGCTCGGTGAAGAAGCCATCATCATGCTCGCCTCGGGCGTCCAGGACAGTTCAATTCAAAGGCAGGCCCAGAATGTCGCCTAGGGAATCAGGAGAAGCGCTCGTGCACGCCGAGATCAAGTCCGCCGGGCGGCGCATCAACTTCGCTCACCTCGCCTCGATGCGCGAGGCCGGGCTGATCGTCATCATCCTGGCGCTGTGCATCGCCATGAGCTTCGCCTCGCCGCACTTCCTGACATGGGGCAATTTCCGCGCCATGCTGATGAGCTTCTCCATCGAAGGCATCGTCGTCGTCGGCATGACCGTCCTGCTCATCGTTGGCGGCATCGACCTTTCCGTCGGCTCCGTCGTGTGTTTCTCGATGGTGGTCTCGGGTGCGCTGTTCCTCGCCGGGCTCGATCCCTGGACGGCAAGCCTGATCGGCATCGGCGTCAGCGCGCTGATCGGCGCGGCCATGGGCTTCTTCGTGACCGTGATAGGGCTCAATCATTTCATCACGTCGCTTGCGGCCATGGTCATCGTGCGCGGCATGTGCCTGGTGGTCACCAAGGGCACGCCGCTTTCGCTGTTCACCCTGCCGCCGACCTTCAAGGCCATCGGCCAGGGCAGCTTCAACAACATCCCCTATGTCATCCTGATCTTCGTCGTCGTGGTGGCGATCTTCGACTTCCTGCTGCGCCGCGCCACGGCCTTCCGCAAGGTTTTCTACACCGGCTCCAATGAGAAGGCCGCGCAGTTCTCCGGCATCAGGACCAATCAGGTGAAGTTCTGGGTCACGGTGCTGTGCTCGACCCTCGCCGGAGTGGCCGGCGTCATCTACATGGCGCGCTTCGGCGCGGCGACGCCGACCTTCGGCGCCGGCATGGAGCTCAACATTATCGCCGCGGCCGTCATCGGCGGCGCCTCGCTGAATGGCGGCTCGGGCACCATCTTCGGGGCGATCCTCGGCATGGCTCTGCTGTCGGTGGTGACGAGCTCGCTTATCCTGCTCGATGTCTCGGTCTATTGGCAGGACATGATCAAGGGATGCATCCTGCTGGCAGCGGTGTCGATCGATCACTTCCTGCACCGCAAGAAGTCCTGAACCTCAAAGGCGGCGAAGCAAGACCATGGCCCCTCCCAACACCCGCGACGACATCGCCGCTGTTCGTCAGATGCACCAGGCGCTTGTCCTGCATTATGTCGAAGGCAAGACCCAGGCCGAGATCGCCGGGGAACTCGGCATCTCACACGCGACCGTCAACCGGCTGATCAAGCGCGGTCACCAGCTCGGTCTCGTCGAGATCAAGATCAAGTCGCCGATCGATCATCTGGTCGACCTGGAAGCGCGGCTGGTGGCGCTGGGCGGCATCGAGCGGGCGATGGTGGTGCCGTCGGTCTCCGAAAATCCGCACACCGCCCTGCAGCGGGTCGGCGAGGCGGCGGCTGGGCTGCTGCTCGACACCATCAAGGACGGCGACACGATTTCGATCACCGGCGGCAAGGGCGTCAGCGCGCTGGTCGCCGGTCTCAAGCCGGGGCGCCGCTACGACGTCGAAATCATTCCCGCCACCGGGCTGGTGCAGGGCAAGCACTACACCGATGTCAACCACGTCGCCTCGCTGATGGCCGACAAGCTCGGCGGCCGCGCCTACCAGATCCATGCGCCGTTGTTTGCGGACACCGCGCAGCAGCGCGAGATGCTGATGGGCATCAGCTCCGTCGCCGACGTGTTTCGCAAGGCGCGCGAGGCCGATGTCGCGGTGGTGGGTGTCGGCTCCATCCTGACCGACGATTCCAGCTACTACGATTTGCATCCGTCCTCGAATGCCGATCGCCAGGCGATCGAGAAGTCCGGGGCAACAGGCGAGCTGCTCGCCCATCTCATCGACCGCCGGGGCAAGCTCTGCAACTACTCGCTCAACCGTTCACTGGTCTCGCTGACGCTGGACGAGTTCGCGACCATCCCGCGCTCGATCGGCATTGCAAGTGGCGCCAGCAAGGTCGCGCCGATCCTCGCCGCCCTGCGCGGCAACCATCTCGACACCATCGTCACGGACGAGGCCACGGGGCTCCAGATCCTCGAGCTGGCCGAACAGGAGGCAGCATGAATTCTCGACAGATCCAGCGGCAGATCGGCAAGTCCGGCATATCGGCGTCGGCCGTGGGCCTGGGCACCTGGGCGATTGGCGGATGGATGTGGGGCGGCACCGACGAAAAGGAGTCGGTGCGGGCGATCGAAGCCTCGATCGATGCCGGCCTCAGCCTGATCGACACAGCGCCGGCCTACGGTCTTGGCCGCAGCGAGGCGATCGTCGGCACCGCCATCAAGGGCAAGCGCGACAAGGTGGTGATCGCGACCAAATGCGGGCTGAACTGGCATTCGGGCAAGGGCGGGCATTTCTTCGACCAGGACGACAAGCCAGTGCATCGCTATCTCGGCGCCGACGGCATCGCCTATGAGGTCGAGCAGAGCCTGCGGCGTCTCGGCACCGATCATATCGACCTCTACATCACCCATTGGCAGGACCCGACGACGCCGATCGCCGAGACGATGGCGGCATTGGAAAAGCTCAAGGCAGCCGGCAAGATCCGCGCCATCGGCGCCAGCAATATCAGCGCCGAGGATCTCGGCCATTATATCGATGCCGGCCAGCTCGATGCGATCCAGGAGCGCTATTCGATGATCGACCGCGACATCGAGAGCAGCCTGCTGCCGATTGCTCGCGCGCACGACATCGCCACCCTCAGCTATTCGTCGCTGGCGCTGGGCCTGCTCACCGGCACGGTCGAACCCGGCCGCACATTCGGCGGCGACGACCAGCGCAAGGACAACCCGCGCTTTTCCACGGCCAACCGGCAGAAGGTGGCAAAGCTGAAAGAGGCCATCGCCCCTATCGCCGAGAGCCACCAGGCGTCGACGGCGCAGATCGTCATCGCCTGGACGCTCGCCCAGCCGGGCATCACCTTCGCCCTGTGCGGCGCGCGCAATCCCGAACAGGCGCTCGACAATGCACGGGCCGGGGAGATCACGCTTGCGGCAGGCGAGCTTGCGGCAATCGACGCCGCGGCAGCCGCGCATCTCACTGCGATGGATGCCTGAGAAAAAAGGCAACAGCCCCGATGAACCGTAGCCATACGTTAGCCGGTCTGCGCGACCGGCCTGATATCGCCGTGCTCGTCATCGGTGGCGGCATCAACGGCATCAGCGTCTTTCGCGAACTGGCGCTGCAAGGCGTCGATGTCGTGCTGGCGGAAAAGGGCGATTATTGCAGCGGCGCCAGTGCCGCCCTTTCACGCATGGTGCATGGCGGCCTGCGTTATCTCGAAAACGGCGAATTCAAACTGGTGCGCGAATCGCTGCTCGAACGTGACCGGCTGCTGAGGAATGCCCCGCACTATGTGGCCCCGTTGCCGACGACGGTGCCGATCTTCGACATTTTCTCCGGCCTTGCCAACGGTGCGGTGCGTTTCCTGGGTCTGACGCGGCGGCCGAGCCGGCGTGGTGCGCTGGTCATCAAGACCGGCCTTGCCATGTACGACCTGTTCACCGCCGCACGGCGTTTGATGCCGACGCACAGGTTCAGGGGCCGCGCCGAAACCTTGAGAAAATGGCCGGCGATCAATCCGGCGATCCGCAATTCGGCGACCTATTACGACGCCTGGGTGAGCCGGCCCGAACGCCTCGGCCTGGAGATGCTGCTGGACGCCACGGCGAGCGCGGCGAACGCCCGCGCCTTGAACTACGCTCAGGTATCGTCGACAGGTGATAGCCTCGCCATTACCGACACGCTGACGGGCGAACAACTGCCGGTACGGGCGCAATTGGTCATCAACGCTACTGGCGGCTGGATCGACCTGACCAACAAGGCCATCGGGGCGGCGGCGCAGACGATGATGGGCGGCACCAAGGGCTCGCATCTCATCGTCGACAATGCAGAACTGTTCGACGCGCTCGGCGCCCATATGGTCTATTACGAGAACGAGGACGGGCGCATCTGCATCCTGTTTCCCTATCTCGGCAAGGTGCTGATAGGCTCGACCGACATCCGGGTCGACGATCCGGACAAGGTCCGTTGCGAGAAGGACGAGCAGCGCTACATCCTGCAGTCGCTCGCCTTTGTATTCCCCTCGATCAAAGTAGCTGAAAACCAGATCGTGTTCCGCTTCGCCGGCGTGCGACCCTTGCCCGCCAGCGAGGACAGTTTTACCAGCCGCATACCGCGCGATCATTTTTGCGAGTTCGTAGAAGCGAGCGGGCATCTGCCGGCGACACTGTGCATGATCGGCGGCAAGTGGACCACCTTCCGTTCGTTTGGAGCGCTGGCCGCCGACATGGCACTGAAGCGGCTCGGCCTCGCGCGCAGCCAGGGCACGCAGGACATGGCCATCGGTGGCGGCCGTGATTTTCCGGCCGACCCGGACGCCTGGTGCGCGTCATTCGCCGCCGAGCATGGCCTGACGGTCGAGCGCGCGCAAACGCTTCTGCAGCGCTATGGCACGTCGGCCAGGGATTTCGTTTCGCACCCGGCGGGCGAACAGATGCTGCCGCAGTCGGACTATTCGGCAAGCGAGATGGGGCGCATCATCGAGCGCGAGCAGGTCGAGTGCCTTGCCGACCTGTTCTTGCGCCGCACCACCATCGCCATTTCAGGCGGTCTCAGCTTCGACCTCGTCAACGCCGTTCTCGACATGCTGGCGGCGCACAAGGACTGGAGCGCCAGCGAGGCTGCCACCGAGCGCTCGACCTTCCTCGCCTTGCTGGCCGACCGGCACGGCATCGACCTCCAGACACATCAAAGGAGCGCCCTATGCGCGTAAACAAGAAAGTCCGTATGAACCGGCTGTTCGGCGGCGGCCGCTGCCTCGACGTCGCCATCGATCATGGCGTCTGCAACGAGCCGAGTTTCCTTGCCGGGCTGGAAGACATGGCCAGCGTGGTCAACCAGCTGGTCAAGGCCGGCCCCGACGCCATCCAGATGAACTACGGCCAGGCTGACCTGCTGCAGGCCGTGCCTGGCAAGGACAAGCCGGCGCTGGTGATGCGCATCGACATGGGCAATCCCTATAACAGGATACGCCACCGGGCGATGTGGGCGGTGCTGCAGAACGAAGCCGAGCCCTTGCTTGGCGCCATCGAGATGGATGCGGCTTGCGTCGTGGTCAATCTGTTCATGCTACCCGACGAGCCGGACCTGTTCCGGCAATGCGTGCAGAACATCGCCCGCGTGCGCGCCGATTGCGAGAAATACGGCCTGCCGCTGATGATCGAGCCGCTGGCCATGCTGCCGGTCACCGAGCATGGCGGCTACATGGTCGACGGCGACGCCGATAAGATCGTCACCTTGACCCGGCTTGCCCGCGAGATGGGTGCCGATATCGTCAAGGCCGACCCGACCACCGATCCCAACGACTTCCACCGCGTTGTCGAGGCGGCGCGCTGCCCGGTGCTGGTGCGCGGCGGCGGCAAGGAGGATCTGCGTGCCGTGTTCGACAAGTCGGCCGCCTTGATGGCACAGGGTGCGCTTGGCATGGTCTATGGCCGCAACATCTACCAGCATGCCAACCCGAGCGCTGTCGTGCGCGGGCTGATGGCAATCATTCACGACGATGCCGATGGCGGCGCAGCCTGGGATCTGTACAACCAGGCATAGGCTGCGGCCTCGGGAGGCGCCAATGGCAAGCTATACCCTCGGTCTCGATGCCGGCAACACCGTCATCAAGGCCATCCTCTTCGACCTGTCGGGCCGCGAACTGGCATTCGCCGCCCGTGACGGCCGCTCGTCCATGCCAAAGCCCGGACATGTCGAACGCGACCTCGACGAACTCTGGCGCAATGCGGTCTCGGTCATTGGTCAATGCATCGCTGAGGCCGGTATCGACGCCGGCGAGATCGTCGCCATCGGCTGCGCCGGCCATGGCAACGGGCTCTACGCGCTCGATCGTGCGGGCGCGCCATTGATCGGCATCCAGTCGCTCGACACACGCGCCGTCGACATCGTTGCCGAATGGGCAGAACAGAATGTCGGCGACCGCACCTACGCACATTGCCTGCAGCGGCCGTGGGCGGCGCAGACGCCGACCCTGCTTGCCTGGCTCAAGCGCTTTTCGCCGGCTTTGTTTGCCAGCATCGGAACTGTGTTCTTGTGCAAGGATTTCGTCGTCAACCGCCTGACAGGTGCGCGCAGCAGCGATACTTCAGATATGTCGGGCTGCGGCCTGCTGCAGATGCAGGACCGCCGCTACGAGCCGGACCTGCTTGCCGCCTATGGGCTCGGCGATTGCATGGACCTACTGCCGCCAGTGCTGGAATCGGCCGACATTGCCGGCCATGTCAGCGCGGAGGTGGCGGCCCTGACGGGACTGCGCGCCGGCACGCCGGTCGTTGCCGGGCTGTTCGATGTCGTCGCCAGCGCGGTCGGTTCGGGCGTGACCAGAACCGGTGCCGCCTCGGTCATCGCCGGAACCTGGAGCATCAACCAGGTCATCACCGACAAGCCGATCCGCGACCCTTCGATCTTCATGCTGTCGACTTTCGATCGCCAGCGCTATCTGGCGATCGAATCCAGTGCCACCTCGGCCGCCAATCTCGAATGGATCGTTCGCGAATTCCTCGAACATGGCGGCGAAGCCGGCAAGTCGCCATTCGAATTGTGCAGCGAACTGGTGGCGTCCGTCGATCCCAACAGCGACATCCCGATCTATCATCCCTTCCTTTATGGCTCGCAGCAGAATGGCCATGCGCGCGCCGGCTTCTACGGCATCGCCGGCTGGCACAGCCGAGCCCATCTGCTGCGTGCGCTGTTCGAGGGGGTCGCCTTCGAGCATAAGCGCCATGTCGAGACCTTGCACAAAGCGGGCGCCGATTTCGACCAGGTGGTGCTGTCCGGCGGCGGCTCGCGCAGCAGCGTCTGGCCGCAGATTTTCGCCGATGTGCTCGGCGTGCCCGTCACCGTGGCGCGCAGCCGCGAAACCGGCGCGCTGGGAGCGGCGATCGCGGCGGGCACCGGCGTCGGCATTTTCGCGGACTACAGTGCCGGTGCAACCGCCATGACAGCGGCCGCCCGACATTTTGTACCCAACGAGACGGTTGCTCACGCATACGCACGGCGGTATCGACTCTATGGCGAGATCAACCAGGCGATGACCCCGATGTGGGAGCGCATCGCCGGACAGCAGGCGCGCACGTGACCGAAGCTTCACCGTCTCCGTTCGGCAGTTACGACTACGTCATCGTCGGTGCCGGCTCCGCCGGCTGCGTGCTCGCCAACCGGCTCTCGGCCGATCCGCGCAACAAGGTGCTGCTGCTCGAGGCCGGCGGCAGCGACCGCTATCACTGGGTCGATATCCCGATCGGCTACCTCTTCTGCATGGGCAACCCGCGTACCGACTGGATGATGAAGACCGAGCCGGAAGCCGGTCTCAACGGACGCAGCCTCAACTATCCGCGCGGCAAGGTGCTTGGCGGCTGTTCATCGATCAACGGCATGATCTACATGCGCGGCCAGGCTGCCGACTATGATGGCTGGCGCCAGGCCGGCAATGCAGGCTGGGGCTGGGACGATGTCCTGCCTTACTTCCTCAAGTCGGAAGACTTCCATGGTGGCAAGAGCGCCATGCACGGCAGCGGCGGCGAGTGGCGGGTCGAACGGCAGCGGCTTTCATGGCCGATCCTCGACGCCTTCCGAGACGCGGCCGAGGAACTCGGCATTCCGCGCACCGAAGACTTCAACACCGGCACCAATGAAGGCTCGGGCTATTTCGAGGTCAACCAGAGGAAGGGCGTCCGCTGGAACACATCGAAGGCGTTTTTGCGCGGTATAGCGGGGCGCAAGAACCTGCGCGTAGTGCTCGGCGCGGAAACCGAACGGCTCGAATTCGACGGCCGGCGCGTCACCGGACTGGTTTTCCGCCAAGGCGGCCGCCTGCATCAGGTCCGCGCTGGACAGACGATCCTTGCGGCCGGCGCCATCAACTCGCCCAAGCTGCTCGAACTGTCGGGGGTGGGGCGCCCCGACCTGCTCTCGGGCATCGGCGTGGATGTCCGTCACGCGCTGCCGGGTGTCGGTGAAAATCTGCAGGACCATCTGCAGATACGCACCGTCTTCAAGGTCGCCAACACCGCCACACTCAACCAGCGCTACCACAATCTGGTCAGCCGTGCGTCGATGGGGCTGGAATACGCGCTCAAGCGCAGCGGGCCGCTGTCGATGGCGCCAAGCCAGCTCGGCATCTTCGCCAGGAGCGATCCGCGCCTCGCAACGCCCGATCTGGAATATCATGTGCAACCGCTGAGCACCGACCGTCTGGGCGAGCCGCTGCATCGCTTTCCCGCGGTCACCGTCTCGGTCTGCAATCTGCGTCCGGAAAGCCGGGGCAGCGTGCACATGGGTTCGTCCGACGCGCGGGAGACGGCGAAGATCCGGCCGAACTATCTTTCCACCGAGGGAGACCGCAGCGTGGCCGTCGCGTCGTTGCGCCATGTCCGCAGTTTGATGAAGGCTCGGGCGGTGGCGCGCTTTGCGCCGGAAGAGATGCTGCCCGGCACGCAGTATGACGGCGATGAAGAGCTCATCCGCAAGGCCGGCGATATCGGCACGACGATCTTCCACCCCGTCGGCACCTGCAAGATGGGTTCGGATACGATGGCGGTGGTCGACGACGGCCTGCGTGTTCACGGGCTTGCCGGGCTGCGCGTGGTCGATGCCTCGATCATGCCGACAATCGTCTCGGGCAACACCAACTCGCCGGTCGTCATGATCGCGGAGAAGGCAGCCGAGATGATCCTGCAAGAGGCCCGCTGACCGCTATCGGCTTCAAGCCGTGGCGACGCCGCGCGATCGCCGCTTCTCGGCCGCCGCGAGCAGATCGACGAAGGTGCGAACCTTGGCGGGCCGGAACCGGGCCGGCGGAAAGACTGCGTGGATGCCGCCTGACGGCAGGCTCCAGTCGGCAAATACCGGCACCAGCCGCCCCTCGGCGATATCGTCGCTGACGCTGTAGTCCGGAAAGACGCCCAGCCCGATGCCGACGAGCACGCAAGCAAGGGCGGCGGGGCTCTTGTCGCACATGAGGACCGGATTGAGCTCGGTCAGCACCGTTTCGCCATCCCTGGAAAACAGCCATTGGCCGATGCCGCGCAACTGGGTGTTGCCGACCCAGGCCAGCGATCTTGCCTGGTGCGGCGTCAGGTCGGGCGGCAGGCTCGCCGCGAAGCCAGGGCTCGCCACCACGATTTGCCGGATCGTCCCCAGCCGCCGCGCCTGGTTCGAGGAATCGGTGAGCCAGCCGACGCGGATGCCGAGATCGATCTGCTCGTCCACCAGATTGCTGACGGCGTCGTCGAAGATCGCCTCGACGCGCATCTGCGGATAGGTTCTGAGATAGGCCGCCATGACCGGAGCCACCATCTTGGTGCCGTAGTCGAGCGGCGCCGTCAGCCTCAGCGTTCCGCTCGGTTCGACGGTCCCGCGCGAGATTTCGCCATAGGCGGCCTCCGCTTCCCGCAGGATGATCATCGCGCGGTCATAGAAGAGGCGACCCTCTTCGGTCGGCGTGACACGCCGGGTCGTGCGCTGCAGCAGCGTTGCGCCCAGTTCCTCTTCGAGCTTGCCGATCTGATGGCTGACCACGGCCTTGGCGACGCCAAGCCGGTTGGCTGCGGCCGTGAACGAGCCGGTTTCCATCACCGTGGTGAAGTAGGCGAGCCGATTGAGGTTCAGAAGTTCGGCCAAGCTGGCTGCCATTTGTATGATCAGATCATACAGTTTGTATTATTGGGTGCCATTTATCGCAAGACCCCCACCTGCCACATATCAGCCAACGGCATTCGATCAAGCCGGCAGCCGGGATCATGGGTAGCAGCGATTATGAACAATTCAGAAGTGACCTATCTTTTCGATCCGCTCTGTGGCTGGTGCTATGGTGCCACCCGGATGCTCGGCCGGTTGTCGGCCACCGGCGTGCGCGTCGAGCTGCTGCCGACCGGCCTGTTTTCCGGCGCCGGCGCGCGTCCGATGGATGAAGGTTTTGCGGCGCACGCCTGGGCGAACGACCAGCGCATCGAGCGCCTGACCGGACAATCGTTCACGCCGGCCTACCGGCACAATGTCCTCAATGTCCGTGGCACCCTGCTCGACTCACATGCCGCCACACTCGGCATCACTGCCGCTGGCCTGGAGGACCCTAGCCGCCGGTTTGCGGCGCTGAAGACGATCCAGCATGCGCGCTATGTAGAAGGACGCGATGTCGTGACGATCGGCGGTGTGGCCGAGGTGCTCGCCGCCGACGGCATGGCGGACGCCGCCGAAATGCTCAAGGCGCCGACCGAAACATTGCTGGCGGCTCACCGCGATCAGGTTGGCCGTGGCCGTGCGCTGTTCCAGCGCCTGCATGCCGATGGCGTGCCTTCGCTCGCGGTCATCCGCAACGATGCGCCCCGGCTCATCGGTTCGAACGCGCTGTTCGGCAGCTTCGACAATCTCGTCGCCCACATCGCGGCGGCGTGACCCCATCCTCCAGACCCCCAAGCATAAGGAAACAGACATGGCAAAAGTCGCTCTCATTGGTGCATCGGGCGCTGTCGGTTCGCGCCTTCTCAGGGAACTCTCCGATGGCGGCCATACCGTCACGGGCATCGCGCGCAACCCGGAAAAGATTGTCGCGCTTCCGGGCGTGACGGCCAGGAAGGGCGATGTCTTCGACACAGAAGGTCTCGCGGACCTGATCCGCGGCCATGACGCTGTGATCAGCTCTGTGCATTTCCTGGACAGCGATACCGATGCGCTGATCGAGGCGGTGCGCGCCTCCGGCGTGAAGCGCTATCTCGTCGTCGGCGGCGCCGGCAGTCTCGAAGTCGCGCCCGGCAAGCGGCTGGTCGATAGCCCCAACTTCCCGGCGATCTACAAGGCAGAAGCGCAGAAGGGCGCCGACTTCCTGGACAGATTGAAGACGGTCGAGGACCTCGACTGGACGTTCCTGTCGCCATCCGCCATGTTCGTGCCTGGCGAGCGCACCGGCAAATTCCGCCTCGGCAAGGACACGCTTCTCGCCTCCGACAAGGGCAGCAGCATTTCCTTCGAGGACTACGCGATCGTCATGGTCGACGAGATCGAGAAGCCGGCCCATATCAGGCAGCGCTTCACCGTCGGCTATTGAGCGAACGGGTGGTGGCGGCCGGGTCTCAATCGAGGCCGGCCGACGCCAGCCGCATCAGGGTCCGGTTCAATCTCGGTGCTGCCGCCACCAGCGCCTTTCCAATGGCCGATTGCGGTGCGTCGATGACGGTTCGGGCATCGCCGTTCTCGGCAACCCGGCCGGCGTCGAGAAGGATAACGCGGTGGGCGATCGACCGGATGACGCCGAGATCATGTGAAATGAAGAGATAGGCGATCTTTTCCTGGCGCTGCAGGTCGAGCAAAAGCTCGAGGATCTCCCCGCGCACGGAAACGTCGAGCGCCGACACCGCTTCATCGAGCACGATCAGCGACGGCTTCGTGGCGATGGCGCGGGCAATGGCGACGCGCTGCCGCTGACCGCCTGAAATTTCGTGGATGGCACGCGGGGCGAGGTCCGCCGTCAGCCCGACGCGCTCCAGCAAGGCGGCGATGCGGCGCGGGCGCTCGCTGCGGGAAGCGATGCCATGGATGCGCAAGGGATCGTCGAGCACACGCGCCACCGTGGCGCGCGGGTTGAAGGCGGCAAGCGGGTCCTGGAACACCATTTGCAGGCGCGCGCGGCGGGCACGCAGTGCTGCGCTGCGCAGGGCCAGGAAATCGTCGCCTTCGAACTCGATGCGTCCGTCGTCCGGCTCGATCAATCGCAGCACCACCCGCGCGATCGTCGATTTGCCGCTGCCGGAGGGTCCGGCCAACGCCAGCGTTTCACCCGGCTCGATGTGAAAGGAGACATCGTCGACTGCAGCGATGGTGTTGTCGCCGCGACGGTAGCGCTTGGTGAGGTTGGACACCGCCAGCAGGCTCATGCGTGGAGCCCGGCTCGGTTCAGCAGCGGCTTGGTGTCGAGGCCGATATCGGCATCAAGCAATGCGCGCGTATAGGGCTGGGCCGGGGCGCCGACAATCTGCGCCGTCATGCCAAGCTCGACCAACTGCCCATGGCGGAAAACGGCGATGCGCCCGGCAAGCTCGGCCGCCAGCGCGATGTCATGGCTGATGAACAGCAGCGTCATGCCGTCCTCGGTCACCAGGCGTCGGATCAAGGCGACGATCTCGGCCTGCACGATGGTATCGAGCGCGCTGGTCGCTTCGTCGGCGATCAGCAATTTCGGACCGGCCGCAATGGCGGCGGCGATCGCCACACGCTGCTTCTGGCCGCCGGAAAGCTGGTGCGGGAAGGCGCGCAAGGCCGAGTCAGGATCGGGCAGCCGGACGCGTTCGAGCAGGGTTTTTGCTTGCGTGTATGCCTGCGGCCAGGTGAGGCCGAGATGGGTGCGGGCGACTTCGGCGATTTGTTTGCCGATTGGCATTACGGGGTCGAGGCTGGCGGATGGGTCCTGGAAGACGAAGCCAATATCGCGGCCGCCGCGGGGAGGGTGACTTGATCTGGTGAAGAGCTTTTGCGGTCTATGCTCTACGAGGCCCCCCTCTGTCCTGCCGGACATGTCCGGCAGGACAGAGGGGGGTGCCTTGGCGCCCAACGTCGACGGTAGGAACCAATCGATCTTTCCTTCAGTCTTGGTGCTTGCCGGCAGCAGCCCTGCAATAGCCAGCGCCAGCGTGCTCTTGCCCGAACCGCTTTCGCCGATGATGGCCAAGCGCTCGCCAGCCTCTATGTCGAGGCCGACATCCTTCAGCGCCGCCACCTCGTTGCCGTCGCGGCGGTAGGTCACCGTCAGGTCGCGGATCGAAGCCAGCGCGGTCACGACAGGCCTCTCCTGACCGCCGTCGTCTCGACGATGCCTTCACCGGCGAGATAGACGCCGAGCACGGTCAGCACCAGCGCTATGCCCGGGACGATCGACAGGAAGGGCGCGGTGCGCAGGACAGCGCGGCCTTCGGCAATCATGCCGCCCCAGGTGACCCGGTTGGGATCGCCCAGGCCGAGGAACGACAAGGCCGCCTCGGTGAGGATCGCCGCGGCGACGATCACCGACGACATCGCCAGCACCGGCGGCAAGGCATTGGGCAGCACCTCGCGAAAGGCGATCGCCAGCGGGTGCATGCCGATGACCCTGGCGCCGGCGACATAATCGCGTTCGCGAATGGAGAGGACTTCCGCGCGGGCGACACGGGCTGGTCCGGTCCAGGTGCCGAGCGCGATGGCGATCACGACGATGCCGAGCGACGGTCCGACGACGCTGACGAAGGCCAGTGCCAGCAGGAAGCTCGGCACGGTCTGGAAGGCGTCGGTGATGCGCATCAGCACCTCGTCGACGAGGCCGCCGGCAAAGCCGGCCAATGTGCCGACCACTGCCCCGATGACAAGTGCGGCGGCCGCGGCGGCGATCCCGACAGCCAGCGATGTGCGGGCGCCATGAAAAAGCTCGGCCAGCACGTCGCGGCCAAGCCGATCGGTGCCAAGCGGCAGCGACCAGTCCTGGAACGGCGGCAGCAGCGCCGGCCCGGCAATCGCTTGCGGATCGCCGGGAAACAGCAGCGACGCCGACAGCGCCATGGCGATCAGCGCCGCCAGGAGGATGGCGCCGGCGACCGCCTCGGGCGTGCGCAGAAAGCGGCGGAGGGCACTCATGCGCCGGCCTCGCTGGCGCCGACGCGCGGGTCGAGGAAGGCATAGGCGATGTCGACGGCAAGGTTGATGACAATGACCAGGACGGCGCTGGTGAGAATAATGCCGAGCAGAAGCGGCGTATCGCGGGAGGCGACTGCCTCCTGCGCCAGCCGGCCGAGGCCGGGCACGGAAAAGACGCTCTCGATGACGACACTGCCGCCGAGCATCTGCGCCGACTGCAGGCCGAGCATGGTGACCAGCGGCAGCAGTGCATTGCGGGCGACGTGGGCGAGCACGATGCGGCGGCGTGATAATCCCTTGGCGCGCGTGGCCAAGACGAAATCCTGCCGCCAGACCTCGGCCATGCCGGCGCGCATCATGCGCAGATAGAGCGCCAGGTAGATGAAGCCGAGGGCCGAAACAGGCAGGATAAGATGGACGGCGATGTCGGCTGCGCGGTCAAGGCCGGTCTTGTCGGAAGCCAGGGTCTCGATGCCGCCGATCGGCAGCCAGCGCAGGTCGACGGCAAAGACGACGATCAGCACCAGTCCGAGCCAGAAACCCGGCACGGCATAGAGCGCCAGCGAGCCGATCGACAGGAAGCGGTCGCGCAAACTCCCGGGCCGCGCACCGGCATAGATGCCGAGTGCCGAGCCGAGCCCGAAGGAGAGCGCGGTGGCGCTGACCATCAACAGCAGCGTGTTGGGCAGGCGTTCGAGGATCACGTCGCGGATCGGCCTGGAGAAGGTCACCGACTGCCCGAGGTCGAGATGCAACAGCGCCCAGAGATAGTTGGCCAGCCGCGTCAGCTCCGACTGGTCGAGGCCCCAGCGATGGCGCAACAATTCGATCATGCCGGCGTCGCCGCCGGTCGAGACGATATAGGCATCGACCGCGTCGCCAGGGGCGGCCTCGAGCAAAAGGAACGTGCCGATGACGACGATCAGCAGCACGAAGATGCTGCCGACGAGGCGATGGCGGATGAGAGTGAGCGCGCGAGTCATTGGGGCGTCGCAGCGATACGCTGGTCAGGATTGCGCCTAGGCACCCCCCTCTGTCCTGCCGGACATCTCCCCCTCAAGGGGGGAGATCGGCTGTCTCTTTTGGCTTCGCCAATCTCCAACGTTGAAGAATTCGCGGGACAGACAAGCGGCCAATCTCCCCCCTTGAGGGGGAGATGTCCGGTAGGACAGAGGGGGACCTCGTAGAACTCAACGCCTACGATGATTTCGCGAATTCTCATCCGCGCAATTCTGTCACGATTCCAGATACGTGTCCGCCCAGTTCGACACCGCCCAGCGCGGGTTGTTGGCGATGTTGCCGACGGTGTCGCGCGCGACGCTGATGAAACTCCATTCGGCGACGTTGATCAGCGGCAGGTCGGCAGCCACCGCCTTCTGGAATTCCTTGTAGAGGTCGGTGCGGGCTGATGCGTCGAGCGTCTCCGATGCCTTGGCGATGAGCGCATCGAGCGCATCGTTCTTGTAGCCGCCCTGGTTGGAGAACGGCACGCCGTCGGGAATGCCGCTCTGCACCAGGATGGTGGTCGAGATCGCCGGATCGCCGCGGAACACCGGCGGACCGACCGCGAGATCGAAGGCGTGGTCGGTGTAGACCGCCTTGATGTGCGCGGCCGAGTCGTTGTTGACCAGCTCAGCGTCGATGCCGATGGCGGCGAGCGCCTGGCGCAGATAGTCGCCGAACTGTTTTGTCTCGTTGAAATAGGGCGCAGGCAGCAGTTTCAGCGTGAAGCGCTTGCCGTCCGGGCCTTTCTTGTAGCCGGCTTCATCGAGCAGCGCGTTGGCCTTGGCGACGTCGAAGGCATAGGTCGGCACATCGGCGGTGTAGAATTGTGGATCGTTCTTCGGCACCGGGCCGGTGGCTGTCGCGGCATAGCCGAGGAACACCGTCTTGACGACGAAATCCTTGTCGATGGCATGCGCGATCGCCTGGCGCACTTTGACGTCGGCCAGTTCCTTGCGGCGATGGTTGATCTCGACGACGAGTTGATAGGTCAGCCCTTCGTAACCCTTGGTGATCACTTTCAGGCCCGGCACTTTCGAGATGCGGTCGAGGTCGGCCAGCGGCACGGCGGAAAAGGCCGCCAGCTGGATCTCTCCGGCCTCCAGCGCGCTGGCCGCGGACGTGCGATCCGGCAGCACCTGATAGATGATCTCGTCGAGATAGGGCTCGTCCTTGCCCCAGTAGTCGGTGTTTTTGGTCAGCCGGTAATACTGGCCGGCCTTGTACTCGCCGAATTTGAACGGTCCGGTGCCGATGGGCGCGTTGTTGGCCGGGTTGTCCTCGATCTTGCCAACCTCGTAGATGTGCTTCGGCACCACGCTGCTCAGCGCCGGCAGCGCGTTGCGGATCAGCTGGAACGGCGTCGGCTTGGCGAATTTGAACACGGCGGTGAGATCGTCGGGGGTGTCGACGCTGGCCAGATCCTTGAACACGGTGCGGCCGAGATTCTGCAGCGGCTTCCAGATTTGCAGCGCCGAGAAGGCGACGTCGGCCGAGGTGAACGGCTTGCCGTCATGCCATTTGACGCCGTCGCGCAGTTTGAACGTCACCGAGAGCCCGTCGGCGGCACCCTCCCAGCTCAGCGCCAGCCTTGGCGCGAGTCCGTCCTTGCCGTCGTAGGAGGCTTCGGCCAGCGTTTCGACGATCTTGCTGGAGATGAAGAAGACGCCGTTGGAGGCGACGATCGCCGGGTTGAGGTTGCGCGGTTCGGAATCGGCTGCAAGCACCAGTCGTCCGCCCTTCTTCGGCGTCTGCACCCAGCCCGGTGTCGGCATGGCGGTGGAGGCCAGCAGCATTGCCGAGCCGGAAAGCATCGTGCGTCTGGAAATCGTGAAACCTGACATGATCGAACTCCGTCCTCTCCGCCACCCGGTTGGGCGCGCCAATACCCCTCGAACGCCGGCAAGCCCGCCAGCATCCTTGCGGCGGCGATTATGAGCCTTGCCGAGGGTTTCGCCAGAGACGGAATTGGCGCATCCTCGCTTGGCTTTGAAATTTTCGTCCGCTGGACCAGTTTGGAGCATGCGCTTCTATCACGTCAATCTGGTAGGACCAAATTGATGGGATATGCGACAGACAAAGGTATGATGACATCGAACGGTGCTGTTTGCCCTATTTCTGGCTGGACCAGAGCGGGCAAGATGGTGCAGATTTGAGTCATGGCCAGGGGATCGCGAGCGGAACGGCCGGCGGTCCCAGGCAATTCAGGGAGAGAGAGATGAACATTGCTCCGGGCAAGAATGCCGTCGGCAATATCCCGTTCGACCAGGCAAGGGTCGACCGGCTGATGGAGGAGGCCGGCATCGATGTGCTGCTCGCCACCTCCAAGCACAACACGCGATACCTGCTGGGCGGTTACAAGTTCATCTTCTTCGCCGCCATGGATGCGATCGGCCACAGCCGGTACCTGCCGATCGTCGTGTACGAAAAGGGCGGGCCGGACCATGCCGCCTATATCGGCAACCGCATGGAGGGCGGCGAGCACCAGAACAATCCGTTCTGGACGCCGACGCTGCACGCCGCCTGCTGGGGCACGCTCGACGCCGCCAACCTTGCGGTCGAGCACCTGCAGAAGATCGGCAAGGCCGGCGCGCGCATCGGCATCGAGCCTGGCTTCCTGCCATCGGACGCCTATACGCTGATCCGCAAGGCGTTGCCGGATGCCAGGCTGATCGATGCTACCGACATGCTGGAGCGTATGCGCGCCATCAAGACCGATGCGGAGCTGGAGAAGCTGCGCACGGCCTCCGAACTGATCACCGATTCCATGCTGGCGACCATTGCCTGGGCGCGTGAAGGCACGACTAAAAGCGAGATCATCGAGCAGCTGCGGCGCGAGGAAACCAATCGCGGCATCCATTTCGAATATTGCCTGCTGACGCTGGGTGCCAGCCACAACCGCGCCGCTTCACCGCAGGCGTGGGAAAAAGGCGAGGTGCTGTCAATCGATTCCGGCGGCAATTATCACGGCTATATAGGGGACCTCTGCCGGATGGGCATTCTCGGCGAACCGGATGCCGAGCTCGAAGATCTGCTGGCCGAGGTCGAGACGGTGCAGCAGGCGGCCTTCTCAAAAGTCAAAGCGGGCACGCTGGGCGGCGACATGATTTCGCATGCCGAGGGCGTGCTGAAGGCTTCGAAGGTCGCGCCCTACACGGATTTCTTCGCCCATGGCATGGGCCTGATCACGCACGAGGCGCCGTTCCTGATGACCAACCATCCGGTGACCTATGAAGGCACCTATGCGGCCAAACCGCTGGAGAAGAACATGGTGCTGTCGGTGGAGACGACCATGCTTCACCCGACACGGGGCTTCATCAAGCTGGAAGACACGCTGGCGGTCACCGACACTGGTTATTTGATGTTCGGCGACCGGGGCAGGGGATGGAACAGGGGTGCGACCGCCTAGCTGGTATTGAGGCTGCTGCCCCCTCACCCGGATTGCCATCCGGGAAAAGCAATTCGGGGCAATCCGATCTCTCCCCGAGGGGAGAGGAGGGAGCCGGAACCGAGGAAAGATCACTGCCCCGGCGGGATCAGCCTGAAATCCGGCAGCTCACGCAAAACCAGTTCAGGTCCTGCCGGCGAATAGACGACGAACAGCTGCATCGGCCCGTCGCCGGTGTTGAGCGTCGAATGAAAGCGGCTTTCCGGCACGTAGATGGTGCAGCCGGGGCCGACCTTCTCGACCATCGGATTGCCCTTCTCGTCCTCGACCATCTGTTCGCCATGGCCTGAGATGACGAAGATGATTTCTTCCGCGCCCGGATGGTTGTGGCGCGTGTGGCCCTTGCCGGAAGGCAGGTCGACGACGCCGCCGGAAAAGCGGGTTGCGCCATTCACTTCGGGCGCCACCGTCAGCGCCAATTTTCCCCAGTCGAAGCCGAAGGCGCTGACGTCCTTCGGGTACACGAACACTTTGCTCTTGTCGGTCATCTCTCTCATCCCTTCTTTTTCTTGAATGTGATCTTCTGGCCGCCGAGCGCGACGGCCTTGAAATCGGCCGTCTGCTTGGCGATCGCGGCTTCCGCCGGCAGCCGTTCCATCGAGCTGGCGCCATAGAAGCCGTGCAGGCCCTTGGCCTGGGAGAGAATGTAACGGGCGTCGTCGGGCATCGAAATCGGGCCGCCATGGCAAAGCAGGATGACATCCTTGCGCACCGAGCGCGCCGCGTTGGCGATGGCGTCGATCTCCTGAACGCAGTCGTCGAGCGACTTGGCCGACGTGGCGCCGATCGAGCCGCCTGTCGTCACACCCATATGGGCGACGACGATGTCGGCGCCGGCCTTGGTCATGGCGCGCGCCTCATCCGGGTTGAAGACGTAGGGCGTGGTCAAGAGGTCGAGATTGTGCGCCTCGGCGATCATGTCGACCTCGAGGCCGAAGCCCATGCCGGTCTCCTCGAAGCTCTGCCGCATGCTGCCGTCGAACAGGCCGATGGTGGGAAAATTCTGCACGCCGGAAAAGCCCATCGTCTTCAGCTCTGCCAGCAGCAGCGGCATGATGACGAACGGGTCGGTGCCGTTGACGCCGGCCAGCACCGGCGTGTGTCTGACCACCGGCAGCACCTCATAGGCCATTTCCCTTACGATCTCGTTGGCGTTGCCATAGGCGAGCAGGCCGGCGGCCGAGCCGCGCCCGGCCATGCGGTAGCGGCCGGAATTGTAGATGATGATGAGGTCGATGCCACCGGCCTCCTCGGCCTTCGCCGACAGGCCGGTGCCGGCGCCGCCGCCGACGATCGGCACGCCCTTGTCGATCATTCCCCTGAATTTCTTCAAGATGTCCTTGCGCGGTATGGCGGGCATTTTTTTGAGGTCTCTCACTGTCTGGCGATGTCGAGGAAGGCCGCTGTTGCTGCCTTTGCGAATTCCGGGTCGTTGATATGCAGCGGCAGGCGCGTCACGCGGCGCTTGCCGTTGGGCTTGATGGTGCGCTCGATGGCATCGAACAGAACGGCGTCGGCTTCCGGGTCGAAGAAGGCGCCGCCTTCGATGTCGAGCGCCGAGACGCCTTTTTCCGGGATGAGAAAATGCACCGGTCCCCCGCAGCGGGCGAGCCTGGTGCCGATCCACTCGCCGATCGCACGGCATTCGTCCGCCGTGGTGCGCATCAGCGTGACATTGGGATTGTGTTCGTAGAACAGCCGGTCGCGATAGTGTTCCGGGATGGTCGAAGGCGCCCAGAAGTTCACCATATCGAGCGCGCCGACGGAGCCGACATAGGGCAGCCCCGTGCGTGCGACGGCGCCGAAACGATCCTCCGTCGCCGGCAGCACGCCGCCGAACAGAAGATCGCAGACTTCGGTCGTGGTGATGTCGACGACGCCGGACAGCAAGCCGCTGTCGGCCAGCTTTTCCATGCTGCGGCCGCCGGTGCCGGTGGCGTGGAAGACCATGCAGTCATATCCGGAACGGAGCTGGTCGGCGATGGCGGTCACGCAAGGCGTGGTGACGCCGAACATGGTGAGGCCGATCGATGGCTTGCCGTCGGGCGGTGGCGCCGGGCTGGCCGCCATGCCTGATATGGCTTGAGCCGCGTTGTGCAACACGACACGGGAGAGCCGGTTCAGTCCGGCCATGTCGGTCACAGAAGGCATCATGATGATGTCGGAGACATCGACGTAGGGAGCGGTATCGCCGGAGGCGAGCGTCGAGACCATGATCTTGGGCAGGCCGAGCGGCAGGGCGCGCATGCCCGACGTGACGATCGATGTGCCGCCACCGCCGCCGATGCCGATCATGGCCGCGATGTCGTTGCGCGATTGGGCAAAGCGGGCGAAGGCGATGCCCATTGCGGCGACCGCGGCGCCGCGATCATTGCCGCCGAGCACGGTTTCACGGCCGCCGGGATGATGGTCGGCGATTTCCCTCGCGCTGATATCGACGGGGATGGTTGCGTCGCGCGTTCCGACATCGACACGACAAACGAGGGCGCCCGCAGCAGTGATCGCATCGGCCAGGAAGGCGAGTTCCTCGCCCTTGGTGTCCGCGGTACCCACCACATAAATACGCTTCATTGCGCTCTCCTAATCCTGGCAGGCGCGATGCCGCCCCCATCGCTCATTGCCCGGGCCACTTGACGATGCGGACCATTGCAAATTTTTGAGACGCGCGTATCGTATTGGTATGAATGTCTCACGTCAACAATCCGCTGCGAGCGACGAGGCTGAACGGGCAACCGGCCCAGTGCCCGAACGTGGGCCGCGCGCGCGGACCAAACGGCTGATGCTGGAGACGGCAACAAGGCTGATGCAGGCGGGCGTCACGCCCTCAGTCAGCGAGGTCGCCGAGGCGGCCGAGGTTTCCCGCGCCACCGCCTATCGTTACTTCCCGAGCCAGTCGGCACTGGTGCAGGCCGTCGTCGACGAGGGGCTGGGGCCAATCCTCACCTGGCAATCGACCTCCGCCGATGCCGAGCGCCGGGTCGCCGAGCTGTTCGACACGGCCATGCCGCGCATCGAGGCCTTCGAGGCTACGTTCAAGGCAGCACTGAAGCTGTCGCTCGATCAATGGGCGCGGCGTCAGGCCGGCACGCTGGGCGGTGAGCCCGCCTTTACGCGTGGCCACCGCATCGACCTGCTGAAGGATGCGATCGCGCCGCTCAAGGGCCGTTTGCCGCCGCGCGACTTCAAGCGGCTGGCACAGGCGCTGTCGCTTATCTTCGGCGTCGAGGTGCTGATCGTGCTCAAGGATATCTGGGGGCTGGACAGCCGCCGGACGATGTCGGTCGCACAGTGGGCGGCCGGGGCGCTGGTGCGTGCGGCAGTGGCGGAATCGGTCGATGAAGGAGGCAGCCTCGATCCGAAGGCAGTCGTGAAATAGAGCCCAACTGGTTCGACCAGATTGGCATGCACACTACTGATCTTAGCGGTTGGGTGGGGTATTGGACAATACCCGATCATATCACTGAGTAGGAAAATCTTGGTAAAACAGGCAGATAAAGCGGTAATCCGATGGAAATGGCCACGTCAAGCTGCCAAGAAAGGGCTTGACGCGCATGCAAAATTGGTAATACCAGATTGGATCAGAAAAGCGGATCGAAAGTGAGGGCTGCGATCCATTTTCCGGCGGGGCGAGGAGGCTCGAAACCGGAAAGGTGCGATCACGGGAGGAACTACCAGGGCCGGCCACGTTGCCGGCTCGCACGATAAGGTAGAACGCGCACAAGGGAGGAAATCATTATGCGCAAGTTAGTGACCAGCGTACTTGCTGGTATCGGCTTAACGCTTGCCTGCGGAACGTCCGTTTACGCGCAGGAAAAGTCACTCACCATCTTCTGGGCTGAATGGGATCCCGCAAACTATCTGCAGGAGCTCGGCAACGAGTACGAGAAGCAAACCGGCGTCAAGATCACGGTGGAAACCACCCCGTGGGCCGACTTCCAGACCAAGGCCTTTACCGAGTTCAACGCCAAGGGCAGCGCCTATGACCTGGTCGTCGGCGACTCGCAATGGCTTGGTGCCGCCTCCGAGGGCGGTCACTATGTCGACCTCACCGACTTCGTCAAAGAGAACAAGGTTCTCGACAAGATGGCTCCGGCGACGGTCAAGTTCTACTCCGAATATCCCGGCAACAGCGGCAAATACTGGTCGATCCCGGCCGAGGGCGACGCCGTGGGCTGGGCCTACCGCAAGGACTGGTTCGAGGATCCGAAGGAAATGGAAGCGTTCAAGGCCAAGTATGGCTACGACCTTGCCGTTCCGAAGACCTTCAAGGAAATGACCGACATCGCGGAGTTCTTCAACAGGCCCGACCAGAACCGCTACGGCATCGCCATCTACACACAGAACCAGTATGACGGCCTGGCGATGGGCTTCGAGAACGCGCTGTTCTCGTATGGCGGTGAGCTCGGCGACTTCGGCACCTACAAGGTCGACGGCATCATCAACTCGGACAAGGCGGTGGCCGCGGCGGAAAACTACCGCAAGCTGTTCGGCTTCACGCCTCCGGGCTGGACCAACGCCTTTTTCGTCGAGAACAACCAGGCCATCACCGAAGGCCTGGCGGCGATGAGCATGAACTACTTCGCCTTCTTCCCCTCGTTGATCAACGAGGCGTCGAACCCGAACGCCAAGAACACCGGCTTCTTCGCCAACCCGGCAGGTCCAGGTGGCGAGCAGTTCGCCGCGCTCGGCGGCCAGGGCATTTCCGTCGTCTCCTATTCCAACAACAAGGAAGAGGCGATGAAATTCCTGAAGTGGTTCATCCAGGACGATACGCAGAAGAAGTGGGCGGCCCTCGGCGGCTACACCTGCAACAAGGCCGTGCTGGAATCGGCCGAGTTCCAGAACGCCACGCCCTACAACAAGGCCTTCTACGACACGATGTTCAAGGTCAAGGACTTCTGGGCGGTGCCGGAGTATGCGGAACTGCTGCAGCAGCTCAACCAGCGTGTCTATCCGTACATCGTAAACGGCGATGGTACGGCCAAGGAAATGCTGGATGCGCTGGCGAAGGATTGGGACGCCACGTTCAAGAAATACGGCCGCGGCCAATAACCGACATGTAGTGCGGAGGAGGCCTGCGCCTCCTCCGTTTTCTTTTTCAGGAATGGGAGCAGGTCTTGGCGACCACAATGATCACACCGCTGAATACCTCCTCCAGAGCCGCCTCTCGCGGCCTCAGCGACATTTCGATACGCAACCTCTTCATCATCCCGACGATCGTGTTCCTGATCGTCTTCAACATCTTTCCGCTGATCTATTCGCTCGGCTATTCCTTCACCGACTTCCGCGCATCGACCAATGCGCCGGCCAATTTCGTCGGACTGAAGAACTATCGCGAGCTCCTCAGCGACCCTTATATCTGGAACAATTTCGCGGTGACCGCGAAATACGTCATCGTCTCGGTCGTCGGTCAGGTTGTCGTCGGCTTTGGAACGGCAATGCTGCTCAATCGCACCATTCCGCTCAAGGGCCTGATCACGACATTGCTGCTCTTGCCGATGATGCTCTCGATGGCGGTGGTCGGCCTGTTCTGGAAGCTGCTCTACGATCCGTCCTGGGGTGTCATCAACTACGTGCTCGACCTCGGCAAATTCCAATGGCTCGGCGACCCGAAGATGGCGCTCTACGCGGTCGCGTTCACGGACATCTGGATGTGGTCGCCCTTCGTCATGCTGTTGTCGCTCGCCGGGCTTTCGGCGGTGCCGAAGCATCTTTACGAAGCTGCCGCGATCGACCGCGCCGGGCCGTTCTATACCTTCTTCCGCATCACGCTGCCGCTGGTCGCGCCGATCCTGATGATCGCGGTCATCTTCCGCACCATGGAAGCCTTCAAGACTTTCGATCTTGCCTATGTGCTGTCGACGCAGCCGAGCACGGAGGTGATTTCCATCCGTCTCTACAAGATGGCTTTCCAGGAATGGCAGACGGGGCGCTCCTGCGCGCTTGCCTATATCGTGCTGATCATGGTGCTGGCGATCACCAACATCTATGTGAAATACCTCAACAAAGTTAAGGAGCGCTGAGATGGCGGCCGTCCAGACTTCGGGTGAACGGGCGCTCAACAAGGTCGCTATTGTCGCCGTCCTTTTGGTGACGATCATCTTCCTGGCGCCGATCTACTGGATCGTGGCGACCTCGTTCAAGCCACGCAACCTGGCCACGACGATCCCGCCGACGGTGATGTTCGAGCCGACCATCTCGCCTTTCGTCAAACTTTTCACAAAGCGCTCACAGTTGCGCAGCCCGCCGTCGGCCGAAGAATATGCCGCCGCCCCGTGGTGGGAGCGCGTCGTGTTCGACGGCGGCGAGAAGATCGTGCGCGACGGCAAGGGCCAGGTGCAATGGTCGGGATATCCGAGCCGCTTCCTGAACTCGCTCATCATCGCCATCACCTCGACGGTGTTGGCGGTCGGCATGGGGACATTCACCGCCTATGGCTTCTCGCGCTTCAAGGTGAAGGGGGAAGCGGACCTGCTCTTCTTCATCCTGTCGACGCGCATGTTGCCGGCGGTGGTGGTCGCCATCCCGATGTTCCTGATGTACCGGGCAGTCGGGCTCAACGATACGCATCTGGGCCTGATCATTCTCTACACCGCCTTCAACCTGTCCTTCTCCGTGTGGCTGATGAAGGGTTTCATGGACGAGATTCCGAAGGAATATGAGGAGGCCGCGCTTGTCGACGGCTACACGCGCATGGAGGCGTTCTTCAAGATCGTGCTGCCGGAGGCCGCAACGGGCATCGCCGCCACCGCCGTGTTCTGTTTCATCACCGCATGGAACGAATACGCCTTTGCGCTGATCATGACCAACCGCCGCGCCCAGACCGCGCCTCCCTTCATCCCGAGCCAGGTCGGTTCGGGCCTGCCGGACTGGACGGTGATCGCCTCCGGAACCTTCCTGTTCCTGCTGCCGGTCGCCATCTTCACCTTCCTGCTTCGCAATCATCTGCTGCGCGGCATGTCCTTCGGAGCGATCCGCAAATGAGTTTTCGCGCCTTCAACCAGAAATACCTTGAACCTGGGTCGCAGATATTGATGGTGCTCGGCATCGTCGCGCTCTGCCAGCCCTGGAACATGCTGCTGCACAGCTATGGCCTGACCATCATCCTGATCGGGCTCGTCGGCTTCAACGTAACCTCCAAGATCGCGCCCGAGGAGAAGGCCGGCACCGGCCAGGTGCGCAATCCGGGAGCACAGCATTGACCCAGATCGAGCTTCGCGGCGTCCAGAAATTCTTCGGCGCCGTCCAGGTCATCAAGGACCTGAACCTCAAGATCGCCGACAACGAGTTCATCGTGCTGCTCGGCCAATCGGGCTGCGGCAAGACGACGACGCTGCGCGCCATCGCCGGGCTGGAAACCATCGACGAGGGCGACATCTTCATCGACGGCAAGCCGGTGCAGCATTTGAAGGCCGCCGATCGCGACATCGCCATGGTGTTCCAGTCGTTCTCGCTCTATCCGCATATGAGCGTCTACGAGAACATCGCCTTCCCCTTGCGCGCCACGCGCAAGAGCAAGACGGAGATCGACAGCGAGGTGCGCTCCGTCGCCAAGACGCTGCAGATCACCGACCTGCTGGACAAGAAGCCGTCGGCGCTCTCCGGTGGCGACATGCAGCGCGTCGCCATTGGCCGCGCTCTGGTGCGGCGGCCGAAAGCCATGCTGATGGATGAGCCGATCGGCGCGCTCGACGCCAAGCTGCGCGAGGAGATGCGCGCGGAAATCAAGCGGCTGCACATCAAGCAGGGCTCGACCACCATCTATGTCACGCACGACCAGATCGAGGCCATGAGCCTGGCCGACCGCATCGTCATCATGCACGCAGGCGTCTTGCAGCAGGTCGGCACGCCCGACGAGGTCTATTCGCAGCCGGCAAATCTGTTCGTGGCGCAATTCGTCGGCAGCCCGGTGATGAATGTCACCGATGCGGCGGTGGCCGAGACGGCGTCCTCGGTTTCGGTGACGGTCGGTGGAGCCGCCGCCGGCTTCGAGTTCCCGCGAGCGCTGCTGTCGAAGCTCAACGGCCATGCCGGCGGCCAGTTGGCGCTTGGCATACGGCCGGAAGGCGTGCTCATCCGGCGCGAGGCGACCGAGGGCTTCGTGCCTGTCGACACACATATCGTCGAGCCGCTCGGCTCCTTCGACATCGTCGATCTCAAGGTCGGAACCGAGTTGCTGCGGGTCCGCACCAAGAGCGGCTTCGTTGCCGGACCCGGTGAAAGGGTCTTCGCCAGGATCGACCCGACCCAGGCGCATTTCTTCGACAAGGCAAGCGGCAAGTCGCTCGAGGTGAGACTCTGATGGCCCATATCCAGCTCAAGAACATCTCGAAGACCTTCGGCAACCACACGGCGCTCACCGGGCTCGATCTCGATATTGCCGATGGCGAGTTCTTCGTGCTGCTGGGCGAGACGGGCGCCGGCAAGACGACGACGCTGCGGCTTATCGCCGGCTTGGAAAAGCCCAGCGAAGGCCAGGTCTTCATCGACGGCGTCGACGTTGCCGACTGGGGTGCGGCCGAGCGTGACGTGGCGCTGGTGCTGCAGCAATATTCGCTCTATCCGCGCTACACGGTGCGCGAAAATCTCGAATTCCCGCTGAAGCCGAAAATTCGCCGGCTGCCCGACGCCGAGATCAAGGACCGTGTCGACCGTGCCGCCCGTACGCTGCGGATCGAGCATCTGCTCGACCGCAAGACGGATCGGCTGTCCGGCGGCGAGATGCAGCGCGTCTCGATCGGCCGCGCCATTGTGCGCAAGCCGCGTGTGTTCCTGATGGACGAGCCGCTGTCTGCGCTCGACGCCAAGCTGCGCGAGGCGCTGCGGACTGAACTGAAGAACCTGCAGATACAGCTCGGCGCCACCTTCCTGTTCGTCACCCACGATCAGATCGAGGCGATGTCGATGGGTGACAAGGTCGGCGTGCTCAACCATGGCCGAATCGTCCAGACCGGCACACCGCATGAGATCTACAACAATCCACGCGACACCTATGTGGCGAGCTTCGTCGGTTCGCCGCCGATGAACCTCATCGACGGCAAGCTCGTGAACGGCCGCGCGGTGATGGCGCCGCTGAATTTCGAATTGCCTTTTTCAGGGGGAGCCAAAGCGGGCGGGGCGACCGATGGTCGCCCGCTCGTCTTCGGCATTCGTCCCGAGGACGTCTATCTCGAGAGCGGCGCGCCGGTCGAGGCGCGTGTCCACGACGTCGAGAACCACGGCGTCGAAAAGATCCTGACGCTGCGCGTCGGCGACGCGACACTGCGTGCAACCGTGCCGGCCAGGACCGACGTCGCCATCGAGCAGGCGGTGCGCTTTGCCTGGAACCCCGACAAGGTGGTGCTGTTCGACAAGGGCAGCGGCGTCAGCTTGCGTCACGCCTCGTAGCCGCATCCCAGCCTATTTCTGGAAGTAGGTTTCGTAGGGCGTGTCGTTGATCAGCAGGATCACGCATTCCGTGTCGGAGACGCAGGCGTCGTCATGCATCTCATTGGCTTTCTGGGTCCAGTAGGATCCAGGAGGCAGTTCGACCTTGGTCGCCTCGCCGCCATCCATCTGCCAGTGCGCCCACATCCCCTTTATGACCACCGCACGATAATCCGCGGTGTGCGCATGGACCGGTGCGCGCCAGTTGCCGGGAACCTTCAGCAACGTGCCTGCCGGACCCTTGGCCCGCTCGCCCCACAATGGGCCAAGACGATGCGGCTGGTCGGGTACTTCCGCCACATAGGGGATCTTGTCGGCCGGCAGGTAGCTGTCCTCGAGGGCAAAGGCGCGCCCGGGAACCGCAAGCATGACGGCGAGTGCGATGAGCTTCGGATGATTTGGCATTGGTTCTCCTCTTCGGGCCGACTGGACGCCGGCCTCTCGCTGCCTGGTTCTGGCAAGCTATTGCATGCGGGTAGCCCGGCAATGGCATTGCGTCCGGAAGGCTTGGCAATTCATCCAGACCCGGCAATCCACGGCCACGCTGCGGCTGGTGCCGATGCGATTGATGCCGCGCGCCATGTCGATCATCCTGACCGGCGTTTCGCTGGCGACCGTCTGTGCGGCGCCGGTCGGCGCCTATGTCGGTGACATCTGGGGCTGGCGCACGGCCTTCATGATTGCGACCGTGGTCGCCGCCCTGGCACTGCTGGTGCAGCTGGCCACCATTTCGAAATTGCCCCCCGTGGGTGTGGCAAGCTTCCGCACCTTGCTCGACGTGCTGAAGCGTCCGTCGATCCGGGTGGCGCTGCTGGTCGTGCTGCTGGTCGCTTCGGGACACTTTGCCGGCTTCACCTATGTCCGTCCCTTCCTCGAGAAGGTCCCCGTGCTCGACATCGAGACGATCTCGCTGGTGCTGCTGGCCTATGGCATTGGCGGCTTCTTCGGCAATGTCGCCGGCGGCATCCTGGCCGAGAGCAGCCTCAAGGCAGCCGTTGGGCTGGCGCCCTTGCTGATCGCACCGGCCGCCGCCTCGATGCTGGTTTTCGGAGCTTCGCCGACGATCGCCGCTGCCGCCGTTGCGGTCTGGGGCTTTGCTTTCGGCGCGGTTCCGGTCGGGCTGCAGAGCTGGCTGGTGCGGGCAGCACCCGACCAGGCAGAAAGCGCCGGCGGACTGATGGTGGCGACGTTCCAGGTGGCGATCGCGCTCGGCGCCGTCTTCGGCGGCCTGCTGGTCGACCACACCGGCGTCGCCAGTGCCTTCGCCTATTGCGGCGCGGCGACATTGCTGGCGGCCAGCGTGGTGTTCCTGCGCGGCCCGAAGCAGACCGAGTAGCCTCGCCGCAATCAGGCTTCCCTGACACCTGCGCGTCGGCCCGAGAACCATCACGGTTTTCGGTCGACGCCGTTGTGACGGCAGCAACGAACGAACTCAGGCCGACCGCCCGTCGAAATCGAAGACCGACAGGATCGAGGGGTCGAGATCGGCCACGCAGTTGATGTTGATGTAGGCGCTGCGTTCACGGCCCTCGCGGACATCCTCCGCAAAGGGATGGATACCGCAGGCCCGGCAGAACCGGTGCGCGATGGTATGATTGCCGAATGTGTAGGTGCCCAAATCGTCGCCCCAGGCCAGGACCCGCAAGGTCTCGTGCGGGATGGCACACAACAGGGCGCCCTTGCGCGAGCAGATCGAGCAATTGCACCTGATGGCGCCGGTCAGTTCGGCCTTGAATTCGAAGGCGACCTTGCCGCAGTGGCAGCTGCCTTTGTAGAGCATCGGATTTTCCTCGCATTCGACAGGGTGCAAAACCGCCTGCGCCGGGTTAAGTCTCGGCAAGCCAGGCACTGGCCGCTATCCCTTAAGACGTTCAAGGCGTCCGGAGTCCGACACCGAAAATGCAATCCGTCCGTGATCATCTGGAAATCATCCTTGCGCGCCTCGCCGCCCGTGCCGGCGAAGAGCGTGTGTTCACGAAGCTCTATGCCGAAGCCGCGAGGGCCGCGGCCGATGCCAGCGATGCGCGCAGCCAAGCCGGCGTGACGCTCGGGCCGCTCGACGGCACCATCGTCTCGATCAAGGATTTGTTCGATGTCGCCGGCGAGCCAACCACGGCCGGCTCGCTGATGCTCAAGACCGCAGCACCTCCGCTGCGCGATGCCGCGATCGTCAGCCGGCTGCGGCAGGCCGGCGCGGTTATCACCGGCAAGACCAACATGACCGAATTCGCCTTCACCGCGATCGGCGACAACCAGCATTTCGGCACGCCTGGCAATGCCGTGGACACCAATCGCATTCCGGGTGGTTCTTCCTCAGGCGCCGGCGTTTCCGTCGGCGAGCGCACGAGCGAAATATCGATCGGTTCCGACACCGGCGGTTCGATACGCATTCCGGCTTCACTCAACGGTGTCGTCGGCTTCAAGCCGACGGCGCGACGTGTGCCGCTCGCCGGCGCGTTCCCACTGTCGGCCACGCTGGACTCGATCGGTCCGCTTGCCCGAACCGTCGCCCAGTGTGCCGCCGCCGACGCCGTGATGGCCGGTGAGGTGCCGACCGCGCTGACGCCGATTGCCCTGGCAGGGCTTCGCATAGGCATTCCGCGTGGCGTCCTTTTCGAAGAGACGGAAGACGAGGTGGCGACCGCGTTCGACCGCTGCCTTGGCAAGATCGAGCAGACGGGCGCGCGGATCGCGGAACTGTCGATCGACGATCTGCTTGCCGATTTGCGCGCGGCCACCAAGCGTGGTTCGATCGCCGCGATGGAGGGGGCCGAAGTGCATGCCGACTGGCTGGCGACAGGGGCATCGGTGCCGGTCGACCCGCATGTCAGCGGACCTTTGTCGCGGGCAGCCATGCTGCCGACGCCTGTCTACATCAGGGCAATGCGCCGTCGTACAGCGCTCGGCGCCGCCATGGACGAGCGGCTGTCCTCGGTCGATGTGCTGGCCTTGCCGACCACACCGGTGACGGCGCCGACCATCGTCTCGATGGCTGACCACCCTGAGTTGCGTGACCGCACCGAAGGCCTGCTGCTGCGCAACACGCAGGTTGCCAACCAGTTCGATCTCTGCGCGATCTCGCTGCCGATGCCGGGCACTCAGCTGCCCGCCGGCTTGATGCTGGTGGCGCGCAACGGCCATGACCAACGCCTGCTGCGCATAGCAGCAGAGGTGGAGCAGCTGCTTGGCGCGTGAGCAGGGCTGAACCGCCCATCAGCGCGACGAACAGTGCTTGCGTTCGCTGTCCTTGGCGGTCCGTACGATCCGGGTCGCGACCAGCCAGGGCAGATTGTACTCCTTGCCGGTGATCGTCTGGGTGCGGTGCTCGATCGAGCCCCTGACGACGATCTTGCCTGCATAAAGCGCGTCGGAAAGATCGGTTATGGCCTTGTCGGCCTGCGGCAATCCGCTGGGGTCGATCGACACGCCCTTGATGATCGCCCCGGTGGCAAGGTCGAGTGCGCTGTTGGACGGGCAGGGCGCCTTGAAGCAGCGCAGCCCGTTGTCGCAATAGACATAACTTCTCTCGGCCGCGAATGCCGGCATGGCACAGAGCGAACAGGCAGCGACAAAGAGGAAGGCGAGGCGAGGACCGGACATGGCTCTCAACGTCGCGGAGAATTGGGGCGAAACCGCGATGTGTTACAGGCGCGCCGGAAACCGCCGCCGATAGTGATCGACCACTTCTGGATTGCGCAGATTGACCGGCAGCTTGCCCGCCAGAACCAGCAGGGCTTCGCCCACCGCGCCGACGCCCATGCGCATCATCGATTCCTCGGTGATCCCCGCCATGTGCGGCGTGACGATAACATTGTCGAAGCCGAAATAGGGATGGTTCGACGGCAGCGGCTGCGTCGCAAACACGTCGAGCGCGGCGCCGCCGATGCGCCGTTTCTGCAAGGCCTCGATCAGCGCGTCGTCGTCGACGACCGGTCCGCGCGACACGTTGATCAGCAGCGCCTGCGGCTTCATGCGGGCGATCCGCTCACGGTTGATCAGGCCGCGCGTTTCCGGCGTCAACGGGCAGCACAGAACGATGATGTCGCTCTGCTCGACGAGAGCGTCGATCGACAGGAAGCCGACCTTGTCCGGCGCTGGCTGCATGCTGCGCGTCGTTGCCACCACCTTCAGGTCGAAGCCGTGCGCGGCGATATGGCCGACCGCCTGGCCGACGGCGCCGAGGCCGACAATGCCGATCGTCTTGCCGGCAAGCTCGCTGTTGGCGTTGGCGTGCTCGCGGCCGGCAAGCCAGCCTTTGGCGCGCAGGTCGCGGTCGACGACGCGGAAGTTGCGCAGCAAGGCGAGGGCCACGAACATGACGTGTTCGGCCACCGATCGGGCATTGACCGCCGGCACATTCGCCACCAGCACGCCGGCGGCCGTCGCTGCTTCCATCGGGATCATGTCGAGCCCGGCGCCATGACGGATTGCCGCCCGCAGCAGCTTTGCGCCGTCGAAAAGCTGTGGGGGCAGCGGCGCGCGCACGATGACGATGTCGGCATTCCTGGCTTCGGCGGCCAGCGTGGCCGGATCGATGGCGGAGGCGACGACGAGCTCTCCGGCGCCGGAGAGCATAGCCGAGGCGCGCGGGTGCAGGGCGTGGGTCGTGAGGATACGGGCCATGTCGGTCAAGCTTTTTCGAGCGCCGGGCTTTGCGGCTCCTCGCCATGGCCCTCGATCAGGCCCTTCCAGTAGCTCTCAGCGCCCTGCAGATGGGCGCTCATCAGCGCCTGTGCGAGATTGCCGTCGCGGCGCAGCAGCGCCTCATAGATCTGGATATGCTCGGCATGCGAGCGCACGTTGCGCTCGGGGTCGTTGAAATAGATCGGCAGGCGCTGCTCGCCCATCATGTAGTAGACGCTGCAGACATTGTGGAAGACGCTGTTCTTGGTGGCGCGCACGATTTCGAGGTGAAATTCGCGGTCTTCCCTGGCAAGCCCTTCGCCGGCGGCGATGCGCTCTTCCGAAGCCTTCAGGATTTCGCGCAGCCGCTCGAAATTTTCCTCTGTGGCACGCGAACAGGCAAGTTCGGCCGCCTTGATCTCGTGGATCTTGCGCAGTTCGACCGTCTCGTAGATCTGGATCGGGTCGAGCGGCAGGCCCGCGCGGGCAAAGAGCGCCATGGCCTCCACACTGGCCTGCTTGGTGTCGATGTAGATGCCGGACTTGGCCCGGCGCTCAACGATGCGCATGGCCTCCAGGATGGCCAGCGCCTCGCGGATCTGACCGCGGCTGACGGCGAAATGCTCCGCCAGTTCGCGCTCCGATGGCGTTCGGCCGCTCTCCTTGTCCGAATGGGAGAACAGGTAGGCAGCGAGTTCCGCGAGAAGGTTCTTTTCTTTCATCGTCAACCGCGTTGCGCGTGCGCCTCCAGGAACCGCTCCGAAATGGTGAATCCCAGACCCGGTTTTTCCGGGATCGCTATCATACCGTCCCTGGCTTCGACAGTCTCTTCGACCAGATCATGGATCATCGGGTTGGCGCCGAGCGAATATTCGACGGTGAAACTCGACGGCGAGGCGGCGCAGACATGCAAGCCTGCGAAAAAACAGGGCGCGCCGGCCCACAAATGCGGTGCAAAGCGCAGATTGAAGGCGCTGGCGATGGTGCCGATCTTCATCGCCTCGCTGATGCCGCCGCAGAAGGCGGGATCGGGCTGGAAGATGTCGGCGGCTTTGAGCACGGCAAGGTCGCGGAAGGCGTAGCGGGTCGCCTCGCTTTCGCCGGTGGCGATCGGAACGGCGCCACTTGCCCGCACTTCGGCCATGCCCGGCTTATCGTCGGCGATGATAGGTTCCTCGAACCACGCCAGGTCAAGGTCGTTGACGAGATGGATGAAGCGCTTGGCTTCAGCCACCGTGTAGGTGCCGTGCGCGTCGACCATCAGTTCGACATCGGGGCCGAGCGCCTGCCGTGCGGCGCGCACGCGGGTGGCGGAAATGTGCGCCGCGCCGTCCATGGCGCCAACCCGCATCTTCAGTGCCTTGAAACCGCCCTTGGCGATATAGGACTTCAACTGCTCGCCGATGGCGTCGGCGGCCGCCCAGCCGCCAGACGCGTAAGCCGGCATGCGATCGAGCTTGCGGCCGCCGAGCAGCCGCCAGACAGGAACGCCAAGCGATTTGCCAAGAATGTCCCACAGGGCGATGTCGACGGCGCTGATCGCCGCGATGCTCATGCCGCGCCGCGCCAGCTGCGGCATGGCGTGGCCGCCGCGTGCGGCGCTGTCGTGGCGCACGCCATTGTAGAGCATCTCCCAGATGACGCCGATGTCGGCCGGATCGCGGCCAACCAGCTGCGGCCCGACCTCATGGTTCAGCATATGGACGAGCGCACCGTAGCTGCCGGCACTGCCGGCGGCGTTCTTGCCTTCGCCCCAGCCGACCAGCCCGTCATCGGTCTCGATGCGCAGGATGGCGGCGTCGAAGGTCGTCACCTGACCGAAGTCGCTGCGGTGCTGCCGAGCGGCTTCGATCGGAACGCGGATCCACCAGGCTTGGACGGACTTGATACGCATATTCTTCCCCAGCCCTGCGCCGGTCAGGGCGGAAGGGCGAATTTCCCTGAGGCAGTCGACTACTTGATCAGCGGCAGCAACGTTTCGGCGTTGATGCGCATCTGGTCGGTGTAGAATTTCTCGGTGAGCACGCTGGAGCCGTGGTCCTGGATGAACTTCAGCTGTTCGGGCGAGATATCGACCGGATTGCGCTCGACCATGTCGGGATAGGGGGCCGCCGGCGTCCGGTCGACGGGCGCGACGAACTCGTTGGTCAACGCGCCGTCGTAGCCGATCTCGCGCAAGGTGGCGACGATCTTCGGCCAGTCGATCTGGCCGAGACCGGCGGCGAAGCGGTTGTTGTCGGCGACATGGAAGTCGAACAGGCGCTTTCCGGCCTGCCGGATCGCGTCATAGACGTTAAATTCTTCCATATGGAGGTGGTAGGCGTCGAGGCAGACACCGCATTCGGGGCTGACCGCGTCGGCCAAAGCCAGCGCCTGGGCGCCGCGATTGAACAGATAGGTCTCGAAGCGGTTGAGCGGTTCAACAGCGATCTTGACGCCGACCTTCTTGGCGTGGGTGAAGCATTCGCGGGTGGCGTCGACGACCCACTTCCATTCCTCTTCCTCGGTGCCGTCAGGCACGACCTTGCCGACGGTCGCCGGAACCAGCGTGATGATCTCGCCATCGAGTTCGCTGACCATGGTCAGCACGTCCTTGACATACTGAACGGAACGCTCGCGCTGGCCCTGGTTCCTGGCGGCAAGGTTGCGCTCGCCCAGCATCAGGGTCACCGCGCCCCAGCAACGAATGCCATGCTCCTTCAGCAGCGCCCGGGTCTCCCTGGTCTTGTACTGCTCGGGTTCGCCGGAAATCTCGATCGACTCATAGCCGAATTTCTTGATGCGCTTGAGCGTCGTTTCCAAGGGTTCCGCGCGCATCCAGTTGTGCGTCGAAAGATGCATGGTCTGTCCTTCCCAACTCGTCTCTATGGTTCGCCTGCGACATGCATCGCCAAAAGGCGACACAAAGGTTCCTCCCCAAGGCGTTCCCAGCCTTTTCTCGCAAACTGGTTCGACCAATTGGGCCTGAAGCGAGGTCTACAGCAAATTATCCGGATCGGCAAGAAGCGCCGGGATGCAACTTTCGCTGTGGAGTATTTCCTTGATTATATTGAGATATATATGCCTGCGCCGGGTGGTTTTGGGGTCATGATGGCGCATTGCAAGGCTTGACCAAAATTCCACATTTGGTAATACCAGAATGGTGGTGCGTGCAAGCGCCCGTTGAGAAAAGACCAAAGTGGCTGGCCCTGTTTCCAATCGGCGCTATGCTCGGTCGCGAGAGAAATGAGGGAGGATGCCGATGCCGACGACAATGAAGGGCCCGGGGCTGTTTCTGGCGCAGTTCGCGGGCGACGCCGCGCCGTTCAACTCACTGGCGTCGATCACCAAATGGGCGGCCGGTCTCGGCTACAAGGGCGTGCAGATCCCGACCTGGGACGCGCGGCTGTTCGATCTCAAGAAGGCAGCCTCTTCCAAGGCCTATTGCGACGAGGTGAAAGGCATTTGCGCCGACGCCGGCGTCGAGATCACGGAATTGTCGACGCATCTGCAGGGGCAATTGGTGGCGGTGCATCCTGCCTATGACGCGCAGATGGATGGCTTTGCGCCGCCATCGGTGCATAACAATCCCGCAGCCCGGCAGAAGTGGGCTGTCGAGCAGATGAAGTTCGGCGCCAAAGCATCGCGTAATCTAGGCCTGAATGCTTCAGTGTCGTTTACCGGCTCGCTGGCTTTCCCTTACCTCTATCCGTTCCCGCAGCGGCCGGCTGGACTCATTGAGGAAGCGTTTGGCGAGCTCGGCAAACGCTGGAAGCCGATTCTCGACGTGTACGAGGACAACGGCGTCGATGTCGGCTATGAAATTCACCCGTCTGAAGACGTTTTCGACGGCGCCACTTTCGAGATGTTCCTCGACGCGGTCGGCGGCCACAAGCGCTGCAACATCAATTACGATCCGTCGCATTTCCTGCTGCAGCAGCTCGACTATCTCGAATTCATCGACATCTATCACGAGCGCATCAAGGCGTTCCACGTCAAGGACGCCGAGTTCAACCCGACCGGCCGGCAAGGCGTCTATTCCGGCTATCAGAGCTGGACCAACCGCGCCGCGCGCTTCCGTTCGCTGGGCGATGGACAGGTGGATTTCGGCGGCATCTTCTCCAAGCTGACGCAGTACAATTATGATTCCTGGGCGGTGCTGGAGTGGGAGTGCTGCCTGAAGCATCCGGAGGATGGTGCGGCCGAAGGCGCGCCTTTCATCGAGCACCACATCATCCGGGTGACGGAAAAGGCATTCGACGACTTCGCCGCTGGCACCACCGACAAGAAGTTGCTGCGCGCCATGATGGGAATCTAGCTCGATTTTCCCTCCCCTTCGCGGGGAGGGTGGCCCAAAGGCCGGGTGGGTCGGTTCACACCGCACTCTGCCTCAACGACCCCACCCGATCCGCTGCGCGGATCGACCTCCCTCAAGGGGGTAAGCAACAGCGAGGAGCAAGATATGGTCGGCGCATCGAAGTCGGAAACGGGAGGCGGCCCGATCCGCTACGGCATGGTCGGCGGCGGGCAAGGCGCCTTCATCGGCGCGGTGCATCGGATCGCGGCGCGGCTGGACAACGAGTTCGTGCTGGTTGCCGGCGCTTTGTCAGCCGACCCGGCCCGTGCCAAGGCCTCGGCCGCCGAACTGGGGCTCGACCCCGCACGCAGCTACCCATCCTATGCCGAGATGGCCAAGGCCGAGGCGAAGCGCCCCGACGGCATCGAGGCGGTGGCCATAGTCACGCCCAACAATGTGCATGTGCCGGCGGCAAAAGCTTTCCTCGAGGCCGGCATCCACGTCATCTGCGACAAGCCGCTGGCGACGACGCTGGCCGAGGCGAAAAAGCTTGCGGCGATAGTCGAGAAGACCGGCAAGGTGTTCGTGCTGACGCACAACTACACCGCCTATCCGATGGTGCGGCAAGCACGCGAAATGGTCGCCAAGGGCGTGCTCGGCGACATCCGCATCGTGCAGTCCGAATATCCGCAAGACTGGCTGACCGAGGATTTGGCGGCGACAGGCCAGAAGCAGGCGGCGTGGCGCTCCGACCCCAAGCAGGCAGGTGCCGGCGGTGCGCTGGGCGATATCGGCACGCATGCCTACAACCTCGCCCGCTTCGTCTCGGGGCTGGAACTGGACTCCCTGTCGGCCGATCTCGACGCCTTCGTGCCGGGACGGTTACTGGATGATAACGTCAACGTCATGCTGCGCTTCAAGCCTACCGGCAAGACGCACCCGGCCAAGGGCATGATCTGGGCAAGCCAGGTGGCGCCCGGCCATGAGAACGGGCTGAAGCTGCGCATCTATGGCTCGAAGGGTGGGCTGGAATGGGTGCAGGCCGACCCGAACTATCTCTGGTACACGCCGTTCGGCCAGCCAAAGCAATTGATCACCCGCAACGGCGCCGGCGCGCTGCCGGTGGCGGGCCGTGTCAGCCGCGTCCCGTCGGGCCATCCCGAGGGCTATCTCGAAGGTTTCGCCAACATCTACCAGGAGGCCGCACGCGCCATCCGGGCGGCACGCCGCAAGGGCGGCAAGCCGGCAAAGGATGTCGTCTTCCCGACCATACAGGACGGCGTCGAGGGCATGGCCTTCATCGAGGCTTGCGTGAAGTCGTCGAAGAAAAACGGGGCGTGGACGAAGCTTTAGTGGCGCGGCGGGTAACGAAGACCCCCTCACCCGGATTGCCAGCCGAATTGCGAAGGGCAATTCGGGGCAATCCGACCTCTCCCCGAGGGGGAGGAGGAGGAGATGGCGCGACGCCAAGTCTCTTCTCCCCAGCGGGGAGAAGGTGGCCGCGAAGCGGCCGGATGAGGGGGCATGGCGCGAAGCTGGCGGAACAGCCAGTGCGCCGTCAAAGGGAGGGGTCGTCGATGAAAATCGGCATGTGCATGTTCTTGTGGACGACGGCGGTGTCGAAGAAACACGAGCCGCTGCTGCGCGACATCAAGGCGACCGGTTTCGATGGCGTCGAGATACCGATCTTCGCCGGCACGCCGGACGATTATAAAAAGCTCGGCGATCTGCTCGACCGCATCGGGCTGGAGCGGACTGCGGTTTCGGCCATGGGCGATCCGGCGATGAATTTGATCGCGGCCGACGCGGCAACCCGCAAGGCCGGTGTCGACTACATGAAATGGGCGATCGACTGCGCGCAGGCGCTTGGCGCCAGCACGCTGAGCGGCCCTCTGCATTCGACGCTCGGGTCCTTTTCCGGCTCTGGGCCGACGGCCGCGGAGAAGAAGCGCTCCGTCGGCTCGCAGCGCGCCATCGGCGACCATGCCGGCAACAAGGGCGTCACCATCGGGCTCGAGGCGCTGAACCGCTTCGAATGCTACCTGCTCAACACGATGGCGGACCTGTCGGAGCATATCGACGCCATCGACCGGCCGCACATCAAGGCGATGTACGACACCTTCCACGCCAATATCGAGGAGGCCGACCCGATCGGCGCCTACACGAAACACCGCAGGAATGTCGTGCATATCCATATCTCGGAGAACGATCGCGGCGTGCCGGGGCGCGGCAACATTCCGTGGACCGAAACGTTTTCCGCCATCCGCAAGAGCGGCTATGACGATTGGCTGACGATCGAGGCGTTCGGCCGCTCACTCAAGGATTTGGCGGCGGCGACCAAGGTGTGGCGGGATTTCTCAGAGACGCCGGAAGCGGTCTATCGGGAGGGGTATAGGCATATCAAGAGCGGGTGGAAGAAGGCGGCTTAGGCGCCCTGGCCCATTTTCTATTTGCGTTTGCGGCGGTTGCCAGGTGGTTCCCCCACTCCGTCTCGGCTTCGCCGAGCCACCTTGTATCTACACGAGAGAGATTTCGTGGGATTAGAGCGATTGAGCCAAGGTCCGGGCGGCCACCCGGACCTTGGCTTGGCGAAGTCGCCCGTACCATCTGAGTTACAGCCGCGGGAGAGCTTGGGATCTTCGCCTTCATCACGCACGACCGAACAGTCGCTTGGTTCCAACCGTACGCACAAGGCAGGTTACCGTGAACAGGATTATTTGTGGAGTTGATGTTTCGAAAGATTGGCTGGACGCGCATGTCTGGCCTGGCGGAGCGGCAGCGCGCTTCGCCAACGACGCGGCGGGGATCGCAGCTCTTTGGCTGTTCTGCCGCAGCCATGACGCAGCCCTTGCGGTGATGGAGGCATCGGGCGGCTATGAACGGCTGGGATTCATGCTCTTGTGGGCGCACGGCATGCCGTGCGGCGTGGTCAATGCCAAGAGCGTGCGCCGTTTCGCCGAGGCGATGGGCTATCTTGAGAAGACCGACAGGATCGACGCCGCTGTCATCGCCCACTACGGCGCAGTCAAGAACACTGTGCCGACGCCACCGCCAAGCGCCGCCCAGCAGCGGCTTGCCGCGTTGGTTGGCCGGCTTTGCCAGATTGTCGGCGATGCGACCATCAACAAGCAGCGTAGAAGTGCCGCACGCGACGCCGAGGTATGCGCCAGCATCGAGGCGATGCTGGCCTTCCTCAAGCGCGAGCAACGGCGCCTGGAAGGCGAGATTGCCTCGATGATCGATGACGATCCGCTGTGGGCCAGGCTGGAGCAGGCCTTTCGTTCGCTGAAGGGCGTGGCCGGACGCACCGTCGCCCGCCTGATGGCCGAACTGCCCGAGATCGGCCTCATCTCCAACAAGGCCATCGCCAAGCTGGCAGGCCTCGCTCCCTTCGCCAACGATAGCGGCAAGCGCACCGGCAACAGGCATGTGCGCGGCGGACGCGCCGGGCCGCGTGGCATCCTCTTCATCGTCGCAGCCATCGTGGCCAAATTCGATCCCAATCTCAAAGCTTTCGCTCAACGGTTGCAACAGGCGGGAAAGCCAAAAATGCTCATCCGCATCGCACTCGCCAGAAAACTCCTCGTCATCCTCAATGCAAAAGCACGCGATGCGCGCAACGAGTTCGCGAGTGCAACTTGACACCCCAGATAGTCGCTCTCCCCCCTCCGGAGGGAGAGGAAGGAAGCCTCGGCCTGGGAGGACACTCGGCCTAAGAGGACAGGCGTCGGCTCGGACAGCCTGGCGCTTTCCTCTACCCCGTCGATCGGGGGAGAGGTGTCGAGCGAAGCTCGACGGAGTGGGGGTCGATCCTTTGGCGCTGGTCGAGACGACTTGCGCGTCTGCATCACAAGCCTACCCCTGCTCAGCCTGGATCCTGTTGTAGTCGTGGATGGTCCGGCTCAGCCGGCGGCGCAGGAAGTTGGAGATGTTGTCGAAGATGAAGACGACGAGCAGGATCAGCAGCACCATGTAGAAGACGTTGGCCCAGTTGGAGTTGGTGCGCATCGCTTCCCACAGCTTCAGGCCGATGCCGCCGGCACCGACAGCGCCGATGATGGTGGCGCCGCGGGTGTTGGATTCCCACTGGTAGAGCGTCTGGCTGATGAACACCGGCACCACTTCCGGCAGCACGCCGTAGCGCTGCACCAGGAGGCCGTTGGCTCCGGTCGAGGTAATCCCCTCGCGCGGCTTGTCGTCGATGTTCTCCAGCGCCTCGGAATAGGTTTTGCCGAGCGTGCCGACCTCTGTGAAGAAGATCGCCGCACTGCCCGCCAGCGGTCCCGGCCCGAAGGCACGGGTGAAGAACAGCGCCCAGATCAGCATGTCGATGGAGCGCATGAAATCGAAGAAGCGCTTGAGCACCTGGTTGACCAGCCGGCTGGGCGTGATGTTACGGGCGGCGAAGAAGGCCAGCGGGAAGGCGACGATGCCGCCCAGCATGGTGCCGAGAAAGGCCATAACGATGGTCTGCAGGAGCTTCGTCCAGACATCGCCATGCTGCCACTGGGCGTTGTTCCAGATGTTGTCGCCGGCCAGCGCCAGATTTGACGTGCCTGGTTTCAGTTCCGGTCCGGAGACGATCAGCGAAGCGACTTCGCTTGCCGACTTGCCGAAGAAAGGCGAACGCGTGTCGAAGACGAAGTTTGCCCAGCCTAGAAAGCGCTTTCGGATCCTGACGCGGTCAACGGCGACGCGGGCCTCGCCGGCAAAGCCCATGTCGGCGACGACCTCATCCTCATGCGCGGTGATCCAGCCGGGAACCGGTCCCGAGATCAGCGGCTTGCCGGTGCCGAGTGCGACCGCAACGGTCTCACCGTTGGCAATTATCGTCGCTTGCGTCTTGGTGAAGGTAATCGACTTGGCGGTGCCGTCGATCAGGATCGTCACCGAACCATCGGCATTGGTCTTGACCCAGTCCGGATCCGGGTTCGGGCCGAGCACCGAGAAGCGTGGATATTTGGCAGTGATCTGCGGTTCGTCGAGGCGGAAGATCGGCTGCACGTCGTAGCTGATCCACTGGGTCAGGAACAGCGGCAGGCGCTCCCAGTGCGATTCCCGCATGACCTGCGGCAGGTTGAAGAACCACAATGCGTACAGCAGGTAGAGAAAGATGCCGCCAAGCAGCATCAGCGGCCCGAAGCGCTTGTGGAACGGCCGCTGGAATACCTGCGGGAAGCGCTCTTCGATCGACTGGATCTGATCGGCGGTCATGGTGGCCATGGTCAAGCGCTCATCACGAAAGCCTGCTCGCCGACCAGCTTGCGGCGCAGCCAGGCGGAGAACTGGTCGACGATGAAGATCGTCGTGAACAGGAGCAGCACGAGGGCTATCGTCTTGGCGCCGAAGCCGCGCGAGATCGACAGCTTCAACTCCTCGCCGATACCGCCGCCGCCGACCGCGCCCATGATGGTGGAAATGCGGACATTTATCTCAACACGCAGCAGCGTGTAGGACATGAAGTTGGGCAGCACCTGCGGCAGGCCGGCGAAGCGAACCCGCTCGAACCAGTTGGCGCCGACGGCCCTCAGGCCTTCCTCGGCGCGCATGTCGATGTTCTCGTTGATCTCGTAGAACAGCTTGCCCAGCGCGCCGATCGAGTGCAGGCCGATGGCGATGATGGCGGCGATCGGGCCGATCGAGACGATGGCGGCGAACAGGCCGGCGATGACGATCTCGGGAAAGGCGCGCAGCAGTTCCATGAGGCGCTTGACGATCAGCCGCAGCACCGGATGCGGCGTCAAATTGCGCGCCGCGATGAAGGAGAACGGCACGGCGAAGACGAAGCCGATGAAGGTCGAGACCAGGGCCACGTTGAGCGTGGTCAGCATCAGCTCGAAATATTCGGGGATGTAGAAGCTGCCCCAGACATAGGCGCGGCCAAGCGGAAAATTGAATTCCTGGGTACCGGTGTCACGCGGGGAAGTGATGTCGAACATCGCCCGCCAGACATCGTTCCAGTCCTTGGGGACGAGCCAGCTCAGGAAATCCAGCAAATGCGGCAACCGGTCGAAGAAATGCCCGGCATTGGCCTCGTCGGCGAACCACATGGTGCTGCCGAGCGCGGTGATGAGCAGGCCGACACCGATGGCGGTGTAGAGCCGGCGCAAGGACGTCTGGCGACGCCAGGCGTCGGCCATCTGATGAGTGGCGCCGGAAGGGGCTGTCACGGAAAGGGTCATGATCGGACATGCAAGAAGGGCGGCGTTTTCTCGACGCCGCCCTTCCTGATTTCGCCGTTAGCCGCCGATGGCTGCCTTACGGGCTTCGACGATGACGTTGTAGAAGTCCGCCTTAACCGGGACGTAGCCGGTAAAATCGCCGCCCTCGACGCCTTCGAAGCAAGCCTTGTCCTTCTTCGGCAACTGCGTGAAGAAGTCGGCGAGCTTGGCCGTCATTTCACTGCCGAGCGCGGTGCGCACGACCAGCGGGCCGTTCGGGATCAGGCCCGAGCGCCAGACCTCGACGAAGTCGTTGGGGTCGACGGCGCCCTTTGCGACTTCCTTGTGGAAGGTGCCCGAGGTGTAGCCGTCCTTGAAGTCGCCGATGCCGGAAGAATCGTCCACCGCCACGTCGACCTTGCCGTCACGCACGGCCAGGACGTTGTTCTCGTGACCGCCGTTGAACTGGGTCGAGGCGAAGAAGGTTTCGTTCGAAGCGCCGGTGTCCTTCGGGATCTGGGTCAGCGGGATCAGGTAGCCGGAGGTCGAATCCGGATCGGCGTAGCCGAGCTTCTTACCCTTGGCCGACTTGATGTCGGTAATGCCGGAGGATTTCAGCGCCAGGCCGATCGAATAATAGCCGGTGGCGCCGTCGGTCTGCTGGGTGGTGAGGATCGGGGTGACCGCCTTCGGGTCCTTGAGAGCGACGCTGGCGTAGCCGGAAGCGCCGAGCTCGGCGAAGTCGAGCGTGCCGCCGAGCAGGCCCTGGATGACGCCGTCATAGTCGGCGGCGGGGAACAACGAAACCTTTTCGAAGCCGAATTCGGCCTTCAGATGGTCGGCGAGGCACTGATAGTTGCGCAGCCGGTCGGTTTCGTTTTCGCCGCCGAGAATGCCGACGCGAAATTCCTTCATGTCGGCGGCATGGGCCATGCTGGTCGCCATGGCGAGCACCGAAACGGCGCCAAAGACCATCTTCCTGAACATTGGATATCTCTCCTGTAGGTTCCGGCCCCGCGCCGGCAGCGTTATCGATTTTGACAGGTGCCCTTGACGTGGGCTGGCGATCCCAACCGCTCTCAATATCCCGGGAATGCGGGCTCGAGCGGTCCGGCGGATGCGGCGATCTTTCGGCTGAAGGCAACGCTGGTCGAGGTGATGGCCTCGGAGATTTCCTGGCCATTGCTGTCGGCGCCGTAGACGAGGCGCACCGCCTCGCGGTTGAGCTCTTCCGGCGGGCCGTCGAAGACGACCTTGCCGGCAGCCATGCCGATGATGCGGTTGCAGTAGGTGCGGGCGGTGTCCAGCGTGTGCAGATTGGTGACGACGGTGATGCCTTCGCGCAAATTGATGTCCTGCAGCGAATCCATCACCACCTTGGCGTTGAGCGGGTCGAGCGAGGCGATCGGCTCGTCGGCGAGGATCACTCTGGGCTGCTGCATCATGGCACGAGCGATGGCGACGCGCTGCTGCTGGCCGCCCGACAAGGTGCCGGCGGGCTGCAGCGCGGTGCGGACGATGTCGAGCCGCTCGAGTGCCGCGACCGCCTCGGCGCATTCGGCGCGCGAGAACATGCCGAACAGGTTGGTGATGGTCGAGCGGTGGTTCAGCTTGCCGAGCAGCACATTGGTCAGCACGTCGAGGCGCGGCACCAGGTTGAACTGCTGGAAGATCATGGCGCAGTCACGCTGCCAGCGCCGCAGCGGCGAACCGCTCAGCTTCGAGACCTCGGCGCCGTCAAAAAAAATCGACCCCTGGCTGGGATCGATGAGACGGTTGATCATGCGAAGGAGGGTTGATTTGCCGGCGCCCGAACGGCCGATGACGCCAACCATCTGACCCTGCGGGATCGCGATGTTGATGTCGCTGACGGCAGTGTTCTTGCCAAATCGTCGGGTGACACCGCGGATTTCGAGCGTGGCGGAATTTGCTGGCATGGCGGCAGGTTCCAGTCCGGACCATTGATCGTCAGGCATTCGCCTAGCGCAGCCACATGAACCTGCCGTGTCGCGTTGATGTCAGTTTTGTTACGCTCCACAGGCCGGAGTCTGCGGCCGGCCCAGGATCAGCAGTCGAAGGTGATGTGGAATGCAGGCCTGGCGAGCTGGCGCCGGTGGCCAGACGGCACCACTTGATGCGCATATACTCGCCCGTCGCGCGCCGGCGATGGCGAGGCCGTCCTTCAGGCGTTCCAGACAAGGGCCGTCATGGCGTCGATGCCGGTGTCGAGAGGCACGTCATGCGGATAGCAGGGGCGGGGGCGGTTTGCCCCCGCTGCCCAGCGTCAGTGACAGCCCGTTCCTGGCGTCGCTATCCGCCATATTTCTCCAAGAACGCCTCGGCCTCGAGCTCCCGGAAGTCATCCAACGCGGCCCGCAGCCTTGCATGGTCCCAGTCCCACCAGGCCAGCGCCTGGTAGCGTTCGGCCGTGCGGCGATCGAAGCGCTCGCGGATCGGCTTTGCCGGCACGCCGGCGACGATCGTATAGGGCGCGACATCTTTCGAGACGACAGCGCCGGCGCCGACCGCGGCGCCATCGCCGATGGTGACGCCGGGCAGGATGGTCGAGCCGTGACCGAGCCAGGTGTCGTGGCCGATGGTGACCCGCTTGGCGCGGCGCTGGGCGAAGAATTCGCTCTCGTGCTCGGCATCGTCCCAGTAGTCCGAGGCGCGATAGGTGAAGTGATGCAGCGTCGGCCGCCAGGTCGGGTGGTTGGTGGCGTTGATGCGCACGCTGGCCGCGATGTTGGCGAACTTGCCGATCGTCGCGCACCAGACGGCGCAGTCCTGCATCATGTAGGAATAGTCGCCGAGTTCGCTTTCCGAGACCCGGCTGCGGTCGGCGATCTCGGTCCAACGGCCGAGCGTCGAGTTCTGCACCTCCGCCGTCGGATGGATCAACGGCGTCTCGGATAATTTCCTGGTCATGCGGCGATTTTTCCGGGCGCGAAAGCGGTGACGTCGATGATGCGGTCGGCAACCGCCTCGCGCACATCGTGGTCATGGAAGATGCCGAGCAGGGCGACACCTGCAGCCTTCTTGGCGGCGATGAGTTCGATCACGACATCGCGGTTCCTGGCATCGAGCGAGGCTGTCGGCTCGTCGAGCAACAGGATCGGATGCTCGGTGATGAAGCCGCGCGCGATGTTGACGCGCTGCTGCTCGCCGCCGGAGAAGGTCGCAGGCGGCAAGGCCCAGAGTTTCTCCGGCAGGTTGAGCTGCGCCAGCAAGGCGCGCGCCTTGCCGCGGGCAATCTCGCGATCCTCGCCGCGCTCAACCAGCGGTTCGGCGACGACGTCGAGCGCCGAGACGCGCGGCACGGTGCGCAGGAACTGGCTGACATAGCCGATCGTTTGCCGGCGTATGGCCAGCACGGTGCGCGGGCTGGCGGTGGCGAGGTCGATCAGCCCATCATCATGCGTGACGATGATCTGGCCTTCGTCGACGGCGTAGTTGCCGTAGAGCATCTTCAGGATCGAGCTCTTGCCGGCACCGGAAGGACCGCCGAGCACGGTGCATTCGCCAGCCCTCATCGAGAACGAGACACCGGCGACAACAGGCAGTTTGATGCCGTCGCGCAGGTGCATGGTGAAACTCTTGGCGACGTCGGAGACAACGAGGGGGGTTGCCATCAGAAGGGCCTCCAATTGTCGTTCGTTTGCGGGCCAACGCCTCCCTCTGCCTTGCCAGGCATCTCCCCCTCAAGGGGGGAGATCGGCAGCTTTCTCGTTGCGCTTGTTCTGCAACGTTGGAGAGTGGCGAAACCGAGGACGATAGCCAATCTCCCCCCTTGAGGGGGAGATGGCCGGCAGGCCAGAGGGGGGTGCCTTGGCGCCATCGTCAAACCTGCAGAATCGAGGAAACAAGCAATTGCGTGTAAGGCGCGCGCGGGTCGTCGAGCACGCGGTCGGTGAGACCGCTTTCGACGACGCGGCCGTCCTTCATCACCATCATGCGCTGCGACAAAAGCCGCGCCACGGCAAGGTCATGGGTGACGACGATGGCCGCCAGACCAAGATCGGTGACCAGACCGCGCAGCAGGTCGAGCAGGCGCGCCTGGACCGAGACGTCGAGGCCGCCGGTTGGCTCGTCCATGAACACCAGACGCGGGCCGGTGACGAGGTTGCGGGCAATCTGCAGGCGCTGGCGCATGCCGCCGGAAAAGGCGCGGGGCTCGTCGTCGATGCGGTCCTCGTCGATCTCGACGCGCGATAGCCAGTCGACGGCGGTGGCGCGGATCCTGCCGTAGTGGCGGTCGCCGACCGCCATCAGCCGCTCGCCGACATTGGCGCCGGCCGACACCGTCATGCGCAGGCCGTCGGCCGGGTTCTGGTGGACAAACCCCCAGTCGGTGCGCATCAGGAAGCGGCGCTCGGCCTCACTCATGCGGTAGAGCTCGCGGAACTGGGCGTCACGCATGCGGTAGCTGGCGCTGCCGGAGGAGGGCAGCAGCCGCGTCGACAGGCAGTTGAGCAATGTCGTCTTGCCGGAGCCGGACTCGCCGACCACAGCCAGGACTTCGCCCGGCCACAGGTCGAAGGAGACGTTGTCGCAGCCGACGCGCGAGCCGTAGAATTTAGAAAGTGCTGCGACACGCAGCAGCGGTTCGTCGGTCATTGCGCCGGCTCCCTTGTTCCCGAGGCAAGATGGCTTTCTGGAGCAAGGTGGCCGCGATGGCCGTCCGCCCGCCGCTTCTCGCAATGGTCCGTGTCGGAGCAGACGAACATGTGACCGCCATGGTCGTCGAGGATGACTTCGTCGAGATAGACGTTCTCGGCCGCGCACAGCGCGCAGGGCTGGTCGAAGGTCTGCACCTCGAACGGATGATCCTCGAAGTCGAGGCTGACCACTTCGGTGAAGGGCGGCACCGCATAGATGCGCTTTTCGCGCCCGGCGCCGAACAGCTGCAGCGCCGGCGAGCGGTGCATCTTGGGATTGTCGAATTTCGGCGTCGGCGACGGGTCCATCACATAGCGGCCCTCGACCTTGACCGGATAGGCATAGGTGGTGGCGATGCGGCCGTGTTTGGCGATGTCCTCGTAAAGTTTCACATGCATGAGGCCGTATTCTTCCAGCGCATGCATTTTCCGCGTTTCGGTCTCGCGTGGCTCGAGGAAGCGCAAGGGTTCCGGAATCGGCACCTGGTAGACCAGCACCTGGCCCGCCGTCAGCGGATGCTCGGGAATGCGGTGACGGGTCTGGATGATGGTGGCGCTGGCGGTGTCAGTCGTCACCGCGACGTTGGCGACCTTCTTGAAGAAGGCGCGGATCGAGACCGCGTTGGTGGTGTCGTCGGCGCCCTGGTCGATGACCTTCAGCACATCGTCCGGGCCGATGATCGAAGCGGTGACCTGGACGCCGCCAGTGCCCCAGCCATAGGGCATCGGCATTTCGCGCGAGGCGAACGGCACCTGATATCCCGGGATGGCGATGCCCTTGAGGATCGCGCGGCGGATCATCCTTTTGGTCTGTTCGTCGAGATAGGCGAAGTTGTAGGTGGCGATGTCGGTCATGGCGATCACATCCACATTGTGCTATCGAATTGGCGTCCAGGACGCGGATACAGGGGCGAATTCAGATGAACTCGACCGGATGGATGCATCTCGGAATTCTGTTGGTGGTGTTCGCCGGCGTCGTTCTCTTCTTCCTTCGGCGCATGATTTTGCCCGGCCCCAAAGAAGGCTCTCAAGGTGAGTCCCTGGGCGTCGGGAATGGTGATTACTCCGGGTATGACGGCTATGGCGGTCATTCCCACGATGGTGGCGGCCATGGTGGCGTCGGGCACTAAATTCATTCCGCAGCCTCCGATCCCCTGGCATAGCGCGCCAGCCGCTCATTGAGCGTGCCGGTGTGCAGTTCGAACATGTGGTTGTCTTCGTCGTAGAAATAGATCGAGCGGCCTTCACCCTCGACGCGCGGGCGCGGCGGGCGCATGTCGAGGCCGAGCCTGCCGATGCGCTCGGCATAGCGGTCGAAATCGGCGTCATCGATCTTGAAGGCGATGTGGTTGTAGCTGCGCTCCGGCAAGGGTTCGCCCTCCATGATGGCGACCCAGATGTCACCGATCAGGAAGAATTTTTCGGGCGACAGCGAGAACTGCCTGGCGTCGCTGGCATAGACTTCGCGTGCGTCGAATACGCCCTCGAGGATTTCGGTCATCCGCTCGAGATCGCGGACGATGAAGGTCATGTGGGAAAGGCCCTCGATCATTCCGCAGCCTCCCGCTTCTCTTCGACCTTCACGGGGTTTTCGCGCGCGTCATATTCGGTGCGCATGCGGCGTACGAGATCGAGTTCTGCCTGGAAGTCGACATAGTGCGGCAGCTTCAGATGTTCGACGAAGCCGGTCGCCTGGACATTGTCGGAATGCGAGATGACGAACTCCTCGTCCTGGGCCGCGGCGACGACATCCTCGCCGAGCTCTTTCGCGCGCAGCGCCCGGTCGCAGAGTGCCATGGCCATCGCCTTGCGCTCGCTCTGGCCGAAGACGAGGCCGTAGCCGCGGGTGAATTGCGGCGGCGCCTTGGCCGAGCCTTTGAACTGGTTGACCATCTGGCATTCCGTGACGCGGACAGTGCCGAGCGGCACCGAGAAGGGCAGTTCGGGCACGTCGAGCTCCAGCTCGACTTCGCCGATGCGGATCTCGCCGACGAAGGGGTGATTGCGGGCATAGCCGCGCTGGGTGGAATAGCCGAGCGCCAGCAGGAACCCTTCATCGCCGCGTGACAGCGCCTGCAGGCGGATGTCGCGCGCCATCGGGAATTCGAGCGGCTCGCGGGTGATGTCGCCGGGGACATGGTCCTGCGGCATGTCGCCATCCGGTTCGATCAAGCCTTCGCGGGCGAGGATCGCCGAGACGCGCGGCATGGCTTGCGCTTCCGTGTCGCGCAGCAAGGGCTCGGCGACATCGGCGCCGGCGGCAAGCTCGGGATCGAGCAGCCGGTGGGTGTAGTCGAAGGTCGGTCCGAGCAACTGGCCGCCGGGCAGATCCTTGTAGGTCGCCGAGACGCGCCGCTCGACCAGCATGTTGGCGGTGTCGATGGGCCTGGAGTAGCCGAAGCGCGGCAGCGTGGTGCGGTAGGCGCGCACCAGGAAGATCGCCTCGATCATGTCGCCGCGCGCCTGGACGATGGCGAGCGCGGCCAGTTCACGATCATAGAGCGAGCCTTCGCTCATCACCCGGTCGACGCCGAGCGCCAGCTGCTCGACGATCTGGTCGAGACGAAGGGCGGGCACCGAACGGTCGCCACGCCGGCGGTCGGCCAGCAGGCTGTGGGCGTTGGCGATTGCCGCTTCGCCACCTTTTACCGCGACATACATCTTACGCCTCCATCGTCTTGATGCGCGTCGTGCGCGGTAGGCAGGCGATGCCGCCTGATGTGGCGAGGATGATGTCGACGCCGCGCGGAAAGCGCTTGATATTCTGCTTCCACTGCTCGACGAAATGGCGTGGCATCTGCGCCGGCGCGATCGTGGCGCTGGTTTCGATGCCAGGACCTTCGAGCAATAGCGGCGTGCCGGAGACCAGATCGCTGACCTGCAGGATCAGCGTGGTCGAGCGGTCGGGATAATCCTGCGTGCCCTGCGAAAAGCCATCGAGCGCCATCATCTCGGCAGGTGCTGCGATCAAGGCGAAATGCGCATCGGCCGGTGTGTTGGCCAATGGCGCGCCGGTATGGAACCCAAGCCACGATCTGATCGCGGTGGAGGCCTGCAAAGCCGGGTCGAGCCAGAGCGGCGTGTCATTGTCGCACAGCGCCAGTGCGATGGCGCCGGCGGTAGCCGAGAGCGGCACCGGCGGGCGGGCGAAGGCCGGCAGCGGTTGCACGCTGCCCGGCCGAGCCATTGCGTCCATCACGGCGCGGAACACGGTCTGGGCGTTGAAGACCGGATCGGCGAACCCGCCCTCGATCGATTGCACAGCTGCGTCCATCAGTCTTCTCCGCGAACCATGGTGAAGAAATCCACCTTCGTTGCCGCCGTCTCGGCGCGGCGTTTTTCGTGCGCCATGGTCAGAGCCGACCGCAGAGGCGCTATCAGTCCGGTCTCGACCTCATTGCGGCGGGCAGGGTCCTGCCATAGGGCGTCGGCGATAGCCGCCAGCTTCGCCTTCTGCTTGTCGCGGCCAAGCGCATAGCAATGGCCGACCTGTCCGGACGGCAGCCGGACCGTGGCGCGGGTGACGGTCGCCTCGCCGACATTGAAGGGCGCGCCACCGCCGCCGATGCGGCCGCGCAGGGTGACCAGTCCGGTTTCGGGGCCGCGCAACAGCTCGGCGTCCGAAGGCAGTCCGGCCTCATTCCAGAGCCGCACGATGTCATCGCCGCTGGATTGCGCAAGGGTTGCCATGGCGGCCTTGCGCTCGGCCTGGTCGCGGGCTTCCTGTCCTCGCATGAGCTGTAGTCCTCGTGGCTAAATTTGTCTATTGATATAGACAACTATACAAATTATACCTATTATCTAACGGGTGTCCATGACGGGTGGATGACAGCGATAGAAGACTGGGCGCTGGAAGGTTGGGGCAATGATGGTCGGGCGGCTAGCAGCGGACAGCATCGAGCGGCGCAGTGGCGTTTCGCTGTGGCGGCAGATTGCCGACAAGATGCTGCATGCGATCGCCATCGGCGATTTCACGGAGAATGCAGCGCTGCCGCCGGAGGTGGCGCTGGCAGAGCGCTATGGCGTCAACCGCCACACGGTGCGCAGCGCCATATCAGCCCTCGTAAGGGAAGGCGTGCTGCGGGCCGAGCAGGGGCGCGGCACCTTCGTGCTGTCGCGCAAGCGGCTGTCCTATCCGATCGGGGCGCGCACACGGTTTTCGACAGGGCTGCAAGCGCAGACGACGGAACGGCACATCGCCTTGCTCGCCTCGTCGGTCGAGCCGGCCAGCCAGCGCGTCGCCGAGGGACTGGGTCTTGCCAAGGGAGCCGATGTGATCCGCCTGGAAACGCGCGGCGAAGCCGACGGACGGCCGGTGTCGCGCGCTGCTGGCTGGTTCGAAGCCCGGCGCTTTGCCGGCATCGATGCCGCGATGGCGCAAACAGGGTCGATCACCGCCTCGCTGGCGCGCTTCGGCATCGACGACTATCTCAGGCAATCGACCGTGCTGTCGGCGCGCCATGCCGATGCGGCGGACCTTGCCGACCTCGACCTGCAGCCGGGCGCCATCGTACTGGTCACGGTCGCCGTCAACGTCACGCCGGACGGCCAACCGATCCAGTTTTCCGAGTCGCGCTTCCCGGCCGAACGGGTGGAGCTGAAGCTGTCGGCGCTGTAGGGAGTGACGGGCTTATACGAGACCGTGATTTATCTGACTCACGCTGATATCAGACCAGCTCGGTCGCGCTCACTTGCGTCTTGGCGATTGAGGACCGCCTTCACCCACTCCCGGGGGGGGGG
>NZ_JAIUGP010000006.1:0-314882 GCF_020164655.1 Mesorhizobium sp. AD1-1
GTGGTCCGGCGGCAACGCCGGACCACTTTAGACAGGCTCCGGCTCCTCGAGAGCCTTCAAACGGGCGAGATTTGTGGCTGACCAGACATCGACCGCGAACCCGTGGCCGGCAGATGCCGGCACTTCCGATCTGATCTCTCCAGGCCGTAAACGCCTTGGCTGGGCGCTGATGGCCGCTGCGACGCTTGGCCTGCTGGCGACGATCGTGCTGGAGATCCTCTACAAGGGCAGCCCCGATACGATCGGCTTCGAGACCTGGCGCCCCGTCGTCTATGCCTATGTTCTGTGGGGCGTGGCGATCGGTGTCGGCCAGGTGCTGACGCGCGGCGAAGACGGCCAGCGTGCCCTGTTTCTGCTGCCGGCGCTGCTGTTCACCATCGCCATGGTGATCTTCCCGACGCTGTTCGGTTTCTACATCGCACTCACCGACTGGAACCTCAGTTCCTTCAGCGGCCGCCGGTTCAACGGGCTCGACAATTTCTGGCAGATGCTGGGCGATCCCTACTACCGCAACGCGCTGTTCAACATGGTGCTCTACGTGCTGGCGGTGGCGGTCGAATATGTCATTGCCTTCGGCTTGGCGCTGCTCCTCAATGCCCAGATCCGGGCGCGAAAATTCTTCCGCGTCGTCTTCCTGATGCCGCTGATGCTGTCGCCGGTCGCGGTGTCGTGGATGATCGGCAAATCGCTGATGGAATACAGGTTCGGACCGGCCGCAACGCTGGCGCGCCATCTCGGTTGGGAAAATCCGGCCTTCTTCTCCGATCCGATCATCGCGCGCATATCGATCATGATACTGGATGCCTGGACCTTCATTCCGTTCATGATGATCATGCTGCTGGCCGGGCTGCAGGCGATGTCGCGCGAGGTGCTCGAAGCCGCACGCGTCGACGGCGCCAATGCGTGGCAGACCTTCTGGCAGGTCACCTTCCCGCTGATGCTGCCGGTGTCGGTGACGGCGGTGGTCCTGCGCATCATCTTCAAGCTGAAGCTTGCCGACATCATCATCACCGTGACGTCCGGCGGCCCCGGCGGCGCCACCGATTCCGTGTCGAGCTTCATCTACCGCGAATACCGCGACCGCTCGAATGTCGGCTACGGAACCATGCTGGCGATGGCCTATCTGGTGATCATCGTCGTGTTCGTCACGTGGTTGTTGAAATTTGCCAACCGTTTTGTCCGCAATGTCAATTAAAGCAAGATGGGGGTGAATTGAGCCCGATGAGCGTTCAGACCACCGAATATGTCGCCTCGGAGATCCGCTCGCCGGCGAGCTTCCTCGCCAGCCGCGTCTTCATCTATGGCGCGCTGGCCTTCTGGGCGTTCATCTGCCTGTTCCCGATCTATTGGACGATCACGACCTCGTTCAAGACCGCAGTCGACGTCACGCAAGGCCATCTCATCCCCTTCGTCGACTTCCAGCCGGACTGGAAGGGCTGGCGTTCGCTCGGCCTGTCGCCGGACTCGATCTTCCAGACCTCGACCGTGCGCGAGGAGTTCCTCAAGCGCTTCATGAATTCGGTGATCACCTCGGTCGGCGCGTCGAGCCTCGCCATCATCATCGGCAGCCTCGCCGCCTACGGGCTCACCCGCTATCGCTACCATTTCGCCTGGTTCAAGAACGAGGACATCTCGTTCTTCTTCCTGTCGCAGCTGATCCTGCCGCCGGTGGTGCTGGCACTGCCCTTCCTGGTGCTCTACCGCGAGGTCGGCCTGCTCGACACGCGCATCGGGCTGATCCTGCTCTACACGCTGATGGTGCTGCCGATCGTCATCTGGATCATGCGCGACCAGTTCAACTCGATCCCGGTCGAGCTCGAGGAAGCCGCCCTTGTCGACGGGCTGTCGATCTGGGGCGCGTTCTTCCGCATCGTCATGCCGATCGCGCTGCCGGGCATGGTCGCCGCCTTCATCCTGGCGATGGTGCTGTGCTGGAACGAGTATTTCTTCGCCGCCCTTTTGACCTCGACCGACGCCAAGACGATCCCGGTCATGGTGGCGAGCCAGACCGGCTCGCAAGGCATCAACTGGTGGTCGATGGCGGCACTAGCGACGGCGGCCATCGCGCCGCTCGCCGTCATTGGCATCGCGTTGGAGCGCTATCTGATCATGGGCATGACCGCGGGCGCGGTGAAGTAGCATGGCGCCCTCTTACCTTCTCCCCCTTGTGGGAGAAGGGAAGCCGCGCGCTAGCGTCCCAATATTGCCCGCAGGTGGTCCATGATCATGGCGACGCCCTTCTGCCCGAGCTCTGCCGAAGCATCCTTGGCGCTCGCCGTGTACCAGCCGGTATTGTCGGCGAAGTGATTGGCATCGACAGCCTCCGGGCATAGCGCCAGCATCAGCGAGGTCTCGCCAATGCCGGCATGGTCGAACGGGTACTTGCCGTTCATGTCAGCCGACATCAGCGGATGCACCTGCACCCAGTTGAAGAAATTTTCACCCGCCGCGTGTCCTGAATAATAGTCCGCCATCGCCTGCGACCCCCACCAGCCCTCGCCGCGCTCCTTTTCGAGGAAGCGGAAGATCGCCTGGCGGCCGGCGGCCTTGAACGCCAGATCGGTCGGCATGCCGGCGACAAAGTTCTCGGTCTGGTGGTGGATAATGGCGTGGATGTTGCGGAAGCCGATGCGCAACAGGCTGTAGAACAGCTCCTCGCCGAACGGCGCCAGCGCATTGCCGCCGACCTGCACCGAGCCGCTGCCTTCCGGCGGCGCCACCGCATAGCTTGCCGCACCGTAGTAGAAGGGCGGCAGGATGACGACGTCCTTCTCCTTTTCGAACAGCTCCAGCGTCTTGATGACGGCCAGCGTGTCCATGCCGACGGCCATATGCTCGCCATGGTATTCCAGCACGCCGAGCGGCAGAGCGACCGGCCAATTCTCGGCGATCGCCCTGCGGATCTGGTGTGGCAGCATCAGTTCATAGCGCATGATCTATTCCATGTTGGTGTGGCGGGCGCGCATGGCTTCGGGCGACACGCCGGTCAATTCCCTAAGCTTCAGCACCATCACCTCAAACAGCAGGAACAGCGCGCCTTCGAACACCGAGCCCATCGGCAGGACCGATGTTTTTTGCGCCCCCTGATCGTTGGCCATGGTCTGCGCGGGAATGAGCAGCGTGAAGTCGGCAAGCCTTGCCGCGCTGCCTTCGGCCTGGGCGGTCAGCAGGAGATTGGTTGCACCTGCTTGGCGCGCGACCTGCATCAGGGTCAGCACGGTCGAGGTTTCTCCCGGCCCGGAACTGACCAGGAAGACATCGCCCTGCCCCAGCGGCGGCGTGTTCATGTCGCCGACCACGGAAACCGGCAGGCCCAAATGGTAGAGCCGCATGGCAAAACCCTTGACCTGCAAGGCCTCGCGGCCGCAGCCATAGACGACGATCTGTCGCGCGCCGGCTAGCGTTTTGCAGGCGGCGTCGATCCGGCTTTCGTCGATGCGTGCCAGCACGCCACCCAGCTCCTCAAGTGCGGTCTCGAACAGGCTTTTGCTCTTGTCGCTCACCGCAAACCCGCCATTGAAAAATCACCCTGGTATTTGCCGCTCTTGCTGCCACGAACAGCTTGATTTCGTTCATGCTAGCAACCGCGAAAATGCGTGTCCAACGCGCAGCTATGCTTTTGCCTGATCACAGGCGTGATAGTGTCATGTCAGACAAATCAGGCGAGGCAAACAGCAGGATATGAAGACACGGCATTTCGACCGCATCGGCAATGGCGGCATCAGTTTCACCGAGCTCGGCTTCGGCGCGGCGCCGCTCGGCAATCTCTACCGTGCCGTCTCCGACGAGGACGCCAACGCCACGCTGGAGGCCGCCTGGGCGACCGGCTGCCGCTACTACGACACCGCGCCGCTCTATGGGCTCGGCCTCTCGGAAACGCGGCTCAACCCGTTCCTGCGCGGCAAGAAGCGCGACGACTATGTGCTGTCGAGCAAGGTCGGCCGCATCATGCGTGCCTGCCCGCCCGAAGAGCGCACCGGCATCGGCAAGTTCTTCGACACGCCATCACGCCGCGAGGTGTACGACTACAGCTATGACGGTGTCATGCGCTCGTTCGAAGCCTCGCTTGAGCGCCTCGGCGTCGACCGGATCGACATCCTCTTCGTGCACGATGTCGACATCTTCACGCATGGCAGCAAGGAAGCCTCCGACCGGCGCATCGAGGAGTTCATGCGCTCGGGCTATTACGGCCTGCTGTCGCTGCGCGACCAGGGCGTGATCAAGGCGTTCGGCGGCGGCATCAATGAGTGGCAGGTCGCGCAGACGCTGGCTGAGCGCGGCGACTTCGATCTGTTCCTGCTGGCCGGGCGCTATACGCTCTTGGAACAGGAGGCGCTGACGTCCTTCCTGCCGCTCTGCCAGGCACGCGGCATCGGCATCGTTCTCGGCGGACCCTACAACTCCGGCATCCTCGCAACAGGGCCGAAGCCCGGAGCCTACTACAACTACTCCGAAGCGCCGAAGGACATACTCGACCGGGTCGCCGGGATCGAGAACGTCTGCAAGCGTCATGGTGTCAGGCTGATCGAGGCCGCCCTGCAATTCCCGCTGCTGCATCCTTCAGTCGTTTCGGTGATCCCCGGTGGCCAACGGCCGAGCGAAGTCGAGAGCAATCGCTCGCTGCTCGATGCGAAACTGCCCGCAGCACTTTGGGCGGATCTCAAGGAGGAAGGTCTTATGCGCACTGATGCGCCGACCGCATAAGCCGGCCGCGTCGCGTCAGCGTCGGGCACCAAAATGAAAAGCCGGGCAAGCCCGGCTTTTCTGGTCGCATGAACCGGCGTAGGGCACCAAAATGAAAAGCCGGGCAAGCCCGGCTTTTCTGAGGTCTCTGAAAAGAAAAAACGCTTAGTTGACTGCGTCCTTGAGGCCTTTGCCGGCCGAGAACTTCGGCACGGTACGCGCCGGGATCTTCACTTCGGCGCCGGTCTGAGGATTGCGGCCGGTCGAGGCGGCACGCTTTGACACGGTGAAATTGCCAAAGCCGACAAGCCGGACATCGCCGCCCTTCTTCAGTTCGCCGGTGATCACGGAAAATACCGCATCGACCGCCGACTGCGCGTCACCCTTCGAAATGCTCGCGGCGTCGGCGACAGCGGACACCAGTTCGTTCTTGTTCATAAAAATTCCCTTCCATGAGAACACCGGAACTATCGACTCATCCGGCAGGAAACGGACTTTAGAAAGAAGCGCTCCCGCAACCAAGTCGAAAAGGCAGGAAAAAAGCGGAAAAAGCCCGGAATTCCGGGGTTTTTCACATGAAAAAGCCGGGCGTCAGGCCCGGCTCTCCGTTTGTGCGCTGCAACCTCGACGAAAACCAACGCATGGCCCCGAAAACCGTAGCCGGTTTGCGGCAAGGGCCATGCGCAAGTCTGGGCGTTAGAGCGTCCTTTGTGCGTCCAGATGGACGCCCGGCGCTCTAATGCGCCAGGGACTTTCCAGCGTCGTCGGCACTGTCTGTCGCAGCCGGCGGATTGACCGGCTCGACCCATTCGATCGGCTCCGGCATACGCACCAGCGCGTGGCGCAACACCTCGCCGACACGTGAGACCGGAATGATCTCCATGCCGTTCTTCACATTGTCCGGAATCTCCGCCAGGTCCTTGGCATTGTCTTCCGGGATCAGCACCTTCTTGATGCCGCCGCGCAGTGCGGCGAGCAGCTTCTCCTTGAGCCCGCCGATCGGCAGGATGCGGCCGCGAAGCGTTATCTCGCCGGTCATCGCCACATCCGCCCGGACCGGAATACCCGTCAGTACCGATACAATGGCTGTCGCCATGGCAGCACCTGCAGACGGGCCGTCCTTCGGCGTGGCGCCTTCCGGCAAGTGCACGTGGATGTCGCGCTTGTCGAACAGCGGCGGCTCGATGCCGAAATCGACGGCGCGCGAGCGGACATAGGAGGCCGCCGCCGAAATCGATTCCTTCATCACGTCGCGCAAATTGCCGGTCACCGTCATGCGGCCCTTGCCGGGCATCATGACGCCTTCGACCGTCAGCAGCTCGCCGCCGACTTCCGTCCAGGCGAGTCCGGTAACGACACCGACCTGATCGTCAGCCTCGACCTGACCGAAGCGGAAGCGTTCAACACCGAGGTAATCGGCGAGGTTCGCCGCCGTGATGTTCACCGTCTTCTTCTTCGTCTTCAGGATCTCGGTCACCGCCTTGCGCCCGAGCTTCATCAGCTCGCGCTCCAGGCTTCTGACGCCCGCTTCACGGGTGTAGGTCTGGACGATGGCGCGGATCGCGTCCTCACCGACGGAAAACTCCTTCGGCTGCAGCGCGTGATCGCGGATCACCTTAGGCATCAGGTGCCGCTTGGCGATCTCGATCTTCTCGTCCTCGGTGTAGCCGGCGATACGGATGATCTCCATGCGGTCCATCAAGGGCGCCGGGATGTTCAGCGTGTTCGCCGTCGTCACGAACATGACGCTCGACAGATCGTATTCGACCTCGAGGTAGTGGTCCATGAACGTCGAGTTCTGTTCCGGATCGAGGACCTCGAGCAACGCCGATGACGGATCGCCACGGAAGTCCTGGCCCATCTTGTCGATCTCGTCGAGCAGGAAGAGCGGGTTGGACTTCTTGGCCTTCTTCATCGACTGGATGACCTTGCCGGGCATCGAGCCGATATAGGTGCGCCGGTGGCCACGGATCTCGGCCTCGTCACGCACGCCGCCCAGCGCCATGCGGATGAACTCGCGTCCAGTCGCCTTGGCGATCGACTTGCCGAGCGAGGTCTTGCCGACACCGGGAGGGCCGACGAGGCACAGGATCGGCCCCTTCAGCTTCTTCTGGCGGCTTTGCACGGCGAGATACTCGACGATGCGCTCCTTGACCTTGTCGAGGCCGAAATGGTCGGTATCGAGCACGTTCTGCGCGAAAGCCAGGTCCTGCTTGACCTTGGAGTTCTTGCCCCACGGGATAGACAGGATCCAGTCGAGATAGTTGCGCACGACCGTCGATTCAGCCGACATCGGCGACATCGTCCGGAGCTTCTTCAACTCGGCTTCCGCCTTTTCGCGGGCCTCCTTGGAGAGCTTGGTCTTCTTGATGCGCGCCTCTATCTCGGCGGCCTCGTCGCGGCCGTCCTCGCCTTCGCCGAGTTCCTTCTGGATCGCCTTCATCTGCTCGTTCAGGTAGTACTCGCGCTGCGTCTTCTCCATCTGGCGCTTGACACGCGAGCGGATGCGCTTCTCCACCTGCAGGACGGAGATTTCGGCTTCCATGAAGCCCATCGCCTTTTCCAGCCGCTCCTTGACCGAAAGCGTGGCCAGCATCTCCTGCTTCTCGGGGATCTTGATGGCGAGATGCGAGGCAACCGTGTCGGCGAGCTTGGAGTAGTCGTCGATCTGGCTGGCAGCACCCACCACTTCGGGCGAGATCTTCTTGTTCAGCTTGACGTAATTCTCGAAATCGGTGACGACCGAACGCGCCAGCGCCTCAACCTCGACCTCTTCCTCTTCCGGCTCGACCAGCGCCGCGGCGCGGGCCTCGTGGAAATCGGGACGGTCGGTGAACGAGACGATTTTCGCACGCGAGGCGCCCTCGACCAGAACCTTGACGGTGCCGTCGGGCAGCTTGAGCAATTGCAGCACATTGGCGAGCGTGCCGATGTCGAAAATGGCATCGGGCTCGGGATCGTCATCAGCGGCATTCATCTGGGTGGCAAGCAGGATCTGCTTTTCCTGACCCATCACCTCTTCCAGCGCCTTGATCGACTTCTCACGCCCGACGAAGAGCGGAACGATCATGTGCGGGAACACCACGATGTCGCGCAGTGGGAGAACTGCGAAGACGCCGTCGCTGGGTGCCTTGGATACTTTGGCCATTGTCCAACCTTTCATGTCGCGGCCGCTAATTGAGCCAACCGCGAATCTTATATTAACGACCGGGGATCGTTCCGCCTACCACCGTTTGTGACGGGAGTTTTACAGCACAGAAATCGGGCACCTCGGCCTTCTCCAGTTAGTTGGATGCACGACCCCCAAAGATCAAGGGGCGTGTCCAAATCCGCACTCCCAACCCGTCCGCGAGTGACACATTTGCGACGCCAGCCCGTACGCCGCGCAAAACCGCTGTGCGACAGCAAAACGGCGCCTTGCGGCGCCGTTTCAGAATTTCGCTGCGGGCTCATGTCAGGCGCTGACATTGCCCTTCTTTTCCTTCTGCTCGGAGTAGATGTAGAGCGGCCGGGCACTGCCGGTCACCACCTCCTCCGAAATCACCACTTCGCGCACGCCTTCGAGTGCGGGAAGCTCGAACATCGTGTCGAGCAGGATCGCCTCCATGATCGAACGCAGGCCGCGCGCGCCGGTCTTGCGCTCAATAGCGCGCTTGGCGATCGCCGAAAGAGCGTTCTCATGGAAGGTCAGGTCGACATTTTCCATCTCGAACAGCCGCTGATACTGCTTGACCAGCGCGTTCTTCGGCTCGGTCAGGATCTGGATCAGCGCCGGTTCGTCGAGATCTTCCAGCGTCGCCAGGACCGGCAGACGGCCGACAAACTCAGGGATAAGACCGAACTTCAACAGGTCCTCGGGCTCGACCAGGCGGAAAACATCGCCAGTGCGGCGATCCTCCGGCGAAGCGACGACCGCGCCGAAGCCGATCGACGTCTTGCGGCCGCGATCCGAGATGATCTTGTCCAGCCCGGCGAAGGCGCCGCCGCAGATGAACAGGATGTTGGCTGTATCGACCTGCAGGAATTCCTGCTGCGGGTGCTTCCTGCCGCCCTGTGGCGGCACGGAGGCGACGGTGCCTTCCATGATCTTCAAGAGCGCCTGCTGCACACCCTCGCCCGACACGTCGCGGGTGATCGAGGGATTGTCCGACTTGCGCGAAATCTTGTCGATTTCGTCGATGTAGACGATGCCGCGCTGGGCGCGCTCGACATTGTAGTCGGCCGACTGCAACAGCTTCAGGATGATGTTTTCGACGTCCTCGCCGACATAGCCGGCTTCGGTCAGCGTCGTCGCGTCAGCCATGGTGAACGGCACGTCGATGATGCGGGCCAGCGTCTGCGCGAGCAGCGTCTTGCCGCAACCGGTCGGGCCGATCAAAAGGATGTTGGACTTCGCCAGTTCGACATCGTTGTTCTTGCCGGCATGCGCGAGGCGCTTGTAGTGATTGTGGACCGCCACCGACAGCACGCGCTTGGCGTAGGGCTGACCGATGACATAGTCGTCGAGAACCTTGAGGATCTCCTGCGGTGTCGGCACGCCTTCGCGCGACTTCACCATCGAGGTCTTGTTCTCTTCACGGATGATGTCCATGCAGAGTTCGACGCACTCGTCGCAGATGAAGACCGTCGGACCGGCGATCAGCTTGCGCACTTCGTGCTGGCTTTTGCCGCAAAACGAGCAGTAAAGCGTGTTCTTGGAATCGCCGCTGTTGTTGCCGACCTTGCTCATTTTCATGTCCTTTCATGGCCGCCCGCCGATGGTCTGGCTGAAAGGGCGCATACTCTATCTATCGCGGGAATCCGCCGCCGCCAGTGTGTCCCGGCTCCCGCAACGCATTCCGTACGAAACACAAATCAGAAAACGTGGCAATGATTCGCGACAACCCCGCATAAAGCTAAGCCGCCGAAACTCAACATAGCCTTAACGTAGGCAATCCTGTCCCCCGAGGGAACAGCCAATTGTGGCCGAAATGCCGCAAGACGCGCCAAAAGCGCGTGATGGTGCCATCCAACTGCCAACTTGCCTTTATGCCAGCGCCCCTTCGGCCGCCTCGCGCGACGAAATGACCTTGTCGATGAGGCCGAAATCCTTGGCTTCGTCGGCGGTCATGAAATGGTCGCGGTCGAGCGTTTTCTCGATCTCTTCATAGCTCTTGCCGGTGTGCTTGACGTAGACCTCGTTGAGGCGACGCTTCAGCTTGATGATATCCAGGGCATGGCGCTCGATGTCGGACGCCTGGCCCTGAAAGCCGCCGGAAGGCTGGTGAACCATGATGCGGGCGTTCGGCGTGGCAAAGCGCATGTCCTTGTGACCGGCAGTCAGGAGCAGCGAACCCATCGAAGCCGCCTGGCCGATGCAGAGCGTCGACACGGCCGGCTTGATGAACTGCATGGTGTCGTAGATCGCCATGCCCGAGGTGACGACGCCGCCCGGCGAATTGATGTAAAGGTTGATTTCCTTCTTCGGATTCTCAGCTTCGAGGAACAAAAGCTGCGCGCAGACCAGCGTCGCCATGCCGTCCTCGACCGGACCGGTGATGAAAATGATGCGCTCCTTGAGGAGGCGCGAGAAAATGTCGTAGGCCCGCTCGCCGCGATTGGTCTGTTCGACCACCATCGGAACGAGGTTCATGTAGGTTTCGACGGGGTTCTTCATCAGGTATCTCTTATCTCGCGGTGGGATTCCGGCGCCGGGAATGCCGGCAGATCGGGCAGAATCGGTTCTGGATCGTTATTCCGTAAATAGGATGCCGGCTCGTCCTTGTGCAAGGCCGACCCCTCCTAGCCATCTGGGTAAGTCGAATCAAGCTTTCTGACCAAGGATTCGCGGCGGCGGATGCTTCCGCGGGTCCGGAGCCGCATCGCCGGCCCCGCAACGTAGCAGTTTCTTAACCGCGTCACTTAACGAAATGCGCCGAAACCGCTTTTTTCCGAGACGGCTTCCTCTACAATTCAACGTTGAACTTATGCATAGAGTTCAACAGGGGGAGTGTCATGCCCGGGAAAACCGCATGCTTCACCATTGCCGGCCTGACCGTGCTCGGCACGATTTCGCAGACGGCGGCCGGCGGCCGCGCCGTCGAATGTTATGAGCCGGTCCGCAGTCCGGCCGTCTATGACACGGTCTATGAAGACGTGATGATCAGTCCGCCCGGTCAGCAGGTCGACTATATCGCCCCTATCTTTGGCACGCGCGAGCGCGTCGTGATGACCGTTCCGGCGCAAGTGACCTACCAGATCGTACCGGCCGTCACCCGCACCGTCTACCGTACGGTCCGGGTCGATGGCGGCGGCTATTCCTGGGAATGGCGCGTCATCCATGGCCGCAAGGTGCTGTGCAAGGTATGGCACAAGGCGCGCTACGAACGCGTCGCAGAGACCGTCGTGATCCAGCCCGAACGCACGCGGCGCGTCGTCATTCCCGCACAATATGACAGCATCGCCGAGGAGGTGCTGGTGCGGCCGGAACAAAGGCGCGTCATCGATGTCCCCGCCTCCTACCAGACCGTCGCGCGTCGTGTGTTGGTCCGGGAAGGCTCATCCAGTTGGCGGCGGGTGCATATTCCCAGGCATTGCCAGGATTAGCGCGCATGGCGTACCCTGCTTCGCAGCGGATCTCCGTTGGGCTGAGGGCATGCGCGACCTGGAAATTTCCAATCAGGAATTGTCAGACCTTGCCGAAGAAGCCTTGGCGCTTGCCAAAGCTTATTGGGCCTCCCTCGAGGAACGTCGGACGTATCCCACGACCAGCGGCAAACAGACGACGGAACTCTTCTCGCGGCCTTGGCAGGAGAGCGGTCGTGGTCGGGAAGTCTTGCAGGATTTCAAGTCGATAGCGGAGCATGTGCGGCCTTCAACCGGCAGGTTCTTCGGTTATGTCGTCGGCTCCGGCGAACCGATCGGCGCGCTGGGGGAATTGCTGGCTGCGGTGCTCAATCAGAATGTGACGTCGTGGCGCTCGGCACCGGCTGCGACATCGATCGAACGCGCCGTCGTCGAATGGTTGGCGGAGGCTGTCGGTTGCCCCGGATTTACAGGCAGCCTGTGCGGCGGCGGCTCGACGGCGAACCTCATGGCCCTGGCGATGGCGCGGGAAGCGAAGCTGCCAGCCAACGAAACAGGCGTGCGACCGTGCGTGATCTATGCTTCCGAGCAAGTGCACATGTCCATTCCCAAGGCCGTCGCGCTGTTGGGGATCGGTAGAAAAAATCTCCGTTTGATCCCTGTCGACGACAAATTCAGGATGCGGACGGATGCCCTCCAGGCAGCTATTGCCGCCGACCGCGGCATCGGCAACATGCCCATCGCCATCGTGGCCACGGCCGGCACCATCATCTCCGGTGCGATCGATCCCCTTCCCGAAATCGCAGACATTGCCCGCAGGGAAGCGTTGTGGATGCATGTCGATGGGGCCTATGGGGGACTGGCGGCCCTGACCGTCCCGGAAAAGTTCCAGGGACTGTCTTTGGCGGATTCGCTGTCGCTCGATGCGCACAAGTGGCTCTATCAGCCACTCGATTGCGGCTGCCTGCTCAATCGCCACCCAGACATTGCGCGCACGACTTTCTCGCACAGCGACGACTACGTCAGGATATTGAGCGAAGACCCAACGGAAGCATTTGCATTCTTTGAAGAGTCGATCGAACTGTCTCGGCGCTTCCGTGCGCTGAAGCTCTGGATGTCGCTGCAGTATCACGGGCGCCGTGCCTATCGCGAAGCCATCGCGCGCGATCTCCACCATGCCCAGATGCTGGCACAGGCAATCGCTTCGCAGCCGGAGCTTGAGCAGCTTGCGCCGGTATCGCTAAGCGCGGTCTGTTTCCGTCACCGCTCTAAGGACAATGAAGCGATCCTGCGCCGTGTGATCGCGCGCGGCCGCGTGTATCTGTCGAATGCAACGATCAACGGTCAATTCGCGCTGCGGGCGTGTTTCGTCAATCACAGGACGACCTTGGATGACGTGCGGGCGATTGTGTCCGAAGTCATTGCCGCCGCAGACGAACTCAATCATTGAACCGCTGCGGATTTGGCCTCGTGTTTCAGGCGACCTCCGCCCGCAGCCATGCCTTCAGACCGGCGATATCCCCATCGCCGACAGCAGCGGCAACGCGCCTGCCGACCGCCGCGCCGAACTTGTAGCCGTGGCCGGAGCATGCCGAGACAACAAGGCATTTGCCCTTTCCATGCGCCATGAATTTTTCCTCTGATGTGAAAGTGTAGGCGCAGGTGACGACCTCGGTCACACGATACTCCGCGATGCGGGCGATCGGCGGCGAAAACAGGTTGCGGATCGCCTCGCCCTCGCCCGCCACCGGCTGACGGTTCCAATCGGCGTCGCTGGTCGGCACCTTGTGCAGCCCGGACCCGAACTTCGTGCCAGCGCCGCCGGAGGGCGGGATCACATAGCCGTCGATCGCGCCGCCGACATCGAGCACGACCGGTGCCGCCTGCCAGGCCGCCTTGAGGTCGGCCGGCGGTTCGACATAGGCAAGTGCGGTTCGATAGGTCTTCAATTCTCCGTCCAATTCCGGAAACAGTTTTAGCACCCAGGCGCCTGCGGCGACGACGATGCGGTCGGACTGCATCGTCTCGCCGCTTTCGAACACGATGTGGCCGGCTTCGGCGTCGACCTCGACGACCTTGCTGTTTTCGTAGACATTGGCGCCGTTGGCGCGCAGCCACTTTGCCAGGCCGGACGCGATCTTGCGGCAATGCAGCGCGCCGCCTTCAGTCGAGAAATAGGCATAGCGAAACGACCCGGCTTCCAGAAACGGCCAGCGTTTCACGGCTGCATCGGGCTCCAGCAGTTCGAACGGAAAATTGCCTTCTTCCAGGCCCTCGCGATATTCCTCGGCCTCGTCGCCAGGCTCGCGCGAAATGCAGACAAATCCTCTGGGATCGAGATGGTTTTCGCCGAGGTCGGCCCACATCTCGTCCCAGGCCTGGTAGGCTTCGGTGATCAGCCGGCCGTAGCCGGTCCCCGCGCGGTAAGCGCGGCGGATGATGCGGTGGTGGTCGCCCGAGGCGGCCAGCGGGTTGGGGATCGGCCCCTGCTCGACGATCGAAACGCTGTGACCCGCCTTGACCAGCGACCACGCCGTCGAGAGACCGGCAATACCCGCGCCGACAACGATCACATTCATCAGATCAGACTTTCCGCAGCCTTGTCGGCTGGCTCAACGCATTGGGTTGCGGGCGCCAACATACGGTCTGGAACCGGACTGGCAAGCCGCGCTATTGGTCTGGCATGAGCAAATTGACGCCACCTGCACTGGCCTTTGATCCAGCCACTCGACATCTGCGGCTCGACCCGCACGAGCCGGCTTTTTTTCAAAACCCTTATGATGCCTATGCTTTCCTCCACGGCGTATCGAATGCCTTCTTCTGGGAAGAATTCGGCTTCTGGTGCTTTGGCGGCTTCGACGACGTCAACCGGCTGCTGCGCGACCGCCGTTTCGGCCGCCAGAATCCGGCCGGCATTCCAGACAGTCGCGGTATCGGACAGGACCGTAGCCATCTCAGGGCTTTCGACGGCATCGAAGCCAATTCGATGCTGGAACTGGAGCCACCCGTGCACACGCGGCTCAGAACACTGGTGAACCGTGCTTTCGTCTCACGTCAGGTCGAACGGCTGCGGCCGCGCGTCGAAGCGCTCGCCAACGAACTGATCGACCGTTTCGAACCGGGCAAGACGGTCGACCTGCTGCCCGCCTTCGCGGCGCCCTTGCCGATCACCATCATTGCCGAAATGCTCGGTGTGCCGGTCGACATGGGGCCGCAACTGCTCGACTGGTCGCACCAGATGGTTGCCATGTACATCCATGGCCGCACGCGCGCGATCGAAGAGACGGCCAACCGCGCCGCGGGCGAATTTGCCGATTTCCTGCGTTTCCATGTCACCGAGCGACGCAAGAACCCTGGCGACGACCTGCTGTCGCTGCTGATCTCGGCGCAGGAGGACGGCAAAAAGCTGTCGGAGGACGAGATGGTGTCCTCGGCGATCCTGCTGCTCAATGCCGGTCATGAAGCGACAGTGCATCAGACCGGCAACGCTGTCCGTTCGATCCTTATGCAAGGCGGCGATGTCAGCCGCTTCTTCGGCTCACCCGAAGCGACCGCGGCAACGGTCGAGGAATGCCTGCGCTTCGACGCGCCGCTGCACATGTTCACGCGCTATGCCTACCAGGAGATCGAAGTCGCGCCTGGCATTGTCGTGCAGCCGGGCCAGACGATCGGGCTGATGCTGGGCATGGCCAATCATGACCCGCGCGCCTTCGCCGAACCGCAAGCTTTCCGGCCCGATCGTCCGGACCAGAAGAACGTGTCATTCGGCGCCGGCATCCATTTCTGCATCGGCGCGCCGCTGGCCAGGCTAGAATTGCAGGTGTCGCTGAAAACCCTGTTCGAACGGCACCCGAAGCTGCATCTTGCCGAAAGGCCAAGCTTCCGCGACACTTACCACTTCCATGGGCTGGAAAGGCTCGCCGTCGGCTTTTGACGAAGCGCGGATTTGGTCGCCGGCCTATTCCAGCCATAGCGCCAGCAGCAACCACAAGGTCGGCTCACCGGACCGCCCACGATGCCCTTCCACGACAAGGCACCGGAAGCTGTCTCAGCCAGTTCCAGCGAAATAGTCATACGCAGGCAGCACAAGCTTGGGGGAGAGCCTGAAGGCCGTTGCTGGCAGCCCCTGTCGATCCATGCCAAATCGCAAGATCGGTCGAGCGCGATATATCCGGAAAGGCCTAACTGGTGTCGTCACGGAGAAAGAGACGTTGAAGGCCGCACTTGAAAACTACCAAGCCCGAATGCAGCGGGTGCTAGACCATATAGATCAGCATCTGGATGACGATCTGGGGCTGGAGGCGTTGAGCGGTGTCGCGGCGTTCTCGAAATATCATTTCCACCGGCAGTTCACGTCCACCTTCGGGGTGTCCGTGCATCGCTATGTCCAGCTCGCCCGCATGAAGCGTGCTTCGTACAGACTTGCCGAAAGTGACGCCCAAAGCGTCACCGACATAGCCATGGATGCCGGTTACGACGCGCCGGATGCCTTCGCCCGCGCCTTTCGGCAACGGTTCGGACAATCGCCGTCGTCGTTCCGGAAGTCTCCCGACTGGGGGTCGTGGCTCATGGCCTTCGGGCCCCTCGAAAAAGCAAGGAACACGCTTATGCAGATAATCTTTGAACACGACGACGTGACGATCCGCGATGTGCCCCCGACGCCGGTGGCGATCATGGAGCACCGCGGAGACCGGGCGACGCTCCAGGACACCATCCAGCGGTTCATCGCCTGGCGTAAGGCGGCGGGCTTGTCGCCCGAGACAAGCCCGACCTTCAACGTCTTCCGTTCCGAAAGGGAGCCCGCGGTCCCGGCTGACTACAGCATGGACATTTGTGCCGGGACAGACCGGCCGATCGAGGCGAATGACGGGCAGATGAAGGCTGGCGTGATCCCCGGCGGGCGCTGCGCGGTGCTGCGCTACCCTGGCAATACCAACAATCTCGAACCCGCAGCACTTTATCTTTATCGTGAATGGCTTCCGGCCAGCGGCGAGGAAGCACGCGACTTTCCGATCTATTGCCAACGACATCTGTCCCACTTCCCGGAGGGCCCGCTACGCGAAGTGGTCGTTGAACTCTTTCTGCCTCTGAAATAGCTCGGCAGGACAGCGGTTTGTCCCCCCGATCGCGAGCATCATGGCGACGCGAGATCAAAGCTTGATCACATACTCCTTGCGAGTCGTTTCAAGCACTTCCCAGCTGCCCTTGAAGCCGGGCTTCAGCACAAAGCTGTCGCCGGTCTTGACGGTGCGCGCTTGCCCACCGTCCTCCGCGATCACCGAAACGCCGGACAGGATGTGGCAGAACTCCCACTCGTCATAGACGATGCGCCATTTGCCCGGGGTCGATTCCCATATGCCGGCATAGAGGCCGCCGTCGCGCTCCTCGACATTCCAGGTGCGGAATTTGGGATCGCCCGAGATCAGCCGGTCGGGCGCCGGTGCACCCTGTTCGGCGTCGACAGCGTCGACGCCGATGGAAAGAAAGTTTGACTCGCTCATGATCGATCAGACCTTGGCTAGCGCCTGTTCGAGGTCGGCGACGATGTCGTTGACGTCCTCGATGCCGATCGAAAGCCGCACCGTGTCCGGTCCTGCGCCGGCCTTGATCTTCTGCTCGTCGGAAAGCTGGCGATGCGTTGTCGAGGCCGGGTGGATGACCAGCGACTTGGTGTCGCCGACATTGGCCAGGTGCGAGAACAGTTCGAGCGCCTCGACGAATTTGACGCCCGCGTCATAGCCGCCCTTCAGCGCGAAGGTGAACACGGCGCCGGCGCCAAGTGGTGAGTACTTCTTCTGCAGCGCGTTGTTCTTGTCTGAGGGCAGGCCGGGGTAATTCACCGATGCGACCTTGGGGTGGTTGGACAGCCAGGCGGCAACGGTGACGGCATTGTCGCAGTGGCGCTGCATGCGCAGCGGCAGGGTTTCCAGGCCGGTCAGGATGAGGAATGCGTTGAACGGGGAGATCGCCGGGCCGAGATCGCGCAGGCCGAGCACGCGCGCGGCAATGGCGAAGGCGAAATTGCCGAAGGTTTCGTGCAGGACAAGACCACCATATTCGGGGCGCGGTTCCGACAGCATCGGGTATTTGCCCGATTTCGACCAGTCGAAGGTGCCGCCGTCGACGATGGCGCCGCCGATCGAATTGCCATGGCCGCCGATGAATTTGGTCAGCGAATGGACGACGATGTCGGCGCCATGCTCGATCGGCCGGATGAGGTAGGGCGAGGCCAGTGTGTTGTCGACGATCAGCGGCAGGCCGTGCTTGCGCGCGATGTCACCGATCTTCTCGATATCGACGAAGGTGCCGCCCGGATTGGCGAGGCTCTCGATGAAGATCGCCTTGGTCCTGTCGTCGATCTGGCTCTCGAAGGTCGAGATGTCATTGGTGTCGGCCCAGCGCACCTCCCAGCCATAATTCTTGAAGGCATGGCCGAACTGGTTGATCGAACCGCCGTAAAGCTTGTTGGCGGCAACGAAATTGTCGCCCGGCTGCATCAGATTGTGGAACACGATCACCTGCGCCGCATGGCCGGAGGCGACCGCGAGTGCCGCCGTGCCGCCTTCAAGGGCCGCCATGCGCTCTTCCAGCACCGCCTGGGTCGGGTTCATGATGCGGGTGTAGATGTTGCCGAAGGCCTTCAGCCCGAACAGCGACGCGGCATGGTCTGCATCGTCGAAGACGAAGGAGGTCGTCTGGTAGATCGGCGTGGCGCGCGCGCCGGTCGCCGGATCGGGCTTGGCACCGGCGTGGACGGCGAGCGTGTTGAAACCTGGCGTGCGGGTCACTGAAAACCTCCCTTTTGAAACTCTTGAAATCGCCGGGCATTCTTGGCGAAGCATGAGCGCGAATGCAAAGAAGAAAATACCCTTCGGCTAGCGATCTGCGGCCGAGGCCCGAGAAAATGCGCTGGCCTAAGGAATAATTTTGCGCCTAAGGCGCATCGCGCGTCAGGCCTTGCTTTTGGTGCACGTCGTTATCCCAAAACCGCTGCGCACTTTTGAGCGACGTGCACTACTTCTGCCGCACGCCGAAACTCTGGAATCCCGACCGCATCAGCGGCTTCTTCGACGACAGCACGCCGGAATTGACGCCGGTCCAACCGATCTCGCCGGACAGCTTGCCATATTCGATCTTGGGGCAGCGGTTCATCACCACCTTGATGCCGGCGGCCTCGGCGCGCGCGGCTGCTTCGTCATGGCGCACGCCAAGCTGCATCCAGATCACTTTCGGCAAGGGATCGAGCCGCAACGCCTCGTCGACGATGCCGGGCACCGCCGCCGGCGCGCGAAAGATGTCGACCATGTCGATCGGCTCCGGAATATCGGCGAGCCTCGCATAGGTCATCCGGCCGAGGATCTCCTTGCCGGCCTGGCCAGGATTGATCGGAAACACCGAAAATCCCTTGGCCAGCAGATATTTCAGCACGAAATAGCTTGGCCGCACATCATTGGCGGACGCGCCGACCATGGCGACGGTCTTCACCGAATTGAGGATGCCGGCGATGTAGCTGTTGTCGTAACTATCGTGGTTCATGCGGCTTCCTGCGGTAGTGATAGCGGTAAAGTTCACGGCTGAACCCAAGCGAGGCGTAGAGGGCGCGAGCCGGCGTGTTGTCGGCCACCACCTGCAGGCATGCAGCTGACGCACCCGTTTGTCGTGCCCAGTCGATCAGGACGCCCACCGTCTTGCGGCCCAGGCCTTGCTGCCTGAAACGGCCGTCGGTTTCAACCGATTCCACCACAAGCAGCCCATTGCGGATGACGCCATAGGCCAAGGCGGCAATTTCGCTGTCTCGTGTACAGGACACGAACGCCCGGTCGCCGACGATCAGTCCGGTCATCTCGCGAAAGACGCGGCGATCGATGTCGTCATAAGCCTCCATGCGGAAGCGCGCCGCGAGCCAGTCTTCGCCTGGCACAGGCGAAACAGCGACCCGCTCGTCGCGGACTTCAGCCAGATCGCCGATCCCGGCATGGAGATGGATCGTCCCGCCTTCCGGCTGGTAGCCGCGATGGTCGAGTGCGGTTTCGAGCTCGGCGGCGATATCAGGCACTCGGAACATCGGCGCCTGACCGTGGCCGACGTAGAAGGACTCTGCGGCGTCGATCACTTTGTCGGGCGCGCCGCGCTCGACGCGCAATGGGTTCGCAGAATTGGTGCGCCGGATCCGTCCGCCCGATCGCCGTAGAAGCCAGCCATCAACCACCGTCTCGGTCGCCGCCGGCCAGCCTTCGCGGCACGCCTGCTCGACGCGCCAGTTGAGGTCATCATCGCCGGCGCTCACGCGTCATCCTCCCGCAGCGCTTCCTCCATAAAGGCCTGCGGATCGGTGCAGAAGTCGCGCATCATGCGAAAATGATCGGTATCGCTGAAATCCGTGGGATCGAGCCCGAAGCGGCTGATGCGGAACAGCCGCGCGCCAGGACAAGCCATCAGCAGCGGCGAATGCGTCGCCATGATCACTTGCGCGGTGCCCGACTGGTCCATGCGCCGCAGCATCTTGAGCAGCTCGATCTGTCGCGACGGAGAGAGCGCACTTTCGGGTTCGTCGAGGATGTAGATGCCTTGCCTGCGGCAGCGCTCCTCGAAAAAGCGGATAAAGCCCTCGCCATGCGACCAGGACAGGAAGTCCGGCGGCGGTGGCCTGAAAGGGTCTTCCAGCGCCGCCTGATCGAGATAACGGGCCACGGAGTAAAAAGATTCGGCGCGGAAGAACCAGCCGGCGGTGACTTTCGGCAGCCAGTGGCCACGGAATGTGTTTGCCAGCGCGGCACCACTCTTGTCGATGGCACCGGAATGGTCGACCGGTCGATAGCCCTTGCCGCCGCCGGCTTCGTCGTAGCCGGCCAGCGCGCCGATCGCCTCGAGCAGCGTCGATTTGCCGGTGCCGTTTTCTCCGACGATGATAGTGATCGGCGTGGTGAATTCGAGCTCGAACTCATGGCCGCGAAATAGCGGCAGGTTCCAAGGGTATTTTTCCCAATCCCCAACCCGCGTGGGATCAAGCAGGATGCGCTTCAGATACGGTGCCTTGAGCCGCGTCAGCTGCCTGCGGTAGGCCATCAATCAGGCAGCGAAATCGTGCCGTCTTCGGCGATCGGAAAGGCCGGATTGTGCGCCACTTCCCAGGCATGCCCGTCCGCGTCGGCGAAATAGCCGTACCAGCCACCCCAGAAGGCGCGGCCTGCCGGCTTGACGATGCGGCCGCCGGCTTTTTCCGCCCTGGCGAGCACGTCGTCGACTTCGGCGTCGGAGCGGGTGTTGTAGGCGAGATAGACGGCCGACGGTGCCCCGGCGAAGGCGATGCCGGAATCCTCTTCGGCGCTGGCGCGCGGGAACAGGCCGAGGATGATGCCGCCCATCTGGAAGAAGGCGACACCTTCGGTGATGCCGGCATGACGGGTCAGGCCCATCGTCTCGTAGAAGCGCACCGCGCGGTCGAGATCGTCGGTCGCGATGGTGATGATGGAGATGCGTGGTTCCATGACGTTCTCCCTATTCGTCCGTCCATTCCGGTTTGCGCTTGCCGATGAAGGCGCCGATGCCCTCCTCGGCGTCGCGTGCCAGCATGTTCTCGACCATGATGCGGCCGGTATAGGCATAGGCGTCGGCCAGCCCCATCTCGGCCTGCGCGTAAAAGGCCTCCTTGCCGGTCTTGACCACCAAAGATGATTTGGAAGCAATGGTTTGCGCGTATTTGGTGACGATCTGATTCAGGTATTCGCGCGGCACGACGCGGTTGACTAGGCCGAATTCCTTGGCGGTTGCCGCATCGATCGTCTCGCCGGTCAACAGCATCTCCATCGCATGCTTGCGCGAGACGTTGCGCGACAGCGCTACCATCGGCGTCGAGCAGAACAGGCCGATATTGACGCCCGGCGTGCAGAAAGTCGCCTCATGCGAAGCGATCGCAAGGTCGCAGCTGGCGACCAGTTGCAGCCCGGCGGCGGTGGCGAGGCCGTCGACTTCCGCGATTACCGGCAAGGGATGCCGCACGATCGCCTGCATCAGCGCGGCGCAAGCCGCAAATGTTTCTGCAAAGAAGGCCTTGCCGCGATCGGCGTCGGCGCGCCGCGCGGTCATTTCCTTGAGATCATGGCCGGCGCAGAACACCTTGCCGGCAGCCGACAAGGCGATGACGCGAACGGCCTTGTCGGCCCTGGCGCGCTCGAGTTCGGCCGTCAGCGCCGCCATCACCGCCAGCGACAGCGCGTTGGCAGGCGGATTGGCGAGTGTGAGGCGCAGCACGCCCTTGTCCAGTTGTGCAACCACCGGACCCTCAACGGCCGCAGGCTTGATGGCAAGGATTTCGGCCATGGCTAAGGTTCTCCGCGATTCCGCTGGGGCTGCCAGACTATCTAATACCGGATCAGGTTTCGTCCAACACCGATCGCTTGCGCCAAGGGACGAAGGTTGTCAGAAATGCCGCGCTGCGCTCATACAGGCCTGGCGCAAAGCGAGAGACTAAGACATGCCCGCCCAGACCAACCTCAAGCCCGTGCTGACCGCGCAACAAGTCAATGCGCTGATGGAAACCGTCTATCCGCAGCTCAATGAGCAGTTCAAATATTTCGAGGCGATCGACGTGTTCCCGGGCGGCTGCACCGTGCGGCTCAACGCCGGCGAACGGCATTTGCGTCCCGGCGGCACGGTGTCCGGCCCCTCGCTGTTCACGCTGGCCGACATTGGCGGCTACGTCTGCGTGCTCAGCCATGCCGGGCCGGATGCGCTTTCGGTCACCGTCAACCTCGACATCAATTTCGTGCGCAAGGCCGAGGCAGGACCGATCGACGGCCATTGCCGCATCCTGAAGCTGGGAAAGAGCCTGATGGTGTTCGACATCGACATCGTTGCCGGCCCAGACGGACACACGGTGGCGCATGCCACCGGCACCTATTCGATCCCGCCGAAGCGGAATGGTGATGTGGTAAAATAATACCTTTTGTTCAAGCTATTGTTTTTGCTACATTTTACCTGATATCTACCTTTTCGTTCGCCTTGACGCGGTCACCACCCTCGCCTATAAGCCTCCACGAAGCAGCGGCCCGCAAAGGCCGCCGTTTTGTTATTGGCGGCGGGCAAGCGCCTTTCGCCAATCCAAGCAACAAGAAACGCCTTCTCTTATGAAGGTCAGAACCGAGAGCAGAAAACATGACAACCTTTTCGCAGAAGCCTGCGGATGTGGTGAAGAAGTGGATCCTGATCGACGCCGAAGGTCTCGTCGTCGGTCGTCTGGCCACTGTCATCGCCAATCATCTCCGCGGCAAGCACAAGCCGACCTTCACCCCGCACGTCGACGACGGCGACAACGTCATCGTCATCAATGCCGACAAGGTGGTGTTCACCGGCAAGAAATTCACCGACAAGGTCTATTACTGGCACACCGGCCACCCAGGCGGCATCAAGGAGCGCACCGCGCGCCAGCTGCTCGAGGGTCGTTTCCCCGAGCGTGTCGTCGAGAAGGCCGTTGAGCGCATGGTCCCGCGTGGCCCGCTCGGCCGTCGCCAGATGAAGAACCTGCGCGTCTATGCAGGCGCCGAGCATCCGCATGTCGCCCAGCAGCCCGTCGTGCTCGACGTGGCCAAGCTGAACGCCAAGAACAAGAAGGTCGCATAAGATGGCTGAGCTTTCCTCGCTCGCAGAACTGGGCGCCGCCACCGGCAACACCAATACCCAGCCGGCGGCCCCCGTCCACGTCCAGAAGCTCGACAAGTCGGGCCGCGCCTATGCCACCGGCAAGCGCAAGAACGCCATTGCGCGCGTCTGGGTGAAGCCGGGTTCCGGCAAGATCATCGTCAACGACAAGGAATTCGCGACCTATTTCGCGCGTCCGGTCCTGCAGATGATCCTCAACCAGCCGATCATCGCCTCCAACCGCGCCGGCCAGTACGACATCGTCGCGACAGTCGTCGGCGGCGGTCTCTCCGGCCAGGCTGGCGCCGTGCGTCACGGCATCTCCAAGGCGCTGACCTACTACGAGCCGACGCTGCGCGCCGTGCTCAAGAAGGGCGGCTTCCTGACCCGCGACAGCCGCGTCGTCGAGCGCAAGAAGTACGGCAAGGCCAAGGCCCGTCGTAGCTTCCAGTTTTCCAAGCGCTAAGCACTTCGCAGCTTCAGACAATCGAAAAGGCCGCCTCCGGGCGGCCTTTTTGTTTGCGGCTCGGCAGTCACCCCACCCACGCCTACGGCGCGACCTTCCCATCGAGGGGAGGTAAAGAGCACGGCGCCCTACCTCCCTCAATGGGAAGGTCGGCGCGGAGCGCCGGGTGGGATGATGGCGCCGGAAAACAGGTCAGGCCTTGCCGCCCTTGATATAGTCGATGAACGCCCGCAGCGGGGCCGGAACCAGGCGCCGGCCGGGATAATAGAGAAACGGTCCGGGAAAACTCTGCCACCACGGTTCGAGCACGGGCTCAAGAGCGCCGCTGTCGAAGTAAGGGCGCAGCCAGCCCTCGAACAGGCCGATGATGCCGGTGCCGGCAATAGCCGCGTCGACGGCAAGATCCGTCGCCCCGCCGATCCGCACGATCAAGGGGCCTGTCGGATCGACCCGCACCACCTCGCCGTCTCGCTCGAATTCCCACGGCAGCATCGCACCGCTGGCAAAGCGCCCACGCACGCAGGAGTGGCCAAGCAGGTCGCTCGGGTGTTGCGGGCGGCCATGGCGATCAAGATAGGCAGGGCTGGCGGCCGTGGCGAAACGCTGCACGCGCGGTCCGATCGGCACCGCGATCATGTCCTGCTCCAGCCGCTCGTCATAGCGGATGCCGGCATCGCAGCCGGCCGCCAGCACGTCGACGAAGTTCTCGTCGGCGATCACCTCCAGCCGGATACCGGGATAGGCGGCGAGGAAACCCGGCACGATATCGGGCAATATCAGCCGCGCAGCACTGACCGGCACGTTGAGACGCAACGAGCCAGCCGGCCTGTCGCGAAAGCCGTTCACCACGTCCAGCGCCGCCTCCACCTCCGACAGCGCAGGGCCGAGCCGCTCCAGCAGGCTGAGGCCCGCCTCGGTCGGGACAACGCTGCGCGTCGTGCGGTTGAACAGCCTGACACCGAGCTGCACTTCCAGGCGACGCACCGCCTCACTCAGGCCGGAGGCGCTGCCGCCGCTCGCACGCGCGCCGTCGCGAAAGCCGCCGGCGCCCGCCACCGCCACGAAGGCATTCAGATCGCTGAGGTCCATCATTGTTCGCCATTCCGCACGGCCTGTGTGGATTGTACCGGATTATCACGAGGTTGGGCAGCGCCTATCTCTGCCTCCTCATAGGAGATCAATCATGCCCAACATCCAACAATCCGGCACCTTCGCCCCCGCCACCTTCAAGCTTGGCAGCCGCACCGTGAAGCGGCTCGGCTACGGTGCCATGCAACTCGCGGGACCCGGCGTGTTCGGGCCGCCCAAGGATCATGACGCGGCATTGGCCGTGCTGCGCGAGGCGATTGCGCAAGGCGTCGACCATATCGACACCAGCGACTTCTACGGTCCGCACGTCACCAACCGGCTGATCCGCGAGGCGCTGGCGCCCTACCCCCAAGATCTCGTCATCGTCACCAAGATCGGTGCCCGGCGCGGCGCGGATGGATCGTGGCTGCCGGCCTTTTCCGCGGAAGCGCTGACCCAGGCGGTGCACGACAATCTCAGCAATCTCGGGCTCGAGGTGCTCGACGTCGTCAACCTACGCATCATGTTCGATACCCATGGCCCCGCCGAAGGATCGATCGAAGCGCCGCTTACCGTGCTGGCCGAGCTCCAACAACAGGGTCTGGTCAGGCACATCGGGCTGAGCAACGTGACGCCGGCGCAGATCGCGCAAGGACGGGGGATCGCCGAGATCGTCTGCGTGCAGAACCAGTACAATCTGGCGCATCGCGGCGACGATGCCCTGATCGACGATCTTGCCCGCGATGGCATCGCCTATGTGCCGTTCTTCCCGCTCGGCGGCTTCAACCCGCTGCAATCCTCCACCCTGTCGGAAATCGCGGCGCGCCTCGGCGCCACGCCAATGCAGGTCGCGCTCGCCTGGCTGCTGCGCCGCGCGCCCAACATCCTGCTGATCCCCGGCACATCGTCGGTCGGGCATCTCAGGGAGAACCTCGCTGCGGCTGAACTGGAATTGCCACAGGATGCGCTCAGCGAACTGGACGGCGTGGCGCTAGCGGCTTGAAGCTAACCAATCTCCCCCCTCGTGAGGGAGATTGGCAGCGTCAGCCGCCGCTTAATTGATGCTCGCCGTATTCGCCGGCTCAACCGGCCGCGCCTCGTCGGCATAAGGCACGCGAAAACCATTCGCGGCCAGCCAGTCGATTGCCGCCTTCGGCTCGTCGGTCTGGATGATGGTGGCGCCGCGATCGGCCCAGAAACCCCAGCTTTCGCGCGGCAGGCTGGCCTGCACCGCCAGTTCGTCGCCGCGGCCGCCGGCGAGGAAGCCGCCCGGTTTGTTGGCGATGGCGTAGGTGTCGGCCCAGATGTGCCAGTTGCCCCTCACAGCGGCCGCGCGCATGCGCGTGCTGAACAGCGGCCCGCCCGTCTCGGTCAGCATCTCGGCGCCTGCCCGCCAGTTGATCAACTCGATCGCGCGCGGCGAGAAGGCGCGGTCGACCGTCCCGGCGAAACCGGCGTCATGCACCGCGTCATCGGCGATGATCGGCATGAACTGGAAGCCGCCGCCAATGGTCTCCATGGCGGCCTTGACCGTGGAAATCCGTTGTGAATTCCACAGGTTCTCCTTGACGATGACCTGTTCGGCCATGCCGAGACCGCGAGCGACCGCAATCATGCCCGGGAGGGCGCCGACGTCGAGCTTGTTGTCGAGGTTGATGAGGATGCGGTTTCTGGTCGCCATCAGCATCTCGTGCAGCGTCGAGACTGTTTCACCTGTCGCCGCACCGGTGCCCTCGACCACCAGCCGGCATGTCTTCAGTTCGGCCAGCGTGTACATGACCACCTCGCCCTTGCAGGTCGTGGTGCGGTCGAGCCAGCTGTCATGCATGACGACGAACTCGCCGTCCTTCGAGCGCCTGATGTCGACCTCGACGATTTCGGCGCCCATGGCGATCGAGCCCTCCACGGCGGCAATCGAATTTTCCGCGTAGAGCGTCTTGCCGGCCTGCATGCTGCCGGCGCGATGCGCAGCCACCATGACGTGATCGCGCCATTGGTTGGCATGCTCGAAGCGGTCGAGGATCTGTCTGGCGCGGGTCTCGCCGGCCAAGGCCTGGCCAGAGGCGGCTGCCACGGCCGTGTAAAGCAGAAAACTCAGCCAGATGGTCCGCATCGAGAATCGCTCCTTGCCGGATCGACACCCGGATAGGCGACGCCCGTGACATCTGGGTGAACGAAGCCGGCTAGCGGAATACTCGCAGCAGGTGCGTCAGATGCGTATCGAGAGCCTGCGGAACCACGCCATGGCCGGCATCTCGACAAAACGCCAGGTGATCCAGGAGGCGGCAATGGTAGCGGCGAGCATGACGACGATCGCCACCGCCCCCGTCCAGCCGGCACCGAAGCCGGTGGCAGGCTGGCCGCGCAGCATGAAGTCGCCGATCAGGCCAAGGCCGAGCTTGCGCTCGACGAGCCCGGCGACGTTGATCAGGCGCGCCTGGACGAAGATGTGGACCATGTAGATCGAATAGGACAGCGCGCCGAGCGTCAGCATGAACGGGGCTCTGAGCAAGGCGCTGATCCAGCCACCCTCATGGGCGAACAGAAACAGCGCCAGCGCGAACACCAGGGGTGCCGCGATGCCGAAGTCATTGTCGCCCGCCAGCGAAACGAAAAGCACGATGACGGCCACCATGACGATTTCGGCAAGGGTCCAGTCCATGCGCGGGCCGCCCCTGGCGAGAGCCTGTCGCGCCCCTGCAATGGAATCATGCTGAAACCAGGCCAGCAAGGCGCCGAGCGAGAAGCCGTACAGGCAACGGATGAAGCCGAAATCGAAGGACACATCCATATGATGGGTCGAGAAGCCGAGCAGGAACAGCGGCGCGGTGACGGCGGCCGCGACGAACCATATCCAGGCGCGCGCGCCGGCGACGAAGACCACGCCGGCAAACAGGAGATAGGCGAAGAACTCGGCCGAAATGCTCCAGCTCGGCGCATTCCAGGTCAATTGATCCTCGAAGCCGACACCCTGCAGCAGAAGGAGATTGGCAAGCAGGCTGTTGAGGTCGAAGCCGCCGGTGAAGGGGGCAGCCCCCGTGCCGTGCAATTGCGGCAGCATCAGCCGCAGCAGCTCGAAACCGGCGAAGGCGGCAAGCATGAGCAGATGCAGCGGGTAGATGCGGCCGAAACGGACCAGGGCGAAACGCGCGACCTGTCCCGGCTGGTTGAGCCGATCGCCGTAGCTGCTGGCGATGACGAAGCCGGAAAGGACGAAGAAGAAATCGACGAACAGGTAGGACGAACCGATGAAGGCGCTTTGCGAAATCGTCGAACCGGTAGGAAAGTGAAACAGCGCCACCAGAAGCGCGCAGATGCCGCGCCACGAATCGAGGACCAGGAAGCGTTCGCCGGCGACCGTGCCGGTGTGGGTCGACGCCGCGGCACGGGTGGGGTTGAGAAACGCGGTCTGCGTCATGATGATACAATCCTGTCTTGCCGTGGCACTCGGGCAGCGCCATTCCGTCTCGCCAAGCTATGACTGGCATCTTCCGTGCCGGTTCTGTAGTTGTTGCAACCCGATGAAAAACGAGGATCCGTAATGGCGAACCACACCATCGACAACGCCTTCACCGCCCGTTCCAAAACGGGCGCCGCGTTTGAGCCGACCTATTCCGGCGCGCTGTCGTTCATGCGGCGCAAATACACCAAGGACGTGAAGGGCGCGGATGCGGTGGTGTGGGGTATTCCCTTCGATGCCGCCGTCACCAACCGGCCTGGCGCCCGCTTCGGGCCGCAGGCGATCCGCCGTGCCTCGGCGATCCTCGACAACGACCCGCAGTATCCCTTTTCACGCGATCTGTTCGAGCATCTGGCGGTCGTCGATTACGGCGATTGCCTGCTCGATTCGGGCAACCATCAGAAGACGCCCGGCACGATCGAGCGCGAAGCGGCGAAGATCCTCAAATCAGGCGCCTTCCTGTTGACGCTCGGCGGCGATCATTTCGTCACCTGGCCACTGCTCAAGGCGCATGCCGCCATCCATGGTCCGCTCGCTTTGGTGCAGTTCGACGCCCACCAGGACACCTGGCCGGACGACGGCAAGCGCATCGACCACGGCTCCTTCGTCGGTCGCGCCGTCAAGGAAGGCATCATCGATCCCGACCGGTCGATCCAGATCGGCATCCGCACCCATGCGCCCGACACTTTCGGCATCAAGATCCTCCATGGCCATGAAATCGAGGAGATGCGGGCGTCCGACATTGCCTACGCCATTGTCGACCGCACCGGCGGCAAGAAGACCTATCTCACCTTCGACATCGACTGCCTCGATCCGGCCTATGCGCCCGGCACAGGCACGCCGGTTGCCGGCGGGCCGTCCTCGGCCAAGATCCTGTCGACGCTGCGCCAGCTCAACCAGATCGATATTGTCGGCGCCGATGTCGTAGAGGTTGCGCCGGCCTATGATCACGCCGATATAACGGCAATCGCCGGCTCGATGGTGGCCATGCAATATCTCGGTCTGCTTGCTGAACGGAAAGCCCGGCTTGAAGAGCTGAACAACGGCAATCACAATGGTGCCGCAGTGATTCAGGGTCAGGGCATATAGTCTTGAAAACTCAGGGAATTTGAACAACCCATGAAACCGAAAATCTTCATCGACGGCGAACACGGCACCACCGGCCTGCAGATCAGGGCGCTGCTTGCCGAGCGCGGTGATCTGGAGATCATTTCCATCCCCACCGAGCGTCGCAAGGAAACGGCGGCACGTGCCGAGTTCCTCAATGCCGCCGATGTCGCTATCCTGTGCCTGCCCGACGACGCGGCGAAGGAAAGCGTCTCGCTGATCGCCAACGACACCACCAGGGTCATCGATGCGTCGACCGCGCATCGCGTGGCGGAGGGCTGGGCGTATGGTTTCGCCGAGATGGACAAGGACCAGGCAAAGGCGATTGCCTCGGCAAAGCGCGTCGCCAACCCAGGCTGCTGGCCGCAGGGACCGATCGCGACGCTACGGCCGCTGGTCACAGCAGGCCTGCTGCCGGCCGATTTTCCGATCACCGTCAACGGCATTTCGGGCTATTCCGGCGGCGGACGGCCGATGATCGAGGACTACGTCGCCAAGGGCGAGGACGCCTCGGAATTCCTGCCTTACGGCCTCACCCTGCAGCACAAGCACGTGCCGGAATTGAGGGCCTATGCAAGGCTGTCGCATGATCCGATCATGCAGCCGGCGGTCGGCAATTTCGCGCAAGGCATGATCACCGTGGTGCCATTGCAACTCGGCGGCCTCGACCATGTGCCGACCGGTGCGGAGCTGCATGCGGCGATTGCCGACCATTTCGCCGCCATCAAGGGCGGTGTGGTCGAGGTGGCGCCCTATGCGCATTCGGAGCGCATGCCGGAGATCGATCCGGAGATCTACAACGGCACCAACCGGATGAAGGTCTATGTCTTCGCCAACGACAAACGGGCGCAGGCCCTGCTGCTGGCGGTCTACGACAATCTCGGCAAGGGCGCCTCGGGTGCCGCCGTCCAGAACATGGATCTGATGCTCGGCCTCTGATGGACACGCCAGCCTTTCCGGCGCGCTGGAAAGTCAGCGCGCCCGAACTTATTGCCGAGACCTTTTCGAGCCGCATCTGGAAGGTTTTGCGCGAAGACGGATCGCCGGCGATCGTCAAGGCGCTGAAGCCTTTCGATGACGTCGCCGACGAGTTGCGCGGAGAGCACTATCTCGCCTGGCGGCGCGGCGAAGGCGCGGTGCGTCTGCTCGGCCGCGACGGCCACAGCATGCTGCTCGAATATGCCGGTGAAACCCTGCTGCAGCAGGTTCTCGACGAACAGGGCGACTTTGCCGCGACCGCAATCGCGGCGGAGGTGATGGCAAAACTGTTTTCACGGGGGAAAGCCCCCTACCCGTCCGAGCTTCAGCCGCTCCGGGAACGCTTCGCCAGCCTGTTCGACAAGGCGAATACCGATCGCGACGCCGGCCTTGACAGCCTCTATGTCGAGGCAGCCGTCATCGCCGAGCGGCTGCTGGCCGATCCGCAAGACATCAGGCCCCTGCATGGCGATCTGCATCACGAAAACATCCTGCACGGGCCGCGCGGCTGGCTGGCGATCGATCCGAAGGGCGTGCTCGGCGATCCCGGCTTCGACGCGGCGAACATGTTCTACAACCCGCTCGACCGGGACGATCTCTGCCTCGATCCGGAGCGGATCGCTGATATGGCCGAGATCTTTGCCAGAACACTGAGCCAGACACCGACCGCTATCCTCGATCATGCCATTGCCTGTGGATGACTGTCGGCGTCCTGGCATCACGAGGACGACAATGCGGTCGAGGAGAATCGCGAATTGTCGATCGTCAAGGCGATCCGGGCGGTGCGGGCAGGCTTCTGATCCGACCCAGTAGATCGGCTCGGGATCAGCCCCTGAGCGCTATCCCCGTCGGCAAGGGATAGGCGCCCTTGGTGCCACGCCAATGGGCTGCTGCAAAGCCCAGCACGATCAGCGCAAACCCCTGATGGGTCAGCGCCATATGCAGCGGCACATGCATGAGCAGCGTGCCGATGCCGATCGAGGCCTGCGCCAGCACCAGTAGAAACAGCAGCGTCGCGCGGCGCGCATGCGTCGAGCCTGGCAGCCGCCGGCGCGTGGCGATCATGTGCCACAAGGCCACGACGAATACCGTGTAAGCGCCAAGCCGATGGACGAACTGCACCGTCTTCGGGCTCTCGAAGAAGTTGCGCCATGCCGGCTCGAGGATCAGCAGATCGCCGGGAATGATCTTGCCGTCCATCAGCGGCCAGGTGTTGTAGCTCAGGCCCGCATCGAGCCCGGCGACCAGGCCGCCGAGATAGATCTGGATCAGCGCCAGCAGCACGATGAAGCCGGCCAGCCTCTGCGTCGACCTATCGGCGGCAGGCTCGGAATGCGGCGCCAGGCCCCGCGCGACCACCATGGTGGCGGTGAAGATCAGCGCGGCAAGCGTCAGGTGGGTCGCCAGCCGGTACTGGCTGACGGAGACCCGGTCGACCAGGCCAGAGGCCACCATCCACCAGCCGATGGCGCCTTGCAGGCCGCCAAGCAGCAGAATGCCCACGAGTTTCGGACCCAGGCCGCGCTCGATGCGGCGCGTTGCCCAGAAAAACAGCAGCGGCAAGGCGAAGACCAGGCCGACGCTGCGCGCCAGGATGCGATGCGCCCATTCCCACCAGAAGATCGATTTGAACGCTTCGATGCTCATGCCCTTGTTGAGCTCGGCATATTGCGGGATCTGCTGATAGAGCTGGAATTCCTCCTGCCATTCGGCATCGTTGAGCGGCGGGATTACGCCATGGATCGGCTTCCACTGCGTAATCGACAGGCCGGAATCGGTGAGCCTGGTGGCGCCGCCGACCAGCACCAGCGCAAACAGCACCAGAAGCACCACATAGAGCCAGGCGCGCAGCAGCGCCCGGTTATGCAGGTCGCGGTCGCGGGCGACGTATGGCGCGGCAGCTGATATGGCAGCCATGATCTTGTCCCGGCAGGTTGATTTGGCGGATTGGTGGACCATCGCACCCGTGCTGGCAAGACCATCCGGCGCGGCACGCCGTCGCGCCGCGTCTCACCGGTTGCGCAGTCTCGCCTCAAGGCCTATGCGAGGCCGTTACCCCCTTGAGCCTGCCAGGCCGCCTGTGCAAATTCCGGCATGCTCGATCAGGAGACCAACCATGCCCCTGCGCCTGAAAAAGCTGATCGGAATGTTTCTGCTGGTGGCGCTGGTCATCATCTATGCGCTGGTCGCATCGATCTTCGCGGTCGCCCGGCTGTCGGAGTCGGGTCCGTGGGTGCATTTCCTGTTCTTCCTGCTCAGCGGCCTGCTCTGGGTGCTGCCGGCAATGGGCATCATCAAATGGCTGATGCTGGAGCCGAGGGCCAAGCGCTAGGCGAAACCGCCAGCGTCAGATGGTGACGACCATCTTGCCGGCATTGGCGAGCGGCGTCGTCACGCCCGACAACATGGTGCGAATGTGGGCGAGGCTCTGATAGCGGCCGTTGACGGAAATGCGCGGCAAAGCATGCAGGAACCCGGCATGTTCGGCGCGCAGCACGCCGTGGCGCGTCGTCACGGCAGAGGTGTAGCCTGCGTCACGGGCAAAGCCGACTTCGCGACAGCCTACGGCACTCGCATAGCCATAGGGGTAAGCGAAATGGCGGGGCTCTTCGCCCAGTTCGGCCAGCAACATGGCGCGCACGGCGCCGATCTCGTGCCGGGCATCGGCTTCGGAGAGCCGCTTCAGATTGCTGTGGTTGATCGTATGGGCGCCGATCGTCACCAGCGGATGCGCGGCGATGCGGCGGATTTCGTCCCAGTTCATCAGTGTCCGCAGGCGCGGACCGTCGGCGTCGATGCCATTTGCGCGAGCCAGATCGCGCAACACCGCCTGCAGGTCCTCCTCGCGGATTTCGGAGGTGAGATAGGCGTGCAGGCGTGCATTGGCCTGCAGCTTCTTCGCGGGGGTCGAGCAATCGATCGACAGCGGACCATTCGGCCGCGTCAGCATCAAGGTATCGCGCGCGTTGACGATGTCCTCGACAACGTCCCACCACAGGTCGGCTGTGCCGTTGATCAGCCCGGGCGCGACATAGATGGTCATCGGCGCGCCGTGCTTCTCCAGCACCGGCAGCGCCTCGACCATATTGTCGCGATAGGCATCGTCGGCGGTGATCGTGGCAAACTGACCGCCTTTGCCGCCCGCCTTGATGCGCTCGACGGCTTCGTCCATGGAGACGAAGGCATAGCCATGCGCCTTCATGTCGGCGATCATGGCATCGAGGAACCCGGGCGCGATATTCAGATGCCGGTTGACGCCGTCCGGCTTTTCCGGCGTCGCGGTAACACGGTGCAGCATCAGGATGGCGCCAATGCCGCCGATGAACGGCTTGGCCAGCGGTGCAAGGCCGGTATAGCGGGCGACGTTCAGCGCCAGTTTCCGGATTGCCTCCCCGCCGTCGATCATTCATTCACCTTTTGCGCCTAGGCTGATCCAAGCACGGAATGCGCCTATGCGAACCCCCAAATCGCGACCAATACGCCCTAAGGATTGAGGTATGGTTGACGCAACTGCGTCATTTGACGGCAATCGGCTTGCGGCAACCGAGGCATCGTCGCGCGCCTTGCCACGGGACCGTGCCGGCCTGTCGATCTCGGTGGCGTCCACGGACGGACTGGCGGCCTATGCCGAGTTCTGCCGCTCGGCTCTGTTTGGTCCGGCGCAGAGTGCTGCCTGGATCCTGAACTGGGCGGCCGAGACACGACCGGACCTGCTCGTCGCGACGCTGAGTGCCGAGGGCAAACCGGTTTTTTCGCTGGCGCTGGAGGTTGCCTCGAAGGGGCCGTTCCGGATCGCCCGCTTCATGGGTGGGCGCCACGCCAACGGCAACTTCGTCGCCGCGGACCCGAACTGGCTGGCCAAGGTGGATATGCCGGCCCTCCGGTCGGTGCTGGCGGCCATCGCCGAGGCACGCCCGGACATCGATCTGGTCGCGCTCGAGCGGTTGCTGCCCGATCTCGAGGGCGTCGCCAATCCGCTCGCATCGCTTGACCATTTTTCCAGCCCCAATCTGTCGCTGGCCGTCGATCTCGCCGGCGGCTTCGATGCGCTGCTTTCTCGCGCCAGCGGCAAACGCAAACGCAAGAAGCACCGGTCGCAGATCCGGAAATTCGAGACCGTCGGCAGCCACCGGCGCATCGAGGCCCGCACCCCCGACGAGGTCGACAGGCTGCTCGACGCCTTCTTCGAGATGAAGGAACTCCGCTTCCGCAAGATGGGCATCGCCAACGTCTTCGGCGACGCGCAGGTGCGCGGCTTCTTCCGCGCGCTGTTTTCGCAAGCACTTAGCGAGGACAAGCCTTCCTTCGTGCTGCACGGGCTCGAGGTTGCCGGTAAGCTGCGCGCCATTACCGGTTCAAGCCGCTCGGGCAAACGCCTGATCTGCGAATTCGGAGCGATCGCCGAGGACGATCTCGGGCACGCCAGCCCCGGCGACTTCCTGTTCTTCGACAACATCCAGGAAGCCTGCGAGACCGGTTTCGAGGTGTATGACTTTTCGGTAGGAGATGAGCCTTACAAGCGGCTGTGGTGCGATATCGAAACGCGGCATTTCGAAGTGCTGGTCCCCTTGACCGTGAAGGGCCGCATGCTGGCGCTGACGCTTCGGCAAGGCGCGCGGCTGAAAGCCTTCGTCAAGAACAGCCCGACGATCTGGAAGCTGACCAAGGTACTGCGCCGCAAAGCCGCCGGCCAGGCGGCGCCCTCGGAAGAAGATAGCTAACGTAATGACGCCGATCATCCGCACACTGTCCCTGCAGGAACTGGCGCTTCTCGTCGACTGGGCAGCCGCGGAAGGCTGGAATCCGGGTCTTGAAGACCCGGCGATGCTCCAGGCGGCGGACCCCGAAGGCTTCATCGGCGCCTTTGTCGGCGACGACATGGTCGCGGCAATTTCGGCCGTGGCCTATGGCAGCGAATTCGGCTTCATCGGCCTCTACATCTCCCGGCCTGACATGCGCGGCATGGGCTACGGCAAGACGGTGTGGGACGCCGGCATGACAAGGCTTGCAGGCCGGACCGTCGGCCTCGACGGCGTCGCCGAGCAGCAGGCCAATTACCGGCGCAAGGGCTTCGCGCCGGCCTACGAGACCGTCCGCTTCACCGGGCGCAAGGCAGGCCCGGCGGCCAGGGCCGATGGGTTGCGGACGATTACAACGCAACTCCTGTCCGATGTCGTCGCCTATGACGCCCATTGTTTTCCGGCGCCGCGGCGGGCCTTCCTGCAGCGATGGCTGCAAGAACCGCATCATGGGTTGGCGGCAATCGGTTCGCGCGGCGTCACTGGCTTTGGCGTGGCGCGCCGGTGTCGATCCGGCTTCAAGATCGGCCCGCTGTTTGCCGACGACATGGAAATCGCTTTGCAACTCCTGGAGGGACTGGCCGGTGCCTGTGAGGGCGGCGAGCTGCATATCGACGTCCCCGCCGATAACACCGGTTTCATAACTGCGCTCGATGCGGCCGGCTTTGCGCCGACCTTCACCACCAGGCGCATGTACAAGGGGCCTGCCCCGGAACTGGACCGGCAAAGGGTGTTCGGCGTAACGACCCTGGAACTGGGCTAGATCGGGCGAACCGCCGAACGGCTCCGCCAGGCGATCCGCGGCTCTCTCAGGCGGCGGCAGTGCGCCGTCCCGGCACCGGATTGCCGGGCGGTTCGTGGCCGAGCGGCGTCACCAGCGTCAGGTCGGGATAGCCGTTCTCGATCAGCTTGACGGCAGCCTGCGTCACCTCGTCGTCGGCCTCCAGCATGGAGAGAAAGACCTCGGTGGCGTCGCCGGTCAGACGGCCGATGCCCTGCGCGTCGGCTGGTCCGCATTCGACCACGACCAGATCATAAGCCGTTGTCAGCGATTGCATGATGATCGGCAGCCGGTCGGCGGCGCGCATGGCGCGGACCGGATCGGCGGTTCCGACCGGAATGACGTGACAGTCCGAGTAGAGATCGGCATGGATGACGTCACTGAACTGCGCTTCCGAAGCGAGCAGGTTGGTGATGCCGGGAAAAAGTCCGCTGTCCAGCATCGGCCGCGAGGCGGCCCCCGACGCGGTGAGGTCCAGCAACAGCACGCGCAGCCCGGCGTCGGCGACTTCGCGCGCCACCAGGATCGCCGATGCAGCCGCCTCGTCGCCTTCCGGCGAGACGAATATGGCGCGCGCCGCACCGCTTGAGATCAGCTTTTCGGCAGCCCTTTCGATGTCGATCTCGCCCAGGGTGGAGCGCGCCGGTTCGGGCTCGACAACCGTCTGCTCTGTCGCCGCCGTAGCGGGCATTGCGACCACATCCGGCGCCTCGGCCATGGCCGGCATCGCAGCGGCATAAGGCTCCGCATCGGCTTCATGCGCAGGTTCAGGCAGTTCCTGGTGAATGAAGGGTTCCTGGAAGACGGCAGGCTCGGGGCGGACAAATGGCTTGGCGGCCGGCGTCTGCGCCACATGGGGCATCGCGACCTCATCGATCCGTTCGAAACGGGAACCGCTCGCCGGCCGCATCGCGCGGCCTGAGAACAGCTCCCGCAGAAGCGTCACGATGGCCATGATCAGCAGCGATGCGGCGAAAGCCGCGCCGACGATGGGCCCCACCTTCGGGAAATAGGCCTCGGAGGGAACCGACGCCTTCGAGGCGATCCGGGCGTCGACCGGCAGATAGTTGCGGTCCTGGCGCGAAGCGGCTTCGCGGTAGTTGGTCAGGTAGAGTTCGAGTTGCTGCCGCTTGGCGGTCGCGTCGCGCTGCAGTGCGTCGAGGTCGACCTGTTGTTCGCCGGCCTGCGCCGAAGCGGCTTTCAATGTGTTGACGTCGGCGACGAGCTGGTTCTCGCGGGCCTTTGCCGTCTCGGCCTGCATCAACAGGCCTTTCATGATCTTCTGGGCCTCGCTGCGGATCTGCGCGTCGAGATCGGACAGTTGCGATTTCAGCGCGCGAATGCGCGGATGATTTCCAAGCAGCGTCGTCGACAGATCGGCGATGTTGGAGCGCAATTCGACCTGTCGCTCACGCAAGCGCTGGATCAGGTCCGACGACAGAACCTCCGGCACTGCGTCCAGCGAACCGCCATTCTGCAGCGCCCTGCGCACACCGTCGGCGGTCGCTTCGGCCGCAGCGCGGTTGGCGCGCACTTTCGACAGTTCGCTCGACAGTTCCGAAAGCTGCTGGGTGGCCAGCACCGAATTGTTGCCACCCATCAGAAGATCGGACTGGGCGCGATAGGCGGCGACCTTCGCCTCCGCATCCTTGACCTGCCGCTGCAGGTCGGCGATCTCGGGCGCCAGGAAGTCTGCCGCGGCGCTGTTCGATTCGAGCTTTGCCGCCCCTTGCCCCGCTATATAGGCGGCAGCGATGGCGTCCGGTATGGCGGCCGCGAGCTTGGGATCTTCCGATGAGAACTCGACGGCAATGATGCGGGTCTTCTCGACGCCGTAGACGTTGAGCTTCTCGTGCATTTTCTTGAGCACGCGCTCTTCCGTCGGAATTTCCATCGGGTCGCTTTTCAGGCCGACCAGAACCAGAGCGCGGCTCAGCGCCGACATGTCGAGCGCTTCATTGAACTCGGGCAGTTTTTCCAGCCCAAGCTTTTGCGAGACCTGCTTGAGGATTTCGTTGGAGGAAATGATCTGGACCTGGGTGGCGACGCCCTGCTCGTCGAGAATAGGCTTGTCGGTGTCGTTGTTGTTGCTGGCCGGCCGCGTGTAGATGGATTCGCGCGGCGCGATCTCCACCTGCGTCTCGGCCTTGTAGTGCCGGGTTGCCAGCGAGGCGAAAGCAAAGGCCAGCCCGGTCGCCAACAGGACGACGAGGCCTATACGCAGCCAATTCCTCGCCAGGCTGGCGAAGAGCTGCCTGAGATCGACATCGACATCTGCGGCCGCGGACTGAACGGACATGCATCCCTACTCCGATACTGGGTCAGCACGCACCGTAAACAACTATGGTAACTCAGCCGTTAAGATCGCGGTAAGTTTCCGTTAGGGTTTACTGGCGGGCGACAAACAAAACCGCCAGAAATCGCAAAAACTCTTGCCGATGCGCCACGTGTCGGCCGCTCCCTTTACCGGCCATTAACCCTAACAGGATGATAACGGGCCTCGATCCCTGATGTTTGCTGCGACGCCGCAGCGGCCCAGTCGAAGGTACTTGTCCGGTCATGAAAAGCACTGCTTCCCTGTTTCGCGCGCTGCTTGCCGTATCGATGCTGGCTGGCTGTTCCAGCTACCGGCCGACGCCGGCCGCCTTCCATGAGGTGCTCGATCAGCCCTACCGTCTTGGCGCCGGCGATCGCGTCCGCGTCACCGTGTTCGAGCAGGACGGGCTGACCAACACCTACAGCGTCGATCAATCCGGCTATCTCTCCTTCCCGCTTGTCGGCGCCATACCGGCGCGCGGACACACCGCGCAGCAGATGGAAAAGGAGATCGCCGACAAATTGCGGCAAGGCTATCTGCGCGATCCCGACGTTTCGGTCGAGATCGACCGCTACCGGCCGATCTTCGTCATGGGCGAAGTGGGTGCCGCCGGCCAATACTCTTACGTCCCCGGCCTGACGGTGCAGAAGGCAATCGCCATTGCCGGCGGCTTCACGCCGCGCGCCAACCAGGAAAGCGTCGACATCACCCGCGACATCAACGGCAAGGTGATGACCGGCCGCGTGGTCACCTCCGACCCGCTGCTGCCGGGCGATACGGTCTACGTCCGCGAACGCCTGTTCTGACAGATACCAAGTGGCGGACAGGCTCAGGATCGTCCATTGCTTTCGCTCACCCGTCGGAGGAATTTTCCGGCATGTGCGCGACCTGACCGAGGCGCAGGTCGCCGCCGGTCATTCCGTCGGCATCGTCTGCGATTCGACGACGGGCGGCGCGTTCGAGGAACATCTGTTCGAGCAGATGAAGAACATGCTGGCGCTCGGCATTCATCGCACGCCGATGCAGCGCCACGTCGGTCCCGGCGACCTTGCCTCGGCCTGGCGCACGTACAGGATCATCAAGGAATTGCGGCCGGACGTACTGCACGGACACGGCGCCAAGGGTGGCGCCTATGCCCGTCTGTTCGGCTCGTTGTTGCGGGTATCAAGGTCTCGCGTAGCCCGCCTTTATTCGCCGCATGGCGGCTCCCTCCACTATGACGAGAACACGACCACCGGAAAGCTGTTCTTCGCGCTCGAGCGCTTCATGGCTCGCTTCACCGACTATCTGCTGTTTGTCTCGGACTATGAGCGGCGGACCTATCGCCACAAGGTCGGCGAGCCGCCCATTCCCAACACCCTCGTCTATAACGGCCTGCGCGCCACTGAATTCGAGCCGGTGATCACCGCGCCGGACGCAGCCGACCTGCTTTATATCGGCATGATGCGCGACCTGAAGGGGCCGGACATCTTCATCGACGCATTGGCGCTCGCCGGCCCACGGTTCGGCCGCGCGCTGACCGCGGTGATGGTCGGCGACGGCGACGACCTACCGCGTTACCACGGGCAAGTGAAACGCCTCGGGCTCGAGCGCCATGTCCGCTTCCTGCCGCCGATGCCGGCCAGGGAGGCCTTTGCCCTTGCCGCGCTTATCATCGTTCCTTCGCGCGCCGAAGCCATGCCCTATATCGTCCTGGAAACGCTTGCTGCGGGAAAGCCGATGATCGCAACAGCGGTCGGCGGCATTCCGGAGATATTCGACACCGGTTCCCCTGCCCTGATCCGACCTGACCCGATCGAGCTCGCCGAAAGGATGAGCCAGGCGCTGGCCGACCCGGCCGCCTATCGCGACCTGATGCCGGATGAGGCCGACCTCAAGGCACGCTTCGGCGCCGATGTGATGGCCGCCGACATCGAGAACGCCTATTTCGCCGCGCTCGACAGGTAGGCGCAGGACCAAGCCGTTCCAAAGCCGTATGTTGTTTCAAGGGTTTCTTAGCTCTCTTTTGCTATGACCGAGGGGAAGCTTGCGGAAAGCCCTCATGAACGAGATCGACCCCGCGCGCCGCTTTTCAGCAGAGGCGGTGCGTAAATTCGACGGCCCGGCCGATGGCGACACGCCAAGCGGCATGAACGATGTCGCGCGCCAGGTCGCCTCGCAGTACCGGCGCGATACGATGTCGCCGATCATGGTCAGCGGTGTCCTGCGCATGGTCGAATTCGGCTTGCTGTTCCTGTCCGGGCTCGCCGTCTATTTCCATTATGTCGGGTTCTTCAATTATCTCGCCTGGCAGTATCCGGTAACGATCGCCGCCGCGTCGTTCCTTGCCGTGGTGCTGCTCGACGTCACCGACTGCTACCAGATCGTCGCCCTGATGCGGCCGATCGCCAATTTCGGCCGCGTGCTGCTGGTCTGGGCCGGCACTTTCGCCCTCATGGCGCTGACGGCGTTCGTCATGAAGATGTCGGAAAACTATTCGCGCCTTTTGTTGGGCAGCTGGTTCGTCATCGGCTTCGTTCTCATCTTCGGCCTCAGGCTGGTAATGTCGAAGCTGATCCGGGCCTGGGCGCGCGATGGCCGCATGGAGCGGCGCGCCGTCATCGTCGGCGGCGGCAAGGCGGCGGAAATCCTGATCCGCTCGGTCGAAAAGCAGCCCTACAACGATATCCGCATCTGCGGCATCTTCGACGATCGCGGCGACAAGCGCTCGCCGCCCATCGTCGCCGGCTACCCCAAGCTCGGCACCATTTCGGAACTGATCGAATTCGCCCGCATCGCCCGTATCGACATGCTGATCGTATCGTTGCCGCTGACCGCCGAATCGCGCGTTCTGCAGTTGCTGAAGAAGCTGTGGGTGCTGCCGGTCGACATCCGGCTGTCGGCGCATTCCAACGCACTGCAGTTTCGCCCGCGCGCCTATTCCTACATCGGCGCGGTGCCGATGCTCGACATCTTCGACAAGCCGATCAACGACTGGGATTCGGTCGCCAAGCGCGCCTTCGACATCGTCTTCAGCCTGATCGGCATCGTCGTGTTCTCGCCGGTGATGCTGGCGACCGCCATCGCCATCAAGCTCGACAGCAAGGGGCCGGTTCTGTTTCACCAGAAGCGGCACGGTTTCAACAACGAGATCATCGAGGTCTACAAGTTCCGTTCGATGTATACGGACAAGGCCGACCCGACCGCCAAGCAGACCGTGACCAAGAACGACCCGCGCGTCACCCGCGTCGGCCGCTTCATCCGCAAGACCTCGATCGACGAGTTGCCGCAGTTCTTCAACTCGCTGCTCGGTTCGCTGTCGCTGGTCGGCCCGCGTCCGCACGCCATCGCCGCGCAGTCGCATAACCTGCTCTACAACGAGGTCGTCGACGGCTATTTCGCCCGCCACAAGGTCAAGCCCGGCGTCACCGGCTGGGCGCAGATCAATGGCTGGCGCGGCGAGATGGACACCAACGAGAAGATCCGCATGCGCACGGAGTATGATCTCTACTACATCGAGAACTGGTCGCTGCTGTTCGATTTGCGGATCCTGTTCCTGACGCCGCTCCGGCTGCTCAATACGGAAAACGCCTATTGAGCGCGATCAGCCATGATCTGCCGCGCGCGGCGGTCAACGCCAAGCTGATCGCGCTGATTTCCTCGGGCGCGGTCTTCATCGGCATTCTGCTGTCCGGCTTCGTCATCAGCGAGCCGGCGCCCTATGAGCTCTACATGGCGGGGCTGATTGCCATCTGGGCGCTTTTCGGCTTGCGGATTTCCCGCGCGGCAACGCCGCTGCTGGTGCTGCTGGTGACGATGAACATCGGCGGCATGATCTCCATGACGCAGATGGCGGACCTCGCCAACACGCCGCTCTATCTCGCCGTGTCGCTGTTTCTCGCCTTCAGCGCGGTGTTCTTCGCATCGATCACAGCCGTACAGCCGAGCCTCTACCGATTGATCTTCATTGCCTATGTGGTTTCGGCCGTGGTCACCTCGCTGCTTGGCATTGCAGGCTACTTCCATGCCTTTCCGGGCGCCGAGATGTTCACCAAATACGACCGTGCCGCCGGCGCCTTCCAGGATCCGAACGTGTTTGGACCGTTCCTGGTGCTGCCCGGCATCTATCTGCTCTATTTGCTCCTGACCGGACCGGTGACGCGCATGCCGCTGCTGGCGGTGCCACTGCTGATCATCACCGCCGGCATCTTCTTTTCCTTCTCGCGCGGCGCCTGGGGCATGTTCGCCGTCTCGGCCGTCCTGCTCACCGGCTGCCTGTTCCTGCAGAGCGCCAGCGGCAAGTTCCGGCTGCGCGTGGTGGTGATGACGATGGCCGCGCTGGCATTGCTGGTCGTCGCCATGATCGTCATCCTGCAGCTGCCCGGCGTATCGGAGATGTTCTCCAACCGTGCCCATCTCGAACAGAGCTACGACACCGCCCGCCTCGGCCGCTTCGCCCGCTACGGCATCGGCTTCCAGATGGCGATGGAGCATCCGTTCGGCATCGGCCCGCTGGTCTTCGGCACGATCTTCGGTGAAGACACCCACGACATCTGGCTGAAGATGCTGATGGATTATGGCTGGCTCGGCTTCGTGTCGTTCCTCGCGCTCGTCTTGTGGACGATAGCAGCCGGCTTCCGCATCCTGCTGCGCGACCGGCCGTGGCAGCCCTATCTCCTGTGCGCCTACGTCGCCTTCATCGGCAATATCGGGCTCGGCACCTTCATCGACATCGACCACTGGCGCCATGTCTACCTGCTGCTCGGCCTGATCTGGGGCGCCATCGCGCTGGAATACCGCCACCAACGGCTGTTGCGGCCTGCCTTGCAGGGCTCGCCGGCACCGGCATACAAGTCGCGGGAGTGAGAGGGCTTCACGTTGGCCTTCGGTGGAGATCCGGCCCGCTCTACATCACGACGAAGACAGCTTCGAGAGCTTCCCGAATACGAAGTTTCTGATGGATTTCCTGACTAGGCGCTCTACATGCGCTTTACTCGGCTTCATTTGCGTTTTGAAGCGTCAGGCCAGTGTAGATCGAGTGCTCGACGGACGGTTGGTCCATGGCAAAAATATGCGGTTGTGGCAAAAACATCACATAATTTCATTTCGCTCCCGGCTATTGTTGTTCCCGAGGGAATTACTTGGGTTGGGAGAAATACGTGAATAGATTCTTAGCAGTTCTCGCGGTTGCCGCCCTGTCGGCAAGCACCGCGTCAGCAGCAGACATGTTGGCCCCGGTTGCGGGGTCGGCCTATGACTGGAGCGGCCTCTATGTCGGCGGCCATCTCGGCGTTGCCAATGGTGACATCACGGCAACGGATATGACCGAGCCAAACGGTGGGTTCTTCACCGACCTCGTTCCGGCGGGAACAGAAGGATTTGACTTCAACAAAGCCGGCGTCGCCGGCGGTATCCATGCAGGCGCGCAATGGCAGTGGGGACAGTTCATTCTGGGCGGCGAAGCGACCTGGACGGCAACGGGCATCCGCAAGACCATCACCAGCCCCTATTTCCCGGACAGCGACACCGAGACCGCCAAAATCTCGAATTATGCCACGGTCGTCGGCCGCGTCGGCTACGCCTTCGATCGCGTGCTGATCTATGCCAAGGCTGGTTATGCCGGCGGCAAGGTGGATTTCCGCGCCCGAGACAACGACGCCCTGGTGACCTACGAAAAGAATGAGTGGCAGAACGGCTATGCGCTCGGCGCTGGCATCGACTATGCCCTTACGAACAACCTCTCGCTTGGCGTGGACTACACCCACGTTGACCTCGGCCATAAGACGAGCACGGGCGACAACGTGTTCGATGATGGCACTCTCGGCGACAATCCCGAGACCTATCGCACAGAGGCAAAGGTCGATGCCGTGATGGCCCGGCTAACCTACAAGTTTGGAATGGGTCAGTAGTGCATCGACATCATTTTCGCGGATCAGATCTAGCGTCAGGGGAGCTCGTCAGCGCTCCCCTTTCCTCGTAGCCTACATATTCCTTCGAACATTCTGGCGATTGAACGAAGTCTTGAACTTCTTTGGGCAATTGCAGCCTAGAGCGGTGCAGGCTATGCCCTTCCAGGGCAAGACAAAGCACGTAGTGTGTCCGCCCTCGGTGACCGGAACCTAAGCAGCACTTGCGGTATGATTTGTCGGTGTGACTTTCGGTCACCAAAGGCACACCGGGACACCGTCTGTTCCCATTTCACCAATTTCAGCGAATTCGCCTCTTGCTTCTGAACCCTTGAGAATATAGGGCTTTCCGCGGTCCGGAGTGTAGCGCAGCCCGGTAGCGCACTTGACTGGGGGTCAAGGGGTCGTCGGTTCGAATCCGGCCACTCCGACCATTTTAGAAGCAGGACTTGCCCCCAAAAGTCCGCCTTTCCAGATGCCCGGTCAGTCTGGCCAAATCTCGGATCGGGATAAAATCCCGGAATGTATTCTCAATCGCCTTGCTCGAACTTCGGTTGGGCCCCCTACCCCTGGCACACATCCACCCACTCAGCGCCGATTAGCTCAACCATGCGCTGCGGGCTGATCCGCACCGCCGCATTGGTGGCGCCGGCGGCGGGAACGACCTCGTCGAATTCGCGCAGCGATGCGTCGCAATAGACCGGCAGCGGCGCCGGCAGGCCGAACGGGCAGACGCCGCCGACCGGGTGGCTCGTCGCTTCGACAACTTCCGCCGCGTCGAGCATGCGCGGCTTGCCGCCGAACTGGTCCTTGAACTTGCGGTTGTCCAGCCTGGCGATGCCGCTGGTCACCACCAGCATGGTGCGCTCGCCGACGCGCAGGCAGATCGTCTTGGCGATCTGCGCCGGCAGCACGCCATGCGCCTCGGCCGCCAGGGTCACCGTCGCCGAGCTCGCCTCCGTGACGATGACGTCGATATCAGGCGCGTGGGCGGCGAAGAACGCACGAACTGAGTCCAGGCTCATATCGAAAAACCCATGGTTCAAAAACTTGAAGGACGGCGGATTGCTGTCCAGCAGCCGGGGCCGCCGCGCATATAAGCACGCGCGGCATACAAATCGGCAAGCGCCAGGCTGAAGCAGACGCTGCGGCAGGTACAAAGAAACCCGCCAAGAGGGCCTTGGCGGGTTCTCTGGAATGCCTGGTGCGGGTCTACGCCAGCGATCGACCTTGCGCCGCCGGCGGCGCAGCCGGGGTGATCAGAGCTTCCTGGGGAAGGTGAAGCGCGGACACAATACGACGCAGCTTCGACGGATCGGTCACTCTGCCGCTTTCGATATCCTCAATCTCGTCCACCGCCAGGCCGCATGTCAGGGAGAGCTCTTCCACGCTGTAACCGCGGGTCTCCCGCATCGCTCTGAGGGTGTTGTAATCTGGCCCGCTCCCGTTGGTTGCCGGTTCGGAGTGGGGTTCGCTTTTCGCATTATGGGGCATTGGCAACTCCATGACTGAAAGAGTTTGATCAAATGAGGAGTGTTGCCTGAGACGGTCGGGAAGATGCCCTCTCACTGGTGATTTGCCAAGAGCCAAAATGGCCGTCACGGGATCGTGAACCGGGTGCCTGGCGCGGCCTCTGGCGCACACGTCGCGATCAAGTTGTTTTGAAGGCCTGATTGGCCTTTTGCCGGCAGTTTCGCCGCGCCCATTCGTTATCTCCGGGTCGCTGGCGCGAAACCATCCGGTTCCAGCCAGTTCTTTCCCGGAAGGATTTTTTGCAATGAACTTGAAGACAGTCATGGTCGTGCTCGGCACGATTTCCAGCCTTTCCGTCGCCGGCGCGGGCGCCGCCCAAGCCGCGGGCGCGCTGCGTGTGCGCGGCACGGTGGTCAGTTTTAAGCCCACGCTGCTCACCGTGAAAACCCGCCAGGGCGATACCGACGCGATCAAGCTCAAGGCCGGCTGGAAGATCTCGGGCGTCGCCAACGCCTCGGCAACGGGCATCAAGCAGGGCGATTTCCTCGGCATTGCCTCCGTTTCGAAAGCGGATGGCGGCAGCGGCGCCCTGGAGGTGGTGGTCTTTCCGGCCGCGCTGAAAGGCACCGGCGAGGGTGACCGCCCTTGGGACCTGCAGCCAAACAGCCGGATGACCAACGGCACCGTCGCCGACGTTACCGATGTAAGCGGGCGATCCGTCACGCTGACCTATGACAATGGCCAGACCAAGAAGATTTCGATTCCCGACACCACCCCTGTCGTCACCTTCGCGCCGGCGACGCCGACCGACCTCAAGCCGGGTGCGACGGTCTTTGTCACCGCTGAGCGGGGCAGTGACGGCGCACTCAGCGCCAGCCGCGTCGTGGTCGGAACCAACGGCGTCGTGCCGCCGATGTAGTCGGACAGGCGGCCAATGGGCCGCCTCTCGATCTTGCCGTGCATGGTGGCGGGAGGCTGGATTGGGCAGAAACAGTCCAGAAACAAAATTCTACAATCGGGAAATACTGACGAAAAAATTCAGGCGCGTAATTCCATTCGCGGCGGCCGGGCTATCGCCCCGATCCATATGCGCCCGCGAAACAAAAGGAAACGATCCATGAAGAAGTCCCTCCTCTCGGCCCTCGGGCTTGCAGTTGCATTGGCTTTCACGGTGCCCGTCATCGGCGCGACGAGTGCGGATGCGGCGCCGATGGCAAAGCATCATCGTCACCACCATCATCATCGCCACCATGTCCGCCATCACCATCATCACCGCCACCACCACCATGTGATCGGAAACAAGGCCTAAGCACCGCAGACTGCCACCGAGAAGAGCGGCCTTGGCTTCCTGTCCAAGGCCGGTCGTCTCTTGGCATTGCGGCGCGTCAGCTCGACACGATTTGGGCGCACCGTCGAATGACGGCGCCAGCTATCTCCACCATCAGAAGCACCGCCTCAGCGCCGGCTGAACAGCAAACTGGCGACAAGACCGAGCACCACAAGGCCGACAGCGGCGGCAGCCGCCGGATGGTCGCGGGCCGACCTCTCGATCACCCTGCCCTGTTTGCGCAGTGCCGGCATGGCATCGCGCAGACGCCCCGCAAGATCGGAATAGGTGTCGAAGGCTGCATCGCGACCGTCCTCGTAGTAGGCGCCGCCTCGCCTTGCCACAGCCCTCTTCAGGCTGGCCAGTTCTTTGGTGAGAGCCGCGACCTGCCTGTCGAGATCGATGTCCGAGAGGGTCGAAAATGATGCCATGATGTGTTTCCTTCACTTGCAGAAGGAAACGTAACGCCTCACCGGAAGACGGGTTCCGGTTTCGAACTATCGCGTCGGGCTGCGGTCAGCGCACCTGATCAAGCAGGCGCTTGCATTCCAGGAGATCGAACAGCGCCTCCTGCAGCAAGGCCCTGTTGTCGCGCGAGAGTTTCGAGGCATCCGGCTGCACCGGACCGTCCTCGTCGCTCTTGCCCAGGCCGAAAAAGCGACGGCTGGGTTTGACGCGCGGCTGGCCGACCAGTTCGTCGTCCATGCTGCGCGGCTGGGCCGCCGACGTCAGCGGCACCTGGTCAGCCTGCCTTCGCTGCGAGATCGCCTCGACGGCGGCCATGTCGCCATTGCCGATGGCAACCAGGAAATGGTTGCCGTTCTCGCGCAACAGCTTCTGCACGCCCTTGATAGTGTAGCCCTGGTCGTAGAGCATGTGACGGATGCCCTTGATCAGCTCGACATCCTGCGGCCGGTAGTAACGACGGCCGCCGCCGCGCTTCATCGGCTTGATCTGGTTGAAACGCGTTTCCCAGAAGCGCAGCACATGCTGCGGCAAATCGAGATCTTCGGCGACCTCGCTGATGGTACGAAAGGCGTCGGGGCTCTTGTCCATGGGCGAATCCTCACGCTGGACGATGATCCGGCCTAGCTGCCGAATCGGGGCTTATTTCAGCGGTTTATGAAGCAATATTCAAGCCCGGCGTCATGGCGGCGGCGGTTTTCAACCGCGCTGTAGGATTACTTGCCGCTTTTGGCCTTGCCGCTCTGATGGGAGCGCAAGATACGGCTCTTCAGCACGTTGGACGACTTGAAGGTCATCACCCGACGCGGCAGGATCGGCACTTCCTCGCCGGTCTTGGGATTGCGGCCGATACGCTCGTTCTTGGAGCGGACGTGGAATGTCGCGAAGGACGACAGCTTCACCGTTTCGCCGCGCACGATGGCTTCGCAGATTTCATCCAGCACCGCTTCGACGAGTTCGGCCGATTCAGTGCGCGACAGGCCGACCTTCCGGTAAACTGCCTCGGCAAGGTCGGCGCGCGTAAGTGTCTTTCCCCCCATGCGACCGTCCCATCAGCTCAAAACATAAAATTCGGCACAACAACGGCAGAGCCTAAGTAATTGATCCGTCAAGGTCAAGGACCGAAACTGGACCGTTCGGCACTTACCAGCGAACCAGGACAGCGCCCCAGGTGAAGCCGCCACCCATCGCTTCCAGGAGGACGAGATCGCCCTTCTTGATGCGGCCGTCGGCAACGGCCACCGACAGCGCCAACGGCACGGAAGCAGCCGAGGTGTTACCGTGCAAATCGACCGTAACCACCACCTTTTGCTCAGCTATCCCGAGCTTCTTGGCGGAAGCGTCAATAATTCGTTTATTGGCCTGGTGCGGCACGAACCAGTCGAGATCCTCGGCTGAGATACCGGCTTGCGCAAACGTCGCCTCGATGACGTCGGTGATCATGCCGACCGCGTGCTTGAAGACTTCGCGGCCCTCCATCCGGAGATGGCCGACCGTACCCGTCGTCGACGGCCCGCCATCGACAAAAAGCTTGTCCTTGTGCGTGCCGTCGGAGCGCAGGCTGGCCGCCAGAACGCCATGGTCGGCGATCGTGCCCGCGCCCTCGCCCGCTTCCAGGATCATGGCACCGGCGCCGTCTCCGAACAGCACACAGGTCGACCGGTCGCTCCAGTCGAGAATGCGCGAGAATGTTTCGGACCCGATCACCAGGACACGCTTGGCCAGGCCGCCGCGGATGTAGAGATCGGCGGTGGTCACGGCATAGACGAAACCCGAACAGACCGCCTGCATGTCGAAGGCAAAGCCGTGATGCATACCGAGCCGGTTCTGGATCTCGACGGCGGTGGCCGGAAACGTGTTGTTGGGCGTCGAGGTCGCCAGCACGATCAGATCGATGTCGGCGGGCGTGAGGCCCGCATTGGCAAGTGCGGCACGTGCCGCCGCTTCCCCCAGCGAAGCGGTCGTCTCGTCATCGCCCGCGATGTGGCGCTGGCGAATGCCGGTGCGCTGGGCGATCCACTCGTCGGAGGTCTCGACCATGCCTTCGAAATCGGCATTCTTCATGATTCGGCGGGGCAGCGCGGCGCCCGTGCCGCGCACGACTGATCTGATCAAAGTTCTTTCCTATTCCTTTGCGTCGGTGACGACGTCGGATTTCCTAGATGACAGGGCGCGCGGGTTGCGCGCATGAAACAGGTCCAGATCGGCCTCGATACGGTCGAGGAGGTTGTTGCGGACCATGTCATAGCCGAGTTCGATCGCGGCGGCGAACCCGTCAGAATCAGCACCGCCATGGCTTTTGACGACGATCCCGCTCAGCCCCAGGAAAACGCCGCCATTGGAGCGGCCGACATCCATCTTTTCGCGCAAGCGGTTGAAGGCGCCCTTAGCGAAGACGTAGCCGATCCTGGCCATCAGGGTGCGGCTCATCGCGGCGCGCAGATAACCCGCTATCTGGCGCGCCGTGCCTTCCGCGGTCTTCAGGGCGATGTTGCCGGCGAAGCCCTCGGTCACCACAACGTCGACCGTGCCCTTGCCGATATCGTCGCCCTCGACGAAACCGTGATAGTTCATCGAGGCCATGTTGGCTTCGCGCAGCATGCGCCCCGCCTCCTTAACCTCTTCCTGGCCTTTGATCTCCTCGACGCCGACATTGAGCAGGCCGACGCTGGGCCGGGCTATGCCGAAGACCGAGCGCGCCATGCCGGTGCCGAGAATGGCAAAATCGATGAGCTGTTGCGCATCGGCCCCAATGGTCGCGCCGACATCCAGCACCACGCTTTCGCCGCGCAATGTCGGCCAAAGGGCTGCGATCGCCGGGCGATCGATGGTGGCCATGGTGCGCAGGCAGAACTTCGACATCGCCATCAGCGCACCGGTGTTTCCCGCGGAAATGCAGGCGTCGGCCGTGCCGGCCTTGACCGCTTCGACGGCCTTCCACATCGATGACTTCCAGCGGCCGTGGCGCAGCGCCTGGCTCGGCTTGTCGTCCATCCTGACCGCAATTTCGCAATGGAAGAATTCGCTGATCTCGGCAAGCTTGGGAAATTTGGCGAGCTCCGGGCGCACGACCTCCTCACGCCCGAAGATGACGAAGCGGATGTCGGGACGACGGGTCGCGACCGTCATGAGCGCTGGAATGACCACGGCTGGTCCGTGATCGCCGCCCATGGCATCGATGGAAATCCTGATCACGCGGTATTTGTCTCACGGTTAGGCGGCAGGTCGTTTAGCGACCGCGAAGGTTCGGCGAAAATAACGGTTTTGGGCTGCCACACAACCGACTTTTCCGTCGCGGGCGAGCTTTTCAGGATTTTCCCAGCAAGGATCGCAGTTTTTGCTGAAATTCATTCTCCGCCGGTTCGGTCTCGCTGCCGGCGTTGAGCGATGCGCCCTGCTTACGCGGATAGGGGTCGATGGCGAGCCCGAAATACTGTTCGGCGAGTGCCCCGACATCGATCGTGTCACCGGAAAATGTCTCTGGACTGTCAGGGCCTTCCGCGTCGAGCAGGATCTCGCCGCCACCATCGAAACCCTGCCGTCCAAGCTTGGAATCCTCGGGCAGCAGCAGCGCTTCGACCGGTTCGTCGATATGCGCTTCGACAGGCTCGAGCGTGACGATGCAGGCCTGGGTGATGTCGGCTTCGACACGACCGCTTATCTTCACGCCATTGCGCTTCCACGACGCGACCAGAAGCTCGGCGCGATAGGATTCGACCGAAATCAACCCGTGCTCCTCGGCCAGTGCCGCACGCTGTGCGGCATCGGCTTCGATAACCAGCGGCAGGCCCTTTTGCGGCAGGCGCGTGATGTTTGCACGGAAGGAGACCGGGCTTTGCGGGTCCACATGCTTCATTGTTCAACCTCCTTGGCGGCGGGAAAGGTCAGCGTGCCGGAGACAATCGATTCGGATGTCTGCGCGGCCAGATGATTGCGCGCGTCGGTAACATAGTTGGCCAGCAGCGATGCCTCCAGCCAGGCGCCCGCGTCGGGCCGGACATTGCGGGCAAGAGCCGCGGTCAGCGCTTCATGGTCGTTTCTTTCCAGGGCATCGTCATAGGCAGCGGTTCGGCCATAAAACATCTTTGCCAGCTTTTTCATGCGTTTGGGCACGCCAACGTCGCCAATGCCCAATTCCCGCAACGAATGGTCGACGTCGAGGAAGAACTCGTCGATCAGCACCTGGGCGACCTCTTGCGCCGCACCGCTCTCACCGCGCAACCTGTGCTGGAACAGGAACATGTGCAGCGACAGCATCTCGAAACGGCCAAGCGGCGTGTCTGGCACATTCCAGTGGGAATAAAACACCGTCTGCCGCGCCGCCGCCACGATTTGTGCGTAAAGCGCCTCGGTGATAGCGCGGTTGGCGTAGCGTTCGCGGCCAAAAAAGCGCTGGAACATTGGGGATGGTCTCCTGGGGACCGTTTGTTGAAGTGGGCTTGTTGCATCGGCAAGCAAGCTGGTTTACCGGTTTCGCGGCCCAGCGCAAGTTGCGGCCAGCTAATGGAGTTGTTGTTGCGCGCGCTGAATTTCAAGTCGACCTTCTCGTCCAGGCCCGCCGGCGCGATCTCGCTGCTGATGATCGTTTCGGCACTATCGGCCTGCCACACCTCCAAGATGATCGGCGACCTCAGCCCGAGTGAGACGCTGACGCAAGGTTACGTCATAGACCAGCAGGCAATCGACCTGGTGCCGGTCGGTTCGAGCCGCGAGCAGGTGCTTCTGGCGCTCGGCACGCCGTCGACGACCGCGACGTTCGACAACGAGGCCTTCTATTACATTTCGCAGACGCGCAAGCGCTACGTCGCCTTCGACAAGCCACGGCTCATTGATCAGCATGTGCTGGCGGTCTATTTCGGCGCCGATGGCCGCGTCACCCAGATCGCCAATTACGGGATGAAGGACGGCAAGATGTTCGACTTCATCTCACGCACCACACCGACCGGCGGCAAGGACCAGAACTTCCTCAGCCAGATCATCAACGGTGCCAGCAAGCTGGCACCTAGCATTCCGGGCGGCGGCGCCTAATTCCTTTCGGCTTCCATTCCTGGAGCCTCATCATCTCAGGCGACCAAAAACCCGCGGGAGCGATCCTGCGGGTTTTTGTTGTGGCCTCGATCAGGGCAAGATCCCCGTATGTTTGCCGGCGATGCTTAAGCCGTCGAAACCCAAGCCGGTAGATGAGATACCGGCGCATTTACCGCATGCAAGAGATCGGCTTGTTGACGCGTCGACATGGCTTTGCTCAACAAAAAACCCGCGGGATCGCTCCCGCGGGTTGTTTCGGGCTGAAGTCTAGATCAGCCGTGCGCGAGCACGGCCAGCAGCAAGAGCGCGACGATGTTGGTGATCTTGATCGCCGGGTTGACGGCGGGGCCAGCGGTGTCCTTGTAGGGATCGCCGACCGTGTCGCCGGTCACCGAAGCCTTGTGCGCCTCGGAACCCTTGAGATGCTTGACGCCGCCCTTGTCGACAAAGCCGTCTTCGAAGGACTTCTTGGCGTTGTCCCAGGCGCCGCCGCCAGAGGTCATCGAGATGGCGACGAACAGGCCGTTGACGATGACGCCGAGCAGCGAGGCACCCAGCGCTGCAAAGGCGGACGCTTTCGAGCCAGAGATCAGCAGCACGCCGAAATAGACGACGAGCGGCGCCAGCACCGGCAGCAGCGACGGGATGATCATTTCCCTGATTGCCGCCTTGGTCAGAAGGTCGACCGCGCGGGCGTAGTTCGGCTTCGAGGTGCCGGCCATGATGCCCGGATCCTCGCGGAACTGCTTGCGCACCTCCTCGACGATGGCGCCCGCCGCACGGCCGACGGCCGTCATGGCGATGCCGCCGAACAGATACGGGATCAGCCCGCCGAAGATCAGGCCGGCGACGACGTATGGGTTGGAGAGATCGAAGGAGATCTCGCCCATGCCCTGGAAGTAGGGATATTTGTCGCCATTGGCGGCGAAGAACTTCAGGTCGTTCGAGTACGCGGCAAACAGCACCAATGCGCCGAGACCAGCGGAGCCGATGGCGTAGCCCTTGGTCACCGCCTTGGTGGTGTTGCCGACCGCGTCGAGCGCGTCGGTGGAGTGGCGCACTTCCTTGGGCAGGCCGGCCATTTCGGCGATGCCGCCGGCATTGTCGGTGACCGGGCCGAAGGCATCGAGCGCAACGATCATGCCGGCAAGGCCGAGCATCGTCGTGACCGCGATCGCCGTACCGAAGAGGCCGGCAAGCTGATAGGTCGAGATGATGCCGCCGACGATGACGATCGCCGGCAGCGCCGTCGATTCCAGCGAGACCGCGAGGCCCTGGATGACGTTGGTGCCGTGACCGGTGACCGACGCCTGGGCGATGGAATTGACCGGGCGCTTGTTGGTGCCGGTGTAGTATTCGGTGATGACCACGATGAGACCGGTCACCACGAGGCCGATCAGGCCGCAGATGAACAGGTTCTTGCCGGTGATGACCATGCCGGCGACCGTGCCGACCTCACCCCAGCCGAGCGTCACCTGGGTGGCGACGCCGAGGCCGACGATGGACAGCAGGCCAGTGACGATCAGGCCCTTGTAGAGTGCGCCCATGATCGAGCCGTTGGAACCGAGCTTGACGAAGAAGGTGCCGACGATCGAGGTCAGGATGCAGGCGCCGCAGATGGCGAGCGGATAAAGCATGGCCGCACCCAACACGGCGGTGCCGCCAAAGAAGATGGCAGCCAGAACCATGGTGGCGACGACAGTCACCGCATAGGTTTCGAACAGGTCGGCGGCCATGCCGGCGCAGTCGCCGACATTGTCGCCGACATTGTCGGCGATCGTGGCCGGGTTGCGCGGATCGTCTTCGGGAATACCGGCTTCGACCTTGCCGACGAGATCGCCGCCGACGTCGGCGCCTTTGGTGAAGATGCCGCCGCCGAGACGAGCGAAGATCGAGATCAGCGATGCGCCGAAGCCGAGCGAGACCAGCGAGTCGATGACGATGCGGTCATTGGGCTGGAGGCCCATGAAGTGGGTCAGGATGAGGTAGTAGATCGACACGCCGAGCAAGGCGAGGCCAGCAACCAGCATGCCGGTGATGGCGCCCGATTTGAACGCGATGTCGAGGCCGGCAGCGAGGCTGTTCGATGCGGCCTGCGCCGTGCGAACGTTGGCGCGAACGGAGACATGCATGCCGATGAAGCCGGCGGCGCCTGAAAGCACCGCTCCGATCAGGAAGCCGATCGCGGCGGTGATGGACAGCAACCACCAGGCGAGCACGAGGACGACGACGCCAACGATGGCGATGGTAGTGTACTGACGCGCCAGATAGGCTTGTGCGCCCTCGCGGATAGCCGCGGAGATTTCCTGCATGCGTGCATTGCCCTGATCGGCCGCAAGGACCGAACGTGTCGCCCAGATGGCGTAAAGGATTGAAAGCAGGCCGCAGGCGATGACGGCGGAAATAATTGTCATTGCCGGATTTTCCTCGAGTGATGGCCCAAAAGAACCCCTCCCTGGGCCGTTGAGACAAAGACCGGATTCCGAGCACGGAATCCGCCTCTTCGCAGCGGTGTATGCGAAACAGGGCTGCGAACGTCAAGATATTGTTCGGTTTTTGCCCGGCTTTCGCCCAAATGGTTGGGACCAGGCGGCGGCTGCCGTCAGCACCCTGCGATTAGATCGATTGAAATTAGCCCTGACGCAGGGCGCGGCTACTCTGCCTCCCGGCCCATCCGGCGCGCCGTGTAGCGCTCTATGGCCGACAGGCCGTCATAGATCAGCACGGCAAGGGCTGCCACGATCAGGCCGCCCTGGAGGATGAAGGCGAGATTGTTGGACAACAACCCGGCGATGATCACTTCGCCCAGCGTTTTGGCTGCTACGGTCGAACCGATGGTGGCCGTGGCAAGGCTGATCACCACCGACAGCCTGATGCCGCCGAGAATGATCGGGGCGCTGAGCGGCAGTTCGACCTTGGTGAGCCTTTGCCAACCGGTCATGCCGGCGCCGCGCGCCGCCTCGACGACATTGGCAGGTAGCGTCGTCAGGCCGGTCAGCGCGTTCTCGAAGATCGGCAGCAGACCGTAGAGAAACAGCGCGATCAGTGTCGGCTTCTCGCCGAAGCCGACGGCCGGCACGGCGAGTGCCAGCACCGCCACGGGCGGAAAGGTCTGGCCGATGTTGACCAGGCTACGCGATAGCGGCAGGAATTCGGCGCCGGCCGGCCTGGTGACCAGGATGGCAAGCGCCACCGCAACGATGGTTGCTGCCACGGTGGCGATCAGAACCGTGCGCAAATGCAGCAATGTCAGCGTCAGCAGGCTGCCCTGGTTGTAGATCACCGGCGCATTGTTTTCGGTCAGCGGCTTCAGCAGCGGCACGAACCAGCCGGGATTGGTGACGAAGGCAACGAGCAGCATCACCAGGGCAAGTCTGAGCAACGATGGAAGCCAGGCCTTCATGCCGGCCTCGCCGCGCGCTTCACCAGCCCGTCGACGGTGACGCGGCCAAGCGGCTTGCCATCGGCGCCTTTGACCGGCAGCGCCGGCCGGCCCGTCCACAACAATTCGGCCAGCGCGTCACGCTGGCTGGCGTCGCCGGGGATCGCCTCGCCTTCGGCGGAGCCCTTCTCCACGGCATCGCGGACCCGGCCGAGCGACAGCAACCGGAACGGCCTTTCGCTGGCGCCGACCAGGGTCTCGACGAAGGCGCTTGCCGGCTTTGCCAGGATCTCGGCGGGCTTGGCGTATTGCACCAGCTTGCCGGCATCCATGACCGCGATCTTGTCGCCCATATGCACGGCCTCTTCCATGTCGTGGGTGACCAAAATGATGGTGGTGCCGAAGCGCTTCTGGATCGCCAGCAGATCCTCCTGCGCCTTGTTGCGGATGATCGGGTCGAGGGCGCCGAACGGTTCGTCCATCAACAGCACGTTGGGCTCGGCGGCGAGCGCGCGGGCAACGCCGACGCGCTGTTGCTGGCCGCCGGACAGTTCGTGCGGGTAGCGCGGCCCGAAGGCTTCGGGGTCAAGCTGATAGAGCGTCATCAGTTCGTCGACCCGGGCCTTGATGCGGTCCTTGTCCCAACCGAGCAGCACCGGCACGGTGGCAATGTTCTGCGCCACCGTGCGATGCGGGAACAGGCCGTGGCCCTGGATGGCGTAGCCGATGCTGCGGCGCAGCTCATAGCCGGGCAGCGAACGATTGTCGGCGCCGTCGAGCTTGATGATGCCCGAGGTCGGTTCGACCAGCCGGTTGATCATGCGCAGCAACGTCGTCTTGCCGGAACCGGACGTGCCGACAATGACGGCTATGGTGCGCGGCTCGATGACCATCGACACGTCATCGACCACGGTCGTCGCGTCATAGCGCTTGGTAATGCCTTCGATCTCGATCATGCCGTTTCAACCCTGCGCCTGGTGGCGGTCATTTCGATCACCGCATCGAGGATGATGGCGGCGGCAAAGGCGAGCGCGACCGTTGGCACCGCGCCGAGCAGCACAAGGTCCATCGCCGTCTGGCCCACACCCTGGAAGACGAATACGCCGAAACCGCCGCCGCCGATCAGCGCGGCAATGGTGGCGAGGCCGATGTTCTGCACCAAGACGATGCGGATGCCGGTCAGGATCACTGGAAAGGCCAGTGGAAACTCGACGCCGAACAGGCGCTGGCGTTCGGTCATGCCCATGCCGCGTGCCGCGTCGTTGGCGGCGCCCCCCACGCCAGCGAGACCGACCACGGTGTTGGCCACCACCGGCAGCAGGGAATAAAGGAACAGCGCGACGAAGGCGGGGGCTGTGCCGATGCCGCGAATGCCGAGCGCGGCAGCCCCCGGCACATGCGTGGCCACCCAGCCGAGCGGCGCGATCAGCAGGCCGAACAGCGCGATCGAGGGAATGGTCTGGATGATGTTGAGCACGTTGAGAACCCCGGCGCGCAGACTTTCGACACGATGGCAGAGAATACCGAGCGGCAGGCCGACGACCACTGCCGCAAGCAGCGACCCTAGCGCCAGCGTTACATGCTTGGAGCCCTCCGCCCAGAAACTGTCGGCGCGGTTGAAATATTCCTTCAGGATCGACAGATTGTCCCAGCTTCCCGAAATCAACAGCAGCCCGATCGCCAAAGCCGAGACCGCAAGCACGCCAACCCGTGCCAATGGCGACAGGTTCAGCCGTGTCAGCACATCGGCGAGCAAAAGCGTGAAGGCAAAGATCAGAATCCAGAAACCGGAGGCTGGCGAAACTCTCGCAAAGGTGTTGCCCTCCGGCGTGAGAAATGTTCCGGCGACGCCGATCAGCAGCGCGAGCGCGGCAAGCGCCACCACGCTGGCGGCAAGGCGCAGCGCAAGCGGTGTCTTGAACAGCGCGATGAGTGCTGCGGCGACGATCATGACGAGCAGCAGCGTCCCGGTGGTTGCCGGCAGCGCCTCGAGAATTGAGCGCGCCTGGCCGGGGACGATGCGGTTGGCACGGAACGTGGCAAAGGGCGCGGCAAAAGCCGCGTAGGCTGATATAGCGGCGATGACCACGCCGAGCTTGTCGAAGCGGATGTTCACGCCCTCCCCCGTCAGTCGATCCGGCGCGCCACGAAAGCGGCGCGCCGGAATCGTCCTACTTCAGGAAGCCGTTCTTCTTCAAAAAGTCCTCGGCGACGCCCTTGACCGGCTCGCCGCCGACCTGCACGCGACCATTCAGCTCCTGCAGCGTGACGAGGTCGAGCTTGGCGAAGACCGGCTTCAGCAGCGTCTCGATCTCGGGATGTTGCTTCAGCACCGCTTCGCGGATGATCGGCGCCGGCTGGTAGACCGGCTGCACGCCCTTGTCGTCGTCGAGCACGACGAGCCCGGACGGTGCGATGCCGCCATCGGTGCCGTAGACCATGGCCGCATTGGCGCCGTTGGTCTGGTTGGCGGCCGCGGCGATGGTTGCCGCGGTGTCGCCGCCTGAGAGAGTGATCAGTTGGTCCGGCTTCAGCGTGAAGCCATAGGTGGTCTGGAAGGCCGGCAGTGCAGCCGCCGAATTGACGAACTCGGCGGAAGCCGCCAGCACCACCTGACCGCCGCCCGCGACATATTTGCCGAAGTCGGTGAGCGTGGCGAGCTTGTTGGTCTCGGCGACTTCCTTGCGCAGCGCGATCGCCCAGGTGTTGTTTGCGGGCGACGGCGACAGCCAGACGATCTTGTTGGCGTCGTAGTCGAGCTTCTTGGCCGTTTCATAGGCCTTGGCGGCATCCTTCCAGACCGGGTCGTCGGCCTTCTCGAAGAAGAAGGCGGCGTTGCCGGTGTATTCGGGATAGATGTCGATCTCGCCGGCGGTGATCGCCTTGCGCACCACCGGCGTGCCGCCGAGCTGGATGCGGTCCGATGTCTTGATGTTGTTGGCGTTGAGGACGAGCTGGATGATGTTGCCGAGCACGCCGCCCTCGGTGTCGATTTTCGAAGAGACAACCACCTGGGCATTGGCGGAAGCCACCGTGATGCCGAGCGCCAATGCCGCGCCGGCCAGAAACTTGACTGAAAACATTGTGAAAACCCCTAGCTATGAACCGAAACGCGATGACCGCATATGAGCATGGCTTCAACGGCCAGTCGGGGCACACGGTTTCATAACAAGGGAGATCAGCGCAATATTTTTGTTCGGAAGGCCGATTTTGAGGCGACGCTGGCGATCTGCTGCCATCTGGCGGATAATGCCATAGAGTGCGGGTGGCAAACACGGAGAGCGTGTCATGGCCATACACAAAGTCGGCTACCTCATCGGAAGTCTTGCCCGGGAATCCATCAACCGCAAGCTCGCGAAGGCGCTCGTTCAACTGGCTCCTCCGGAACTTGAAATGACGGAAATCGCCTTCAGGGATCTGCCTCTTTACAGCTACGATTATGATGCGAATTTCCCGCCGGTCGCCCGGGATTTCAAAAAGGCGATCGCGTCCGTTCAGGCCGTCCTGTTCGTTACCCCGGAGTACAACCGCTCGATCCCTGGCGGATTAAAGAACGCGATCGACTGGGCGAGCCGCCCCTATGGAAAGAATTCATTCGCGCGCAAACCGTCCGCCGTCATCGGAACATCGCCGGGCGCCATCGCAACCGCTGTCGCCCAACAAAGCCTGCGCAGCGTTCTGAGCTTCTGCAACTCACCCCAGATGAATGCGCCGGAAGCCTATATCCAGTTCACGCCGGGACTGATAACGGACGACGGCGAAGTGACGGTCGAATCCACCGAGGACTTCCTGCGCAACTACATGGCTGAGTTCCATATGTTCATAGCGCGGGTGCTTCAGGTGTTGCCGCCGGACGCATAGGTTTGGCGTCAAGCCGGGCGCGCGCTCGTCAGCTTCAGCGCGCCCAGCGCCACGAAGCACAGGACGGTGACCGGAAAGACTATCCAGTTCAGCATCTCCCAGCCCCAGGCGTTGTAGACCATGCCCGACATCAGTGAGGCGCAGGCGACGGAGCCGAACAGGACGAAGTCGTGGAAGCCTTGCACCTTGCCCTTTTCCGACGGCCGGTAGGTGGAGGCCACCATTGCGGTCGCGCCAATGAAGCCGAAGTTCCAACCAAGGCCCAGCAGGATCAGCGACGTCCAGAACTGCCACAGCGCCAGGCCCGACAGAGCGACAATGGCGCAGCCGATGAGCAGGATCAGGCCGGTGGTCACAATGCGTTCGGCGCCGAAGCGATGGATCAGCGAGCCGGTGAAGAAGCTTGGCGCAAACATCGCCATGACGTGCCAGGAGATGCCCAGCGTCGCGTCGGTCTCCGACAGTCCGCAGCCGACCATGGCCAGCGGTGCGCCCGTCATGACGAAGCTCATCAGCGCGTAGCTGCCGACCGCACAGAAAAGCGCGGCGACGAAACGCGGCTGCGTGACGATTTCAGCCAGTGGTCTGGCGTCGCTGTCGGCGATCTCCACCTTGCCGGATGCTTTCGCCGGCAGCCGCAGGAAGGACAGGATGATGGCGCCGACGGCGGCCAGCGGCAGGATGGACACGAACGAACCGGCAAACATGACCGGCGCCAGCGATTCGCGGGTGAAGATGACAATCTGCGGCCCGAGGATAGCGGTGACGATGCCGCCGGCCAGCACGAAGGAGATGGCGCGCGCCTTGAATTCCGGCGGTGCGTTGTCAGCGGCGGCGAAGCGGAACTGCTGGACGAAGGCGCCGCCGACACCGATCGTGAGCAAGCCAAAGGCAAACAGCCAGAAGCTCCCTTGAAAAAGCGCAAGCGTGGCGATCAGGCCGCCAAGCGCCGTGACGATCGTTCCGGTCATGAAGCCGCCGCGCTGGCCCATTCTGCGGATGATGGCCGCTGCGGGCAGCGCGCCGAGCGCCACGCCGATGTTGAAGCCGGTGATCGGCGCTGTCGCCAATGATTTGTCGGGGCCAAGCAGATATTGCCCGGCCAGCGCGCCCACGGAGATGGCGATGGGGGCCGCCGAGCCGATGATCGCCTGCGATGCGGCCAGGATCAGCGCCGTGCGGCGCGCCTCGCTGCCTGCCTCGACGGCGATTGCCGTCATGATGCGTCCTTGCCGCGCCCCTCGCCACGCACCCGGCGTGACACACGGTCGAGCACGGCATTGACCAGCTTCGGCTCGTCTTCCTCGTAGAAGGCCTTGGCGATGTCGACATATTCGGAGACTATGACGGCGACCGGGACATCCTCGCGCTTCATCAGTTCGTAGACGCCGGCGCGCAGGATGGCGCGCAGCGTCGAATCGAGCCGCGACAGCGGCCAGTCCTCGGTCAGCGCCTGGCGGATGATCGGATCGATGGTCTTCTGGTTCTCGACGACACCCGCCAGGATAGCGCGAAACCATTGCGCATCGGCCTCGCGATAGAGCGCGCCGTCGACTTCCTTGCCAAGGCGAAACGCCTCGTACTCGGCGGTGATCTCGAAGACACCGCTGCCGGCGACATCCATCTGATAGAGCGCCTGCACGGCGGCCAGACGGGCAGCGCCGCGCTTGTTGGCGTGGCGCATCGCGGGCTGCCCGGGCGAAGCGGGTTCGCTCACGATCGCGCTCCCAATTGTTCCTTGAGGGCAATCATGGTCAGCGCCGCACGCGCGGCAAAGCCGCCCTTGTCGCCTTCCGAGCGCTTGGCGCGAGTCCAGGCCTGGGCGTCATTCTCGGTGGTGAGGATGCCGTTGCCGATGCAGACCGAGTCCTGCACGCTCAAATCCATGAGCGCGCGGCTGGATTCATTGGCGACAATGTCGAAATGGTAGGTGTCGCCGCGGACGACGGTGCCGAGCGCGACAAAGCCATCATAATGTGTGCCGCCTTCCGTCGCGCCGTCCAGTGCAAAGGTGATCACCGCGGGGATCTCCAGCGAACCTGGAACGGTGACGACGTCATAAGTCGCGCCCGCCTCATCGAGCGCGCTTGTCGCGCCATCGAGCAGCGCGTCGGCAAGGTCGTCGTGAAAGCGCGCTTCGACAATGAGCAGATGCGCCTTCGCCTTCGGACGAATGAAGGCTTTGCCGTGTTGGGATGTACCAGCCATAAAAGTCTCCGGGGAGTTGCCGGTGACTTAGGCCGAAGCCGGGTTCATCGCAAGCGGAAGATTGCTGGATGGACTCCTGTCCTATCGATCCTCTCGCGTATGCCACAGGCGCAACACAGAAATTGTCGTGTTCTGTATCTCGTAACGAATTTCGTAGCTGCCCACCAAAATGCGACGCACTTCTCGTGGTTCGAACTCTTCCAGTCTCTCACCGATGCGCGGATATTCGACCAACCGTGCCGGCGCGGCAGTAAGCGACTGCACGGCACGTGCGGCCGCCGGGCCATTTGCTAGCACGAGAAAATCATGTAGCCGGACCAAGTCGGACAAAGCCTTGTTGGTCCATTTCAACTCCATCAACGAGGCACCGGCAGTGGCTTGTCGGTACCAAGACTCTCAGCCCACGCCTGCACGGCCTGGTGATCGATGACCCGTCCTGCGTCGACATCGGCCATTGCTTCAAGCGTGAGCCGTCGGCGCTCCTCCTCCAAATCCACCCACGCGGAAAGAGCTTGTTTGACGATCCAGCCGCGTGGGCGCTCAAGGCGGGCAGCCAGTTGATCTACCTTTTCAGCCAGCGGCAGCGGAACGTGAGCGGTGATTACTTTTGTATCCATCAGAGCCTCACAATCAGATTTAATCATAGCGATTAAAACTGATTAAGTCGAGGCCAGCAGCACTTAAAGCCCCTCTTTCGTCGCCTCGACCAGCCGCGCCGCATAACGCGCCATGGTGTCGATCTCGAGATTGACGCGGTCGCCGACCTTGCGCTCGCCCCAGGTGGTCACGGTCAGCGAGTGGTGGATCAAAAGCACGTCGAAGCGCGCGCCTTCGACCTTGTTGACGGTGAGCGAGGTGCCGTCGAGCGCGACCGATCCCTTGGGCGCAATGAACTTCGCCAGGTCGCGCGGCGCCTCCAGCGTGAAGCGCACCGCGTCGCCCTCGTCCTTGCGCTCGACGATTTCGGCCATGCCGTCGACATGGCCCGAAACGATGTGGCCGCCGAGTTCGTCACCGATCTTCAGCGCCCGCTCCAGATTGACTTTGGTGCCGGATTTCCAGCCCGAGGCCGTGGTCAGCCGCAAGGCTTCCTCCCATGCTTCAACCTCGAACCAGCGCGCATTCGAAACGCTGTCGGGCAAGGCCGTGACTGTCAAGCAGACGCCGCCGCAGGAGATCGAGGCGCCGATGGCGATGGTCTGCGGGTCATAGGCTGTGTCGATGCGCAGCCCCACCCCTTCCCTGAGCGGCTTGACGGACGCGACAGTGCCGACATCGGTGACAATTCCGGTAAACATCGGTGTTGATCCCTAAAGGTCTCTTATCCACTCGGCGTAGCTGTCTTCGCCAAAGCGCATCTCGCGCAATTTGCGAAATCCTGCCGGGATATGGTCGGCGTCGATCGGCGATGCAATGCCGTCGTCGCCGATTGCATCCGGTCCCTGGAACAGCACGATGCGGTCGACCAGCCCGTCGGCCAAGAAAGCGCTCGCCACCCTGGCGCCGCCCTCGACCAGCACGCTGGCCATGCCGAGCGCGGCCAGATCCTCAAGTAATTCCGGCAAGGCTACGCCGCCCTCGTGCGTCTCGGTGCCGATAAAGCGCACGCCGGCGCGTTCGAGTGCTGCGCGCCGCAGCGGATCGGCCTCCAGGCAAGCGGCGATATAGAGCGGCACGCGGTCGACGCCTGAAACCAGCTTCGAGGCCTCCGGCAACCTGATCTGGCGGTCGAGCACGATGCGGGCAGGCGAACGGTTCTCAAGCCCCGGCAAACGCACCGTCAGGGCCGGATCATCCTCAAGGGCGGTGCCGATACCAACCAGTATGGCGTCCGCCTCAGCCCGCATCAGATACACTTCTCGGCGCGCGATATCGCCGGTGATCGACACCTGCCCGTCACCTTCCCTGCCGATCTTGCCGTCGCTGGAAAGCGCAAGCTTGAGAATCACTTCCGGGCGTTTTCTCAACGATCGAATCAAATAGCCGGCCATCTGCTCGGCAGCTTCCGCCGCCAGCACCTTCTCGACCACCTCGACACCGGCCGCGCGCAGGATCGCATAACCCTTGCCGGACACGCGCGAATCGGGATCGCTGGCGGCACCGACGACCCGCGCAACGCCCGCATTGACCAGCGCATTGGCGCAAGGCGGCGTGCGGCCGTGGTGGGCGCAAGGCTCCAGCGTGACGTAGGCGGTGGCGCCGCGCGCGAGGTCGCCGGCCTCGGCCAGGGCCTCGGTCTCGGCATGCGGACGGCCGCCGACAGCGGTGACGCCGGTGCCGACGATCATCGGACCATTGCCGTCATCGCGCACGATCAGCGTCCCGACGGACGGGTTGGTCGCGGTGCGCCCGGCATTTTTTCGCGACAGTCTGAGTGCCGCTGCCATGAAGCGGCGATCAAGGGCGGCCTGTTCGCTTGCAGTCATGCTCAGCTGGCTTCCTCTTCACCCTTGACTTCGTCGCCCTTGAGCTCGCCCAGCAATTCGTGGAAATCCTTGGCCTCGCGAAAATTGCGGTAGACCGAGGCGAAACGGACATAGGCGACATCGTCGAGCGACTTCAGCGCTTCCATGACCAGGCGGCCGACTTCTCCCGAAGCAACTTCTGTCTCGCCGGAACTTTCGAGCTGGCGCACGATGCCTGTCACCGCGCGGTCGATGCGTTCGGGATCGACATTGCGCTTGCGCACAGCGATCTCCACCGAGCGCAACAGCTTGTCGCGGTCGAAGGGCACTTTGCGGCCCGATTTCTTGACCACGACGAGGTCGCGCAACTGCACGCGCTCGAAGGTGGTGAAACGGCCGCCGCAATCGGGGCAGACGCGCCGCCTGCGGATCGCCGCGCCATCCTCGGCGGGGCGCGAATCCTTCACCTGCGTATCTTCCGACTGGCAATAGGGACAGCGCATGGAGAAGCCTTTGGTTGGCGAATCTGGTGAAGCGAAAGGCTTAGAGGTTTTTGCAGCGATGGCAAAGTGTCGCCAACAGCTCCCTCGCCCTTCAGAGATAGCGAGGCGCAAGCAGGATTGCCAGCCTCGCCAGCAGCCGCACAGCGTACCGATGTCTTCAGGGAGCAACGTCGGCGGTCGGAAACCCGCACGATGCGCCGAGACTACGATAGGCCTTGGTGAAGCCGTCCATGGATATGCTTCCAACCGGCGCATCGCCGAACGAGACGTCAAGCACCGATGCCCGGCGCATGGCGCGCAGGAGCGCCAGGCTGGTCTTGGACTGGTTGTCGACGGTCCAGCTGAGCCGGCCGTTGACGGCGCCATCGGAATGGAGCTTGGCAGTGACGCGGCCCTTGTCGTCGCCGAAAGTGGCGGCAACCGACTTGCCGGCCGGCAAGGCCTTGTTGTCGACGGCGATCGTTACGGACGGGTAGGCATCCGGCGGCAGTGCATCGCCGTTCGTGATGATGAGCGTCAGAACGCCGCTCTCGCCGCCAGCGCCGATAAAGGCGGTCGAGGCCGCGCAGGTCTTGCGTAGATCCTCACCGGTGTCGACCTCGTCGATCAGGGTCGACCATCTGCCAAAGGTTTCGAGCTTGGGTGCCGTCTGGGCGGGCGCCGCGGGCTCGGACTGAGATGCGGGTTGCGCAGGAGCGGGTTGCGCGGGCGCGGCTTGAGCAGGGGCGGTTTGCGCCAAGGCGTTGCCGGGGAAAGGCACGGCGATCAAAGCAGCCAGAGCGCCAACGGCGCCAAGGTCGGCGAAACGAAATGGTCGCATCATCAAGGCTCCTGCCGGTCGCCCCGGCCTGCTGAAACGACGCTCGTCGTTGCAGCAGGCGGCAAAACTTCCTATCGCGTCAGCCGAGATAGGGATAGAGCGGGAAGCGATCGGTCAGCGCCACGACCTTGGCCTTGACCGCTGCTTCGACGGCGGCATTGCCCTCGTCGGAATTGGCGACCTTGAGACCATCCAGCACTTCGGCGATCAGCTTGCCGATCTCCCGGAATTCGGCCTGGCCGAAGCCGCGCGTGGTGCCGGCCGGGGTGCCGAGACGCACGCCCGAGGTGACAAAAGGCTTTTCCGGGTCGAACGGAATACCGTTCTTGTTGCACGTGATGTTGGCGCGGCCCAGCGCCGCCTCGGCGCGCTTGCCGGTGGCGTTCTTCGGACGCAAATCGACCAGCATCAGATGGTTGTCTGTGCCGCCGGAGACGATGTCGAGACCGGTTTCCTTGAGGCTGGAGGCGAGCGCCTTGGCGTTGGCGGCAACGCTCTCGGCATAGACCTTGAAGCTTGGCTTCAGCGCTTCGCCGAAGGCAACCGCCTTGGCGGCGATGACATGCATAAGCGGGCCGCCCTGTAGGCCGGGGAACACCGCCGAATTCATCTTCTTGGCGATGTCCTCGTCATTGCACAGGATCATGCCGCCGCGCGGGCCGCGCAGCGACTTGTGCGTCGTGGTCGTCACGACATGGGCATGCGGCAGCGGCGACGGATGCACGCCGCCGGCGACCAGCCCGGCGATGTGCGCCATGTCGACCATCAGATAAGCGCCGACCGCGTCGGCGATCTCGCGAAAACGCTTCCAGTCCCAGACGCGGGAATAGGCGGTGCCGCCGGCCAGGATCAGCTTCGGCTTGGTTTCATGCGCAGTCTTCTCGATGGCATCCATGTCGAGCAGATGGTCGTCCTGGCGCACGCCATAGGAGACGACCTTGAACCATTTACCGCTCATGTTGACCGGCGAACCGTGGGTCAGATGGCCGCCGGAATTGAGGTCGAGGCCCATGAACGTGTCGCCCGGCTGCAAGAGCGCCAGGAAGACGGCCTGGTTCATCTGGCTGCCGGAATTCGGCTGGACATTGGCGAAGTTGCAGCCGAACAGCTTCTTGGCGCGCTCGATGGCCAGTTCCTCGGCCACGTCGACAAACTGGCAGCCGCCGTAGTAGCGCTTGCCCGGATAGCCCTCGGCATATTTGTTGGTCATGATCGAGCCCTGCGCCTCAAGCACCGCGCGGGAAACAATGTTTTCCGAGGCGATCAGCTCGATCTCGTGGCGCTGGCGGCCGAGTTCGTTGCGGATGGCGCCGAAAATCTCCGGATCGGCGTCGGCCAGCGTGGTTTCGAAGAAGGATTCGAATTTGTTCGACACTGCCGCTGCTGTTGCCATGGCCTGAAATCCTCGGGGTTCGGGGGCAATTTTGTTTATGCATGTCGTTGCTCAAACCGCTGTACACTTTTGGGCAACCTGCACGCGGCGCCATTAACACAGTTGTTTTCGCCCCGCCACGTTTGCCACGCGAAATTTGCTGGCCGGATTGCGCCAGCCAGGCCCGCGCGTCGTTATTTCCTCGCCTTCCGGCCCCTCAGCAATGCCTCGGTGAGCGTGATCTCGGTAAACAGCGCCTGCGACGTATGGTCGTTGATCTCGCCGCTGCGAAACATGGCGCGCACGGCTTCGCGCTCGGCTTCGATGCCCGCAAATCTCAATTCGAGCTCCAGCCTTCCGGCTTCACGCGCCTCGGCGCGGGCCTCATCGGCTTCGTCCGAGGCGGCGATGCGGCGCCGGTACCCGGCGACGATGCTGTCGGCGGCGGCAAGCCTGGCGCCGGGCACCTCGCCTCCCTCATCATCTGCGGCTCCGGCGATGCTCTCGATGCGCGCGATTGCCGCCTTGGCGGCGCCGACACGCGCCAGCCGCTCCTCGGCGGCGCCGGCATCCTCACCCGGCTCGACCAGCCCCCTGGCGATCGTCGGCAGAGCGAGACTGGCGAAGACCAGCGAACAGATAATGACGCCGGCGGCCAGGAAAATGACCAGATCGCGCGCCGGGAACGGCGAACCGTCCGGCATGGCGAGCGGCAGCGACAATATGCCGGCCAGCGTGATGGCGCCGCGCACGCCGGCCACCGAACCGGCGAGCCGCACGCGCAACCCGAACGGTTCCACCTTGCGCTTGCCCAGACGTGCGGCGATGCCGGCTGCGAGATCGCCGACCCATATCCACAGGAAGCGCAACGCGATCAGGCACAGCGTCAGTGCCACGACGGTCGCGATCGGCTGGATGATCGGGTGCAGGCTCATGAGTTCCGGCGGCACATGGCGGATGATGTCGGGAAGCTGCAGGCCGAGCACGATGAAGAGAGCACCGTTGAAAACGAAGGAAAGCGTCGTCCACAGCGACATCGTCTGCATGCGGGCCGAGACGCCGAGGAAGCGAAACACGCCGGAGCCGCCGGTGAGCAGGCCGGCGGTAACAGCCGCCAGAATACCGGACGCTCCGACATGCTCGGCGCCGAGATAGGCGATGAAGGGCAGCAGAACCATCACCAGCACCTGCGCTTCGGCCGGCACGCCGCCGATCCGGTTGAGCAATTGCAGCAGCTTGGCGGCAACGAACAGCGCCGCGACGCCGATCAGGATGCCGATCGCCACGGCATAGAGAAAACTGAACGAAGCCGCGGCAAGGGAAAAGCTGCCGGTCAGCACTGCTGCGACGGCGAAGCGGAACATGACGAGGCCTGAAGCGTCGTTGAGCAGCGACTCGCCTTCGAGAATGTGCATCAGCCGCGCCGGGACGACATTCCTGTCGACGATCGAGGACACGGCCACCGCGTCGGTCGGCGACAGCACCGCGGCAAGCGCAAAAGCGACCACCAGAGGGATGCTCGGCACCAGCCAATGCAAGGCGTAGCCGAAGCCGACGATGGTGAAGAAGACCAGCCCTATGGCCAGATCCAGGATCGGTCCGCGCAGCGCCATCAGTTCACGCTTCGGTGCGCCATAGGCATCGCCGAACAGCAGCGGCGGAATGAACACCAGCAGGAACAGTTCCGGATTGATCTCGACATGGATGCCGCGCACCGGCCAGGCGAGCGCGGCACCGATCGCAATCTGCAGCACCGGCAACGGCACCCGCACCAGACGAACCAGCGCGCCGGAAAGCGCCACGAAGACGAGCACGACCAGAATGAAGACAGCGACTTCCATGGTCCGGTTCCAGGCTTCCCGCCGACCATGCGCAAAGCCGGCCGATCCGTCCAGCCGCCCTCCCGTGAAAAACGACGCGGCACCCAATCAATGAAAAAGGCCGCCCTGAGAGGCGGCCTTTTTAGATAGAATTCAAACGCTTACAGCGCGGACGTGATCTGCAGCTCGTTGTTGCCATCAAGCGCGTAGACGTCGTCGCGGAACTGCACCACGCCCGGACCGGTCGACCAGGCCGAGAGATAGAGGAAGTGGACCGGCACCGGATTGGTGACCTGGATCGGCGTGTTTTCACCGGTCTTGATCGCCGCCTCGAAATGCTGGCGGTCCCAGCCGGGCGTGTCGCGCAGGATCCAGGTGACGAGGTCGCGCACATTCTGCACGCGCACGCAGCCCGAGGAATCGAAACGCAACATCTTGCCGAACAGGCTCTGCTGCGGCGTGTCGTGCATGTAGACGCCGTCAGGACTCGGGAAATTGATCTTCACCGAGGCCATGGCGTTTTCCGAGCCGGGATCCTGGCGGAACCGGTACTTGGCGGCGTCGTCGGTCGACCAGTCCACATTCATCGGATCGACTTCGCTGCCATCGGGCGCGAACAGGCGGATATGGCTGTTCTTGAGATAATCGGGATTTTTCCGCATCAGCGGAATGATGTCCTTGCGCACGATCGAGACCGGCGCGTTCCAGTATGGATTGACGATGATCTCAGTGATCTTGGAATTGACGATCGGCGTCTGGCGATCGATCTTGCCGACGATCGCGGTGTGGCGAAGCACGACGCGGTCGTTCTCGACCGCTTCGACCTGGGCTGCCGGAATGTCGACCAGCACGTAGCGGCTGCCCAGCGTGCCGGCCTTCTCGCGCAGCCGCTGCAGATTGGTCTGCAACTGGCCAAGCCGGATCTGCGCCGAAACGTTCATCGCCGCATAGGTGTATTTGCCCATCGAGCCATCAGCCGGCAGGCCGTGACGCAGTTGGAAGCGCTTGACTGCCGAGTCGACATAGGAATCGAAAGCCGTCGAAATGCCGGCGCTCTGCGACAGGTCGCCCGCGACCATCAGGCGCTTGCGCAATGGCACCACATCGGGATCATCGACGCCGAGCTGCAGTTTCTTGGTCGCGGGAACCTCGACCCAGCCACCCTGCCCGACAATGTTCTGGTATTGCCCGACCGCCTGTTCCGTGAAGGCGACGGTCTGCGGGCTGAAGATCGGCAGCGTCGAGGCCACCTTGCCACCCTCGCTGGCGCGGGCGTCGAACTGGTCGTCCCAATTGCCGCGCGCCGAGGATTTCAGGATATCACCGATCACATCCTGCGCATTGGCGCCGCCGGCGACCACCGCGGCAGCGAGCGCGGAGGCTCCGGACAGGAAAAAACGACGGCTGGTTTTCATGGACGTTCCAGACATTGGTAGCAGTTCGATCACTTGCTGCGTTGATCACCGGGCGATCTCGCCCGCACTGTAAAATTGGCAATCTTAACAATTAGCCAACCATGGTCCGTATCAGCTTGGTGTGACAATGCACAGGCGCGATACGGGCTGCGGGTGAACGCATGGTCTTCACCACAGCATCACCGCCACTCTCGGTTCCATTGGAATATGGCGGCAACGTGGCCTAGCGGCCAAATCCGACCGGCCAGCATTCCGAAAAGAACGGACCGTGCTTTTTGGGTATCGATCGGCGATCGACCACGCAGTGCAATGACCAGCCAAATCAAAGAAAAGGCCGATGCCTCTCGGCACCGGCCCTGACTGAAGGTCGATATTTCGGCCGCGCTTCTGTGACGCGGGCCGAATCCGATGCGGCGGATGTCTTACATCCGGTAAGCGATGGTGTCGTTCCAGAAGCGGTCGAGCCGCTGCAAAGCGCGGTTCATCTGCTTGAACTCGTCGGTGTTGATGCCGCCGACCTGTTCGATCGAGCCGACATGACGCTCATAGAGGCCGGCGACGACCTCGGCCACCTCATTGCCCTTGGGCGTCAGCGAGACACGGACCGAACGGCGGTCGATGCGCGAGCGCTGATGGTTGATGAAGCCGAGATCGACCAGCTTCTTCAGATTGTAGGAGACGTTCGAGCCGAGATAGTAGCCACGCGAGCGCAGCTCGCCCGCGGTCAGTTCGGAATTGCCGATGTTGAACAGCAGCAGTGCCTGGATGGCATTGATGTCGGAACGGCCGTTGCGGTCGAATTCGTCCTTGATCACATCAAGCAGGCGGCGGTGCAGCCGCTCAACAAGCTGCAGCGATTCCATGTACAGGGAACGGATAGCCTCACGGCGATCGTCGGATACGTTGGCGGTCTTCGCCGCCGGACGCGAATTGATCATTGTCTTTGCCTCTCGTTTGTCGCCCTGGTGATTTTTTGTTTTTCACCTTGATCGCGACACTATCGAATACTCATAAAATTCGACTTAAACGCTAGGGCTAACAAGAGCTTACCGGTAAGAGGTTTCGGAAGAGGCTTAACGAACGGTCACCCGAGCAAGGATAATTAACCTAAAGATTTCGGCAACGATTGCAGGGCTCATTCGAGGCGACAGCCGGGCCGCCAATGGGTTCAACGGCTTAGTGGCGGACCGGGCGCTTCTGCAGGTAGATGACGACGCGAAAGACGATATAGAGCACCGCCACCGCCGCATGCGAGACGACAATCAGCAAGCGGTGGCCGAACAACTCGGGAAAGCCGGCGTACATGACCGTCTCGGTCACCGCGCAAATGAACCATATCACCGGGCCCCAGGACGCCAGCATCCACAGGCCGGCAGCGGCAAAGGGAAAGAACACGGCGAGCACCACCGCCGCGACCTGCCAGTGCACGGGCATCAGGTCGAAACGCCACAGTGTGCCCGGATAAAAGCCGATCAGCTTGATCCAGTAGAGAATGCCGAACAGCAGGCAGTAGCCCGATATGACGCGCTGGAACCAGGCGAAGATCACCTCCACCCCGGAGGGCTGCAGAACGATGCGCCTTGAGGTCACCTCGCTCATATCAGGAGTTCCCGTTCGCCGAGCGGAGCGAAATAGGCGTCGACATCCGCTTCGCTGACCGCTGCGAGGCTTGCCGGCCGCCATTGCGGCTTCGAGCCCTTGTCGATGATGGCAGCGCGGATGCCTTCGTAGAAATCATGGCCGGCGAGCATCCGGTTGAGGATGCGGAACTCCATCTTCATGCAGGCTTCCATGGACAGCGTCAGTCCGGCGCTGATCTGCCGCCAGGCGACGCGCAGGCTGGTCGGCGAGCGGGTGCGGATCGTCGCCAGCGTCTTTGCCGCGAACTCATCGGCGGCGGCCGCACGCTCGAGGCTGTCGATGACGCGGTTCAGGGACGGTTGCGAAAAATGACGGACAATCGCCTCCAGCGTCGGCCTGTCGGTTTCTCGCCTTGCCTGCACGAAGAAGCCGCGCAGCACCGATTCCGGATCGCCGGTCAACGCCAGCCGGTCGAGGAAGCCAGCCTGGTCCTCGGCCTTGATGGTATGGGTGGCCAGCCCAGACCACAGCGCATCGCCATATCGAATGCGATTGCCGGTCAGCGCCAGATACATGCCGAAGGAGCCGCCGAGATCGGGCAGCAGGTGGCTGGCGCCAACATCCGGAAAGAAGCCGATGCCGACTTCCGGCATGGCAAACTGGGCATTCTCGGTCATCACCCGGTGCGAGCCGTGGAAGGAGATGCCGACGCCGCCACCCATGACGATACCGTCGATCAGGGCGACATAGGGCTTCTTGTAGCTGTTGATGCGGGCGTTGAGCCGGTATTCGTCGGCGAAGAACTCGACCGGCGGTTTTCCCGCCCGACCTGTCTCATAGACATGCAGGATATCGCCGCCGGCCGAAAAGGCCCTGCCCTCTGCCTTGACGACGATGACGTCGATGCCCTGGTCGGCCTCCCAGGCGGAAAGAGCGGCGTCGAGCGCCCCGATCATGCGGTGCGTCAGGGCATTGAGCGCCTGCGGCCGCGTCAAGGTGACGACGCCGGCCCGGCCCAGATGTTCGAAGCGGATCTCGTCGCCTCCGCCAAAATCCATCGTGAAAGAATCCCTCTCCCGGCCGCCGGGACTGAAGTGCTAAAGCGTGGCGCATGGGTGCGTCAATGGCGAGGACACCGGTGCAAGCTCTGGCCCGGACCAGGAGCCAGTGCTAAAAATAGAGCTGCAATACGGAAAACTGGGTAGAGTTCATTGCAGCGTACCTGCTGGGTCTTCGAACGGGACGATTGTTTATGACTCGATTTTCGCACCTTGCGCCGGTGGCAATCGGGCTGAGCCTCTGCTTGGCTGTTCACCCGGTCATGGCGGGGACTTTGGAAGACCTCTACAGCTCGCAGACCATCGTCAACGGCAAGTACGAGAAGAACCGCCAGTCCGGCTTCAAGCGCTGCCTCGACGCGGTTCTGGTGCGGGTTTCCGGCGATCAGCGCCTGCCGGCGAAACCTGAAATGACGGCATTGCGCGACAAAGCCGGCACCTTCGTCGCCAGTTTCCACTATCGCGACCGCATGGAAGGCATTCCCAACCATGACGACCAGGGCACGTACGATCGGCCTCATAATCTCTACTGCCAGTACAAGCCTGCTGACGTCGACCCGGTGCTGGCTTCGCTCGGCAGCAGGCCGTGGCTGACCGAGCGGCCACGGCTGGTGGTGTTTTTGGCGACCGAGCGCGGAACAACGCATTACGCGCTCGATGCCGAGGACGACCGTGGCATGCTGATGCGCGAATCGTTCGGCAATGCCGCCGTACCGCTGGCCATGCAGGTGACTTTTCCCACGGTGGCGCAGCTGTCGCAGGCCGGATTGGACGATCAGGCGCTTCGCAATGCCGAGATGACGAAGCTCGACACCCTTGCGGAGAAGGCCGGCGCCGACCAGGCGCTTTACGGCAGTCTCGTCTGGAGCGACAAGGAACTGGGCTGGATCGCCGACTGGCGGCTGGCCATGGCCGGCAAGACCTACGTCTGGCAGGTGCGCGGTGTCGGCTTCGACGAGGCTTTCCGTGTCGCCATCAGGGGCGCGGCACAGATTCTGTCAGGCAATGGGCAACCCGAATAGGCCTCGACCCGGTCGCTGGCACAATCGTGCCGCATTGGTCAGCGGCGGGAGCTCGTGGTAAAAGCCTGCCCGAACGAGAGTACTGGCGATGAACAAATTCACCCCCGCAAAGCCCGCCGGCGCGCGCGGCGTCGACGAAATCACCGGCAGCCGCCGTCTGCGCCGCATGCGCAAGGCCGACTGGTCGCGCCGTCTGGTGCAAGAGAACCGGCTCACGGTCGACGATTTGATCTGGCCGATCTTCGTCGTCGAGGGCAAGGGTATCCGCGAGCCTATCGCCGCCATGCCCGGCGTCTTCCGCCTGTCGATCGATCTCGCCGTCAAGGAGGCAGAGCGCGCGGCAAAACTCGGCATTCCGGCCCTCGCCACCTTCCCCAATGTGGACATCTCGCTGCGCGACCAGACCGGCTCGCACATCCTCGATCCCGACAATGTCATCAACCGCGCCACCCGTGCGATCAAGGATGCGGTACCGCAGATCGGCATCATCACCGACGCAGCGCTCGACCCATTCACCAGCCACGGCCATGACGGCATCCTGCGCGACGGCATCATCGTCAACGACGAGACAGTGGAACAGGTGACCGCCGCCGCAGTCATCCAGGCGGCCGCCGGCGCCGACATCATCGCACCGTCCGACATGATGGACGGCCGCATCGGCGCCATCCGCGACGCGCTCGATGCCAATGGTTTTCAGGACGTGGCGATCATGTCCTATGCGACCAAATTCGCCTCGGCCTTCTACGGACCCTATCGCGAGGCGGTGGGCACCGCCGGTCTGCTCAAGGGCGACAAGAAGACCTATTACATCGACCATGCCAATTCGGACGAGGCGGTGAGAGAGGCCGAACAGGACATCGCCGAGGGCGCCGACATGCTGATGGTCAAGCCCGGCCTGCCCTATCTCGACATCATCCGGCGGCTGAAGGACGAGTTCCAGATGCCGACCTTCGCCTACCAGGTGTCGGGCGAATATTCGATGATCAAGGCGGCAGGCGCCAATGGCTGGATCGACGGCGAGAAGGCAATGCTGGAATCGCTGCTCGCCTTCAAGCGCGCCGGCTGCGACGGCATCCTGACCTATTTCGCACCCGAAGTGGCGGAGATGCTGAAGGGGTAATTTCTCTTCGCGACGACGGCCGGTCGCGGCGAGCAATGTCGGCCAATCCGCTTCGACATCCATACCAATTTCCGGCTCTTGGCCGGGGAATCCATAGCGAGGGCCACTTGACCGTTGCGTGGGCTTCGTTTGAGCTTGAAAATACCGCTTGCAATTCACAATCGGTTTGTTACAAAAAAACTGCTTGCAAAACACAATCGGTTATCGAGGAGGCTCGCATGTCCAAACTTCGCGTCAACGCTTTCACCCTATCGCTCGACGGCTATGGCGCCGGTCCCGATCAGGATCTGCAAAATCCGCTCGGCGTCGGTGGGGAATCCTTGCACAAGTGGTTTGTCGACACCCGCACCTTCCGCGAGATGGTGCTCGGACAAGATGGCGGCACCACCGACGTCAACGAGGCGTTCGCGGCGCGCAGCTTCGAAAATGTCGGCGCCTGGATCCTCGGCCGCAACATGTTCGGACCGATCCGCGGCGAATGGCCTGACGACAGCTGGAAAGGCTGGTGGGGCGACAACCCGCCCTATCATGTGCCGGTTTTCGTGCTGACCCATCACAAGCGGGAACCGATCACGATGGAGGGCGGCACCACTTTCCACTTCGTCGTCGACGGCATCCATTCAGCTCTTGAACAGGCAAAGGCTGCCGCTGGCGGCAAGGATGTGCGGGTCGGCGGCGGCGTCGCCACCATACGGCAATATCTGCAGGAAAAACTGATCGACGAGATGCATCTGGCGATCGCGCCGCTGCTGCTGGGCACGGGCGAGAACCTTTTTGCCGGCCTGGACATGCTCAAGCTCGGCTATATCTGCAGCGAGCAGGTGGCGACCCCGCTCGCGACGCATGTGGTGATCAAGCGGGCGTAAGGTGGAGAGCCAATCTCCCCCCGCGTGGGGGAGATCGCAGCTTCGTCTGCCTCAATACTTCTCCGGTACGTAGAGCTCGCGCGGCAGCACCTGGCGTTCGTATTCGGGGTTGAAGACGCGCTCCGGCAAAGTGATCTCCTCGTGCGGCACTTCCTCGTAAGGCAGCTGCTTGAGCAGATGGTCGATGCAGTTCAGCCGCGCGCGTTTCTTGTCGTTGCCCTCGACGATGAACCAGGGCGCTTCCGGGATGTTGGTGCGGGCGAAGGTCTCTTCCTTGGCCTTGGTGTACTGCTCCCAGCGCACGCGCGACTGCAGGTCCATCGGCGACAGTTTCCACTGTTTCATCGGATCGTGGATGCGCATCAGGAAGCGCATCTGCTGTTCCTCGTCGGTGATCGAGAACCAGTATTTGACCACGGTGATGCCCGAGCGGACCAGCATGCGCTCGAATTCCGGCACGTCGTGGAAGAATTCTTCGACCTGATCGGGCTGGGCAAAGCCCATCACCCGCTCGACGCCCGAGCGGTTGTACCATGAGCGGTCGAACAGCACGATCTCGCCGCCGGCCGGCAGATGCGGGACATAGCGCTGGAAATACCATTGCGACTTTTCGCGCTCCGTCGGCGCCGGCAGTGCGACGACACGGCAGATGCGCGGGTTGAGGCGCTGGGTGATGCGTTTGATGACACCGCCCTTGCCGGCCGAATCGCGTCCCTCGAAGATTACCACCAGCTTCTTCTTGTGGTGGGCGACCCAGGACTGCAGCTTGATCAATTCGGACTGCAGGGTGATCAGGTCGCGAAAATACTGCATGCGATCGATCGAAGGCGGATGCGAGTTCTTGTAGATCTTGGCGATCTCCATCGACAGCGCCGGCTCCGACATTTCGAGCTCATAGTCTTCGTCAAGTGTGTCGGCGAGCTCGGCTTCAAGCCAATCCCTGGCCGGAGAATTCTGTTTTAGCTCGGTCATTATCGGCTGCTCCACTTGCAAGCTCTGTCGATCCACGTCCGGCGCCCCAAACTCCCGGCTTACAGCCCGGGAACGGCAACACCTGAGCCGACTTCCATATAGGCCTGCAATGACGGTTTTATTGCAGCGCGAGCATGGTCACCACCGCTGTCGATCCAGCCAGGCATGATCGATCCGCCGCGCTGGCATGGAGACACGTCGCCCAAATTGTCCTACAAATAGCGGCCTCATTCAGGCACCCTCCCCAGCCCTTTCCCAATGCAATCGCGAGGACCGACATGGAATACCGCACCCTCGGCCGTTCCGGCCTGAAAGTTTCGACACTGACCATGGGGACCATGACGTTCGGCGGCGCCGGAGCTTTTTCGGCGGTCGGCAAGACCGATCTCGACGAAGCGCGCCGGATGATCGATCTCTGTATCGACGCCGGCATCAATGTCATCGACACCGCCAATGTCTATTCGAACGGCATTTCCGAAGAAATCATCGGCGAAGCGCTCGGCGGCAAGCGCAAGGGCGACGTGCTGATCGCCTCCAAGGCACGGATGCGGATCGGCAAAGGTCCAAACGACGAAGGCCTGTCGCGCCATCACCTGATCCGGGAATGCGAGAAGAGCCTGAAGCGGCTCAAGACCGACGTCATCGACATCTATTTCCTGCACGAATGGGATGGCGTGACGCCGCTGGAGGAAACCATCGGCGCGCTCGACACGCTGGTTGCCCAGGGCAAGATCCGCTATGTCGGCTGCTCCAACTATTCCGGCTGGCAGGTGATGAAGGCGCTCGGCATCAGCGACAGCCGTCATCAGCCGCGCTTCATCACGCAGCAGATCCACTACACGCTGGAAGCGCGCGAAGCGGAGTACGAACTGCTGCCGATTTCCGTCGACCAGGGGCTGGGCGTTCTGGTCTGGAGCCCGCTTGCCGGCGGATTGCTGTCCGGCAAATACCGCCGTGACAGCCCCACCGCCCGCCAACTCGCGGGCTGGTCGGAACCACCGATCCGCGACGAGGACCGGCTGTGGCGGATCGTCGATGTGCTTGTGGAGATCGGCGCGCAGCGCGGCGTGTCGGCAGCGCAGGTGGCGCTGGCCTGGCTGCTTGGCCGGCCGTCCATCAGTTCCCTGGTGATCGGCGGCAGGACGGAAACGCAGTTCCTGGACAACATCGCGGCGGCAAGCCTGGTGCTTTCGGGCGAGGAGCGCGAGCGCCTCGACGCGGTCAGCCGGCCGCCCTTGCTCTATCCCTACTGGCACCAGCAGCTGACGGCAAAGGACCGCTTTGGTGCCGCCGATCTGGTGATTGACCGAAGCGGCATCTGATCGGCAAATCGACGGCGATAGGTATCGCCGCCGCAATGATGGGCGTGGCCCCATCATTGCGGCGCGCATCTTGCAAGCCTGGCCATCATCGACGCACTATCGCTTCAGCTGTTGTGTTTGACGGCTAATGCTCCTAGGCAGGACCAGAGCCGCGAGGCAGTGAAAAAGGAGCCGATATGGCGCGACCACCAAACTACGATCAGGAACGCAAGGAACGCGACCGCCAGAAGGCGGCCAAGAAGGCCGAGAAGCTGGCAGCCAAGGTTGCAGCGAGGGAACGTTCGAAGCCCGAAGACGAGACTGAAGCCGAAACCGAAACGGCAAAGTGACGGCAAAAGGCCCGCAGATGCGGGCCGTGCCTCAATCCGGATTGCCGCCTCGGATGTCGCCTTGTGTCAGGCCGGCGCCTTGTCGCTGACAAAGACGTCCACTTCGCGCGCCGCCGCAATGAAGGCGCGCCTGGCGTTCATCGCCGGCTTGTCGCCGGCGAGTGCGTCATGGCAGGCCTGCAGGGCCGCGCGATGCTTGGGGCTGCGCTTGCCGGGCCAGCTGTTGAGGAGGTAGTCGGAAGCCTCACGCGCCGTGCGCAAGAGCTGAGTGCTTCCCGCCGCGACTGACTTCACAGTCACAGGTGTTTCAAATCGGTTGTTTTCCATCGCCGCTCCTTACGCCATCGGCGTCTGCGAAGCGAGGGCGAAAGTGCGCACACGTCCAGACGCCGCTTTGCGCCCCTTCATCCGCCTTAAGCAGCAACGACGGCAAAGCCTCTGGCGCGAAGACCGCGCCGATCGTTGGCGAGCGACGTCACCAGCCGGTCGCGGCTGCCGACGATGTGGACCGAGAGCAGGCGCGCGGCTTCATCGGCGTCGCCACGGCGTGCCGCCGCCAGTATGGCGCGATGTTCGGCCCAGGCGCGGCTGAGGGCCGCTTCGTCGCGAACCTCCAGCCAGCGCGCCCGTGACAGGCGTGTCATGGCATCACGGACCGCCCGGAACAGGAATTCATTGCCCGACAGACGCGCCAGTTCGATGTGAAAATCCATGCCGACGCGATGCCATTCCTCGCGCGGCGTGTCGTTGTCGCAGGATTCGAGCATCGCCTGGATGACATCGATGGCGCTCCGGTCCGCCAGGCTGCATGTCAGGCGAACTGCCGCAACCTCGACCGCCTCCCTGTAGACGGCGATCTGCTCGAGTTCAGCCAGATTGATCGGCGACACCGTCCAGCCGCGCCCGTCCCTGCCGACCAGCCCCTCGGTCTCGAGCCGCAGAAGTGCTGCCCTGACCGGGGTTCGCGATGCACCGAAACGGCTCTCGATCCAGCGCTCGGTCAGCTTTTCGCCGGGACCGATCTCGAGGCCCAGGATCATCTGCCGAAGCTGTTTTTCGACGCTGTGCATCTGCGACATTGTCGTTTCCATCTTTTGGCCGTTTGCGATCGTCTTGCCGATCACGTTCGACAGGCTGCATTGACAGCGGCCAAGCTTGCGTCCATGACGTGTACCATCTTGGTATCCCAAATTGGTATCCGCAGCAAGCATCGATAAAAGAGTTGCTGGGACAGGACATACGACATGCAGCAGAGCACGCCCCCGGCGACCGACAGCACCTACAACATCCACTGGCGGCGCAATCTGTTCGTGTGCTTCGCCGGTTCGTTTTCGACGCTTGTCGCCATGACGCTGCTTCTGCCGTTCCTGCCGCTCTATATCGAGCAGCTGGGTGCCGAGGGTCACGCGGCGATCGTGCAATGGTCGGGGATTGCCTATGGCGCGACGTTCTTCGCGGCGGCGCTGGTGGCGCCGCTCTGGGGACGTCTCGGCGACCGCTATGGCCGCAAGGTGATGCTGGTTCGCGCCAGCTTCGGCATGGCCATATGCATGTCGCTGACCGGCATGGTGCAGACGGTCTGGCAGCTGGTGCTGCTGCGGCTGCTCATCGGCTTTGCCGGCGGCTACTCCTCGGGATCGACCATCCTCGTCGCCATGCAGACACCCAAGGAGCGTTCCGGCTGGGCGTTGGGCCTGCTGTCGGCCGGCATCACGGGCGGGGCTCTGGTCGGCCCTCTGGTTGGCGGCGCCCTGCCGCCGCTGATCGGCATCCGCGCCACCTTTCTCCTCTCCGGCGGTGTCATCTTCCTGGCATTCCTGGCGACCACGTTTCTGATCAAGGAGAATCCCCGGCCGAAAACAGCAGACGCCGCAGCGACGCAGAAGCGGAAAGGCGGCTGGTCACAAATCCCCGACAAACGGCCTGTTGTCGCCATGCTGGCGACCGGCATGCTGTTGAGCTTCGCCACCATGTCGATCGAGCCGATCATCACCGTCTATGTGCAGCAGCTCATCGAGGACCAGAGCCGCGTCACGCTGATATCAGGCGTCGTCATGTCGGCGGCGGCCCTTGGCGCCATCCTGTCGGCCTCGCGCCTGGGCAAGCTCGCCGACCGCGTCGGCCACTGGAACGTCATCATCGGCGCGCTTGCCGTCTCGGCGCTGCTGCTGATCCCGCAGGCCTTCGTCACGCAGAGCTGGCAACTCATCGGCCTGCGCTTCCTGATGGGTCTGGCGCTGGGCGGGCTGTTGCCCTGCATCACCAGCGTGATCCGCCACAATGTTCCCGATGGGGTCGGCGGCAATGTGCTCGGGCTGTCGATCTCCGCCCAATATGTCGGGCAAGTCGCCGGCCCCTTGCTGGGCGGCTTTGCCGGTGGTCATTTCGGCATGCGTTCGGTGTTTCTGGGCACATCCGTCTTGATGGCCGGCGGCGCGGTGTATAACTGGCTGGCACAGTCACGCCGCGAGCAGGACATGCTTGCCCACCCCGGCAAGCCCTGACGGGGTTGGGCGTCACGGAGCCCCAAACATGAGCACAGCCGAACGACCTTCCGACGACAGCAGCCGTATCCTCGTCCTGGCCGGAGGCCTCTGCGGTGCTGCCGGCGTGGCGCTGTCGGCCGCGGCGGCGCATCTCGGCGGCGCCTTCGTTGGCACCGCCGCATCGTTCCTGCTGATGCATGCGCCGGTCTTCCTTGCCGCCGGATTGCTTGGCGCGAACCGGATCCTGCGCATCGGCAGCCTGATCCTGCTGGTTGGGCTTCTGCTGTTCTGCGGCGATCTGCTGGCCCGCGATTTTCTGGGCTCGCGGCTATTCCCGCTGTCGGCGCCGATCGGCGGCACGCTGCTCATTGCCGGCTGGCTGGCGATCGCTGCCTCGGCGCTGGTGCGCGCACGCTCCTGAACGCCTCTGGGCGCCTTGCCCGATAAACAGACCCCCGCCCATTTGCCGGGCCGTTAGTCCTGCCTGGACTCGGGCTGGATGAGCAATTCGCGATTGCGCCGCCGCAGCCTTGCCAACCGACGCCGCTCCGGCCGTTCGGAAGCCGGCGCGATGCCCCAATAGTTGCGATAGATGTCTTCAAATAGATAGCTCACGGGATGCATGATGTGCGCTCCTTTCAGCGCTTGAATCGATCCAATCGAGAGGTACGAAAAACCGACCCCGATCAGCTCCGCTTGCACTCCACAAGGAACCGCAACTCGCGGACCCATGGACTGGTTTTGCCGCGGCGCTTCTGCGTCGCGGTGTTCGACGAGATGCTCCAGTCGTTGCGGTAAATGTCTTCGAACAGAAAATTGACGGGATGCATGACACAACTCCCTACTTGATGTTGAATCGATCCAATTCTGCCAGCAGGCGTTTCCTTGGATCGATTCAAACATAGGCCCTATCGAAGCCTCGATCAAGCCAAAATTTGAACCGATCCAACGAAAGTGTTAAATGGGAAGAATTCAGGAGACGAAGATGGCGCCACTTATCTCTGCAAAGACAAGACCGGTCCGGCTGGCGGACATTGCCAAGGCAGCCGGCGTGTCGCACGGCACCGCGTCCAACGTCTTCGCCCGTCCGGAGATCGTGCGCGAGGAGGTCCGTGAACGGGTCAAGGCGGCAGCTGAGGCCATGGGATATGGCGGACCGGATCCCAAGGGCCGGCTGCTGCGCGCCGGCAAGGTCAATGCCATCGGTGTCGCGACCGCGGAACCCCTCTCCTATTTCTTCGACGATCCCTTTGCCCGGGTGATGATGGCCAGCATCTCGCAGGCTTGTGACGCGACCGGTGCGGGGATTTCGCTGGTCTCCGCCGTCAATGGCGAGCAGCTGGCGTGGAACATCCAGAGTGCGCTGGTCGATGGCTTCATCGTTTTCTGTGTCGATGGCGGCTCAAAGCTGGTCCAACTGGCACGTGAACGCAAGCTTCCCTTTGTGGCGCTGGACCTCGATTCGGACGACGATGAGGCCGTCGCGGCGATCGGCGTCGACAACATCGCCGGTGCCGGTCTGGCGGCCCGCCACCTGACCGAGCTCGGACACCGCCGCTTTGCCGTGCTTACCCTGCCCTGTGCCGACGCAGGCTTCGGCCCTACCACAAGGGAGCAGGTGGAAATGGCCCTCTATTCCGCTACGCGGGACCGCTTGCGTGGCTATTTCGCGGAACTCTCCCGCGTCGACATCGACGTCGAGCGTGTGCCGATCTACGAGACCGTCAATGACGAGAAGAGCGTGTGGGCCGGCCTCGAACATATTTTCGCCGGTGCCGAGGCGCCGACAGCCATCCTGGCGATGTCGGACAGGATGGCGCTCCATGCGCTGGACTGGCTGCGGCAGCACGACATTGCGGTACCGGGCGATGTTTCTGTCGTCGGCTTCGACGGTGTTCCGGAAGGGGCGGTTTCCAAGCCGCCGCTGACCACGATCGTCCAGCCGATCGCCGAGATGGGCCGCCTTGCCGTCAAGGCGATCCTTGAAAATGATGGTTCGTTCAGCCGGCAATCGCTGCCGGTCGAACTCGTGGTGCGGGCCTCATCCGGCCCCTCGCCCGCCTGAGCTCAACGGCCCATTCTTGTCGCCATGCCCGGCATCGCGAAGGATGCAGCATGGACGGGCGGTGCGGCGCTGTGAGCCGGCCTGCTTTTGGCGGACCAGCCAAGGCCCGATAGCCATTCGAGATAATAGGCGAGCGCGAACTGCATCACGATGCCGGCCGATATCAACAGGCTGTCATAGGCAAATCCGCCCGGATTGATCAGCTTCAGTACCTGCGCCGCCATTGCAAGCACCGTGCCGGCAATGAAAACCGGCAGCGATCGTTTGCCCAATATGGCAAGCGGATGATCGCGCCCGGTGCGAAACAGATTCGAGATCGCCGGGAATGCCACGATCAGGTAGCTCACTGCGAGTATATGCAGGAGCCTCGGCAGCGACAGGAACGTCTTGTCGAAACCGGTCAGCACCGGAGGCAGGCCAAACCAGGAGATATGCCCCCAAAGCGGGCTGTGCACCCAGACCAGGGCCACAACGGTGTAGGCCAAGGCCGCCCCAACCAGCCAGCGATTGACCGGGATGGTGCCGCCGCGACGCACATGCAGCGTGCCCGCCAGGCCGATGTTGAAAAGGAACTGCCACGACAGCGGGTTGAGAAACCAGAAGCCGGGCTCGGGGTAGTTGGGCGGAGCAATCTGATAAATCCCCGCGACCAGCCACAGGGCGCCGGATGCCACCAGTGCCAGGACCGGCCGATAGCTGACAATGAGCAGGAACAGCGGCGCCAGCAAGAGCAGCACCGCATAGACGGGCAGGATGTTGTTGTAGCCGAGTTGGTGGCCGAGCGTCACGATGCCGATCAGCACCTGCGGCGTATTCTTGATCAACGGCTCGATGTTGATCATCGTCAAAAGCTCCGGCCGCCTGGCAAACACCGCCGCAGCGCAGAAAATGGCCATCACCACCATGGTGGTGACGATGTGGGTGGCATAAAGCACACCGGCGCGGCGCAACATCTTCAAAGTTGCCAGCAGCCGGTTTCCAGGCTGGAATTTCTTGCCGTAGGCGAGCGCGACCGAGATTCCCGAGATCAGCACGAAGACCTCCGCCGCATCCGAAAAGCCGAAATTCTTGTATGTCAGATACTCGAAGGCGGTACCCGGCACATGGTCGACATAGATGGTCAACAAGGCGAGAGCACGGATCACATCGATGCGCGTGTCGCGCTCAGTGCGGTCCGGGACACGCGCCTCGCGGTCTGGGACACGCGCATCGCGGTCCGGGGAAATCTGGGTGGTCATCGACAAAAAGGCCTCAAAGCTGGTTGTTCATACCGGCAATGCGACCCCCGGCGCACCGCTTCGATTCCTCCCGAAGGATGTTATCGGCGGAGAAACGGACTGTAATGCGCCCGGTTCAATCAACTTTCGCGGAGCTTGAAAATATTGCGTTTTGAAGCCGGCAAATTGAGCGAAACGTCATATAATCAAGAGGATGGTCGATGATCGACGAGACCTCACAAGATGGTGCGTTGCGGCGTGATCTCGCCTTCCACTACCGGCTTTACGGCGCGGCGGATTCAACGGGCGACTGCTTCTTCCTGCTGCATGGGTCGGGTGTCGACGAGACGACATTGGTGCCGCTGGCGCGAGAGATCGCACCGCGTGCCACGCTCATCGCGGTGCGTGGCCGCGTTGTCCAGGAGGATGGTTTCCGCTGGTTCGCGCGGATCACGCCGACGCGCTTCGAACAGGCGAGCATCCGCACCGAAACCGAGGCCTTTGCGGGCTTCGTCGCTGACGCGGCCACACGCCATCATCTCGACCTCTCGCGCACAATTTTCCTCGGCTATTCGAACGGCGCCAATCTGGTTTCGAGCCTGATGCTGCTGCATCCGGGCCTTGTCGAACGCGCCGCGCTGCTGCGACCGATGCCGGTGCTCGATGATGTGCCGGCGACGGATCTGTCAAAGGTGCGGGTGCTGATGATCGCCGGCGCCGCCGACCTCACCTATGCGCCTTTCGCCCCTGCTCTGGTGACATTGCTCAGTCGGCATGGCGCCGAGATCGACGCCAGGATTGTCTCATCAGGTCATGAATTCGGCAGCGCCGACGCGGCTGTCGTCAGGCAATGGCTGGCGGGACCGGCGGCGGTGGCGCAGGCAGGCTGACAGGCTCGCCGCCACGACCAGCCGGCCTACCCTCTTCCCATCCGGTTCCAGGCATCCAGCCCGGCGATCTTGTAGGCTTCGGCGAGCGTTGGATAGTTGAAGGTGTTGTTGACGAAGAAGTCGACGGTGCCGCCGAGATTGATCACCGCCTGGCCGATGTGGATGAGCTCGGTGGCGCCCTCGCCGATGATGTGCGCGCCGAGCAGACGGCGCGTTTCGATCGAAAACAGCAGCTTCAGGAAGCCGGTGTTGACACCCATGATGTGGCCGCGCGAGGTCTCGCGAAAACGCGCCACGCCGACCTCGTAGGCCGCACCGCTCTCACGCACCTGTTCTTCGGACTGGCCGACCGTCGAGATTTCCGGCACCGCATAGATGCCATAGGGGAAGGTTTCCGGCGGCGGCGGCAAAGGCACTCCAAAGGCATGGCAGGCGGCCACCCTGCCCTGCTCCATCGAAGTCGAGGCCAGGCTCGGAAAGCCGATGACGTCGCCGGCGGCATAGATGTTGGGCACGCTGGTCTGGAAGGATTGCGGATCGACCTTGATGCGCCCTCTGGAGTCGGCGTCGATGCCGACGACATCCAGGCCCAGGCTGCCGACATTGCCGGTGCGGCCGGCGGCGTAGAGCACAACCTCGGAACGGATGGTGCGGCCATCGGCCAGTTCCACTTCGGCGGCGTCCGGCTTGGAGCGGATCTCCTTCACCGCGCTGCCCAGCCGGATGGTCATGCCGCGATCGCGCATCTGGTGGATGAAATCGTCGACGATCTCGCGGTCGACGAAATCGAGGATGGAGTTGCGCGGCTCGACCAAGGTTACCGGCACGTCGAGCGCGGAAAAGATCGTCGCATATTCGACGCCGATGACGCCGGCGCCGATCACGGTCAGCGTGCGCGGCAAGCGATCAAGCTCCAGCATCTCGTCGCTGTCGAAGACGCGGGTTTTGTCGAAAGGCACGTCGCGCGGGCGGTGCGGCCTGGTGCCGACCGCTATCAGCGCATTGGCAAAACCGACCTCGCTGTAATCGCCGGTGTCTGATGTCAGGCTGACCTTGTTGGGGCCAAGGAATTTCACCGCGGCGCGAGCGCTCTTGACCGTGTTGCGCATGAACTGGTGCTGCAGCACCTCGACCTCATGGTCGAGCGTCTTGTGCAGGCGCTCGACCAGATCGCCGACCGAAATATCCTGCTTGACGCGGTAGCCGCGCCCGTAGAAGCCGCGCTCGCGCCAGCCCGAGAGATTGAGCACCGTTTCGCGCAGCGTTTTCGATGGGATGGTCCCGGTATGCACCGAGACACCGCCCAGACGCCGGCCGCGGTCGACCACCAGCACGGACTTGCCGAGCTTGGCCGACTGCACCGCGGCACGGCGGCCGGAAGGGCCGCTGCCGATGACCAGCATGTCGTAGTCCATATTGCCCCGTCCCCTGTGCGCTCTGCTGCGCCGCAACAAGCTAATGCTATCCGCGCCGCAAATTCAACCAGTTCGCATCGGGCCCGACGCCATCGAAGCTGGAGCACCGCTGGAAGCGCGATCTTGATTCCGCCACAGGCCTTCACCATTTCATGGCTGAACAGTCCGCACCCTATGTCGGACCTTGTTACGAGGAAATGACATGAACGCGCGCGTTCTCGACGGCGAAATCATCACCAGCAGGCTCGACGATGTCGGGGCCTATGACGGCGTACGCAAGAGGCGCATCCTGGCTTTTGTGATCGACTATATCATCGTCGCGCTGCTCACCATTCCGTTTGCCATTCTGGTGTTCTTTCTCGGGCTTTTGACCCTCGGCCTTGGCTGGATGCTGTTCGGCGTCCTGGTGCCGGCCGTCGCCATCCTCTACATCTGGAACACGTTGGGCAGCGCTGACCAGGCCACCACGGGCATGAAGATGATGGGCATCCGTCTCGACCGGCTCGACGGCCGGCCGATCGACGGCCTCACCGCGGTCGTCCATTCGGTGCTATTTTGGGCCGGCAATGTCATCCTGTCGCCGCTTGTGCTGCTGGTGACGCTGTTTTCCGACCGCAAACGCACCTTGCACGATCTTTTGCTTGGCACGGTCGTCAGCCGCACCGACCGCTGAAACGGCCCTCTGAAGAGCAGTCGCAACCGATTGAGCACAAATGTGAAGGCGTCGAGTCGACCGCGCCCACATAATCCTGTTGAATTTTTCGCCATCCGCGCCAAAGGTAGAGCGATTCGAAGGAGTGTTTCCAAGGCTCGATGACGCAGCATCCGACCCAGTCGCCGCAGTTCTTCCTGACCGCGCCGTCGCCGTGCCCCTACCTCGACGGCCAGTTCGAGCGCAAGGTGTTCACGCATCTGGTCGGCGACAAGGCGGCGGAGATGAACGACCTCTTGACGCAAGGCGGCTTCCGGCGCTCGCAGAACATCGCCTACAGGCCGGCCTGCGAGACCTGCCGCGCCTGCGTTTCGGTACGCATCCTCGCCCAGGAATTCGTCGCCAGCCGCAACATGAAGCGCGTGCTGCAGCACAATTCCGATCTCGTCGGCTACATGCACAATGCCGAGCCCTCGACCGAACAATATTCCCTGTTCCGCAGCTACCTCGATGCCCGCCACCGCCGTGGCGGCATGTCCGACATGACGGTGCTCGACTATGCGATGATGGTCGAGGACACCCATGTCGACACCAAGGTGATCGAATATCGGCGGCGTGGACCCGACACCTTCATCACCGGCAAGGGACAGGGCGAGCTGATCGCGGTGGCGCTCACCGACAAGATGGCTGACGGCCTGTCGATGGTCTACTCCTACTTCAATCCCGATTTCGAGGAGCGGTCGCTCGGCACGTTCATGATCCTCGACCACATCGCCCGCGCCAGGGCGATGGGTCTGCCCCATGTCTATCTCGGCTACTGGGTCAACGGCTCGCGCAAGATGAATTATAAGATGCGCTTCATGCCGCAGGAGCATCTCGGCCCCAAGGGCTGGGAACGCTACATCAACGAAGCGGTTTCACGCTGAGCTTTTCCAAGGTCCGCCTTTAAACTGTTTCAAGGCAGGGGATGCTGGTCTTTCAGCCGGTTGGCTGGAGAGAGTGCGCCATTGCACCGGCCGGCCGCCAGCCTGCATTTCATTGCGAAAGTTCCTGCATGTCCTCTCATCACGATCACCAGAAAGGTCTTTTGATAACCGCCATCGGCGGGCTCACGCTGACTGTCGACATACCGTTGATCCGCCTCGCCGACGGTGGCGCATGGACGATCATGCTGCTGCGCACCGGCACAACTTTCGTCGCGGCCATGGTCATCTGGTCGGTCTGGCGGGCACTCAGCCGAAACGCCCCGCCGCTGATCCCCGGCTGGTCCGGCCTGATCGTGGCGATATGCTACGGGCTGACCGGGATCACCTTCGTCACCGCCGTCTACCACACCTCGACCGCCGACCTGGTGTTCATCCTGGCCTTCAACACCGTCTTTGCGGGGTTGCTGTCCTGGATATTCCTGCGCGAGAGGCCGCGGCTGGTGACCATCGCGGCGATGGCGATCATGATCCTCGGCGTGCTGGTCATCGTCGGCGGCTCGGTCGGCACCGGCAAGCTGTTCGGCGATTTCATGGCGCTGTGCTCGGCCTTCTTCATCGCGGTGGCCATCACCATCTCGCGCGCCAGCGGCAAGGACATGGGATTCACCTCGCTCGTCGGCGTCCTTCTGCCGCTCGCGCTGGCGGTCTTCATGGTGTCAGGCGAAGGCTTTCATGTGAACGCGCCATGGTGGATCGTCTTCAACGGCGCCATCATCATGCCGATCTCGTTCTTCTGCCTTGCCGCCGGGCCGAAATACATTTCAGGACCGGAAGTGGCGATGTTCTACCTGCTCGAAACGGTGCTGGCGCCGGTCTGGGTGTGGATGATCTTTGCCGAGGCACCGACCCGCAACAGCCTGATCGGCGGCGGGATCCTGATCGTCACGCTCGTCGCACACTCGCTCTGGCAGCTGCATGAAGGGCGCAAGCGCCGGGTCGACTTCGCGGTGCATCACCCGGTCTAGCGACAATTCGGCTTACGGCGCAAAGCCGGTCGTTATCAGGCGCTGGCTTTCTTCGCCGCATGGGATTCCGGCAGGACCTCGATCTGCGGACCGGACTCGATTTCGGCCGCCGAATCGGCGGCCGTCTCGTCGGCCAGCTCCACTTCGCGCAGCCATTCGCGCCAGATGGCCACGAGCAGCGCCATAAGCACCGGGCCGATGAACAGGCCGAGGAAACCCATAGTCTTGACGCCGCCGATCAGGCCGAAAAAGGTCGGCAGGAAGGGCAGTTTTATCGGCCCGCCGACGAGCTTCGGACGCAGCGTCTTGTCGACGATGAACAGCTCGACCGCACCCCAGAGGAACAGTGCCAGCCCGGCCATCGGCGAGCCGCTGGCGGCGAGGTAGATCGAGACCAGCGTGAAGGACAGCGGTGCGCCGCCGGGGATCAGCGCCATGACGCCGGTCAGGGCGCCAAGCGTGACCGGCGACGGCACGCCGGCCAGCCAGTAGGCGATGCCCAGCACCAGCCCTTCGCCGATGGCGATAACGGTCATGCCGGTCACGGTCGAGGAGATCGTCGCCGGCACGACGCGCGAAATCCGCTCCCATCTGGTCGGCAGGATGCGCTCGCCGAGACGGTCGACCTGGCCGGCAAAATGCTCGCCGTCGCGATAGGCGAAGAACAGCGCGATCATCATGAACAGCAGCGTCAACAGCAGGCCGAAAGCGCTGCCGCCTGCGGCCAGCAAGCCGCGATAGATGCTGCCGATGTTGGCGCCGCTGACCAGCTGGATCAGCTCACCAATGCCGCCGGGATGGCCGAAATTGGTGGTCCACTGTTCGTTCAGCCACTCGCCCACGACAGGCATGGTGGCGATCCAGTGTGGCGTCACCGCGCCGTGGCGGTTGGTCTCGATCGCCCAGGCGACCCATTCGCGGACCTCGTTGATCGCATAGGTGCCGGCGAGCGCGATCGGGATCACCAGGAAGGCGAGGATGAACAGGATGGCGAAGGTCGCGGCGATGGTGCGGTTGCCGCCGACCGCGACAAGCAGGCGGCGGTAGAGCGGCCAGCTGGCGAAAGCGATGACGAGCGCCGCCAGCACCGGAAACAGGAAGCCGTGGAAGAAATAGACGCCGGCGGCAACGATCAGCACCAGCAGCCAGCGTGCCGCCGACAGCGGCGGGATGACGGCTGCCCTGAGCGGCGTCGACAGGCCGAAGAGGCGCTGCTGCCGTTCCGGTTTCTGGATTCTTGCTTCCTTCAAACGCCTGGCTCTCCCAAACACCCCTCCTGTCTATGCACTGATATAGTGCAGCAATCGTGACGATAGTCCAAATGAGATGGTGAAGCTGCCAATCTCCCCCCTCGTGGGGGAGATGCCCTGCAGGACAGAGGGGGCGTGAAGGATCGCGGCCTTGGATTTGGACCGTGAGCCGCAAACCAATCGAGTATCTGTGAACTCGACCGTCGGCGGGACAGCGCCCCCCTCTCCCTGCCGGGCATCTCCCCACGAGGGGGGAGATCGGCAGCTTCACTCGCTACCCAAATTTCCCCGTCCTCGGGAATCCCTTCGGCACCATGCGTCCGGCCGAGGCACGGGCGCCGATCCATTCAGCCAGTTCCTCGCGCGACCTTGTGAAGGTGCGGTCGGCTGAATCCTGCCAGGAGAGGCCGCTCTCAAGCGTGAACGGCTTGAGGTCGAGAAGGCCGCCATCCTTGTATTTCTGCAGGCGCACGCCCTTGCCGCGGCCCATCTCCGGAATCTCTGCGAGCGCGAACACCAGCATTTTGCGATTCTCGCCGACGATGGCGAGATGGTCGCCGGTGACCGGGATGCAGCGCTTGGCTTCGTCCGGCGCCTTGACGTTCATCACCTGCTTGCCCTTGCGGGTGTTGGCAACGACTTCCTCCTCCGGCACGATAAAACCGTTGGCGTCATGCGAGGCCAGCAGCAGCTTGCGCTTCGGATCGTGAACGAAGGCGGTGACGATGTCCTGGTCATTGTCCATGTCGACGATGATGCGGATCGGCTCGCCATGGCCGCGCCCGCCAGGCAGCCGATCGGCGCCGATGGTGTAGAATTTGCCGCCGGTGGTGAAGACCAGCACCTTGTCGGTGGTCTGCGCATGGAAGGCGAGCTTGAGGCTGTCGCCCTCCTTGAAGGTCAGCGTCGAGAGATCGGCCAGATGCCCCTTCATCGCCCGCAGCCAGCCCTTTTCCGAGACGACGACGGTGACAGGCTCGCGCTCGATCATGGCGTGTGCGATGTCGGTCAGATCATGCTCGGGCGCGTCGGCGAACTGGGTGCGGCGCTTGCCGAGCTCGGTCTCCGGACCGAACTTGTCGCGGATGTTGGTGACTTCCCACTTGATCGTCGCCCACTGCTTCTCGTTTGAAGCAAGCAGTGCCTCGATCTGCTTTTTCTCCGCGCTCAGGCCGTCGAATTCCTTGCGGATTTCGAATTCTTCAAGCTTGCGCAGAGCGCGCAGCCGCATGTTGAGGATGGCTTCGGCCTGGGTGTCGGTGAGCGACCAGCGGGCCATCATGACCTGCTTTGGCTCATCCTCCTCGCGGATGATCCTGATCACCTCGTCGATGTTGAGGTAGGCGATCAGGTAGCCGGCAAGTATCTCCAACCGTCTTTCGATTTCGCCGAGGCGATGTTTCGAGCGGCGGACCAAAACCTCGCGGCGGTGCTCGAGCCACTCCTGCAGCACGCCCTTCAGCGACAGCACGTTGGGCACCTTGCCGCGCGACAGCACATTCATGTTGAGCGGGAAGCGGCTTTCGAGCTCGGTCAGCTTGAACAGCGATTCCATCAGGATGCCGGGGTCGACCGAACGGCTCTTCGGCACCAGCACGACGCGGACGTCCTCGGCGCTTTCGTCCCTGATGTCCTCGAGCAGCGGCAGCTTGCGCGCCATCAGCAGCTCGGCGATCTTCTCGATCAGCCGCGCCTTCTGCACGCCGTACGGGATTTCGGTGACAACGATGCTCCAGGTGCCCCTGCCCTGGTCCTCCTGGAACCACTTCGAGCGCACGCGAAAGCCACCGCGACCGGTTTCGTAGGCTTCGAGGATCGAGGCGCGGCTGTCGACGATGATGCCGCCGGTCGGGAAATCCGGCCCCTGGACAAAGTCCATCAGCTTCGCCACCGGCGCGTCCCGGTTTTCGATCAGGTGAAGTGCGGCATCGCAAAGCTCGGCGGCGTTGTGGGGCGGGATCGATGTCGCCATGCCCACCGCGATGCCGGACGAGCCGTTGGCCAAAAGGTTGGGAAAGGCGCCGGGCAAAACCACCGGCTCCTCGTCTTCTTCATTGTAGGTCGGCCGATAGTCGACGGCATCCTCGGTGATGCCGGACAGCAATTCGGTCGCCACGTCGGTCATGCGCGCTTCGGTGTAGCGCATGGCGGCGGCGTTATCACCGTCGATGTTGCCGAAATTGCCCTGCCCGTCGACCAGGGGATAACGCATCGAGAAATCCTGCGCCAACCGCACCAGCGCGTCATAGATCGACTGGTCGCCATGCGGGTGGAACTTGCCCATCACCTCGCCGACGATGCGGGCGCATTTGGCAAAGCCCTGATCGGGGTTGAGCCGCAGCAGGCGCATGGCGTGCATGATGCGGCGATGGACCGGCTTCAGTCCGTCGCGCACATCGGGCAGCGCCCGGTGCATGATGGTCGACAGCGCATAGGCCAGATAGCGCTCTTCCAGCGCCTTCTTCAGATCGACCGGCTCGATGTGATCGCCACCGCCATTTTCAGGCGGCAAAAGCCTTTTTCCCATGGGCTCGGACTAGCCGAGCGGGTGATTCGCGGCAAGAGCCCGACGGAGATACCGGCCTTTCTGCAACATGAAACCATACCCCAGCGGATGTCGGCCAACATCAGCCTGTTACATGCGGGCTCTATCGCCAAGCGCGACGATATCCGGCTATCGGCTCTTCATGACAAATTCACCGGTTTGCGCAAAGACGGTGGGATCGGGTTTGCCTTTCACCGCGATTTTTGACCAATGTGCCGGGACACGCCTTTTTCCGGTCCAGTTCGTCACGGAATGGTGATGGCGCAAATAATTGAAAAAACAATTTCAGGACACTCTCAGGGACCTTGCGATGACAATCAAACGCTCAATTCTCAAGAAACTGGCTTTTTCGACCTTCTTGCTCACGCTGCCGCTGAATGCGGCCCTCGCACAGGATACGGCAGTGGCCGACCGGCTGAAGGCAGCGCTTGTCGCACAAGGTGTCGACATCACCTGGACCGGGGTGACCGGCGACAACACCAGCATGGTGCTGCAGGGCGTTGCCATCAAACCGGCGGCGGAGAAGGAAGCGCTTCCCATCGGCGACGTCAAACTCGAAGGCGTGACCGAGGCAAATGGCGGCTATGACATCGCCACCGTATCAACGGCTGCCTTCACACACAGCAAGGACGGCGTCACCCTCGACCTCAGCCCCTTCGTCATCCACGACATGACAGTTCCGGCCGACGGCGCCACCGGCCCGCTGGGCTCGTTGATGATGTACAAGTCCGCCGAACTCTCGAACATGACCGTCAAGGTCGCCGACAAGACCGCCTTCTCGATGGACGGACTTGCCATCGAGATCACGCCGCCGGCGGACGGCAAGGCGATGGAATTCACCGCAACCACCGAAAAATTCAATGCCGACCTAACGCTGGTGGACGATCCCAAGTCCAAGGAAGTCATCAACGCGCTCGGCTACCAGAACATCGCGGGCAATCTCGAAATGGCCGGCACCTGGCAGCCCACGGACGGCAAGATGGAACTGTCGAAATACGACATCTCGGTCGAGAATGCCGGCACGCTCGGCATGACCTTCAATCTCGGCGGCTACACGCTGGACTTCATCAAGTCGCTGCAGGAAATGCAGAAGAAGATGGCGGCACAGCCGGAAGGCGCCGACAATTCGGCGCAAGGCATGGCCATGCTCGGCCTGTTGCAGCAGCTTTCGTTCAACAGCGCCTCGATCCGCTTCGACGACGATTCGCTGACCAACAAGGTTCTGGATTATGTCGGCAAGCAGCAAGGCATGTCCGGCAAGGACATCGCCAACCAGGCCAAGGCGATCGTGCCGTTCGGCATGGCGCAGCTCAACAATCCGCAACTGACTGCGCAGGTTACGGCCGCGGTCAGCAAATTCCTCGACGATCCGAAGAGCCTCGAAATCTCGGCCGAGCCGCCGGCATCCGTGCCGTTCGCACTGATCATGGCGGGCGCCATGTCCAACCCGCTCGATCTGCCCAAGACGCTCGGCGTCACCGTCAAGGCCAACGAAGACTGATCGAAGCGATCTCAGTATGCGAAAAGCCCGGCAGCGATGCCGGGCTTTTTTGTGAGATTAGCGAATCGAAAGAATGGTTCGGGCGGTCTTTAAAGCATCGCCCGAAGCGCGATCAGGCGTCCTTCTTGGGCACGGCAACGCGCAGCGCCAGGTCGCGAAGCTGCTGCGGGCTCGCTTCCGACGGTGCGTTCATCAACAGATCATAGGCCTGCTGGTTCATCGGGAACATGGTGATCTCACGCAGGTTCTTGGCGCCGAGCAGCAGCATGACGACGCGGTCGACACCGGCGGCCATGCCGCCATGCGGCGGTGCGCCATACTGGAAGGCACGATAGAGGCCGCCGAAGCGCTCCTCGACCGTGGCGCGGTCCAACCCGACCGTCTCGAACGCCTTGACCATGGTTTCGGGCAGATGGTTGCGGATACCGCCTGAGGCGATCTCGAACCCGTTGCAGACCATGTCGTACTGGAACGCCTTGATGCCGAGCAGGTCCTCGCCATTCAGCGCATCGATGCCACCTTGCGGCATCGAGAACGGGTTGTGGGCGAAGTCGATCTTCTTCTCTTCCTCGTTCCACTCGAAGAACGGGAAGTCGACGATCCAGCACAGCTCGAAACGCTCGCGGTCGACAAGGTTCAGCTCCTCGCCGGCACGGGTGCGCGCAGCCCCCGCGAAGGAGACGAACTTCTTCGGGTCGCCGGCAACGAAGAAGGCGGCGTCGCCATCGGCAAGGCCGAGCTGAAGGCGGATCGCCTCGGTGCGCTCCTCGCCGATGTTCTTGGCGAGCGGACCGGCGCCTTCGAGCTTGTCGCCCTCCTTGCGCCAGAAGATATAGCCCAGCCCCGGCTGGCCCTCGCCCTGCGCCCAGGAATTCATACGGTCGCAAAAGGCGCGGCTGCCGCCGGTCTTGGCGGGAATGCCCCACACTTCGGCCTTCGGGTCGTTGGCCAGGATGTTGGCGAACACCTTGAAGCCGGAATCGCGAAAATGATCGGAGACGGCCTGCATCTCGATCGGGTTGCGCAGGTCCGGCTTGTCGGAGCCGTATTTGCGCATGGCCACATCATAGGGAATGCGCTGGAAGTTCTGCGTCACCGGTTTGCCGTTGGCGAAGGTCTCGAAGACCCCGCGCATGACAGGTTCCATGGTCGACAGCACGTCGTCCTGCTCGACGAAGCTCATTTCAAGGTCGAGCTGGTAGAATTCGCCGGGCAGGCGATCGGCACGCGGGTCCTCGTCGCGGAAGCAGGGCGCGATCTGGAAATAGCGGTCGAAGCCCGACACCATGATCAGCTGCTTGTACTGCTGCGGCGCCTGCGGCAGCGCATAGAAGGTGCCGGGATGGATGCGCGACGGCACCAGGAAGTCGCGCGCGCCTTCCGGCGAAGACGCGGTGAGGATCGGCGTCGAGAATTCGGTGAAGCCGACCTCGCCCATGCGCTTGCGCATTTCGGCGATGATTTTTGTCCGCGCAATGATGTTCTTGTGCAGCGTCTCGCGGCGCAGATCGAGGAAGCGGTACTTCAGCCTTATATCCTCGGGATAGTCGGGCTCGCCGAACACCGGCAGCGGCAGTTCCTTGGCCGCCGACAGCACCTCGATCTCGCGGGCGAAAATCTCGATCTCGCCGGTCGGCAAATTGGCGTTGGTGGTCTCGGGCAAGCGCGCCTTGACCTCGCCGTCGACGCGGATGACCCACTCGCCGCGCACGGTCTCGGCGACCTTGAAGGCAGGCGAATCCGGATCGGCAACGATCTGGGTCAGGCCATAATTGTCGCGCAGGTCGATGAAGAGCAGGCCGCCATGATCGCGCACGCGATGCACCCAGCCGGACAGACGAACGGTCGAGCCAACGTCGCTCTTCCTCAACTGGGCACAGGTATGGCTGCGGTAACGGTGCATTGTCATTGATAAAGTCCGGGGTGCTGGGTTGCGGGCCGAGCATCAAGCCCGGCCTCAAAATTTGCGCGAAAAGCGCATGGGAGGCCGGATTTGTCAAGGCAAGCGGCTTCGACAGGACATCCGTTGTAAACTTGGGCGGCACAATGGATAGCGATATCCTCTACCGCTACGTTTACGGCAAATGAGATCAGGATATGCAAAACCAGAAGCTCTTTCTGACACCTCAAGAGCGCAGCCGCATCGTCAACCTGCTTGACGCGGCTCGCATAGACGATTGGGCGCGGTTCAAAGCCCTCTCCGACGGTGACTTTCCGAACGACGAATCGATGCGGGAGCAGTTCGACGGATCGCGGCTCATAATCGACTACGATCGTATCGACCCGGAACAGCAATTCGCTGTTGGCGTAGATCCCGACGGTTTCCGGCTCATCACCGGTCAGTTGCCTCCGCGCGACGATCAACGGCAACAGGTGATCATGACGATCTATAGCAAGAACCTAAACGACGGCCCGTTCATAAGCGTTTGGACCTTCCACGAAGAGTTGGACATATCCTCGCTGTAGTTTGCCGGGAATTGCCGCTGGCATTGACCAAGGCGATGGTCCAAGAAGGGATCACCGACACGTGATCGCCTCTTCATGTCCTCCATCCGCCCGATGATCCCGCTTCTTCTCGCCGCAGGCATCCTGCTCGGCGGCAATGGGCTGCAGAGCACGCTGATCGCGCTGCGCGGCGCGCAGGAAGGGTTTTCGGCTTCCGACATCGGCCTGATGGGCACCTTCTACTTCGCCGGCTTCCTGCTCGGCTGCCTGGCCATCACCCGCATCATGAAGGCGGTCGGCCATATCAGGGCATTTTCGGCGCTGGCGGCAATCGCCTCAGTCGGCACCTTGCTCCTGGTGCTGGTCATCGATCCGGTGATGTGGTGCGCGGTGCGTCTTGCCGGCGGCTTCTGCTTCGCCGGGCTGTTCACCATCGTCGAAAGCTGGCTGAATTCCGGCGTCAGCAATCACGATCGGGCACGCGTGCTGGCGATCTACCGGATGGTCGACATCGGTTCGGTGACATCAGCCCAGTTCCTGATCCCGATCTTCGGCGCTGGCGGTTTCGCAATTTTCGCTATCATGTCGATGATGATCACGCTGTCGCTGGTGCCGGTTTCGCTCGGCGACCGCTCCAACCCGACGCCGCCGGAGGAGGTCAAGCTCGACTTGGCGCGCGTCTGGCGGATTTCGCCGCTGGGCTGCTTCGGCTGCATCGCCGTCGGCGTCACCAACAGCGCCTTTCGCACCTTGTCGCCTGTCTATGCCGAGCAGATCGGCATGTCGGTCGCCGATGTCGTCACCTTCGTCAGCGTCGGCATTTTCGGCGGCGCCATCATCCAGTATCCGCTGGGTTACCTTTCCGACCGCTGGGACCGGCGCCGGGTGCTGCTGATGACGACGTGCTGCGCGATGTTTTCGGCGCTGGCGCTGGTGTTCATCGCCGGCAGCAATCCGGCGCTCAACTTCATCTTCATCTTCATCTTCGGCTGTTTCGCCATGCCGCTCTATTCGCTGTCGGCGGCGCATTCCAACGACCGCGCCGACACGGGCGAGTTCGTGCTGATCAACGCGGCGCTGATGCTGTTCTATTCCTTCGGCGCCATTGGTGGCCCGTTCGCCGCCTCGACGGCGATGCAATATTTCGGACCGGGCGCCCTGTTTGTATTCAGCGCGGTGGTCTATGCGATCTTCATCGCCGTCATCCTCTACCGCATGCAGGCCCGGTCCGGGGTGCCGGCGGGCAGGCGCGGCCGCTTCATTGCGCTCCTGCGCACTTCGACGGTTTTCGCGCGGCTGGCCAGGAGAAACGGCGATTCCGACGGTCCGGGAACCTCATGATGGCGGTGCCAAAGCTTGACGAAAGCCCCGGCGGCTGAAATCTAGGAAGACCTTACTCCTGCCAAAAGCGATTTGATGCACGTCATCACCACCCAGAAAGAACTCGAGACCGTTCTCGCCGCTTTCGAAAAGTCGGATTTCGTCACTGTCGACACCGAATTCATTCGAGAAACGACGTTTTGGCCGATCCTGTGCCTGATCCAGATGGCCGCTCCCGGCGTGACGGCACTGATCGATCCGCTGGCTCCCGATATCGACCTGAAGCCGTTCTTCAGGCTGATGGCCAACGAGGCGGTGGTCAAAGTCTTCCACGCCGCGCGGCAGGACATCGAAATCATCGTCCATCTCGGCGATCTGGTTCCGCATCCAGTGTTCGACACGCAAGTGGCGGCGATGGTCTGCGGCTTCGGCGACAGCGTTTCCTACGATCAGCTCGTGCAGCGCATCACCGGCGCGCGGCTCGACAAGTCGTCGCGCTTCACCGACTGGCGCCACCGGCCGCTTTCCGACAAGCAGCTCGACTATGCGCTGGCCGACGTCACCCATCTGATCGAGGTCTATCAGCACCTCAGCGCCGAACTGGCGCGCGAAAACCGCGCCCATTGGCTCAACGAGGAAATGGAGGTGCTGACCTCGCGCGAAACCTATGATCCGCACCCCGAGGACGCCTGGAAACGGCTGAAGATGCGGCTGCGCAAGCCGCAGGAACTGGCGATCGTGCAGGGCGTTGCGGCGTGGCGCGAGCGCGAGGCGCGCGAACGCGACGTGCCGCGCGGCCGCGTGCTCAAGGACGACGCGATCTACGAGGTGGCGCAGCAGGCGCCGCGCGACGCGGCAGCCCTGGGCAAGCTGCGCACGACGCCGAAGGGCTGGGAACGCTCCTCGACGGCGACGGCGCTGCTCGGCGCGGTCAACACCGCCCTTGCCTTGCCCAAGGAGCAGATGCCGAAACTGCCGAAGAGTTTCCAGCCGCCCGAGGGCTCGAGCGCCGCGGCGGAACTGTTGAAGGTGCTGCTGCGGATCGTCGCCGAAAAGGAAGGCGTCGCCTCCAAGGTGCTGGCCTCCAGCGACGACATCGACCGTATCGCCGCCGAGGGCGAGGAAGCCGACGTACCGGCCCTGCAGGGCTGGCGGCGCGCGGTGTTCGGCGAGGCCGCGCTCAAGCTGGTACGCGGCGAGATCGGCATCAAGTTCGACAAGCGCAAGATTGCGGTGTTCGACCTGTAGAGGAGCGTTCTTTCCTTCTCCCGCAAGCAAATGGAGAAGGCAGAACTGTCTGCTCAAATCACGCCGAGCAGGTGCAGCGCGAACCAGATCCATCCCAGCAGGAGAATCACCGCACTGACGAAGAATGACCGGCTGCGCAGCAGCAGATTGTTGCTGGTCAGGTGAACCCAGGCGTGGAAATAGCGCGATGCGACGAAAATCCACATCAGCGCCAGGGTCAGATAGTTGACGCCGTTGGTCAGGTGCAGCGCCAGGCACAGCACATAGAACAGCACCGGCAGCTCGAACTGGTTGGTGAGATTGGCGGCAACGGTAACGCTGGAGGCCGGCTCGGTCGAACGCACCTTGAAATGACCGGGCTTCGCCTCGCCTGACCTGATTGCGCCGTATCTGCGGCGACCCAGGATGCAGTAGACGATGTAGATCAGCAGCACATGCGCCAGAACAGGCCAGAAGATCGTGGTCTGGTTCACGAAGTTTCCCCTACCCGGCTGAGCTTTGCGCGCGGCATCAGGCCAGGCGTTTCTGGCCTGCCAGCCAGAAGGCGGCAATGACGATCACCGGGACGGCGAAAAGCGCGAATTTGGTGACGGTGAGCGCCGAAGCCAAAGACAGCGAGTCCGGATTCGCCGACAGGAAATCGGACAGAAGCCGCGCTACCGCGATGTTCTGGGCGTAGTCGGCAAGCGTGTAGGGCAGCACCAGGACCAGCGCGAAGATCGACTGCAGCTGCACCGGCTGCACGCGGAAAGCCTTCAATCGCCGGCCGGTGGCCAGGATCAGGCTGACCAGCGTCACAGACAGCAGCGCCGGGAACAACAGATCGAAGGTCAGATAGTGCCAGACGAGAATGATCTCGCCGCCGCGCCGGCCGAGTGCCGTCAGCCAGGCCATGCCTTCGTCCGGAGTGAAACCGAAAATACGCATGTCGAGTGATGGCAAGCCGCCGCTCAACTGGCGGAAGTAGAGGAATTCCATACCCGTCATGGCGATGAAAACCACCGCCGACAGGAAACAGAGTGCGCCTGCGTGGCGCGGCAGCCGCAGGATCGTTGCCGTCAGGCTCCGCCCGAGCCCGTACTGGTCAGGCTCCGCCGGGATAGTTCGGGCTTTCGCGGGTAATCGTGACGTCATGGGCGTGGCTTTCACGAAGTCCGGCATTGGATATGCGCACAAAGGTGGCGCGCTCGCGGAAATCGGCAAGATCGCGGCCACCAACATAACCCATAGCGGCTTTCAAGCCGCCCGCAAGCTGGTGCAGCACGCCAGACACAGGTCCTTTGTAGGGAACCTGCCCTTCGATGCCTTCCGGGACCAGTTTCAGCGTGTCGCGCACCTCGGCCTGGAAGTAGCGATCGGCGGAGCCGCGGGCCATGGCGCCGACCGAGCCCATGCCGCGATAGGCCTTGAAGGAGCGGCCCTGGTGCAGATAGACCTCGCCCGGGCTTTCGTCGGTTCCGGCCAGCAGCGAGCCGATCATGGCCGCACTGGCGCCTGCGGCGAGCGCCTTGGCCAGATCGCCGGAATATTTGATGCCGCCATCGGCGATCACCGAGACGCCGGATTTGTGCGCCGTCTCGACCGCCGACATGATGGCTGAGAGCTGCGGCACGCCGACGCCGGCAACGATGCGGGTGGTGCAGATGGAACCCGGGCCGATGCCGACCTTGACGGCGTCGGCGCCGGCGTCGATCAGCGCCTGCGTGCCCGCGGCGGTGGCGACATTGCCAGCCAGGATGCGGACGGAGTTGGATAGTTTTTTCGCCCGCGTGACGGCGTCGAGCACGCGCTGCGAGTGGCCATGCGCGGTGTCGATCACCAGAAGGTCGACGCCGGCATCGATGAGGCGTTCGGCGCGCTCGAAACCGTCATCGCCGACGCTGGTGGCGGCGGCGGCGCGCAGGCGGCCCTGCGCGTCCTTGGTGGCGTGCGGGTTGAGCTGCGACTTCTCGATGTCCTTGACGGTGATCAGTCCGACGCAATTGCCCTGCCTGTCGACGACCACCAGCTTTTCGATCCTGTGCTGGTGAAGGAGGCGCTTGGCCTCGTCCTGGTCGACGTTCTCCTTGACCGTGATCAGGTTGTCACGGGTCATCAGTTCATGGACCTTCTGCGCCGGATCGGACGCAAAGCGCACGTCGCGATTGGTCAGGATGCCGATCAGCCGGCCGATCTTGTGGCCGCCGCTGCCGCCGTTCTCGACCACCGGAATGCCCGAGATCGAATAGCTGCGCATCAGGCCCAGCGCGTCGGCGAGCGTCGCGTCGGGGCCGATGGTGACGGGATTGACCACCATGCCGGATTCGAATTTCTTGACCTGCCGCACCTGCTCGGCCTGTTCGGCCGGCGAGAAATTGCGGTGGATGACGCCAATGCCGCCGGCCTGGGCCATGGCGATGGCAAGCCGCGCCTCGGTGACGGTGTCCATCGCCGCCGACAGGATCGGCACATTCAGGTCGATATCGCCGGCGATGCGGGTGCGGACATCGGTTTCGCCGGGCATGACCTCGGAATGACCCGGCTGCAGCAGCACGTCGTCAAAGGTCAGCGCCAATGCGCCGGTGGACGTTTCGATGATTTTTGCCATGGCCAGTCCCTTGAACATAAAAAGCGGTGGGGGAATACAAAAAAGCGCTGGACCGGAATGGACAGCGCCGACTCGTTTCTTCCCTTTCAGGATTGGCGCTGGCTGGTACCACGTCCAAGCACCGATGAAAAGCGGATGATTTCACGCTCCCGGAAAGGTGACTTTCCGGCGAAGGGATGCCACCTGTGGTTGCCGGTCGCACAAAAGTGACAGCAAATTAATGCGACATCCCGGCGAAGGCATGGTAACCGCCCGCCTCAGGGCCGACATGCAACCGGCAACGCAACATTCAAGTCTGGACGCGTTCCTTGAACCGCACCATCCCGCTTATATTGGCGGTCGCCCTTTTCATGGAAAACATGGATTCGACTGTTATCGCGACATCGCTGCCGGCGATCGCCGTCGACATCCACACCAGCCCGATCGCGCTCAAGCTGGCCCTGACCGCCTATCTCGTCTCGCTGGCGATCTTCATTCCGATCAGCGGCTGGATGGCCGACCGTTTCGGCGCCAAGAATATCTTTCGCGCCGCGATCGCCGTCTTCATCGTCGGCTCGATCGCCTGCGCGCTCTCCGGTTCGCTGCCGGCTTTTGTGGTCTCGCGCTTCCTGCAAGGCATTGGCGGCGCCATGATGACACCGGTCGGGCGGCTGGTGCTGGTGCGCGCGACACCAAAAAGCGAACTCGTCGCGGCGATGTCCTGGCTGACCGTTCCGGCGTTGGTCGGACCGTTGGTCGGGCCGCCGGTCGGCGGCTTCATCACCACCTACTTCACCTGGCACTGGATCTTCCTGATCAATGTGCCGATCGGCCTGATCGGCATCTGGCTGGCGACGCGTTTCCTGCCGGAGACCGAATCGATGGAGACGCCGCCGCTCGACTTCCTCGGCTTCGTGCTAAGCGGGCTGGCGGCATCCGGCGTGGTTTTCGGCCTGTCGGTGGTGAGCCTGCCCTATTTGCCGCCGGCCACCGGCCTTATCACCGTAGCGGTCGGCCTGCTGTCGGGCGCGCTCTATCTGCTGCACGCGCGGCGCGCCAAAAATCCCTTGCTGGCGCTCGAATTGTTCCGCAACCAGGTGTTCCGCTCCTCGGTGCTTGGCGGCGGACTGTTCCGCATCGGCATTGGTGCCGTGCCGTTCCTGCTGCCGCTGATGTTCCAGATCGGTTTTGGGCTGACGCCGTTCCAGTCCGGCATGATCACCTTCGTCTCGGCGATCGGCGCCATCGGGATGAAGTTTGTCACCGCGCTGATCTTCCGGGTCGCCGGCTTCCGCCGCGTCCTGGTTGTCGGTTCTCTGGTCGCCGCCGCCTCGATCGCCATCAACGGCCTGTTCACACCCGACACACCCTATCTCTTGATGCTGGCCATGCTGCTCGTCGGCGGCTTCATCCGCTCGATGTTCTTCACCGGCGTCAATGCGCTCGCCTATGCCGAGGTTTCGGCTGAAGACACCAGCAAGGCGACACCGATCACGGCGGTGTTCCAGCAGTTGTCGGTCGCGCTCGGCGTGGCGCTGGCCGGCGGAATCCTGGAAGTGTCCACGAGCCTGAACGACAGGTCACTGACGCTGGCGGATTTCCACACCGCGTTTTTCGTCGTCGCGGCGATTTCGGCCGCCGCGTCGCTGTCGTTCATGCGGCTGGCGCCCGATGCCGGCAACGCCATCTCCGGCCACGGCCGCCTGACCACACCCAAGACGCTGGAAACGAGCACGGCGGGGAAGTAGTTTCCTCTTGCCTTCTCCCCTGTGGGAGAAGGTGGATCGGCGCGAAAGCGCCGAGACGGATGAGGGGTGTTCCAGCGGAGTGAAACGTTGGCGCTCCCTGGAGCTCATCCGTCGCCTTCGGCGACACCTTCTCCCAGGGGAGAAGGAAGATCTCGCCCTTTGAAATCCTTGGCCAAGAGATAAAGCTCGACCGATTCATCCCGCGACGCCGGCGGCTTGACGTGATGGACTGAGCGGAAGTTCTTCTTGAGCATGGAGAGCAGTTCGTTTTCGGCGCCGCCCTGGAAGGTCTTGGCGAGGAAATGCCCGCCCGGTTTCAGGACGGAGAGCGCGAAATCGGCCGCCACTTCGCACAGATGCATGGTGCGGATATGGTCGGTCCGCTTGTGGCCGGTGGTCGGTGCCGCCATGTCGGACAGCACGATATCGGGATCCCCACCCAGCGCCTCGGCCAGCTTTTGCGGCGCCTGCGGATCGAGGAAATCCATCAGCAGCACCGGTGCGCCGGGCACGGCGTCCATTTCGAGATAATCGATGCCGATGACATGCGGCTTGTCGGCCGTCGATTTCGTCCGCGCGGCGGCGACCTGGCACCAGCCGCCGGGGGCGGCACCGAGGTCGATCACCTTCATGCCGGGTTTCAACAGATGATGCTTGTCGTCGATCTCGATCAGCTTATAGGCCGCGCGTGAGCGATAGCCGTCGGCCTTGGAGCGCTGGACATAGGGATCGTTGATGTGGCGCTGCAGCCAACGGCGCGACGATTCCTTCAGCCCGCTCTTCTTCTTGATCCGCGTCTTCAGCACGCGAATGCTGGCGGATCCTGGTTTTTCCGGTTTCTTGGTCATTGCCTGATTTCTGGTCCGGGTTTTCTCGCTCGTCGAGTTGTGTTCATTTTTCGACGTCTGCGCGTTTCGTGAACGGCTTCCCCCACTCCGTCTCGGCTTCGCCGAGCCACCTCTCCCCCCTCCGGAGGGAGAGGAAGGGAGCCAGCCTGCATAAGTTCACGCCTTTCCTCTCCCCGTCGATCGGGGGAGAGGTGTCGAGCGTAGCTCGACGGAGTGGGGGTCGACTGTTCACGCTCTGCCACGCCCATCGTTGCGCCAGACGCCATCATCGGCCATCAGTTCGCTCAAAATACCTTCGCGCAGGCCACGATCGGCGACGCGCAGCCGCTCGGACGGCCATACGGCGCGGATCGCTTCGAGGATAGCACAGCCGGCAAGCACCAGATCGGCGCGATCGGCACCGATGCAAGGGTTGGCGCAGCGCTGCTGGAAATCCCAGCCAACCAGTCTTTCGACCATGCGATCGACGCTGTCGCGGTCCATCCACAGCCCGTCGACACGGCGGCGATCGTAGCGCTCGAGTTCAAGGTGGACACCGGCCAGCGTCGTCACCGTTCCGGACGTGCCCAGCAGATGGAAATTCGGGCTGGCCTTGAGATGGCTCAGCCGATCGCGACCGTCGAAGCTGGCCAGCCGGCCGGCAACGTCATCGACCATGGCGGCGAAGATCTCGCGCGTCACCGTGCGGCCGCCAAAGCGCTCGGCCAGCGAGACGACGCCGACCGGCAGCGACGTCCACGACACGATATGATTGGCCAACCTCGGCGAACGGCGGCCGGCGAGATCGATGAGCGCGATTTCCGACGAGCCACCGCCAATATCGAACAGCACGACGCCTTGGGTGTCGCGCTCGACCAGCGAGCCGCAGCCGGACACCGCCAGCCGCGCCTCGGTCTGGCGGTCGATGATCTCGAGCTTCAAGCCGGCCTCGCGTTCGACGCGGTCGATGAACTCGACGCCGTTTTCGGCCGTGCGGCAGGCCTCGGTGGCGATCAGCCGGGCTTTTCTGATCTTGCGGTTGCGCAATTTGTCGCCGCAGATTTTCAGCGCCTCGACCGCGCGGTCCATCGCCGGCTGGCCGAGCCGGCCATTGGCGGTGAGCCCCTCGCCCAGCCGGACGATGCGCGAAAAGGCGTCGATGACGCGGAATTGGCCATGCCGCGTCGGCACGGCGACCAACAGCCGGCAATTGTTGGTGCCGAGGTCAAGCGCCGCAAACACCGGAAGCTCATGGACCGGCGGCCGACGGGCGCCTTGTTCCGGCCGCGGCACAACAGCGGCGGGCGAGATCACCGCTTCCGCCGGTCTGTGGGCCTCCGCCGCCGGGGCACCGGTTTTGCCTGGCGCCGGCGATCGATTCTCCGCGGGGCGCGCTTCCTCGCGCGCAAAAACCTTGCGCCCGCGCCTTCGCTTGCGCCGCTTCTTGGGCTTGCCTTTGTGGGGTGCGTCGCCCGCCTGCCCGTCTGCGGAGCGGAGCTCCGTCGGGCGGCGTTGCTGCCAGCTTGCGTTCCCCGGGTCAGCCGACCGCTGGGAAGCGCTGGACACGCCCACCTCCGGCGCGCCGGCGCCGGTATCGTGGTCTTCCACTGTCGTTCCTTCCGGCGCCGCGCGAACCTATGATGGACGCAGCAGGCGCTTCAGTGTTTTAAGTTGTCGCCAGACTAACAGCGCCGTGCCCGATCACCAAGAGCCGCATGCCGAATTTTACCGGCAGGCCGCTGACCGCCGTTCCGGCGCGGCCGCGTGATGAATCCGCACGCCGCAGTTGCCGGCGCAACGCCTGCCGGCATCTCTTTCGGGCGCCCCACGGACAAATCTTGCCGGCCGCCGCTGCGACAAGGGTTCGCGGTTGAATAGCCGGCTTCGATGAGGCATTTCTGAAATGAGCGGAAGAATCCGGCAAAGCCGGCCTCCCACCAGCCACGAAAGGAAGCGGACCCCGCAACGCATGGCAGTCAGGCAATGAACTGGAGACGCTATTTCTGGCCGGTCGTCGGCATCGCGGCGGTGATCTTCTCGCTGCTGCTGCTCTGGCACGAACTGCGCGGCATTTCGCTCGACGATGTCTGGGACGGCATCGCTGCCATTCCGACCCGCGGCTGGGTTCTTGCCGCGCTGAGTTCGATCATCGCCTATGCTTCGCTCGCCGGCTACGACCACATCGCGCTTCTGCATATCGGCAAGCGCGTGTCGTGGCTGTTCGTCACGCTGTGCTCCTTCACCACCTATGCGCTGTCGCACAACATTGGCGGTTCGGTGTTCTCGGGCGCCGTCATCCGCTACCGCGCCTACGGTACCAGGGGCCTGACCGGACAGGATGTCGGCGTGCTGGTGGCGGTCTGCTGGATCACCTTCGTGCTGTCGACGATTTTGGCCTCGGGCCTCGTTCTGGTGTTCGAGCCTGAGATACTCGACCGATTTTCCGGCATCGCCCATCATGGGCTGTCCGAAGCGGCCGGTATCGCGATGCTGCTGCTCGTCGCCGCCTATGTCTTCGGCAGCTGGCTGCATCTGCGCCCGCTGAAGATCGCCAGCTTTCAGCTGCATTATCCGGCGCTGCCGATCGTCGCCCGGCAGTTGCTGATCGGCCCGATCGAACTGCTGGCCGCCGCCGCGATCATCTTCTTCGCCCTGCCCGCAGCCCACAATCCCGGCTACTTCGTCATACTGGGCGTCTTCCTCGTCTCCTTCTCGATCGCGCAGATCTCGCATGCGCCGGGCGGACTCGGCGTGTTCGAGGTGGTGTTCCTCGCCGGCCTGTCGGACATGGATCCGGTCGGCGTGCTGGCGGCGCTGCTGGTGTTCCGGCTGTTCTACCTGATCGTCCCGCTGATTCTGGGCCTGGGCGTGGTGTTGTTCTTCGAACGCTCGCAGTTCAGCCGGACGGAGCCTTGAAGGCTGGAATTGGACTAGGCGCGGCGCGCCGGCATCTGAAGTGTGGCGTCCTGTCGAAACGTGCCATTGAAGCACAGAGCAGGCTTGACTATTTTCCGCTGGCGGCTACAAGGCAGCGCTCACAGCGGCTTGCCCGCTCGGCCCGCACGGTTTTCACGTTTATCGTGATATTCAAGATCGTGCCTGCTGGGGAATAGGTTAACGGTAGACCCACGGACTCTGACTCCGTTAGTCCTGGTTCGAATCCAGGTTCCCCAGCCACTCCTCTTCTCTCGATCAAAACAATCACCAACGCTCATCATCGTGAAATGCTCCCTGGCGACCACCTGACGGGATCCCAGCTATGGTGGGTTGCGGCGGGGTGACATTTATAGGATCGTCAAAGGATCGAAATTATCGAAGGAAGAACGGAATGCGCGCGTTGGTCTTCATCGGATTTCTGATGTTCGTTACTTTCTTGGTTGGCTGCACGACAGACAAGGGGAATGCCAGTCAAACCCAGACTGCGGAAGACAAGGCGCAGTGTACCGGCTTTGGTTTTAAACAAGGCACGGATGCTTTTGCCAATTGCATGATGAAGCTTTCGTCGCAGCGACAAGGCCAACAGCCCCAAGATCACGATGCACTCCTTCGCCGGTATAAGTCCTTAAGTATGGCTCGGCGCGGTGATGATCGGTATCCTGTATGCAGCGCCTCCGACATGGACAATGAACTCGATACTTCGGCAAATAAATGGATTGGCCCCAATTGCCAGCTGGCACCAGATTAAGCGAGTGGAGCGCTGTACCAGCGACCCCGTCGAACGCGCTAAGCGTGAAATTCAAGACACCGCCAGCAACACCAGTCGATCCGACGAGCCGGCATATTTATTCCGGCGTTCGCCGCATCGCGCGCCGTGTCGTCACTTACCCTGCCTTCCTGTAGGCCGCCTCGGCTGCGTGATTTCCTTCGATGAAGCCGAGGCCGATTCCGGTCGCGCTCCACTCCCGGCACCCGGCCTCTGCTACATCGAGGAGCATGGGGCAAACGCGTAATGGTCAGTGACAGCCGATTCATTCTCGAACGCATCAGCCAAGGCTGCGTGACGCTCTCCTACGACGAATTCGTCATCGACAGGCTGGTCAAGTATTTCGGCAATGGCAGGATCCGCTGGCACGTCGAATTCCGCGGGCATCGCATCGAGCTGACGACAGGCCAGCTCAAGAAGCAGCCGACCTTCCGCAGGAAGATACTCGAACAGGCTGGGGTGCTGCCGCCCCAGCGTGCCGGGACCGACTACAGGCGATGGGCACTCGATCTCAGGAAGAATGCGGTCGAGCTTCCTTGGCGGGATAGGCCGGTGGATATCGGCTTCGCCATCGACAGGCTCGCCAGCCACGGCGACGGGCGCTGGACGGTCGAATACCAGGGCAAGGCCATCAAATTCACGACGACGAAACTCCGCAGGCAGGTGAGTTTCCGCAAACGCATGCTGGCCAAGGCCAAGGTGCTGCCGCCCGAGTTGACCCCGGCTGCCTATCGGAAGTGGATGGACTGGCTCATTCAAAACGCCACCGAGGCTGCTCCGCAGGCCGGCGATGCCTTGATGACCGAGAAAAGCTGGCTTGACGACCTGCCTGAGCTAGCCGGCTGGCAAAATGAAACGGTGCCCGAAGAGACCGGCTAAGGGCGGTAGTATCCAAATGCAAGCAGCGATGGCACTCGTTGCGTTTGCCATGTCTGCCAGTTTCGGCACACATTGATGGCGAAGGAGTCTGACCAGAGCTGGCTCGCTGGCAATCAGAATTGAATGAGACCACATGGACCGCTTCGACCTCGGCACCTACCGCCGCCCCATCTCCACTCGCTCGACAGAAACCCAGCGTTGGTTCGATATTGGCCTTAACTGGTGCTACGGCTTCAACCATGAGGAAGGCATCAAGTGTTTTGAGAAGGCGCTGGAGACGGATCCTCACTGCGCGATGGTTCACTGGGGCATCGCCTATGCCGCTGGACCTTTCTACAATCTGACCTGGAAGGAACATGGCGAGGCCGAGGCCGACAGCGCGACCAAGCGCTGCTTCGAGCATGTCCAACTGGCCAGGGCCAATGCGGCTGCCGCCAGTGAGATCGAGAAGCGGCTGATCGAGGCGCTGGCCGCCCGCTTCCAGAAGCCACACCGGGTGAGCCTGGAGGAATTCGAACGTTGGGATGACGCCTATGCCGCCGCGATGCGGCTTGTGTATCGGGACTTTCCCGACGACCATGATGTGATGGCACTGCTGGTCGAAGCGCTGATGATGCGCACGGTGCGGCGGCTGTGGAACCTCAAGACCGGCGCGCCGGCGCCGAATTCCGATGTCGTCGAGGCGCTCGACGTCTGCGAGCGGTCGATCCGGCTTGCCGATGAGGCCGGCGCAGCACAACATCCGGCGATCGTCCACCTGCACATCCATCTCCTGGAAATGTCCACCATGCCGGAGCGCGGCACGCGGTCAGCGGATCTGCTCGGCGAGATGTGCCCCGATGCCGGGCATATGAACCACATGCCGGGGCACATCTATGTGCTGTGCGGCGAGTATGAGAAAGCAAAACGCGCCAGCGAAAAGGCGGTGCGCGCCAATGACCTCTATCTCGCCTATGCCGATGAGCCGACCTACTATTTGCTCGGCTGCTGCCACGATCTGCATCTGATGATGTTCACCTGCATGTTGTCGGGCCAGCACCAGCCTGCACTGTGGGCCGCCGACAGGGTGCGCAGCCTGGTCGCGCGCGACGTGGTCGCCATCCAGGGCCGGCCAAAGCTCACGCAGACGGTGGAAGGCTACCATGCGATGAAATCGCATGTGCAGGTGCGCTTCGGCCGCTGGCAGGAGATCATCGACGAACCGGTCACCGAGGAGCCGGGCCTCTATGTGCTGACGGCGGCCATGCAGCGCTACGCCAAAGGTGTGGCGCATGCGACGCTCAAGCATTTCGCTGAGGCTGAACGTGAGCGCGAAGAGTTCCATCGGCATCTGAAAGGCATTGCGCCCGAGCGGCGCTTCCTCAGCAACCCGGCGCAAGCTTCGCTGGCTGTCGGTGCCGCCCTGCTCGACGGCGAGCTCGCGTACCACCAGGGCCGGCATGAGGAGGCGTATGGCCATTTGCGGCAGGCGGTCGAGCTTGACGACAATCTGTCCTACACCGAGCCGTGGGCCTGGATGCACCCGCCGCGCCATGCGCTGGCGGCGCTGCTTCTCGACCAGGGTCACGCGCAGGAAGCAGAACAGGTCTATCGCGACGATCTGGGCCTGAGCGGCACGGTGCAGCGCTGTGCCCAGCATCCGAACAATGTCTGGGCATTGCACGGGCTTGTGGAATGCCTGAAACGGCGCGGCGAGACCGATGAATTGCCGACATTGCAGACAAGCCTTGCAGCGGCGCTGGCCAAGGCGGACATACCGATCACCTCGTCCTGCCTGTGCAGGACGAGCGCGCAGCAAGGCTGCTGTCACTGACGCGAAGTCTGCCTGTCGCCACTGTTGCGGCCGATCGGCTAGAGCAATTCCAGGAAAAGTGTGAAACGGTTTTCCGTCCGGAATTGCGTCAAAACAAGGAGTTAGAGCGGGTCGCCGTTTCCGTGAAACGGTGAACTGCTTTAGCCAAACAAATTGTCGACCAGATCGTCGTTGGCGGTGGAAACCTCGCCGCCCGGATATGTCACCTGCCGATCAGCCAAGGCTCCATGCTGCGTCGTCCCACGCCTTCGATCAGCACGGAGCAGTCTATCTCATCGTGAAGTTGCGCGTTTGGGTCAGACGAAAGCCAGGAAGCATAGGAGCGAAGCTGCTTGAGCCTGGCTGTTTTCTCAAGCCGTGCCTGGCGCTCATCCTCGGCTGGTTGAGCCGGTCCTTTGTTCTTCTGGGCAGGAAATTGCATCCTGGCTCTCCTCGGTCACCGAGCCTGTGGAGACGGACTCAATCGGGCGTTGGCCCGTTGTCGCTCCGGTCTCTGCGGTTCTGAAGCCAACACATGCGCTGACGGGAGTCGCCATTCATCTTGATGATGGCGGACCCTTATCAACAATGCACCCGCGCCACCGCCGGGTGCTCCTGGTCCGGGTTCACTGCGCGCACGGCACTCGGCAGTCGGACGCAACTGCAGGAAATGGAACCAGATCGGCCGTGCGACGTCATAGAAGCAGGTGCCCATACGGGAGTGTGACCTCCATGATCAGGCTCGTTCTTGTCGCGGTCGCCATGCTCGTCATCGCATGCGATGCAACGGCGGCGGCAAAACTGGACGCGGCCGCCGTCAACAACGCCCAATTTGACGGCAGCGAAGCGAAAGGCGTCAGTGCGACCGTGCTGAAGGCGCAAATCCTCCTGGATCGTGCACGCTTCTCGCCAGGCCTGATCGATGGCCGCCAGGCGGAGAACTTCACCCGGGCAGTCAGTGCGTTCCAAGCGGCCAACGGATTGCCTGCCGACGGCAAGCTCACCCGCGAGACATGGGACAAGCTGGTCGCGACCTCCTCGCGCCCCGCGATTGAGACCTACGATTTGACACGCAAGGATGTGCATGGGCCGTTCACCAGGCGAATTCCGGCACGCATGGAGAGGATGGCCCGCCTGCCCAGGCTGGCCTACCACAATGCCTTGGAAAAGATGGCGGAGCGCTTCCACATCAGCGAGCAACTGCTTGAACGGCTCAATCCCGGCATCGGCTTCAGGAGGGCGGGGCAAAAGCTGCTCGTGCCAGCTGTCACCCGAGGTGATCCGCCGCAAGACATCGCGAGCGTCGAGGTCGACAAGAGCGCTCGCCAGGTTCGGGTGCTTGACCCTTCCGGCAAAGTGCTTGCGACGTACCCCGCCTCGATCGGAAGTCAGGAGAAGCCCGCGCCGAGTGGCCAGGCGGAGGTCAAACGCGTGGTGCACCACCCAACCTATCATTACGATCCCGAGTTTGCCTTCAAGGGGGTGAAGACCAAGCGCCCCTTCACGATCGCTGCCGGGCCAAACAATCCGGTGGGATCGGTCTGGATCGACTTGTCCATCGATAGCTACGGCATTCACGGGACTCCGGACCCAGGCAAGATCGGAAAGACCTTCTCGCATGGTTGCATCAGGCTGACCAACTGGGATGCCGAAGACCTCGCCTCTGAAGTGCAAAAAGGCACAAAGGTCGTCTTCAAGGACGAAGCGGCAGGATCGGTCGAACAGGGATCGCAGTAGGTAGGCGCTACGGCCTACCCACTTTCGACCGTGTGACTAGTCACACGGTCGTGTGACTGGCGTCGCCGAGGGCGTGGAGCGGCCCTTACCCCAGCCACTTCTCGTAGTCGGACACCAGCAGATGGATCGGGGCAACGTCTTCGTCGATGTTGGAAAAACGCCCGATCGGTTCGCGAAACACATTGTCGGTGAGATCGTCATTGACGGTGGAGACCTCACCGATCAGCACGTCCTTGCTCTCGGCCCAGAAGGCATGCCAGACGCCGGGCAGCAGCGTGACGCTCTGGCCCGGGTCGAGCTTCAGGAGCCCGCCCGCAGGCAGCCTATGGATGGTTCCGTCGACCGGCACCGAAACCTCAGCCTTGGGATCGATGCCGCCGTCGCGGTCGTGCATGAACAGTTCCAGCACCAGCTTGCCGCCGCCACGGTTGATGATGTCCTCGGCCTTGATGTTGTGGCGATGCATCGGCGATAGCTGATCCTTGCGCGAGATCATGATCTTCTCGGCATAGAGCATGCCCATGCCCTTCTTCATGTCCTCGTAGCGGCCATTGCGAACGGTGAACAGGAACAGGCCGAGTTCCCTGAATTTCTCTTGCCCGTAATCGGTGATGTCCCAGCCGAGCCGCGAGGTGAACACCGCCGACGAGTCGACCTGGCGCGCCTTCGCCTCCTGCGGCGACCAATAGGCGAAGGGCGGCATGATGTAGCCGAACGAGCGGATGAAAGCGTCGGCTTCGCGGATGATGTCGTTGATGGCGGAGCGCTTCATGATCATGATCCCTTCGTATCGATTTGTCTGGCAAATCGCATAGCCGAACGTCGATGCGGTGTCGATCCATCTCGCCGCCTGCCCGGCCTTGCGCTTAGGCGCATGGACCACAGATCCGCTTCGCTGGCCGCGTGACATCGCGGATTTTCAGGGCCATAAAACCCGCGGATTCCTCATGGGGTGAAAGATGATGCCGACCGTCCACGACCTCGATACGCCGTCGATTCTCATCGACGCCGCGCGCGCCGAAGCCAATATTGCCCGCGCCCAGGCGCATGCCGACAGGAACGGGCTGAAGCTCAGGCCGCATATCAAGACGCACAAATTGCCCTATTGGGCGAAGAAGCAGGTGGCGGCCGGCGCCGTCGGCATCACCTGCCAGAAGATCGGCGAGGCCGAGGTGATGGCCGATGCCGGGCTGGCCGATATTTTTCTCCCCTACAACATCCTTGGGCGCGCCAAGCTGGAGCGGCTTCTGGCGCTGCACGGGCGCGTCACCCTGTCGGTGACAGCGGACAGCATGGAGACGCTCGAAGGGCTGGCAACCACCTTCACCGATGCCGGTCATCGTCTACCGGTGCTGGTCGAATGCGACACCGGCATGGGACGCTGCGGCGTGCAGTCGGCCGATGAAGCGGTTGCGCTGGCAAGACAGATCGACAGAGCCGGTGGCCTCGCCTTCGGAGGACTGATGACCTACCCGGCCGCCGGGAGGGCAGCGGAGGCCGAAGCCTGGCTCGCCGACGCCAAGCAGGCGCTGGCCGCATCGGGCCTCGCCTGCGAACGCATCTCCAGCGGCGGCACGCCGGATATGTGGCGCTCCAGCGATACATCTGTTGTCACGGAGTATCGTCCAGGCACCTACATCTATCTCGACCGCTATCAGGTCGCCAAAGGCGTCGGCACGCTCGACGATTGCGCGCTGACGGTGCTGTCGACGGTGGTCAGCCATCCCACCGCGACGCGCGCTATCCTCGATGCTGGCAGCAAGGCGCTGTCCAGCGACACGCTGGGTCTCGCCGATTTCGGCGAGTTGCCCGGCGTGCCGGGAGCGCGGGTGACGGGCCTGAGCGAGGAGCACGGCACCGTCACGCTTTCGGGTGACGGCAAATTGCGCATCGGCGAGCGCGTGCGTGTCGTGCCCGACCATTGCTGCGTCGTCACAAACTTGTTCAACGAGGTCAACCTGGTCGACGGCGACAAAGTGCTGGAAACGCTGCCTGTGGCGGCGCGCGGAAGGATGGGGTGAACTAAGAAGCGTCTTGCCTTCTCACACAAGGGGAGAAGGGGGAGAGCGCTCCGCCTGCCGTGCCGCGACCCTGCGCATGGCAATCACCCGGCGACGGCGGATTTCGGTGCGCATCGCCATCAGGTGCAGCGCGAAGAACAGCACGGTGAAGCCGAGCGCCATGACCAGCAGCGGCCACAGCAGGCTGGGGTCGATGGTGGAGCCGCCCATGCGGAACACCGAGGCCGGCTGATGCAGCGTGTTCCACCAGTCGACCGAGAACTTGATGATCGGGATGTTGATGAAGCCGACCAGCGTGATGATGGCGGCGGCCCAGGCGGCGCGGCTGGCATCGTCGAGCGCACGGGTCAGCGCGATGATGCCGAGATACATCAGGAACAGCACGAAGACCGAGGTCAGCCGCGCATCCCAGACCCACCAGGTGCCCCACATCGGCTTACCCCAGATCGAACCGGTGATCAGCGCCAGCGCGGTGAAGACCGCACCGATGGGGGCGGCTGATTTCAGCGCGACATCGGCCAGCGGATGCCGCCAGACGAGCGTGCCGAGTGCGGAAACCGCCATCAGCGTGTAGCACATCATGGCCAGCCAGGCGAAAGGCACGTGGATGTACATGATGCGAACGGTGATGCCTTGCTGGAAATCCTCAGGCGCGGCGAAGCTCATATAGAGCCCGACGGCGAGGATCAGTGCGGCGATCGTGGCCAGCCACGGCACGACCTTGTCCGCCAACCCGACGAAGCGCGTCGGGTTGGCGAGATCCATCCAGCTTGTCAGGCGTGAAGTCGTGTCGCTCATGCGGTTCTACATAAACCGCCGCGGCGTTCGGGGCAATCGAGCGGTGGTGTCGCAGGGCTGCAGCGCTTTGCCTTCTCCCCTGTGGGAGAAGGCAAAGACGTGCCTGATCAGGCGGCCGCTTCCTGCTGTTGCAGCACGGTGCGGCTGAGGCGGCGGACCTCCTCGTCGTTGAGCAGGCCGCCAGCGCGCAGCAGGCTGGCAAAGCGGCCATTGCGCAGCGACAGCTCGGTGAAGCCGCCCATCTCGACCACCCTGCCCTTGTCCATGAACACGACCAGATCGGCGTCGCGAACGGTGGTCAGGCGGTGGGCGATGATGAAGGTGGTGCGGTCGCGGCGCAGTTCGTCGATCGCTTCCTTGACGCGGTCCTCGGTCTCGACGTCGAGCGCGCTGGTCGCCTCGTCGAGCACCAGGATCGGTGCGTCCTTCAGCACGGCACGGGCAATGGCGATGCGCTGACGTTCGCCGCCCGACAGCTGGCCGCCACGTTCGCCAACCACCGTGTCGTAGCCATTGCTCTTGGACAGGATAAAGTCCTGTGCGGCAGCCGCATTGGCGGCGGCATGGATCTCGTCATTGCTTGCATCGGCGCGGCCAACACGGATGTTGTCCTCGATCGAGCGGTTGAGCAGGCCGGCATCCTGGAACACCGTGGCGATCGAATGGCGCACCGACTTGCGGGTCACGGTGCGGGTGTCGATGCCGTCGATCAGGATACGGCCATGGGACGGCGAGAAGACACGCTGCAGCAGGTTGATGAGCGTGGTCTTGCCGGCACCCGTCGGGCCCACGATGGCGACGGTCTGGCCCGCCTGCACCTCGAAGGACACGTCGTCGATGCCTTGGCCGGAATTGGCGAATTCAAAGCCGACATTCTCGAAGCGGACATGGCCGGTGACGTTGGAAAGATCGCGCAAGCCGTCCGGCTCGGCGGAATCAGCCGCGGAGTCCTCGAGATGGTAGAAATCCTCGAGCTTGGCACGGGCCTCGGAAATCTGGTTGGCGAAAGCCGACATCTGGTCGAGGCGAGCGATCAGCATCGTGGCAAAACCGGTGAAGGCAATGACGTCGCCGACACCCAACTGACCATGAGTCACGAGATAGGAGCCGATCGACAACACGATCAGCATCGAGATTGCCGATGACAGACGGTGCAAGGCATTGGCCAGCGCCCACCAGTCGAGCACAGGGTTCTGCGCGTCGAGCAGGTTCTTGACGTAGCGGCGCAGCGTATCGGCCTCGTGGCCGAGCCGATTGTAGCTCTGCAGCACCGCAACGTTGCTGACCGAGTCGGTCACATGCGCGAACACCTTGTGGTAGTGGCGCTCGACCGCAGCCTGGCCCGCCTTGGTGCGGCGCATGACCATCCGGCCGATGCCGACATAGAGCAGCCCGAGGCCAAGCAGCACCAGCGACATGCGCAGGTCCATGCTGATCGCGGTCGGAACCAGCAGCACGAGGGCGACAGCCGTGGACAGATGCTGGCGCATGAATTCGAGCCAAAGGCTGAACAGGGTTTCGACGGCACGCAGCATCGTGTGCAGCGCATTGGAGGTGCCGTGCTGATGGTGCCAAGCGAGCGGCATGGTGATCACGCGCTCGAACGACTCGCAAAGCACTTCGCTGCGCCGCGCGTGGGCAAAGCGGTCAGCGCCGCGCGCCACCATGACGAAGGCAACGATGTTGAAGGCGCCGAGACCGGCCCACATGACCAGCGTGGTGAAGACAGAGCCACGCTCGGAGATGGCGCCGATGACGCGACCGAACATAATCGGCTCGAGAAGCGCTACGATGGCGAGAGCCACGTTGGCCGAACAGATCAACGCAACGCGTTTCCTGTCCGCGGCCAGATAACCGAGAGCTCGCCAGTAGATTTGCAGAAGGGTCACCCCAGTTACTCCGCCACGCTGTTTATTGTGCACTGCATCATTTTATTCGTACCGGTTGATACGTCGCAAAACAATGGCCGTGTACCCCTTCAGTTCCCTTAGAGCGAACAAAAGATGGCGACGTTCCGAAATCTGCCGTGATCACCTAACGGTTTGAGAAGACAGGTAAAATGTCAGGCATGCGGCGAAATCATGGCAGTTGGCACGTGCTGCCATAATTTTAATCAGCAACAATGTCGGGCGGATGACTGAGGCCGAAATCGCCTTTCGCGAAGTATAAAGCAAAACAAAGCTGCAGGATGCCCTTCCAGGCGAAGGGTGGCCAAACCCTCACCGCTCGCGGCTACTCCTATGGGACGCCTCAAGCCTTTGATTTCATAGACTTCTCGGCGAGATGCCCGTCAACGGCAGACGGCAACGCCAGGCGGGATGGGGCCTCTCATCCGCCGTGGTGACAAAAGTCGCGGCCCGGACCCCCGCTCCGAGCGCATGCTTTTTGGGCAACAGGCCTCAGGCCGGGATCCTGATGACCACCTCGGCAACTTCGCCGTCCTTCAGCTCGACTGCCGAAGCCTTGGTCTTTGCCCCATTCACCTCCAGCGACACGGCCTTGGCCTTATTGTCGCGGATGACGCGAACCTTGAGTTCCGCCCCCAGCATTTTGAGATTTGCCGAGTACCCATCCCAGTGGCTTGGCAGCTTCGGCTTGAACTGGACACGCTTGCCGCGCCGTTCGATGCCCAGAATGCCTTCGACCGCAGCCCTGTAGAGCCAGCCGGCAGAGCCGGTGTACCAGGTCCAGCCGCCACGGCCGCCCTTGCCGTTGCCGGCATTGTCGTCCCCGGCATAGATGTCGGCCGCCACGACATAGGGCTCCACTCGATAGTGCTCGGCCGTGGCCTCGTCGGTCGCGTGGTTGACGGGATTCAGCATCGAGAAACAACGATAGGCCTCGTCGACCTGCCCCATCTCGGCAAGCGCAATGACGAACCATGTGGCGGCGTGGGTGTACTGGCCGCCATTCTCGCGCACGCCAGGCGGATAGCTCTTGATGTAACCGGGGTCCTTTTCCGTCTTCGAGAATGGCGGCGTGAACAGCTTGACGATCTTCAGCTTGTCGTCGACGAGCAGCTTCGTTGCTTGCTCCATCGCGGTCGTCGAGCGTGCCGGATCGCCCTCTCCCGAAAGCACGCTCCAAGACTGGGCGATCGAGTCGATCTTGCACTCCTGCGAGTTGCGAGACCCCAAAGGCGTGCCGTCGTCGAAACTGCCGCGCCGGTACCATTCGCCGTCCCATGCGGTGCTCTCCAGCGCCCGCTTCAGAACATCGCCATGCTTTGCCCAGGCCTGTGCTCGCTTGGCATCACCCTCGGTCTTGGCGACGGGGGCGAAATCGCCCAGCGTCTTCAACAGGAACCAGCCGAGCCAGACGCTCTCGCCCTTGCCGTGCTCGCCGACGCGGTTCATGCCGTCGTTCCAGTCGCCGCCGAGGATCAGCGGCAGGCCCGCGGGGCTGCTGCGCTTGATGGCGAGATCGAGCGCACGCGCGCAGTGGTCGTAGAGCGTCGCTGTCTTCTTCGAAATTTCCGGGGTGAAGAAGGCATCGTGCTCGCCCTCGCCCAGCGGCTGTCCATCGATGAAGGCCAATTGCTCCTTGAGGATGGAGGCATCGCCAGTGACCAGCAAATAGCGCGCCGTAGCGTGGGCAAGCCAGACTACGTCGTCGGAGATCAACGTGCGTACGCCAGCACCCGTGCGCGGCAGCCACCAATGCTGCACGTCGCCTTCGGGGAACTGCCGCCGCGCCGCGTTGAGGATCTGGTCGCGCGCCAGCTGCGGGTCATGCGCCAGCAGCGCCAGCGTATCCTGCAACTGGTCGCGGAAGCCGAAGGCACCGCTGGCCTGATAGAAGGCCGAGCGGGCGCGGATGCGGCAGGCCAGGCTTTGATAGGGAAGCCAGTGGTTGACCATGGCGTCGAGCGCCTTGTCGGGCGTCTCGACCTGGATGGTGTCGAGAAAGCCGCGCCATTCGCGCTCATTGTCGGCCAATCGCTGGTCGAAGTCCTTGGCCCGATGCTCCTGCACCAGCGCGCTCGCCTCCTCGACCGACTCGGCGTCGCCGAGCAGCCAGAGCAGCGTCACGTCGCCGCCTGCCGGAATCTCGACGTCGCGGGCAAGCGCCGCGCACGGATCGTCGCCGGCCTCGACACGGCCAGACAGCGCCGCACCGCTCAGCACCGCCTGCGGTAGCTCGCTGGAACCATGCCGGCCCAGGAACTCCGATCGGTCTGTGGTCACCGAATGGACGCCGCCGTCGGCCGCCAGGAAGGCCACACGCTCGCCGAAATCCAGCCCATAGGGGTTTTGTGCCAGCAGCGCACCGGTTGCCGCGTCCCGCGACGGGACGATGGTTGCCGCAGTGCGCGACCGATGCCCGCCGAGCACCCATTCGGCATAGGCATAGACACGCAGCCGCGCCGGCACCGAGCCGGAATTCTGGATGCGCAGCCGCGAGATCTTCAGGGAATCGACCGGATCGACGACATGGGTAAGGTCCATCGACAACGGTCCGCGCTTCGAGCGGAAGGTCGAGAAACCCTGGCCGTGCCAGGCCTCGTAGGTCATCGAGGGATCGCGCACCATGGCGGCGAGCGGCGAGAATGCCTTGCCGCTGGCCTGATCGTAGATATAGAGGCCCTCGCCCGGGCGGTTCGAGACCGGATCATTCGACCATGGCGTCAACTGGTAGTCGCGGCTGTTTCGGCTCCAGGTGAAGGCTGCGCCCTCGGCGGAGGTGTGGAACCCGAACGAGGCGTTGGAGACGACGTTGATCCACGGCTGCGGCGTCGTGCGCCGCCCGGCCAGGCGCACGACATAGTGCCGTCCGTCGCCGTCGAAACCGCCAAAGCCGTTCCATTGGCTGAGTCCGCTGCCATCGGCGCTGACATTGGCCACCGCCTGCGAGGCAGGAGTATGCGTCGTGGGTGTCGGCGACGGCAATTCACGCGGAATCGGCAACGTTGCCAGAGCATCCCGCGCCTGCAGGGCCGCCGCCTCGGCGCGCTCGATCTGGTCGAAGATGGTGCCGTTGCGCGTGTGCAGGACGACGCGGGCGACGGCGAGCAGCGTCTTGTAGGTGGTCTCGTCCATAAGATCGCGGCGCACCGCGAAAATGTGCTGGCGCGGCCCGAGCTCCTTGCCGCGCAGACGGCTGTTTTCGCACAGCGTCTCGACCGCCCGCTGCAGGTCCTGGACATAGGAGGACGCCTGCTCGTTGACGACGACGAAGTCGATCATCATGCCGCGGGTGCGCATATATTCCTGGAACCGCAGCGCCTGGGCGACGATTTCGAGATCGGCGACATCGCCGATCCTGACCAGGAAGATCGGGAAATCGCCGGAAATGCTTGTCGGCCACAGGCTCGACTGCTTGCCCAGCCCCGAGGCGATGGATTCGGCGGGAAGACGCAGGAACGGATCCGGATAGATCAGATAGCGCGCCAGCTTCTGCACATTGGCGGCATCGGTCAGGCTGAGGCCCATGTGGCGGGTCTGCACCTGGCTCCGCGTCCAGGCAAGCATGGCCTGGCGGGCAAAGCTCTCCGGATGGTCGAGGCGGGCGATGGCTTCGTCCAGTTCGGCACGGCCGGCGCCGGCAACCGTCCAGAAGGTCAGCGATATCTTCTTGTTGGCCGGCACGCGCACCTGGCGGCGCAGCGAGGCGACGGGATCGAGCGTAAAGCCTGAGTGGCCGCCCAGCCTGGCGCCCGGGTCGAAAGCGGCTGCGTCGACGATGGTGCGGCCACGGCCGATGAAGGCGCGCCTGTCGGTCTCGGCCTCGGCGTCGCGCGCCGATCCGGACGGATCGGTGACGAAATGCACCATGGCGATATCGGGCTCGCTGGTCTCGCGCTTGCGCCGCGTGGCGAAGATCGCCGCGTTGTTCGCAGAGATTTCGGTTTCCACGAACATCTTCGAGAAGGCCGGATGCGCGTTGTCGGACGCCTCCAGGCCGAGCACCAGCTCGGCAAAGGAGGTCACTTCGATGTGACGGTCGGACGGACCGTCATTGTAGAGCGTGACCCGACGGCCCTCGCCATTGCCTTCCGAGATGACGATGCATTCGACCTCGGAGCGCAACGTGCCCACCGATTTGACGAAGCTCGCCTTGTCGTCGGAGAACAAGGTCTGCGCCTTTTCCTCGGCGGCTCGCTTCGGTTCGGCTGTAGCCGACCACCAGTCGCCGGTGCCGGCGTCACGCAGGAAGATGTAGGAGCCGAGCCGGTCCTCGGTCGGATCCGGCTGCCAGCGGGTGACGGAGAGATCGCCCCAGCGGCTGTAGCCCGAGCCGGTCGCGCTGACCATCACCGAATAGCGGCCGTTCGACATGACGTTGGTCGACCGCAGCGACTGCAGCGGATTGAGCACGATGCGGGTGTCGGGGCTGTCGACTTCGGTCTCGTCCTTGGAGCGTTCGTCGGCCTCGGTCCTGACGGTCGCGGTCGGGATGTCGCGCGGCGCCCTCTCCTGCAGCAAGAGTTCGGCCGATTCGATGACCGGATCGCTGTGGAAGCGGTCGCGCATGCGACCTTCGAAGATGGCGTCGGCAACCGCCGCGATCGACATGCCCGAATGGTGGGCCATATAATTCTGGACGACGACATGGTCCGTGCCTTCCGGCACGCGCTGCGGCGTGAAGTCGACGGCATCGTAGTAGCCGTGGCGGCCGAGCGCCCCGATCTCCCGCAATCGGGCGAGATTCAGCACGGCTTCACGCGGATTGAACTGGGCCGCCAGTATGGTGGCGTAAGGCGCGATCACCGTGTTCTGGCCAAGACCGCGCTTCAGCCCGAGGCCTGGAACGCCGAAATTGGTATATTGGTAGGTCAGTTCGCGGTCGCGGGCATTGTAGGCGGCCTCCGAAATGCCCCACGGCACGTTCTTCTGGCGGCCATACTGGATCTGGCGTTTGATGATCAGCTTGCTGGTCTGGTTGAGGATCGAGCCCTGCGGCTCCTTCATGACCAGCGGCGGCATCAGATATTCGAACATCGAGCCGGACCAGGACATCAGCGCGCCCTGGAAACCGATTTCGACGATCGGCCGGCCAAGCCTGAACCAGTGCTCGGTCGGCAGATCGCCCTTGGCGATGGCGAACAGGCTGGTCAGCCGCGCTTCGGAAGCCAGAAGGTCGTAGCAGCTTTCGTCGAGCTGGTGTTCCTCGACCCGGTAGCCGATCGACAGCAGCTTGCGCTCCGGCCGCATCAGGAAGGAGAAATCCATCTCGAAGGCATAGCGGCGGGTGCGCTCGCGTAAGGTGAGCAGCTTGGCACGCAGCGCCTCGACGGCATTGTCGTCGCTGTGCGCGTCATGGACGTGCGCTTCGCAGGTGGCTTCCAGCCTTGCCGCCCAGTCGACGATGACGTCGCTTTGGGGCGACACCGCCTCGGTATGGATGGCGGTGGCCAATTTTCGGATCTCGCCGGCCAGCACGGCCAGGTTGATGGTGCGGATCGACGCCATTTCGGGCTGCGCCTTGATGGTGTCGACAGCGCGCCGCATGCCGTCGAGACGGTCGGCGAGGCGCTGGCGCAGCGGGCGCAACTGACGGCGGTCGTCGGGCAGATCATCGAGGCTTTCGCTGAGGATGGTGACCGTGTCGAGAATGCCTTCGAAATCGCCCTGGAGGTGCACGGAGGGCGCCTCGGCCCATTCGGCGCAGGCCGCCGCCACCGCCACCAGATGGCCGGCGAGATTGCCGCTGTCGACAGCCGAGATGTAGAGCGGATAGAGCGGCTTCAGCGTCGTGGTGTCGTACCAGTTGAAGAGGTGACCGCGCTCACGCGGCATGCCCTCGATCGTGGCCATGGTGGCGTCGATGCGGGTGATGGCGTCGGACAGGCTGATCCATCCGAAGTCGCGGGCGGAAACGACGGACAGCAGGTAGACGCCGATATTGGTCGGCGAAGTACGAGGCGCCACCACCGGCGCCGGGCTTTCCTGGAAATTGTCGGGCGGCAGATGGTGATGCTCTGCCGTCACGAAGCTTTCGAAATAATGCCATGTGCGCCGCGCCACCGTGCGCAACGTATGGATATCGGCCTGCGATATGCGCAAGCGATCCTCGGTTTCAGCCGAACGGCTGATCCAGCTGGCGATGGCGGGCGAGCCAATCCAGAACAGCGCGAAGAAGAAGGCAACGAAGGCGCCGGTCGAATCGGCCAGCACCGGAATGGCAAGGCCGACGAAACCGATGATCACGGCGCCATACATCATGCCGTAATAGGAACCGACATCGTTGTCGCCCGCCTTGTGCGCCTGCGAGGCGGTGCGCCATTCCAAAAGGTTCTGGCGGCTGACGAACAACCGATAGAGCGTGCGCACGATGGCATCGCCCATCATCCAGGCGTTGTGCGCCATCAGGACGATCTTCAGCGCCACCATGGCGGTGCCGAAGGCGACGTCGCGTGCCAGGGCCGAGAAATGGCCGCGTGGCGTCTGGTCGCCGCTCTTGGGCAGGATGGCGTTGACGATGTCGAATGTCGGCGCCATGAACAGGCTGAGGATCAGCAGGGCCTGCCATTGCGCGGCCTGTGTGAAGGGCAGCAGCGTCCAGCCGGCAATCGCCGCCATCACCCAGAAGATCGGCGTCAGCGAGCGGCGCAGATTGTCGATCATCTTCCAGCGCGACAGCGCAGGCACGCCGGAGCGCGGATCGAGCATGAAGCCGAGCAACTGCCAGTCGCCGCGCGCCCAGCGATGGTGGCGCGAGGCGTCGACCGAGTAGCGGGTCGGATAGTCCTCGACCAGTTCGACATCGGTGACCAGCGCCGATCTCGCCAGCGCGCCCTCCAGCAGATCATGGCTGAGGATGGTGTTTTCCTCGATGCGGCCCTGCAGGGCGGCCTCGAAGGCGTCGACGTGATAGAGGCCCTTGCCGGTGAAGGACCCGTCGCCGAAGACGTCCTGATAGAGATCGGACACGGCAAAGACATAAGGGTCGAGGCCGCGATTGGCCGAAAACACCCGCTGGAAGAACGACGCATCGTCGCCTGATGTCAGCGACGCGGTGATGCGCGGCTGCAGGATCGCGTAGCCGGCGGTGACGACGCGCTTGCTGGCATCGAAATGCGGCCGGTTGAGCGGGTGGCAGAGCTTGCCTACGAGGGTGGCGACCGCGTCACGGGTGGTGCGCGTGTCGGCATCGAGCGTCATCACGTGGACGACGTTCTCCGGCAGCGGCACGTCGAGCGGCAGGAACGTGGTGTCGCTGTCGCCGCGCAGCAGAAGGTCGAGTTCATGCAGCTTGCCGCGCTTGCGCTCCCAGCCCATCCACGACCCTTGCGCCGCATTGAAGAGCCGGCGCCGGTGCAGGATATAGAAGCGCGGCGCGCCTTCGGAGGGATAGCGTGCGTTGAGGCGAGCGATCTCGGCACGCGCGAATTCGAGGATTTCGGTGTCGGCAGCATCGATCTCGGTCTTCGAGTCCGGCCAGTCCGACAGCAGCGCGAAATGGATTTCATCGGCCGTGTTGGCGAGATGATGCACCTCGATATTGCGGATGTTTTCCTCGACATCGTCGCGCGAGCCGATCAGCGACGGCACCACCACCAGCGTGCGCGCCTCGGGCGGCACGCCGTGCCGGTAATCGTAGCCGACGAGGCGCGTCGGTTTCAGGAACAGCGAAACGACCGTGTTGAAGAAGGCGAGCGCGCCCTCGCTGGCCGGCACGGCAAAAAGCGCCAGCATGAGGACGATCGAGGGCACCGACAGGCCGAGATTGGCGAGTGCGTTGCCGGAGAGGACGAGAAGCAGCGCCGTCAGCGCAAACACGGGTACGACGATGCCGAGCCAGCCGGTCTTGCGGAAGGCGCGCTTGACTGTCTGGCTGACGGTGGGTCGATAGCCGATCGCCTTCTCCAGCTCGAGCCGGCGTGGGCCGACGAGAAAGAAGCCGACATCGGTGTGGGCCGACCCGGTTAAAACGACGTCGCCGTCGCCATCGCTGGCGGCGTGGCCGGCCAGCTCGATGGCCTTCTCGGCGACGCGATATTCCGAAAGGTTCGAGCGGCGCGCCAATTCCTCGATCGCGGTCCGGTACTGGTCGCGCGAGAAGAAGTCGAGCGCGGCGAAATCGGTGCGCTCGCGCAGCACGGTGTCGATGCGGCTGACGCCTTCGAACCACACGGTCCAATCGACGTCGTTGATAAGGCGCAGGCCACGAATGATGTTGCCCGTCGTCACATTGCCGCTGGACAACGTGTGATGTTCGGAAATGATGATTTCCTCGGCATCGGAGCCGGTCTTTTCGAGCTCGCCTTCCAGCCATTCCAGAGCCTTGCCGGCATTCTGCGAGCCATCGCGCAGGCGATAGAGCAGCTGGGTGGCGAAGGTGGTGTCCTGTGCGTGGGCGCTGAAATTGGACAGGATCGACTGCCGGTCGGCGCTGTCGTCGGTGGCCAGGACCTTGTCGGCCACATCGTTGGCGATCTGACGCATCTGACGGGTTCGATTGACCCTGACCGCCAGCCGGCGCAGATTTTCGATCAGCACGAAGCGCAACAGCGAAGGCAGCGCCCAGAGTTCGCCGATCTTCAGCGGCTCGACCGACTGAAAACCCTGGACGATGGACTTGAACATCGTCGCCGAAACGGAACTGTCCGAATGTGCGACATAGGTCCAGGCCAGCGCCAGCGCGCGCGGCACGCTGCCGCCGTCAGGCAGTTTCAAGGTCGGCAGCTGGCGATAGAAGCGGCGCGGCAGGTCGCGCTTGACCTGGAAAATGGTCTCTTCGACCAGGTAATTGTTGTCGAGCAGCCATTGTGCCGCCGGCGTGATCGTCTCGCCCCTCGCCTGCGCCGCATTGGTCGACCGGTAGACTTCCAAAATCTTCTTGGCGCTGTCGCGGATACGGGCCTGAAAATCGAAGGGCGTCAGCCCGAACAGATCGGTGAGGTCGCCTTTCGCCAGGCTTTCACCGAGCAGCCGAAGGCGCTCTTCGGGCAGGTAATTGGAGCGGATCGGCTCTTCGGTGATGGCCGGGAAGCTCGCGCTTGTCTTCTCGATTTGGGCAGGATTCGTCTGAATATTCATTGAAAATTCCGTAAGCGGGCACTGAGCGGCGTCACCGCCACGGCAATGGCCCTAAAACCGGTTCAAATGCAATTGGTTGCATAAACCCCACTTGCCGAAAGTTTGTTTCCGCACCACGACAGGGCGTCGTCTCTCAGCAAAACTCAAAGACAAGCACCCCACTTCCCGCCAGCCAGATCGGCGGAGAGGATTCAGGCTTTTTCGTGATGCCGCCAGCAGCTTACGCTATATTTCGCCGGTACCGCGATCATGTTTGGAAACAAGCGTTAATCGTTGCCGGCGATGGCGCGGATCCGGATCACGTACAGCGTTGCCTCATGGGCGGGTTGGACAAGCAGGCCGGTGCTGACCGGCCCGGACAGCAGAGTGTCAAGCGGCCCGAGGCGAACCGGTTCAGCGGCGGGCACACTGATGTCGCCGTCCAAGCACAGGATGAGCGTTGTGCCGGCTTCAGTCCGGATTTCCACGGGGGCCGAAATCACCAGGCGTTCGACCGAATGCGTCATCCGGCTTCGGCGGGTCATGACATTGAGATCGGTGATCGGTCCGCCGATCAGCGCGGCCGAGGTCTGCGCGTCGGCCGGGAAAGAAAACAGGGCGGTCGTCCTGTTTATAGATCTCGGCGGGTAGCCCGCAATCTCGAGGACGATGCCCTCGCCTTCGAGCACGGCAAGGGTGCGATCGATGCCGGCAAATTGCGAGAACGGACCGCTCGATTCGACACGCGCCATCGACACGCGCCAGTCGAAATCGTTTAGCCCGGCACCGGGCGGCGAGACGGCGATTTCCGTCGTCACGCCGCCGCCGTTCTTCCACGGCATCGACCGGTATTCGGCTGCCCGCAGGATGCGCATGCCTAGCCCTCCGCTATGGTTACGGGCGTTCGAAACTCGAAAAGCCGATTCCGCGGCTTTTCGCCTGCCTGCGGCCGGACGTTTCTCACCCGAGAATGCCGGGCAGGTTGAGCTGGTGCTCCTTGGCGCATTCGACGGCGATTTCGTAGCCGGCATCGGCGTGGCGCATGACACCGGTCGCCGGGTCATTCCACAACACCCGCTCCAGGCGCCTGGCGGCTTCGCGCGTGCCGTCGGCGACGATGACCATGCCGGCGTGCTGCGAGAAACCCATGCCGACGCCGCCGCCATGGTGCAGCGACACCCAGGTGGCGCCCGACGCCGTGTTGAGCAGCGCGTTGAGCAGCGGCCAGTCGGATACCGCGTCCGATCCGTCCTTCATCGATTCCGTTTCGCGGTTCGGCGAGGCGACCGAGCCGGAATCGAGGTGATCGCGACCGATGACGACAGGCGCCTTCAGCTCACCCTTGGCCACCATCTCGTTGAAGGCGAGGCCGAGCCTGTGGCGGTCGCCAAGGCCGACCCAGCAGATGCGCGCCGGCAGGCCCTGGAAGGCGATGCGCTCGCGCGCCATGTCCAACCAGTTGTGCAGGTGGGTGTTGCCGGGCGTCAGTTCGCGCACCTTGGCGTCGGTCTTGTAGATATCTTCCGGATCGCCCGACAGAGCTGCCCAGCGGAAGGGACCTATGCCGCGGCAGAACAGCGGACGGATATAGGCCGGCACGAAGCCGGGGAAGGCAAAGGCGTTCTCGAACCCCTCCTCCTTGGCCACCTGGCGGATGTTGTTGCCATAGTCGAGCGTCGGCACGCCGGCGTTCCAGAACGCCACCATCGCCTCGACATGTTCGCGCATGGAAGCGCGCGCCGCCTTCTCGACCGCCTTGGGGTCGCTGACGCGCTTCTCGCGCCACTCGGCCATCGTCCAGCCCTTCGGCAGATAGCCGTTGATGGGATCATGCGCCGAGGTCTGGTCGGTGACCATATCGGGGCGAATGCCACGCCTGAACATCTCCGGGACGATCTCAGCCGTATTGCCAAGCAGGCCGACCGACTTCGCCTCGCCGGCCTTGGTCCAGCGTTCGATCTTTTCCAGCGCCTCGTCGAGCGTCTCGGCGCGCTCGTCGACGTAGCGGGTGCGCAGGCGAAAATCGATCGAGTCCGGGTTACATTCGATGGCGAGACAGCAGGCGCCGGCCATGACGGCGGCGAGCGGCTGGGCGCCACCCATGCCGCCGAGACCGCCGGTCAGGATCCATTTTCCCTTGAGATTGCCGCCGTAGTGCTGGCGGCCGGCCTCGACGAAGGTCTCGTAGGTGCCTTGCACGATGCCTTGCGTGCCGATGTAGATCCACGAGCCGGCCGTCATCTGGCCGTACATCATCAGGCCCTTCTTATCGAGCTCGTTGAACTTTTCCCAATTCGCCCAGTGCGGCACCAAATTGGAGTTGGCGATCAGCACACGCGGGGCGTCCGGATGGGTGCGGAAGACGCCGACCGGCTTGCCCGACTGGACCAGCAAAGTCTCGTCATCGGCCAGCGTCCTCAAGGAGGCGACGATGCGGTCGAAATCGTTCCAGGTGCGCGCCGCCCGGCCGATGCCGCCATAGACGACCAGTTCGTTGGGATTTTCAGCAACATCCGGGTCGAGATTGTTCATCAGCATGCGCAGCGGCGCTTCCGTCAGCCAGGAGCGCGCGCTGATTTCGGTGCCGCGCGGGCTGCGGACTTCGCGGATGTTGTGGCGAGGATTGTTCATGGCGTCACTCCATAAAGGATCTGATGTCAGACGCGCGCCCAGGATGTCGCGGTCTCGAGGATTTTCCGCAGGGTGGCGCGGATCGGTGCTGCGAACTCGGCGTCATAGGGCACCGGCCAATTGTCCGGCGTGCCCTTGCCATCGGGCTCGCGCATATAGATGCGGTTGGAGAGTTCCATCTGCAGTGCGTGCACGCCTTGTTGCGGCTGGCCGAAATGGCGTGTGATCCAGCCGCCCTTGAAGCGGCCGTTGATGACAAAGGTTTCACCGGTTTCGGCCATGATCTGGCCGACCATCGCCTGCAGCGTCGGATCGGCGCTCCTGCCGTCATTGGTGCCGAGATTGAAAACCGGCAGCGTGCCTTCAAACAGACGCGGCAGCACTGAACGGATCGAGTGGCAGTCATAGAGCACGATCTTTTCGTGCAAGCCACGCAAGCGGTCGATCTCGGCGTGCAAGGCGGCATGGTACGGCACGAAGAATTCCTCGCGACGCTCGTCGATCTCCGACGGCCCCGGTTCTTCGCCCTCGCGATAGAGCGGATCGCCATCGAAGGTCTCGGTCGGGCAAAGGCCCGTCGTCGCCTGGCCGGGGTAAAGCGAGGCGCCGGAGGGATCGCGGTTGACGTCGATGACGGTGCGGGAGATCGCGGTGTGCACCACCGTCGCCCCGAGGCCGGCGGCAAAATCATAGAGATTATCGATCCACCAATCGCAGTCGCGGCGGCCGAGCCAGGGCGAGACCAGCCGATTCTCAAGGCCGGCGAGGTCGACTCCGGTATGTGGTATCGACACCAGCAACGGGGCTGTGCCGGGCGTGACCGTCAGCCAGGGCGCGCTTGCCATCACACCGCTCCGGAAATCGACGGCAGAGCCACACCGCCGGCGGCCTCGATGGTCGCACCGCTGCGCACCATGGCGATGGCTTTTTCCATATCGGGGTGGAAATGGCGGTCATTGTCGAGATGCGGCACTTCGGCCCGCACCAGCCTGCGCACCGCCTCCAGGGCGTCGCTCGACGCCAGCGGCGCGTGGAAATCGCAGCCTTGGGCCGCGGCCAGCAGTTCGATGCCGATCACCGCGGTGGCGTTCTCGACCATGCCGATCAGCCGGCGCGCGCCGTGCGCGGCCATCGAAACATGGTCCTCCTGATTGGCCGAGGTGGGGATCGAATCGACTGATGCCGGATAGGCTTTCTGCTTGTTTTCGGAAACGAGCGCCGCCGCCGTCACCTGCGGGATCATGAAGCCGGAGTTCAGGCCGGGCTTGGGCGTCAGGAAGGCCGGCATGCCGGAAAGTGCCGGATCGACAAGCATGGCGATGCGGCGCTCCGACAGCGAGCCGATCTCGCAGACGGCGAGCGCGATCATGTCGGCGGCGAAGGCCACCGGCTCGGCGTGGAAATTGCCGCCGGAAAGCGCGGTGTCATCCTCGGCGAAGATCAGCGGATTGTCGGTGACGCCGTTGGCTTCGGTGCCCAGCGTGTCGGCCGCCTGGCGCAGCACGGTGAGTGCAGCGCCCATCACCTGCGGCTGGCAGCGCAGGCAATAGGGATCCTGCACGCGTTCGTCGCCAACCCGGTGCGATTCACGGATGGCGCTGCCGGCCATCAGATTGCGCAGGGCGTCGGCCGTCTCGATCTGGCCGGGATGCTTTCTCAGCACATGGATGCGCGGATCGAAGGGGGCGTCGGAGCCTTTTGCCGCGTCGGTCGACAGGGCACCGGCGACCAGCGCCGATTGGTAGAGCACTTCGGCCTCGAACAAGGCGGCCAGCGCATAGGCGGTCGAAAACTGGGTGCCGTTGAGCAGCGCCAAGCCCTCCTTTGCGCCCAGTGCCACCGGCTCCAGTCCATGCGAGACGAAGGCGACCTTGGCCGGGAAACGGCCATGTGGGGTAAAACATTCGCCGACGCCGATCATCACCGCCGTCATGTGCGATAGCGGGGCAAGGTCGCCGGAGGCGCCGACCGAACCTTGCGCCGGCACCACCGGGATGACGTCGTTGGCCAGCATCGCTTCCAGCAACTCGATGGTTTGCGGCCGCACACCCGACGCGCCCTGCGCCAGGCTGGCGAGCTTCAGCGCCATCATCAGCCGGCAAACGGCAACCGGCATCGGCTCGCCGACGCCGGCGGCGTGCGACAGGACGATGTTGCGCTGCAAGGTCTCGAGATCCTCGGCCGGGATGCGGACGCTGGCCAGTTTGCCGAAGCCGGTGTTGATGCCATAGACCGGCTCGCCCTTGGCGACTATCCTAGCGACGGCCTCGGCGCTCGCCTTGATTTTCGGCCGGCAGGCATCGTCCAGCTTGGGCACGGCGCCACGATAGATGGCGCGCCAGTCGGCCAGCGTCGCATTGCCGGGCTTCAGGGTCAGTTCGGTCATTGTCCTCTCCAGATGCGGGCATGCAGCGGGTTGAAGCCCATGCGATAGACGAGTTCGGCGGGGCGCTCGATGTTCCAGATCGCCAGGTCGGCGGATTTTCCGGCTTCCAGCGTGCCGGTTTCTCCCAGCAAACCAAGCGCGCGGGCCGCCTCCCGGGTGACGCCGGCAATGCATTCATCGACGGTCAGGCCGAACAGGGTCGCGGCCATGTTCATGGTCAGAAGCAGTGAGGTCAGCGGCGAAGTGCCGGGATTGTTGTCGGTGGCGACAGCCATCTTGACGCCGTGCTGGCGAAACAAGCCGATCGGCGGCTTCTTGGTTTCGCGAATGAAATAGTAGGCGCCGGGCAGGATCGTCGCCACGGTTCCGGCCTTGGCCATCGCCGCTGCACCTGCCTCATCGGTGTATTCGAGATGGTCGGCCGACAGCGCACCGTAACGGGCGGCGAGTTCGGCGCCATGCAAATTGGACAGTTGGTCGGCATGAAGCTTGACCGGCAGGCCGGCCGCCTTTGCAGCATCGAAGACGCGCGCCATCTGTTCCGGCGAAAAGGCGATGCCCTCGCAGAAACCGTCGACGGCATCGGCCAGCCCCTCGGCGGCAACCGCCGGGAGAATTTCCTTGGCGACCAGATCGATAAAGGCGTCCTTGTCACCCTTGGCTTCCGGCGGCAGCGCGTGGGCGCCGAGGAAGGTCGTGCGGATCGTCACCGGCCGCTGGTTGCCCAGCTGTCGTGCGGCACGCAGCGACTTCTTCTCGTTTTCGAGGTCCAGGCCGTAGCCTGATTTTACCTCCACGGTCGTTACGCCCTCGGCGATCAGCGCATCGAGGCGTGGCAGTGATTGGGTGACCAGTTCGCTCTCGCTGGCGGCGCGCAGCGACTTGACCGAGGAGACTATGCCGCCGCCGGCCCGGGCGACCTCTTCATAGGTGGCGCCGGCCAGCCGCATCTCGAATTCGTTGGCGCGGTTGCCGGCATGGACCAGATGGGTGTGGCAATCGATCAGGCCAGGCGTGATCCAGCGGCCCTCGCAATCGACCGTTTCGGCGGCCAGGGCAAGTGTCGGGGGCAGCTCCGACTCGGGGCCGGCATAGACAATGCGGCCGTCACGCGCAGCGACCACGCCATGTTCGACGACGCCAAGTCCGGCGGACCCGTCGGCCATTGTCGCCAGCCGCGCATTGCGCCACAGACGAAGATCCCCTGCCCGGCTTTTGCTCTTTGCAGCCATCATCTTTTCCGTTTCAATCGATGACGATTATGTATATACATATTGAAACGCACTGCAAGTGCCTTCATCGCATGAGACACAGAGAACCGGAGAGAAAAGTGGCAGCAATCTTTGCGGAACAGGCGCTCCTTCCCGATGGCTGGCGCGAAAATGTGCGGCTTACCCTGGCCGAGGGACGCATCACAGCCGTTCAGCCTGGCGCTGCTGCGGCAGCCGGCGACGAACGTCACGCGATCCTGTTACCCGGCATGCCCAATTTGCACAGCCACGCCTTCCAGCGCGGCATGGCCGGCCTTGCCGAGCTTCGCGGCCCCTCCGCCGACAGTTTCTGGAGCTGGCGCGAGGTGATGTACCGTTTCGCCCTGTCGATGACGCCCGATCAGGTCGAGGCGGTTGCCGCACAACTCTATGTCGAGATGCTGGAGGCCGGTTTTTCCCGCGCCGGCGAATTTCACTATCTGCATCACGACCGCGATGGAAAACCCTACGCCAACCCAGCCGAGATGGCCGAGCGCATTGCGGCCGCGGCCGGCGAGGCAGGCATCGGCCTGACGCTTTTGCCGGTGTTTTATGCGCACTCGTCTTTCGGCGGTGCCGCACCAAACGAGGGCCAGCGGCGATTCATCAACGATGTGAATCGATTCTCGCGGCTTGTTGAGAAATGCCGCGAATCGGTTCGCGCGTTGGATCAGGCTGTTGTCGGCGTCGCTCCGCACAGCCTTCGCGCCGCGACACCGGAAGAACTGATTGACGTGACTGCCCTGGCGCCGGACGGGCCTATCCACATCCACATTGCCGAGCAGGTGAAAGAAGTCGAGGATTGCCTTGCCTGGTCGGGCGCGCGGCCGGTCGAATTTCTGCTGGCCAATGCCAAAGTCGACAAGCGCTGGTGCCTGATCCACGCCACCCACATGACCGATGCTGAAACCGTTGCCATGGCCAAAAGCGGTGCCATCGCCGGCCTATGCCCGATCACCGAGGCCAATCTCGGTGACGGCACTTTTGCCGCGCCGCTGTTCAGGGAACATGGCGGCCGCTATGGCGTCGGCTCCGATTCCAATGTGCTCATCGGCCTGCCCGACGAGTTGCGCCAGCTCGAATATTCGCAGCGTCTCGCCCACCGCGCCCGCAATGTGCTGGCGGTCGCCGGCGGCTCGACCGGCCGCGCACTGTTCGACGCCGCACTCGACGGTGGCAGCGTCGCGCTTGGCGCCGGCGCTTCCGCGATCGCCGCCGGCGCATCCGCCGATCTCGTCTCGCTCGATCCCAAAAATCTCTCGCTGGCAGGCAAGACCGGCGACGCGATCCTCGACGCCTGGATCTTCGCCAATGGCAGCAAGGTCGACTGCGTCTGGGTGCATGGCCGCAAACAGGTTAGCGGCGGCAGGCATGTGAAGCGAGAGGCCATCGCTGAGCGTTTTCGCAACGTGATGACGGCGCTTTCGGCATGAGCATGGCCGGCACTGTGGACGCGGAAGGCGGCGGCTCGCTGCACCAGCGCATCCTCTCCGACATCAGCGAGAAAATCCTGTCCGGCGCCTGGGCGCCCGGTCATCGCATCCCGTTCGAGCATGAGTTGAGCGTGCAATACAATTGCTCGCGCATGACGGTGAACAAGGCGCTGTCGCAGCTTGCCAAGGCCGGACTGATCGAGCGCCGCCGCCGCTCAGGCAGCTTTGTGCGCCGGCCGCAGTCGCAGGCCGCGGTGCTGGAAATCCACGATATCCGCATCGAGGTCGAAGCGCTCGGCCTGCCCTATCGCTACGAGCGCGTCGCCCGACACAAAAGGCGCAGCAGCGCCGGGGATCGCGCGCTGCTGGAACTCGGCGTGGCCGGACCGGTGCTGGCGCTGGAGTGCGGTCATTTCGCCGGCGAGCGGCCGTTCGCGCATGAACAGCGGCTGATCAATCTCACCGCCGTGCCCGAGGCAGCGGACGAGGAATTCGTGGCCACCGCACCAGGACCATGGCTGATTGGCCGCGTGCCGTGGAGCGAAGCCGAGCACCGGATTCGCGCTGTCGCCGCCGACAGGCATATCGCGGCTGCACTCGATATAGAAACCGGTGCGCCCTGCCTGGTGGTCGAGCGACGGACGTGGAGTGCCGAGCACCCGGTCACCCATGTGCGCTTCACCTACGCGGCCGAGAGCCACACGCTGGTGGCGAGGTTCAGGCCGCAGGGGTGAGGCTGACCTCCCCCCACGTGGGGGGAGATTGGCAGCTCCAACGCCTCAAATCGCAGCGGTAATAATAATCTCGACCAGATATTCCGGGGCGGCGAGCTTTGCTTCGCCGGTGGCGCGGGCTGGCGTGTTGCCCTGCGGCACCCACTTGTCCCACTCAGCGTTCATCTCGGCAAAGGTGCTCATGTCGGCCAGCCAGATGATCGCCTGCAGGATCTTGGTCTTGTCGGAGCCAGCCTTGGCCAGCAATTCGTCGACAGCCGCCAGGATGTCCCTGGTCTGCGAAGCGACATTGCCGGTTGGCTGGCCGACCTGACCAGCCAGATAGACGGTATTGCCATGGATGACGATCTGGCTCATGCGCGGGCCGACATCGATGCGACGAATGCTCATTGGATGGTTCCTTCCTGTGGCGGTTGCGCTTCTTTAGAGTCGCGACCGGCTTGGGGCAAGGTCGCCAGGTCGAATCCCCTTGGGCCAACGGCATATGATACGCACACACGGCAAGTTGACCCTGCGGCCGCAATTCCGCCGGATTGACTTGTTGACTAATGTAATAACATCACATATCCAATCGGCCGCTGCCAGCAGCCGGATTTCGCCGCCTACGGATCGCAGAATGACAAATACCTGCCTGACATTCCGCGACCTGACGCTTGGCTACGGCAGCCATCCGGCGATCCATCATCTCGACGGCACCATCCGCAAGGGCTCGCTGACCGCTGTGGTCGGCGCCAACGGCTCCGGCAAATCGACGCTGATGAAAGGTATTGTCGGCGTCCTGAAGCCGATGGCCGGCGAGGTTGTCCGCGCACCCGGTGTTCGCGCGGCCTATCTGCCGCAGCAATCGGAGCTCGACCGCTCCTTTCCGGCGCGGGTGGTGGATCTGGTTTCGCTCGGCCTGTGGCCACGGCGCGGCCTGCTTGGCCGCTACACCAAGGAAGATCGCGATGACGTCAGCAAGGCGCTGATGGCGGTCGGCCTCGGCGGCTTCGAGAAGCGGCCGATCGACACGCTGTCGGGCGGCCAGTTGCAGCGCACGCTGTTTGCGCGGGTCCTGCTGCAGGACGCCGACCTCATCCTGCTCGACGAACCCTTCAACGCCGTCGACGCCAAGACGGTCGGCGACCTGATCGCGCTGATCAAGCACTGGCATGGCGAGGAACGCACCATCATGGTCGTTGTCCACGATCTCGACCTGGTGCGGCAGAATTTCCCCGAAACGCTGCTTCTGGCTCGCCAGCCGATCGCCTGGGGCGAAACCAGGGAAACGCTGAAGCCGGAAAATCTGCTGCGCGCCCGCCGCTTCCACGAAGCCTGGGAAGAGAACGCGCCCTGGTGCGAACCAGACGAGCACGCCCATGGTCATGATCACCATGGCGATGATCACGACCACCATGACCATCAACATGGCATCGGACCGAGGGCTGCCTGATGGACACATTTTACGGTCTTGTCATCGCGCCCTTCGCCGATTTCGCCTTCATGCAGCGGGCGTTGATCGGCTCGCTGATGCTGTCGCTCGGCGCCTGCCCGATCGGCGTCTTCCTTATGCTGCGGCGCATGAGCCTGTCGGGCGACGCCATGGCGCACGCAATCCTGCCCGGTGCAGCCGCCGGCTTCCTGTTCTATGGGCTGGAAATCCTGCCGATGACCATCGGCGGCCTGATCGCCGGCGTCATCGTCGCGCTCGGCGCCGGCGCCGTCTCGCGCTTCACCATCCAGCGCGAAGACGCCTCGATGGCGGCTTTCTACCTGATTTCGCTCGCCATCGGCGTGCTGATGGTGTCGATCCGCGGTTCCAGCGTCGATCTCATGCATGTGCTGTTCGGCACCGTGCTGGCGCTCAATGACGAGGCCCTGACGCTGATCGGCGGCATCGTCACGGTGACGCTGGTCAGCCTCGCCATCTTCTGGCGGGCGCTGGTCGCCGAATGCCTCGACCCGCTGTTCCTGCGCTCGGTCAGCCGGCTCGGCAGCCCGGTGCATTTCATCTTCCTCGGCCTTGTCGTACTCAACCTCGTCGGCGGCTTCCAGGCGCTCGGCACGCTTCTGTCGGTTGGGCTGATGATGCTGCCGGCCGCGGCCGCCCGCTTCTGGACGGTTCGCGTCGAGCCGATGTGCGTGCTGGCCGTACTGATCGGCTTCGCATCCTGCGTCGCCGGGCTGCTTTTGTCCTATCACGCCTCGCTGCCATCCGGCCCGGCCATCATCCTGTCGGCCGGCGTCGTCTATTTCGCCTCGATCCTATTCGGCACGCGCGGCATCCTGCGCGCGCGCATCATCCATCACCGTCACAGAACGGCCTGATCCCCGCCCCTAGAAGGAGACCCCTCTATGCTGAAATCCATCCATGCTGCCCTGGCGATGAGCGTTATAACATTAACCGCCTTTGGCGCATCGTCGGCCTTCGCGGCACCGCTGAAAGTGGTCGCCAGCTTCACCGTCATTGCCGATTTCGCCAAAAATGTCGGCGGCGACCGCATCGATGTCACCACCATCGTCGGGCCGGATGGCGATGCCCATGTCTACGAGCCGAGCCCGGCCGATGCGGTGGCCATGGCCAAGGCCGACATCGTGCTGGTCAACGGCCTGCATTTCGAAGGTTTTCTGCAGCGGCTGGTCGATGCCAGTGCCACCAAAGCCTCGATCATCACCTTGACCAAGGGCGTGACGCCGATCGATTTCAAGCCTGAATTCGCCGATGCCGACGCGGCCGAAGGTGCCGGCACTGGCGGCGGCAAGACGGTCACCGATCCCCACGCATTCCAGTCGATTGCCAACGCCAGGATCTATGTGAAGAACATCGCCGAGGCTTTCTGCGCGGCCGATTCGGAAGGCTGCGTCAGCTATCAGACCAATGCCGCCGCCTACACCAAGAAGCTTGATGCGGTCGAAGGTGAAGTGAAAGCGGCAATTGCCTCGATCCCGGAGAGCAAGCGCGTCGTCATCACCTCGCACGACGCCTTCGGCTATTTCGAACATGCATACGGCCTGACCTTCCTCGCCCCGCAAGGGGTGTCGACCGACTCCGAACCATCCGCCGCAGACGTTGCCAAGCTGGTCAATCAGGTGAAGCAGGACAAGGCGGCTGCGATCTTCGTCGAGAACATCACCAACCCGCGCCTGATCGAGCAGATCGCCAGCGAAACTGGCATCAAAGTCGGCGGCACGCTCTATTCGGACGCGCTGTCGCAGCCCGACGGCCCGGCCGCGACCTATATCGACATGATGCACAACAACATCCGTCAGATCAAAGGCGCTATTCTCGGCAGCTGAGTTTGAAGGATTGCCCAGCCGGGCCGCATCGGCCCGGTTGGATTTCTGGCACGCAATGTCTATTTGGCAGAGAAATCCTTCGGCACGGATTGCCGCCCATGTCGGGGAGTGGCAAGACTGCCACCTGACCAGTTTGCGAGGATGCTGCCATGGAATACCGCGAAATCAGCGAGGACTATTCGGTCTCGGGCCAGATCCAGCCCGAAGACGTCGCCGCCATCAAGAAAGCCGGCTTCAAGAGCGTCATCTGCAACCGGCCCGATGACGAACAGCCGGGCCAGCCTTCTGCCGACACCGTCGGGGCAGCGGTCGAAGCCGCAGGCCTCGGCTTCCGCTACATTCCGGTGATCAGCGGCCAGATCACGGCCGAGAATGTCGAGGATCAGGCCGAAGCGCTCGAGGAACTCGACGGCCCGGTCTTCGCCTATTGCCGTTCCGGCGCCCGCTGCACCAATCTCTATGGACTGATCCAGCAGTCGAAGGGTTGAACGGCCCTTCCGTCATTAGGCTGGCGATCCTTCACACCCCCTCTGGCCTGCCGACGTATCAATGATATCCGCTCAGATTAAATCGGCAGCGCGCCGGTTTCCTTCAGCGTCTCCAGCACGATCGCCGTCTTCACGTGCTGCACGGATTCGTGCGGCAGTAGCACGCCGTTGACGAATTCCGACAATGATTTGAGATCCGGCGTCACCACTTTCAGGATGTAGTCCATCTCGCCGGTCAGCGCGTGCGCTTCCTGCACTTCGGGCAGCCGCGCCACCAGTTCGCCGAAGCGCCTTGCATTGTCGCGATTGTGGGTGGCGAGCGTGACCGAAATGACGTTGACCAGGGAAAAACCGAGCTTGTCGCGGTCGAGAACGGCGCGATAGCCCCTGATGAAGCCGTCCTCCTCCAGCCGCTGCCGGCGGCGCGAGCATTGCGACGCCGACAGGTTCACCCGCTCCGAAAGATCGTTGTTGGTCAGCCGCGCATCACCCTGCAACAGTGCCATTATCTTGCGGTCGAACTGGTCAATGCGCGCCTCATCCATGGCTTTCCCTCACATCATGCATGCTTCACGCATGACATCATCATTTCAAGCGTTTGAATGCAAGCACCGTGCGCCTCCTCCGGGTTATGATCGTGTCAAATCGCCTTTTCAGGCCAAGTCAGCTTTTGGAGGAATGCCATGGGTCCCTTTCCGCACGATGCCCCGCCCGCCAGGATCAGCAAGGACAACCCGGCCGGCACCGATGGGTTCGAGTTCGTCGAATTCGCGCATCCGGAGCCGCAAAAGCTGGCTGAACTGTTCACCCGCATGGGCTATGTCGCGGTGGCCAAGCACCGCACGAAGGACATCACCGTCTGGCGCCAGGGCGACATCAACTATGTCGTCAATGCCGAACCCGGCTCGCATGCGATGAAGTTCGTCGACAGGCACGGCCCTTGCGCCGCCTCGATGGCCTGGCGGGTGGTCGATGCCAAGCATGCTTTCGACCACGCGGTTGCCAAGGGTGCCACACCTTACGAAGGCGCCGACAAGGCGCTGGACGTGCCAGCGATCGTGGGCATTGGCGGCTCGCTGCTCTATTTCATCGAGACCTACGGCAAGAAGGGTTCGGCCTATGATGCCGAGTTCGAGTGGCTGGGTGCGCGCGACCCGCGGCCGGAAGGCGTCGGCTTCTACTATCTCGATCACCTAACCCACAATGTCTATCGCGGCCAGATGGACAAATGGTGGGATTTCTACCGCAACCTGTTCGGCTTCAAGCAGATCCATTTCTTCGACATCGATGGCAAGATCACCGGCCTGGTCAGCCGCGCCATCACCTCGCCCTGCGGCAAGATCCGCATTCCGCTCAACGAGTCCAAGGACGAGACCAGCCAGATCGCCGAGTACCTGAAGAAGTACAATGGCGAAGGCATCCAGCACATCGCCGTCGGCACCGACGAAATCTACGAGGCCACCGACAAGCTCGCCGCCAACGGGCTGAAGTTCATGCCCGGCCCGCCGGAAACCTACTACGACATGTCGTATGACCGCGTGAATGGCCATGACGAGCCGATCGAGCGGATGAAGAAGCACGGCATCCTGATCGACGGCGAAGGCGTAGTCGACGGCGGCATGACCAAGATCCTGCTGCAGATTTTTTCGAAAACCGTGATCGGCCCAATCTTCTTCGAGTTCATCCAGCGCAAGGGCGACGAAGGTTTTGGCGAAGGCAATTTCCGCGCGCTGTTCGAATCGATCGAGCAGGATCAGATCAAGCGTGGCGTGATCAAGGTTCAGGCGGCGGAATAGCCATCGAACTCACTTGCGGCCCGGCCAGTTATGACCTAAATTCTGGTCATAAGAGGTCATCTATGAATATCCCCATGGCAAAAGCGAAGGCTCAGCTTTCCGAATTGGTGAAACGTGCCCAGGCTGGCGAAGAGATCCATCTGACCCGACATGGAGAGGTTGTCGCAACCTTGAGCGCTCCCGTTCGGGCTGGTGGGAGCAAAGGCTTGCTTGGCGCCCTGAAAGGCCAGATTTGGATATCGGATGATTTTGATGAACTCGGTCCCGAATGGGACGAGTATATTAAATGAGCCGCAGATATCTGGTCGATACCCATATTCTGCTTTGGGTACTCAACGCCGATTCACGTCTTTCGGATCATCATCGCGATATCTTTCTCACAGGCAAGGATGTGATCGTCAGCGCCGTCTCGGTGGCCGAGATCGCCATCAAGAAATCGCTCGGCAAAGTGACGCTCACAGGCGACATCGTGGACATCCTGCGATCGAACGGGATTCCGATTCTCGGCGTAAACGAACTACACGCGGCGAGACTTGAACATCTGCCGCTTCACCACCGCGATCCCTTCGACCGCCTGCTTATTGCGCAGACCCAAATTGAAGGCCTGACGTTGGTCTCCGCGGATCGGCAATTTTCAGCCTATGACGTCGTATTGGCCTGATCGCCCAAGCCCAGCCGCTTGACCTCTTTCGCCGGGCTGAAGGGACAATACCGCGCGGTAGAGTCGGTCGTTCGACCAGAGATTGTTGCCGGCCATGCTGCGCGGGTAGTCGGGCAGGCTCATCACGTCATCCGGTTGACCGCGACAGATACAAGCCCGCCCACATAACGACAAATCCAGCAAGAACGATCAGCAGCAACCAGTTCATACGCCGACGCATGCTCTGCGTTTCCGCGTCCCGCGCGACGTCCATGTTGGTGACGGTGTGGAACATCATCGCCTTGCGCGGAAAGCCGCTGCGGTTGGTCAGGTCGGGCGATCGCGCCTCGATGCGATAGCTCAGCCGGATCGCCTGGACAAAGACCGCCAGTATGGCGAGTGCCCAGACTCCAGCCAGCAGATAGACCCCCGTCATGCCCTCACCTCTCGTATTTTTCGACCTTCTGCTCGATGGCGCCGAAGATCGAATGCCCGGTTTTGTCCTTCATCTCGATGCGCACCGTGTCGCCGAAGCGCAGGAACGGCGTTTTGGGTTCGCCCGACACAATGGTTTCGATCATGCGCAGTTCGGCGATGCAGGAATAGCCGGCGCCACCGGCCGAGACAGGCTTGCCCGGCCCGCCGTCTAGCTTGTTGGAGACGGTGCCGGAACCGATGATCGTGCCGGCGGCCAATGGCCGTGTCCTTGCTGCATGAACGATCAGCGCAGGAAAGTCGAAGGTCATGTCGATACCGGCATTGGCGCGGCCGAACGGCTTGCCGTTGAGATCGGCAAGCAGCGGCAGGCTGACCTTGCCGCCGTCCCAGGCATCACCCAGTTCGTCCGGCGTCACAGCGACCGGCGAAAACGCCGAGGACGGCTTTGATTGGAAAAAACCGAAACCTTTCTCCAGTTCCGGTCCGGTGAGCGCGCGCAACGTAACGTCGTTGACCAGCATGACCAGTCGGATCGCTGCCTTTGCTTCTTCGAGGCTTGCACCCATCGGCACATCGTCGACGATGACAGCGACCTCGCCCTCCATGTCGATGCCGAAGGCTTCGTCAGCCGTGCGGATCGGATCACGTGGCGGAATGAAAGAATCCGAGCCGCCCTGGTAGATCAGCGGGTCGGTCCAGAAGCTCGCCGGCATCTCGGCGCCGCGCGCTTTGCGCACCAGCTCGACATGGTTCACGTAAGCCGAGCCATCGGCCCATTGATAGGCACGCGGCAGCGGCGAATGGGCGTCATGTTCGTGGAAGCGCTCCGCCGGCATCGCATTGTTCTCAAGCGATTCCGCTATTGTCGCGAGATGCGGGGCGATGCGCCGCCAGTCGTCGAGCGCCGCCTGCAGCGTGCGAACCAGGAACGAGGCGTCGGTGAAGCGTGTCAGGTCGCGCGAGACGACGACGAGTTTCCCGTCGCGCGTCCCGTCCTTCAATGTGGCAAGCTTCATGCGGTTTCCTCTCCTGCTGCAGCTTTGGCGCTGCTTAAGCCCACAACAAGACCGTCGCGGGCGATCGTCAAGTCGCCGTTCCAAGTTTTCCTGACAGCGGCAGTCCAGTCGGCCTCGCCTATCAAAGAATCGTCGGCCGGAATGAGGTGGTTGAGCACCAATCTCTTCACGCCGGCATCGCTTGCGATGCTGCCGGCCTCTTCGGCAAAGCTGTGGCTGGCGAGCAGATGCTCTCTGAGCCGCGCACCATTGCCGGTCCTGGCCACCAGTCGCTCGATGCCTTCTTCCAGCATTGCCTCGTGGACGAGGATGTCGGCGCCTCGGGCAAAATCGGCGAGCGGCGGATAAAAGGCCGTATCGGCGGAGAACACGACGCTTTTGGCGCCATGCTCGAAGCGAAGAGCAAAACAGTCGGTCACCGGCGGATGCTCGACGCGCAGCGCCGAAACCGTCAAGCCGCCCTGCGCGACCACCTGGCCTTCGCCGAATTCGCCGATCGACACCAGATCGCGAATATCCGGCCGGCCTTCGTCAACGATGCGGATCTCGATGTCGAACTCCATCGCCTGGCAAAAGCGCCGCCAGTAATGACCGGTGCCGGGCGGACCGAACACGCCGACGGGCGTCGCGAGGCCCGCCGTCCAGGCGGTGTGGATCAGCGGCCCCAGTTCCAGCACATGGTCGGAGTGCAGATGCGTGATGAAGATCAGGTCGAGCGACTTCAGGCTGGTGCCGGCATCGACCAGACCACGCGTCACGCCAAGGCCGCAGTCGACGGCGATGCTGCGGCCGCCGATCTGCAGCAGCGACGAACTCGGCCATGGACCACCCGGCCGCAATGCCGGGCCACCCTTCGAGCCCAAAAGCACCAGCCGATCCGGCATTGGCTCGGTGATCAAGACCAGTCGCCCTCGGGCGTGCCGTTGAAACGCTTCTTCAGGTCGGCCCAGCAGTCGATGTAGTTGTCCTGCCGGGTTTCGAGCTCGGCGCCGTAGCGGGTCAGCATCTGCGGAAATCGGGTCTCGAACATGAAGGCCATGGTGTTGTCGAGCTTGACCGGTTTCAGCTCCGCGCGCGAGGCCTTTTCGAAGCCAGGCGCATCCGGCCCATGGGCCAGCATCAGATTGTGCAGGCTGATGCCGCCGGGCACGAAACCTTCTTCCTTGGCGTCGTACTGGCCGTGGATCAGGCCCATGAACTCGCTCATGATGTTGCGGTGGTACCAGGGCGGCCGGAAGGTATCTTCGGCCACCAGCCAGCGCGGCGGAAAGATGACGAAGTCGATGTTGGCCGTGCCCTCCTCGCCGCTCGGCGCGGTCAGCACCGTGAAGATCGACGGGTCGGGATGGTCGAACAAAAGCGCTCCGACCGGTGAAAAGGTCGCCAGATCATATTTGTAGGGCGCGTAGTTGCCGTGCCAGGCAACGACATCGAGCGGCGAATGGGCGATCTCGGTGACATGGAAATTGCCGCACCATTTCACGATCAGCCGGCACGGCGTTTCCTTCTCCTCGAACCAGGCGCAAGGCGTCTTGAAATCGCGTGGGTTGGCCAGGCAATTGGCGCCGATCGGGCCGCGATCGGGCAGCGTCAACTTGGCGCCGTAATTCTCGCAGACGTAGCCGCGCACTTCGGCGTCGACCAGCTCGACCTTGAAGACCAGACCGCGTGGCAGCACGGCGATCTCGCCGGGCCGCAGCTCAATGACGCCCATCTCGGTGACGAAGCGCAATGCGCCGACCTGCGGCACGACCAGCAACTCGCCGTCGGCATTGAAAAAATGATCGTCCGCCATCGAGGTGTTGGCGACATAGACATGCGCCGCCATGCCGGTCTGCCCGAGCACGTCGCCAGCGGTTGTGATGCTGCGCATACCGGCGATGAAATCGGTCGGCTCCTTCGGCATCGGCACCGGGTTCCAGCGATACTGGCCGAGCGCCAGTTCATGATCGCCGACATTGGGCGCACTCTTCCACAAGGGATAGCTCGCCGCCTTGAAGCGGCCGGTGTGCTTGACGCTCGGCCGGATGCGGTAGAGCCAGGACCGCTCATTGGTGCCGCGCGGCGCGGTGAAGGGCGAGCCTGAAAGCTGCTCGGCATAGAGGCCGTAGGCCGGCCGCTGCGGCGAATTCCGGCCCTGCGGCAACGAGCCGGGCAGCGTCTCGGTCTCAAAATCGTTGCCGAAGCCCGGCATGTAGGAAAAGGCCATTGCTTCCTCCCGGAATGGATCTCAATTGACCAAACTGGTTTCATTTGTAACCATCGAAAATGTAACCATCAATGGCGGCTTTGAAAAATGGCGATCAGGAGCGAAGCGTCCGACGCGGCTGAAATTCTCAATCTGGAAAACTTCCTGCCCTACCGGCTCTACCGGCTTGCCGACGCCGTCAGCCGCGAATTTTCGAGGATATACAAGGACAGCCATGGCCTGACGCGGCCGGAATGGCGCACCCTTTCGGGGCTGGGGCAGCATGGAACGATGACTGCGACCGAACTCGGCGAGCAATCGGCTATGCACAAGACCAAGGTTTCACGCGCCGTGGCTGAACTCGAACGGCGGCGTTGGCTTGTGCGTACGCCAGATGAGAATGATCGCCGGGTCGAGCATCTGTCGCTGACGAAGGCGGGGCTGGCCGCCTACCGCGAGATGGTGCCGCTGGCGAAGGCGTTCGAACGGGATTTGCTGGCAAGGCTCAGCGCTGAAGAGCGCACGGCGATCACCAGCGGACTGGCTGCATTGGAGACCAGTCTGGTCCCGAGCAAGAGTTAGTCCAAGATCAAGCCAATCACTCTGAACGACGGAGTTGGAGCGAGACTGCGTGGAAACTCCCGAAGCATAGCATTGCTTTCGATTTAATCGTGATTTGCGTTGTCAGGCCGCGTATAATGCCCATCATACCGACAGGAGGATACGATGAGCATTCGCACATTAAGTGTCCTGGTGACGCTGCTTGTAGGCACCTGCACATTTGCGCAGGCGCAGCAGACAAAGCCGATGTCGATCGAAGTGTTCCCTTTCGAATTGGAGGACAAGAGCGCCGGGGCGGGAATAATTCCCCCGGATGAATATGACAGGCGCTATCTGTCGGAATCAGCACAAGTTGCTAAGGACATGCTCTCCCAGTCTGGGCGTTTTACAGTAATTGATGTGCCGGCGAGGGATACACAGGCTGCGGCGCCGCACGGATTGCGCAACTGCGCTGGTTGTGAAGGCCCGATTGCCAAGGAGCACGGCGCGTCGCTTGCCTTGCTTGGCGTCGTAACGCGCGTCAACCGAACAGAACATACTATGTTCATTCGCATCCTTGACGCCGAAACCGGGAAACATGTTTCGGAGGGGTTTACCGATCTTCGCATGGGTGCGAACTACGCGTGGCCCCGCTCCGTGAAATGGCTGATGAAAAACAGAATTCTGCGTTAGGGCGGCATCTACCAATCCATCACCACCTTGCCGGAACTGCCGCTGCGCATTGCATCGAAGCCGGCTTGGAAATCGTCGATGCCGATGCGGTGCGTGATAAGCCCGGAAACATCCAGCGGCCCCTGCACCAGCGCGATCATCTTGTACCAGGTCTCGAACATCTCGCGGCCATAGATGCCCTTGAGATGCAGCATCTTGAAGATGACCTTGTTCCAGTCGATCTCGAATCCGGTCGGGGCGATGCCCAGAATGGCGATCTTGCCGCCGTTGTTCATGGTGTCGATCATGTCGCGGAAGGCGGGGGCTGCGCCCGACATTTCGAGGCCGACATCAAAACCCTCGGTCATGCCGAGTGCCGGCATGACATCGCGCAGCTTTTCCTTGGACGCGTCGACGACATGCTGGACGCCGAGCTTTTTCGCCAGCGCCAGCCGCACCGGATTGATGTCGGTGATGACCACTTTTCGCGCGCCGACGCATTGGGCGACGAGCGCGCCCATGATGCCGATCGGCCCGGCGCCGGTGACCAGCACGTCCTCGCCGACCAGATCGAAGGAGAGTGCCGTGTGCACGGCATTGCCCAACGGATCGAAGATGGCGGCGATCTCGTCCGGCACATCATCGGGGATCGGCACGACGTTGTGCTGCGGGATAGCCAGATACTCACCGAAGGCGCCCGGACGATTGACGCCGACGCCGAGCGTGTTGCGGCACAGATGCCCTCGCCCGGCGCGACAGTTGCGGCAATGACCGCAGACGATGTGGCCCTCGCCCGACACGCGCTGGCCGACCTTGTATTCGGTGACCGCTGCGCCGAAATCGGCAACGGTGCCGACGAATTCATGGCCCGTCACCATCGGCACCGGCACCGTCTTCTGCGCCCACTGGTCCCAATTGTAGATGTGCACGTCGGTGCCGCAGATCGCCGTCTTCTTGATCTTGATCAGCACGTCGTTAGGGCCGATTTCCGGCACCGGCACCTCTTCCATCCAGATGCCTGGTTCGGCCTTGGCCTTCACCAGCGCTTTCATCATGTTCGACATGCTTTTGTCCCTTGAAGCTCTTGTTCCGGAATCGCTTTTCGATTCCGGCTTGTCAGGAAATCACCCCGAGTTCGCGCCCGACGGCGGCGAACGCTTCCACCGCGCGGTCGATATCGGCGCTGGAATGCGCCGCCGACATCTGCGTGCGGATGCGCGCCTGCCCCTTTGGCACCACCGGGAAGGAGAAGCCGATGACATAGATGCCGCGCTTCAGCATGCGCGCGGCCATCTCCTGCGCCAGGCTGGCATCGCCCAGCATCACCGGGATGATCGGATGATCCGCTCCGGCCAGCGTGAAGCCGAGCTTGCCCATTTGCGACCGGAACCGCGCAGCGTTGTCGTAGAGTTTGTCGCGCAGCCCATCGCCGTCCTTGATCAGCTCGAACACCTTGATCGAAGCGCCGGCGATCGCCGGCATCAGCGTGTTGGAAAAGAGATACGGCCGTGAGCGCTGGCGCAACCAGTCGACCACCTGGCTTTTGCCCGAGGTGTAACCACCGGAGGCCCCACCAAGTGCCTTGCCGAGCGTCCCGGTGATGATGTCGACCCTGCCCTCGACGCCGCAATGCTCGGCCGAGCCGCGGCCGTTCTGACCGACGAAGCCGACGGCATGGCTGTCGTCGACCATCACCATGGCGTCATACTTCTCGGCGAGGTCGCAGACACCCCTGAGATTGGCGATGATGCCATCCATCGAAAACACGCCGTCGGTGGCGATCAACCGGAAGCGGCAGTCCCGGGCTTCCTTCAGGCGCGCCTCGAGATCGGCCATGTCGTTGTTGGCGTAGCGGAAACGTTTGGCCTTCGACAGCCGCACACCATCGATGATCGAGGCATGATTCAAGGCATCCGAAATAATGGCGTCTTCCTCGCCCAGCAGCGTCTCGAACAGGCCGCCATTGGCATCGAAGCAGGAGCCGTAAAGGATGGTGTCTTCCATGCCGAGGAAGGAGGAAATCGTGGCTTCGAGTTGCTTGTGCTCTTCCTGCGTGCCGCAGATGAAGCGCACCGATGCCATGCCGTAGCCATAGCGGTCGAGCGCCTGCTTGGCAGCATTGCGCAAATCGGCGCTATCGGCGAGGCCGAGATAGTTGTTGGCACAGAAATTCAACACCTTGTCGCCGCCGACCTCGATCTCGGCCGACTGCGTCGAAGTGATCACCCGCTCCGACTTGTAGAGGCCTGCCGATTTGAGCCCCGCGAGCTCGCTGTCGATGTGGGAGAGGAATGCTGCGGTCATGACCTAGCCTCGTTTGATGTGGGCCGACTGTCGTCTCGTCCGCGCGAAAAATCCATCGCAAAAACGACCGGATCGGTGGCAAGCAGCACGATGCGGCCCCGATGTCGATCATCACGCGGCCGAGGAACGACGCCACGACAAAGGTTCTGGCCGATGACCGCTCAAATGCCGGTACGGTGCTAAACGAGCCGATAACCATTCCGCGATCTTTCCACGGCCGCCCCTTGCCGGACAGCCGTCGATTTCCGGTCCTGTTAACGTTTGCAGTTCAATGGTGCTCATACAAGAATCCCTAGGCAAGAATCCTTAGGCGAGAGGGCCGCCCCCGAAAATGTCGCAGCAGCCGGTGCAAACCGTTTCAGGCAAGCTCATACTGCTGATCAAGGCTGGCTATTGGCTGGCCCTGCTGATCATTGCGGCCATGGTGATCGCCTCCTTCATCCTGCTGCAGCAGATGATGGCCACCCAACAGCACAATCACACCTTGCTCGACATCGTCAGCACACAAAAGACGCTGTCGCAGCGCATCGTCTTCCTTGCCAGTGCAACGGGTGCCGGTTCACGCGACAAGCAACCGGCGCTGGTCAGCGCGCTCAAGCAGGCAACGGCGGAGTTCGAGACCAACTACGACCTGCTGCTCGATCAGACAGGAGCCGATCCGCAATCGCCGGCCAAGCTCGACCCGAAGTCGATCGAAAGCGTCCTCTTCGCCAAGCCCTTCCACCTCGACTATTTCTCCGTCGGGCTGATCGCCAATGGCGACCGCCTGATCTCGGCCTATGAATCGCAATTCAACGGCAATGGCGGCTACAAGGGCGGCGGCGAACGCGTCAATCTCGACGCCTCAGTCGCCAATGCGACCTTGTCGGGTTATGCCGCGCTCGGCCAGCGCATCACTGCCGACGCCGACGACCGCTCCGAGAAGCTGCTCGCTCTCCATCGCACGCTGTTCTACGCCACAATCGGCGTCATCATACTGGTGGCGCTCTTCATCTTCAGGCCGATGTCGAACGCCATCCTGCGCAAGACGCATGAACTGATCGACGCGCGCAATTCCATGGCCTTCATCGCGGTTCATGACGGCCTCACCGGCCTGCACAACCGCACGTTCCTGACCGATCATTTCGACACGCTGATCAAGGGCACGCACCGGCGTCGCGAACGCCTTGCCGTCGTCCAGCTCGATCTCGATCGGTTCAAGCAGATCAACGATACGCTCGGCCACGCCGCCGGCGACTATGTGCTGGTCGTCACGGCACAGCGCATGCGCGATTCCTGCCGGGCGTCGGATCTGTGCGTGCGCCTGGGCGGCGACGAGTTCGTCATGATCCTCGGCGGCGCCGGCGGCACCGAAGACATCAACATGCTGGCGCGGCGCATCTTGGCGCACATCAACGAGCCGATCGTCTTCCAGGGCACGACCATTCTCCCAGGCGCCAGCGCCGGCATCGCGGTCTATCCGATCGACGCCGACAATGCTGGGGATTTGCTGGTCCATGCCGACCTGGCGCTTTATTCCGCCAAGAAGCTTGGCGGTGGCAACTTCTCCTTCTTCTCCGAGGAACTGCGCCGCGAACTCGATTATCGCAAGCAGCTCGAGCACGACATCAAGGTCGCCATCGCGGAGCGGGCGTTCCAGGTCTATTTCCAGCCGCAGGTCTCGCTGACCAACGGCACGATCAGCGGCATAGAGGCGCTGGTGCGCTGGAACCATGCGGAGCGCGGCATGATCCCGCCCGGCGAATTCATCCCGGTCGCCGAGAAATGCGGCTTCATGCCCGAGATCGGCCGCATCGTCATCACCAAGGCGATCAACGAGGCGGCCGAATGGAATCGCGCCGGCATTGCCTTCGGACGGCTTGCCGTCAATGTTTCCGGCACCGAGCTGCGCGAGCACGATTTCGATGCGTTCTTGTTCGAGACGCTGGAAAAGGCTGGGCTGCCGCCGCAAAAACTGTCGCTGGAAATCGTCGAATCCGTCATCCTCGACGACGAAAAGACAGGCATCGCCGCCAAGCTGCGCCACATCAGGGCAGCCGGCGTCCATCTCGAACTCGATGATTTCGGCACCGGCTATGCTTCGCTCAGCCATGTCAACCCGAACGAGATCGACCGGCTGAAGATCGATCGCCGCTTCGTTCAGAACATCCATGAGAATGGCGACAACTCGAAGATCGTGCGCGCCATCACCGAGCTGGCGCGTGGCCTCGGCATCTCGATCGTCGCGGAGGGTGCCGAAACCGAGGCCGAGCTCGATTCGCTGATGGCGATCGGCTGTGACCAGGTGCAGGGCTACTCCATCGCCTTCCCGATGCCGCACGACAAGGCGCTGGAATGGCTGACCGCTCGCATGCCGAAGAAGGCCAAGCTGACGGTGCTGCAAGGAAGCCTGGCATAGGTACGGCCGGGCTGCCTTGACAACCGCGTGTGAAGATGGCCGCCTTGTCGTGATCGCAACAGGGATATCGGGGCTGATGACACCGTTTCGGTTTGCCCTTGCGGCACTGCTGATCTTTGCGGCCCCCGCCCAGGGCGCCGATCGCACCATCTATCTTACCTTCGACGATGGGCCGCTGAACGGCACAAGCAACATCCTCGACGTGCTGGAGGCCGAGCAGGTTCCTGCAACCCTATTCATGGTCGGCATGCACGCACAGGCGAGCGCTGCCAACAGAGCGCTCGTCCAGCGCGCCAAGCAGCTTCCTCTGGTGACGCTCGGCAACCACAGCTACAGCCATGCCTACAATCACTACCGGCATTTCTACGGCGACACCGAGGGTGTCGTCGCCGACATGGTACGGGCAAACGCGGTGCTCGGCTTGAAGCCCGTGGTGCATGCAAGGCTGCCGGGGCGCGACGTGTTCAGGCTGCCCTCCATGTCGAAGAACGACACTTCGCTTGGCCTCGCCCAGGAGGGGCATGAAGAGCCCGACTACGAATTTGTCGCGGCCTCAGGCTTCTATCTCTACGGCTGGGACCATGAATGGGTGCACAAGGACAACGGCGAGCCGGTGCAGAGCGTCGACCATCTGGTCAGCGAGATCGATCATCTGTTCGGCTATGGCCGCTTCGTCAAGCCCGGCAAGCTGATCCTGCTGATGCATGACGAGATGTTTCAGGACGGCTTCGACGGCAAGACGAAGCTGACCAATTTGATCGCCGCGCTGAAGCTGCGCCGTTACGCCTTTGGGGCAATCCAGGGCTACGACGACTGAACCGGTGAGGACGGCGAGTTCTTCAGCGGATGTGCATCGGTACCCGATGCTGTCGCATGGCCGGCAAGGCGTCAAAGCACCTCGATCGACTCCCCGCGCAGCTTGTGCCGACGCAATTTGATGTATGTGCGCAAATTAGGCGTCATCTGAAAGCCCACCAGCTTCGTCTCCTGGAGGGGAGCAGCCCACGCCATCGTCTCGTAGCGGGCGCCGTAACCTTCGATGGTGGCGGCAAGATTTTCGCGGCCCAGATTCCTGGCCAGAGTGGCGCAGGCAGCAACCCTCGAACGAATCGACTGGCCGTATTTGGGCGCAAACGCCAGTCCGCCGTCCGCCAGGTCATCGACCTCATGGGCAAGCGCCAGGAACAGAATGTCCTCGTCGCCGGTCGGCACACCTTTGTCCACAATGCGCTCGGGATCTCCCGTGTCGAATTTCAGTCCGACCACGCGAGCGACAAGACCCTCGACGCGAGGACCAATTTTTTGCTCCAGCCACTTGCGATGAGCATCGGTTCGCCTGCTGGATTTGCCGTCCGGATACTGGCCTCCGTCATAGGCGGCGTGAAACATAGCGGCGAGGACAAGATCGACGCTTTGGTCGAAATGCGCGACCGACGACGCAGCTCCCACCGCATGGCAGATGAAAGGCCGTCCCGTCTTGCGATAACGGCCGTTGAACATCGCGCAACACACACGATACGCCTTCTGCACCCTGGCGATATCGGCAAGCGGATATCCAGCCTCGTATAGCTGGATGTAAAGCGCCGTGTTGGTCTGGCGCGGAACGAACAGATCTTCTTTGGTCAACTTGTCCCCCCGAACGTTGTTAGGTTTTCCGGCGACTTCTCGCTCCCGAAGCCAGCGGCTTCGGTATTCTTGCACAGATTTTACAGAAGAGTTGAGCCTGACCTCTTCCCACCAGGATCAGCCGGACAATGGAACGTTACAAATGTGATGAGGGAAGTCCAGTCCAAGGAAATTCTTGGTCCGCAGGGTTCTATCCCCCGACATTGCCCCGCAACACAGCCAGCACCTGCGCGAACTCCGCCAGACGCTCGTCGGTCAATCCCACTCGCAGCCGCTTGTCGAAGACGAGCGCGGCCTTGCGCAGTGTCTCGAACATCGCTTCTCCGGCCTCGGTCAATTCGACCAGATGAACCCGGCGGTTGACGGGGTCGCGGCGGCGCATCAGCAGGCCCTGCGCCTCCATGGCGTTGAGATGATGGGTCAGCGTCGCGCCCTGGATACCGATCATGCCGGCAAGCTCGCGCTGGTTGGCAAGGTTGCTCGACTTGACCGATAGCAGCGTGAGCCAGATCGGCAATGTACCTCCAGCCTCGACCAGGGCAGCATCGAAGGCCTGGGCAACCAGCTTGGCGGTTCGTCCGAGATTCATGCCGACTGGCGGGCGGTCAAAGGGTGTCATTGCAGGACCCTAGACGGTGTCATGCACGGATGGAACTGGCACGACTTATATATTGACATCTAACCATTCGATATCTAATTATCTAGAGATGGCGGGCTAAAGAGGAAATCCGGTCATGCAATATGTCTACATCGTCGTTATCGGTCTTCATGTCATGGCAGGCGTATTCTGGGCGGGCACGACCATCGCGGTCGGCCGTGACCCGGACATCCGGGCGGAACGGTTCTTCCGGCCGCAAATGGGCGCTGCCGGCCTGGTTTTCCTGACCGGCATACTGCTCTGGTATTTCTTTCACGAGGGTGTTTTCGGCTCGATGGAGAAGGTGCTGGCGCTGGGCATCGTGACGGCCCTGATCGCCGCCGGCGTGCAAGGCGCGCTGGTAGGCTCAACCAGCAGGCAGCTTGCCGGTGCCGATGCGGCAACGGAAAGGCAGTTGCGCGCGAAGATGACAAGAGGCGAGCGCATTGCCGGGGGGCTGTTGGTGCTGACAGTGCTGTGCATGGCCACCGCCAGAATGTTTTGAACGCCGCCACGCGGCACACCCTCACAGAATCGTGCGTTGTCTGGCGACGAGCCAATGACGCGCGAGCGCGCGGCCAGACCGAAGTACATGGGCTCTCGTACGCAGGTCCGGCCGCGCGCCACCGATCCTGGCAACGCCCAATTTCAGATCCGCAAGCCGAACCTGATGCCGTCGTAGATGGCGGCATGGATGTTGCGCGAAGCGACCGCGTCGCCGATGCGGAACAGTACAAAGCCGCCTTCTGGATTGCGCTTGGGGAAGATGTCGCCACCGCTCACCAGCCGTTCGTAGTCGACCGCACCGCCGTTCTTCGACAGAGGCTTCAGCGAGAGATAGAGATCATCGAGCGGCAACGTACCGTGCTCGACCACCACCTGGTCGACCCTGCGCTCGCCGCGCCAGCCATCGGCGAAATCCGATGCCAGTTCGGCGACCAGTTGGTTGCCCTCGCGGCGCACCGAACGCAGCCGCGTGTTGATGGTGATGCTGACGCCCTTTTCCTGAAAGGCGCGCATGTACGGCACATGGTTCATGCCGCCCATTTCCGGGGCAAAGAAACGTTCGGGCGAGACAAGTTCGAGTTTCGAGCCGGCATTGGCGATCAGTTCGGCGGCGCCCATGCCCTGATGGCCGCCATTGTCGTCATAGAGCAGTACATTTTCGGCCGGCTTGACGCTGCCGGCCATGATGTCCCAGCTTGAGGTGACAAGATTGTCGCCGGCCGTCAGCGGCGGGTTCTGCGGCAGGCCGCCGGTGGCGACCACCACCACGTCGGGTGACAGCGCCAGAACATCGTCCTTCTCCGCCCAGGTGTCGTAGCGGATCTCGACGCCGAGCCGGGCGAGTTCAGCCAGCCGCCAGTCGATGATACCGATCAGCTCCTTGCGGCGCGGATTCTGCGTCGCCAGTCGAATTTGGCCGCCGGCCTGGCTCGATGCTTCAAGCACCGTCACCTTGTGGCCGCGCTCGGCTGCGACCCGCGCAACCTCCAGCCCGCCGGCGCCGGCTCCGATGACCACGATTTTCTGCTTCGGTCCTTCGGTCTTGACGATGATATGCGGGATTTCGGCCTCGCGGCCAGTCGCGGCATTGTGGACGCAAAGCGCTTCGCCGCCCTCATAAATGCGGTCGAGACAATAGGTGGCGCCCACGCACGGGCGGATCTCATGCTCGCGGCCCTCCATCACCTTTTTGATGATGTGCGGATCGGCGATATGGGCGCGGGTCATGCCGACCATGTCGAGCTTGCCGGTGGCAATGGCGTGGCGTGCGGTGGCCACGTCGGATATGCGCGCCGCGTGGAAGGTCGGGAATTTCGTCGCCGCCCTCACCTCTCCGGCGAAATCGAGATGCGGCGACGAGCGCATGCCGGCCACCGGTATGACCTTGGTCAGCGCCGCATCGCTTTCGATCGAGCCGCGGATGATGTTGAGGAAATCGACCTTGCCGGAATTGGCCAGCCGCCTGGCGATCTCGATGCCCTCCTGTTTGGACAGGCCTTTTTCGAAATCTTCGTCAGCGACCATGCGGATGCCGACGACGAATTTCTCGCCGACCGACGCACGCACGGCATCAAGCACCATGTTGGTGAAGCGCAGGCGGTTGTCGAGCGAGCCGCCGAATTCGTCGTCGCGATGGTTGGTGGCCGGCGACCAGAAGCCGTCCATCAGATGGCCGTAGGATTCGAACTCGATGCCGTCCAGGCCGGCGGCCTGACAGCGCTGGGCGGCCGAAGCATAGTCGGCGACGATGCGCTCGATGTCCCAGTCCTCGATGGTTTTCGGGAATGCGCGATGCGCCGGCTCACGCACCGGCGAGGCCGAGAGCACCGGCAGCCAGTCGGCCTTGTTCCAGCCGGTACGGCGGCCGAGATGGGTGATCTGGATCATCACCTTGCAGTCGTGCTCGTGGCAGGCATCGGCGAGCTCGGCCAGCCACGGCACGATCCTGTCGTCATAGACATGCAGATTGCCGAAAGCGGCCGGGCTGTCGCGCGAGACGATCGCCGAGCCGGCGGTCATGGTCAGCGCCATACCGCCCTTGGCCTTCTCGGCATGGTAGAGCCGGTATCGCTGTTTCGGCATGCCGTCCTCGGAATAGGCCGGCTCATGGCTGGTCGACATGACCCGGTTCTTCAGCGTCAGATGTTTGAGCTGGTAGGGCTGGAGAAGCGGATCGTTGGAGGTCATCGTCTTCCTGCGGTTTCAAATTGTGCTAATGAGCGGCAAAATTCGTTTTCAAGCATGTCGTCCCGCACGCACTCCGGGCGCATGCGACAAGGATTGGGCCCATGATCGATACCAAAACTCTCACCCAGCTCGGTGCGCACGTCGAGACGCCACAAAGCCCCGAAGCAGCGGTTCTGGAGACCGTACCGTTTTCGCGCGGCGACGGGCCGCCGGCGATCGTGCGCTTCACCTGCCCGGAATTCACCTCGCTGTGCCCGGTCACCGGCCAACCGGACTTCGCCCATATCGTCATCGACTACGCACCCGATGCGGCTCTGGTGGAATCGAAGTCGCTCAAGCTGTTCATGACCTCGTTTCGCAACCATGGCGCCTTCCATGAAGACTGCACCGTCATGATCGGCCGCCGCATCGTGGCGGCAACCAAGCCGCTGTGGTTGCGCATAGGCGGCTATTGGTATCCACGCGGCGGCATTCCGATCGATGTGTTCTGGCAAACCGGCGCTCCGCCGGAAGGCGCCTGGCTCCCCGACACCGGGGTGGCGCCCTATCGCGGGCGGGGTTGAGCTCGCCCATCATTCGCACTGATATTGGCTGAGTGCCCATTCGCCGGTCACCGACAACAGGTCCGTGATCTTCCAGTCGCCATCGACCTTCTTGAATTTCCATTCCAGCCGGTGCGGGTTGCCCGATATGACGAAGGCGACGATGACCTTGGCCTGGTCACCGTTGATCGCCTCGAGCGTCTTCAGGCTCTTGTCTATCTCGGCCTTGTCGTAATCGGCATTGTCGAGCGCCATGTTGGGGTCGAGGCACTCGCCCTGCCCGGATTTGCGCAAGGCGTCGCTCTTGTCGAGCACGGTTTTGGCTGGATCGATGAAATGGCTTCGCTCGGCCGGATCGATCTCCAGCCCGACCTGATCGTAAAACGGCCGCACAACGGCGGTCGGCGAGCCCGGCTGGATCGGTGCGGCGGGCGCGGCTTCGGCCGGCGACCATCCAACCGGCGGCGTGGCCGGTTCTGCCGCTCCGCCCGGCGCATTTGCGGGCGGTGCAGCGCTGTCGCTCGGCTGGGTGTCGGCCGGGGCGTTTGCCGGCGGCGCACCCAACAAGCCTTGCGCGGCGGCGCCGCTCAGAGCCGCCAGCAGGCACACACCCGACAGTGCCACGAACCGGCGGTGGGCCATCGCTTCACTCCGGCGTCTGGCCGGCCATGCATTCCAGCGCGCTGAGCGTCCAGTCGCTGGTTTTGGAAGCGATGTCCGATATCTTCCACTTGCCGTCGATCTTCTTGAGCGACCAGAGCATTTCACGTTTGGAATCATCGCCTTCCGGAAACAGGCTGAAGGATGCCGTGACCTGTGCGTTGTCGCCATCCTGCTTCTCAGACAGTTTCAGCGTTTTCGAGACGGTTTTCTGATCGAAATCCTGAGCGTCGAGACCAGGATCGAAATCGATGCAGGCGACCTGGTCCGGGTTCTTTTTCGTTGCCTGGTCGTTCAGGTCGAACAGTTTCGTCACCGGTTCGGTGAACCGGTCCCGATATTGTTCGTCGGCCTCGAACTTGACCGCCGGGGCATAGAAGAACTTCACCGCGTCGGACGCCGGTCCGGCGACGGCTCCGGCCGGCAGGGCTATCGAAAGGGCGGCAACGATCACTGTCAGTCGCATGCAGAATCTCCGGCTTTTGACGGCTTGAGCCTATCAACACCACGTATCCTGCATATCGGCTTTTTTGCGGCTCATGAAGTCCTGCAGCACCTTGTTTTAGCCGTCCAGCCAGACGTTCTGAAGGTCCATCTCGAATGTCTGGTGGACACCATAGTTCTTCACCTTCTTGCTCATGTGGCTGTAGAGCTTCTGCCAGAAGGGCTGAATAATGACGCCCGAATCCTGCAGGATCTGCTCGACATCCTTCATGACCTCGCGTCGTTTCTCCACGTCGATGAGCGAAAGCGCCTGCTTGAGCTTGGCATCAAAATCGGGGTTGGAATATGCCGATTCATTCCAGGCCTCGCCGGTGCGATAGCCGAGCGCCAGCACCTGCACGCCAAGCGGGCGCATGTACCAGATCGTCATCGAATAGGGATATTTCGTCCAGTCGTTCCAGAAGGTCGAACCCGGCAGCACCGTGCGCTTCACCTTGATCCCGGCATCGCGCAACTGGCCGGCAATGGCGTCGCCGGTATTCTTCTGCCAATCGTCCTCGATGGTGATCAGCTCATGCTCGAAGTCGGCCTGTCCGGCTTCCGCCATCAGCTTCTTGGCGCCGGCGGCGTCGCGTGTCTTCTTGGGCAGCGCATAGTATTCCGGATGGATCGGGGCGACGTGGTGGTTTTCACCAGGGGTGCCTCGCCCGGCATAACCGAGTTCGAGGACCGCATTGTTGTCGACGGCCATTTGCAGGGCGTTGCGCACCCGCTTGTCGTCGTAGGGCTTGTGGGTGATGTTGGTGCGGGCAACCAGCGTCGTCGCCGTCGCCACCTCCGATTTCACCAGATCCATCTTGTCGAGAATGTCGATGAAGTCGGCGGGCGACTCGAAATTGAGGTCGATCTCACCGGATTCGAACGCGTTCACGGTGGCGTTGAAATCGGTGCCGTAGTCGACGAACTCGACGCTGTCGAGCGGCGCCTCACCACCCCACCATTTGCCATTCTCACGACGCTTGACGACCGCCTTCTGGCCGACATCGTAGGAGACCAGTTCGAACGGTCCCGTGCCGATCGGCTTCTTGATCGGATCGGCACCGTCGGCATCGAAGCTGCGATGGACGACGAGCGCCGGATAGTCGGTGAAATTCGGGATCAGCGAAATGTCTGGTTCGCTTAACTTCAGCTTGACCGTATTGTCGTCGACCTTGGTGATCGCGCCATCCCTGGCCTTGCCGGTCTTTGCGTCGATCAGCGCGCCGACCCGGGCGGCCATGGAATTGCCGGCGACATTCTTCTCGCACCAGCGGGTCAGATTGTGAGCGACGTCATCGGCGTTGAAGGCATCGCCATTGTTCCACGTGATGCCCTTGCGCACATGCAGCACGTATTCGGTGGCGTCGTCGTTGATATCCCAGCTTTCGAGCAGGACCGGCTCGAAGGTGAATTGCCTGGTATAGCGGACAAGCGGCTCCAGCCAGCAGCGCGAAATGTTCGCCAGTTCCACCCAGTCGTAAGTGCGCGGATCCTTCTGTCCCTTCACCGACATCGAGACGCGCAGCGTTCCGCCTTTCTTCGGCTCTTCGGCCAAGGCCCGATCCGGCACGGCAAGGCCGATCATGCCATAGGCAAGAGCCGTCGATGCGCCGAAGGCGCTTGCCAGCGCCAGGAACTCGCGCCGGTCGACACGACCCGCGCGTGCTTCGACCGCCATTGCCTCGATAGCGCTCGGCACGCGATCGCCACTGCTTCTGAAGAATGCCATTTTTTCCTCCCGTCTGGTTCCCTTTGATCTTGGTTCTTCGCCTCAACTGACGCTGTCCGGCAGCCTCTCCTCGCGCCGCGCGATGAAATCCATCAGGCCATCGGCGATGCCTTCGTCGAGCTTCGGCTCCTCGTAATCCGCCAGCATGTTGCGCGCCTTCTCGCGGCCGCGCGTGTCGTGGTCCTTCGCCCCTTCTGCCTTCCACTGTTCGAACGAATTGAAGTCCATGATCGAGGGCATGAAGAAGGCGGATTCGAAATGTTCCAGCGTGTGCTGGGTACCGAGGAAATGGCCCTGCGGTCCCACCTCGCGGATTGCCGCCATGGCTTCCTTGAAATCGTCGAACGGCAGGCCGCCGGCATATTTGTACCAGCCGATGAGCTGTTCACAGTCGGTGGCGAATTTCGAATAGCCGCAGGTCAGGCCGGCCTCGAGCCATCCGGCGGAGTGCCAGATGTAGTTGGCGCCGGCGAGGATGGCGGCATGCATCAGCATGTTCGCCTCGTAACCAGCCTGGGCGTCGTTGAGCTTCGACCCGACATGGAAGCCGGAGGTGCGCCACGGCAGCCGGTATTTCCGCGCCAGCGCTCCCATCAGATACATCATCTGCGCCGCCTCGGGCGTGCCGCCCATCGGAGCACCGGTCTTCATGTCCACCGTGACCATGAACTGTCCGTAGATCTGCGGCGAGCCTGGGCGCAGCAGTTGCGTGAAGGCGACGCCCGCCAGCGCTTCCGCATTGACCTGTGCCACAGCGCCCACGGCGGACGCCGAAGTCGAGGCGCCGCACAGTGCAAAGGGTGCGAGGATCAGCGGCTGGTTGCTTCGCGCATAGACCTTCATCGCGTCCAGCATGGTGGCGTCCCACACCAGCGGCGAATTGCAGTTGGTGATCGACACCAGGACCGGATTGTCGCGGACGTAATCCTCTCCGAACACGATGCCTGCCATCGCCATCGTGTCTTCCGCCCGCTCCTTGGACGTGACGATGCCCATGAACGGCTTGTCGGAATGCTTAAGCGCGGAATGGATGATGTGGAGGTGACGCTTCGGTACCGCGATTTCCATCGGCTCGCAAATGACCGAACTCGATGAATGCAGCGCCGGCGCCATGTAGGCGAGCTTGTGGAAATTGTTGAGGTCGGCGAGCGTGCCGTAACGCCTGTTGTTGTCGAGATCGCGAACATAGGGCGCGCCATACATCGGCACGAAGATGGTATTGTTGCCGCCCACCCGCACCGTGCGCTGCGGATTCCTCGCATTGAGCGTGAACTCCGACGGGACCTTCGACACCAGTTCCATCAGCAGGGCCCGGTCGATCCGCACACGGGTTTCCGAGACATCCGCGCCCGCCGCCTTCCACAGTGCGATGGCCTCGCCGTCGCGGAACTCGCATCCCACCTCTTCGAGGATCAAGAGCGACTCCTCGTGGATCAGCTCGACCGCCTCATCCGGGACCATCTGGTAGACGGGGATCTGGCGGACCAGCGTCGGGAACGACGTTACGGGAGCTCCGCGCAGGGCCTTGCGCCCCAGGCGGCCGCCACTGCGGCGGTTGGCATGTTCGGTCACTTCGGGGGCCGGTGCGTTCATGGCAACTCCATTCCACTCATGAAGGAGCCTAGCGCGACAAAATGGTGATGTGACGCTGGAAAATCCTGATCTCTTGTATAAGCTCAGCTTATGCGAAGCTTGCGCCACCTTCTGCCTTCGGCCGGCAGCCTGATCGTCTTCGAGGCGGCCGGGCGGCTGTCGAGCTTCACCGCCGCCGGGCGCGAGCTGGGCATGACGCAGGCCGCCGTCTCCTATGCCGTGCGCGGACTGGAAGAACAGCTCGGCGCCAAGCTGTTCCAGCGCCGCCACCGCCAGGTGCTCCTGACCGAGGCCGGCGAGCGCTTCCATGCCGACGTCTCGCTCGGCCTTTCGCACATCCGCAAATCGGCGGAGGATCTGCGCCTGCAGGCGACCGGCGGTCATGTCACGCTGGCCGCCTCGACCGCGTTCGGTTCGTTCTGGATGATGCCGCGCCTGCAGCAGTTCCGTGACGAGCTGCCAGGCATCGACCTGCGTATCCAGACCGCCGACCGCGACCTCGACATCATCGCGGAAGGCATCCCGCTCGGCGTGCGCGGCGGCGCGCCGCGGGACTGGCCGGACTATCATTCGTTGCCGCTGGCTGACGAGGAGATATTTCCCGTCGCCGGCACCAGCTATGCGGCAAAGTTCGGCCTGCCCAGATCCGCTGCCGAACTGGCCACGCACCGCCTCATCCATCTGGAGGAGCCGTATCGCGAGGCGGCCAGTTGGGACGAATGGTTCCAGTCTGCGGGCGCCAATCTCAGCGATACCGCGCGCGGCCTGCGCATCAACGACTACGGCCTGGTGATTCAGGGTGTCATGGAAGGCCAAGGCATCGCGCTCGGCTGGCGGCACCTCGCCGAGCGGCTGCTGGCGTCGGGCCTGCTGGTGCCGGTGACGGATCATGTGCTGAAGACCGGCAAGGCCTTCTATGTCGTCTGGCCGAAGAACCGGGAGCTCAGCGACAACGCCCGCAAGGTGCGCGACTGGCTGGCGGCGCAGGCATAAGTCGTTTTCCACTGATCCACCGCTGGCGCAATTCTGCCCCTCCCGCGCGACGCGAATCCGCCTATAGTGCCGCCATGCCCATCCGCCAGCTTTCCGAAACGATGATCAACCAGATCGCCGCCGGCGAAGTCATCGAGCGTCCGGCGAGCGTGGTCAAGGAACTGGTCGAGAATGCGCTCGATGCCGGTGCTTCGCGCGTCGAGATCGTCACATCGGGCGGCGGGCTGAACCTGATCCGCGTCACCGATGACGGCTCCGGCATTCCCGAACGGGAGCTGGCGCTGGCGATCGCACGTCACTGCACCTCCAAGCTCACCGAGGATATCAACGACATTCGCTCGCTGGGCTTCCGCGGCGAAGCGCTGCCGTCGATCGGCTCGGTGTCGCGACTTTCGATCCGCTCGCGCACGGCAGCAAGCGACAGCGCCGCCGAGATCGGCATCGAGGGTGGCCGCGTCCTGCCTGTCAGGCCGGCGGCGGCCAATCGCGGCACCACGGTCGAGGTGCGGGACCTGTTCTTCGCAACGCCGGCCCGATTGAAGTTCATGAAGGGCGAACGCGCCGAAAGCTCGGCCACCAGCGATGTGGTCAAGCGCATCGCCATCGCCTTCCCCGCCGTGCGCTTCACGCTGGCCGGCTCGGACCGCTCGACACTGGAATTGCCGGCGGCGGATGACAGCGCGGAAGGCAGCCTGCGTCGTGTCGCCCAGGTGATGGGCGCCGACTTTCCCGACAATTCGATTGCCCTCGACGCGATGCGCGATGGCGTGCATCTGACCGGCCACGTGTCGATCCCGTCCTTCACCCGCGCCAACGCGCTGCAGCAATATGCCTATGTGAACGGCCGCCCAGTGCGCGACAAGCTGATCGCCGGCGCCATACGCGGCGCTTATGCCGACGTCCTGCCGCGCGACCGCCACGCGGTGACGGTGCTGTTCCTGACGCTCGATCCGGCCATCGTCGACGTCAATGTCCATCCAGCCAAGGCCGATGTGCGCTTCCGCGATCCCGGCCTTGTGCGCGGGCTGATCGTCGGCGCAATCAGGCAAGCACTGGCCGATGCCGGCGTCCGCGCCGCCACCACGGGTGCCGCCGGCATGATGGCGGCGTTCCGGCCAGGGGCCGCATCCTACGGCCACGGCGGACCGGCAAACGGCCACCGCAGCTACGACGCGGCCTACCGCGCGTCGGGTCCGTCCGGCTTCGATCCTGCCCGATCGCCGCAGCGGCCGCTCGATATGGGTTTCGATGGTGCGGGCTTCGAGCAGCGCGGCTTGCGAGAAAGCGAGCAAGCGGCTTTCGATGCCGGTCCGCTTGCCAGCGCCGATGCACGCGCAGGGCAGGATGAAGCGGCCGAGACGTTGCTCGGCGCGGTGCTGGGCGCGGCGCGCGCCCAGGTGCATGAGAACTACATCGTCGCCCAGACCAGGGATTCGCTCATCATCGTCGACCAGCATGCGGCGCATGAACGGCTGGTCTACGAGGCGCTGAAGAATGCGCTGCATTCGCGCCCGGTGCCCTCGCAGATGCTGCTTCTGCCCGAAATCATCGACCTGCCGGAGGAGGATGCGGAGCGGCTTGCGCTGCATTCGGAAACGCTGGCCCGCTTCGGTCTCGGCATCGAGCGCTTTGGCCCCGGCGCTGTCGCGGTGCGCGAGACGCCGTCGATGCTGGGCGAGGCCAATGTCCAGCAATTGGTGCGCGACCTCGCCGACGAGATCGCCGACAACGACACGGTCGACACGCTGAAGGAGCGGCTGGACAAGATAGCCGCGACCATGGCGTGCCACGGCTCTGTGCGCTCCGGCCGCCTGCTCAAGGCCGAGGAGATGAACGCGCTGCTGCGGCAGATGGAGGCGACGCCCGGCTCCGGCACCTGCAACCACGGCCGCCCCACTTATATCGAACTCAAGCTGGCGGATATCGAACGGCTTTTCGGACGGCGATAGCTGCGGACGGATTGCGGGCCTATCGCTTCGCCGCTCGAGGTCGGCAGGTCAGGAGGCCGGCCGACAATGTGGTCACCCGCGATTTTCGCCCAGCGGCCTGAGTAGCGCGATCGCAGCCGCCGCCAGCAGGAGGATCGCACCGGTGATTTCAGCCCAGCCGACCGCCTCGCCGAAGAGCCAGGCTCCTGCCGCCAAAGCGGTCAGCAAATAGCGTGCAGCCGCCAGCAGGCGCGGAGGCGCGTCATTGAGACCGAGCTTGATCGCGGCCCAGGTCAGCCCCCAGATCAGCGATATCACCGCGAAGAAGAAGAGGTTGCGAACCACCGATCGGCGCTCAGCGCAGTCCCCGACGATCGACAAGTATCCGATGGATTTCGATCCGCTCCGGCAGCTCGATCAGGAACTCGGCATCTCGGTCCAGATGATGGACTTTGGTCGGTTCGCCTTTGGTAAAGGCGGTCATCGCTTGCATGTCGGCCCAATACGAGATGGTTGTGAACCACGTCTCGGCATCACGGTCCTCGCGCAGCAATTGGACGCCAAGCGCCGTCTTCTCGAGGGGTGGAATACCCTCGGCACGCAGGTATGGCTCATAGGCGTCGGCGATGTCGCGGCGGGTGCGACCGCGCCAGATGCGCGCGATGGTCGGTTTGGTCGGCATGAGGTTCTCCTTCAGTCAGGCGGACAGCAAACTGGGCATAGCGGACGCCGGTTGTGATCAGCCGTGAACACCAGCCAGGAAATCGCGGACCAGCGGCAGCGCGTCGTCGAAATGTGTCTCGAGCAGCCAATGACCCGCCCCTTCGATCAGATGCAGTTCCGCATCGGGCAGATCGCGATGATAGGCCCTTGCCGACGCCGCGGGCATATAGCCATCCTCTGGCCCCCAAAGGATCAGCGTGGGTGGATGGTGTTCACGCAAATAAGCCTGGTAGCGCGGAAACCAGGTGAGATTGGCTTCCAGCTTCTCCATCAGACCGACGGCGATCTGCCGACGAACCGGCGTGTTCATCAGTGGCCAGTGAAGATTCCAGAGATCGGGCGGCACGCGCATGGCGACGTCGTCAGCCACTTCCCCGATGAACTCGGCCCGGAACCCGTCCTCACTTACCGCAGCCTCGAGCGGACGGTGCTTGCCGGGCGTCTTGTCGGTCCACCAGGCCTTGATCGTGGCGTATTTGGGTCCAAGCACGTCCTCGTAGATGTCGCCGTTCTGGATGATGAGGGCGCTGATCCGCTCCGGGTGCGAGATCGCATGCCGGAGTCCTATCTGCGAGCCATAATCGTGCAGCCACAAGGCGTAGCGTTGGAGACCGAATTTATCGGCAAGCTTGGAAAGCACGTCGCAATAGGCGTCGAAATCATAGCCGAAGGTGGCCGGATCGGGTGTGCCGCTGTATCCGAAGCCAGGCCAGTCGAATGCAATCGTCCGCCAGCGGTCGGCGAGCGCCGGCATCAGTCGGCGGAATTGGAACGAAGAGCAGGGATAGCCGTGCGGCAAGAGCAAGACAGGTGCTTCTAACGGCCCTGCCTCGCGATAAAAAATGGATAGATCATCCAGTTGCATGCGTCGGTGCGTCGTTGCACCCGGCATTCGGACCTCCGTCGAACAAACCTCGGCTAAACGCGTTTGATCGAGGGATCGTTCCGAATGGGGGAAGCGGACGGTCGGCAATATTCATCTCTTCAAATTCACCACGATGACACCGCCCAGCGCCAGCGCGCCGCCGATTATGCCGAGCAGAGTGGGAACTTCGCCCAGCCAGAAGAAGCCGATCAGCGCGGACATCGGCGAGACCAGATAGAGGAAGTTGGAGGCACGTGCCGCCGGCAGACGCGACAGCGCGGTCGCCCAGGCGGCATAGGCGATGAGGCTGGGCACGATGCCGAGAAAGATGACGGCGCCGAGGCCTGCTGTGTCGGCGACCGCCGCCTGCGAAAAGGCCGACGGCAGGAAGGGGGCCAGGCATAGTGCGCCGAGCACCATGTTCGAAGCCGAAATGGTCAATGGATGATGGCGGGCAAACAGCGGCTTCTGGACGATGGTGTTGACGGCCGAGCACAAGGCCGAACCAAGCACCAACAGAGCACCGGTGTTGAATGACAGGCCATGCCCATCGGCCATGGCGATGATGCCTATGCCGGCGAAGGAAATCACCGTACCGATCCAGGCCACGCCTGAGAAGCGCTCGCCCAGCAATGCCATCGCCATGATGGCGGTGAAGATCGGGCTGACATTGATGATGAAGCCGGCGGCACCGGCCGAGACGGTCAGTTCGCCGAAATTGAGCATGACGGTGTAGAGCGCGACGAAGATGGCGCCGCCAAAGACCAGGCGCCACACTTCGTCGAGCCTTGGCAGCGCCGGGCGCTTGACGGCCAGGAAGATCGCCGCCGGCACAGCGGCGATGGCAAATCGCAACGCACCCAGTTCCAGTGGGCCGAAGGCGGCGAGACCGGCTCGGATAGCGGGAAAGGCGGAGGCCCAACCAACCACCGTCAGCGCCACCGCGATGGCTGCCGTGGTGTCCATTCGCTGTGTCGAATTCAACGTGCCCGTTATCTCGCTCATCTCACCGCCCTCGTATTTCTTCGGTCCTGAAAGGCAGAAAACGCCTTTTCACCCCGGTTGACAAACGACGAAATCGAGGATCACCTGTGACTATGGATCACAGCTCGGACACAATGGTGCCGCTCGAAACGCTGCGCGCCTTCGATGCGGCGGCGCGGACAGGCAGCTTTTCAGCGGCCGCCGAAAAGCTCAATATCACCCATGGCGCCGTCAGCCGGCAGATCGCCAAGCTCGAGGACTGGCTGGGATTGAAAGTCTTCGACCGTGGTGCGCGCGGCGTCTCGCTGACGATCGAAGGCAACAGGCTGCATCTGCGCACGGCGGAAGCCTTTGCGCTGATATCGACCCATTCCGACCGCTGGGTCGAGCCCCGTGGCACGGCGGTGGTGCGGCTGACCTCGATCCCCTCCGTCAGCGGACTGTGGCTGATGCCGCGCATGGCGGCTCTGGAAAACAATCCCTCGAAGCTGCGCATCGTGCTTGATGTCGACATCCGCCAGGCCGACCTTGCCGATGAAGGCATCGACCTCTCGATCCGTTGTGGACGCGGCGGCATTCCGGGCCGCATCTCGGTGCAACTTTTCGAGGAACATGTCTTCCCTGTCGCGTCACCCGAGCTTGCCCGCGAGATCGGCCGGGGCGACCCTGCCCGGCTGCTCAAATATCCGCTGATCAACGATTCCGACGCGTCGGCCTGGCGCGCCTGGTTTGCCGCGCAAGGCATGGATTACCGCCCGCGCCCGCAGGACCGCCGCTTCGAGGACTACAATCTGGTGCTCGACGCCGCCGCCTATGGGCTCGGCATCGCGCTGGCCCGCCCGCCGCTGACCGGACATCAATTACAATCGGGCCGCATCACTCCCGTCGATGAGCGCACAGCTCTCAACCCGGTATCCTACTGGCTCGACCGGCCGATGGGGCGGCCGCGTGCCGCCGCCGCCGACCTCGCCCGCCGCATCGCGGCAGAGGCCGGGCTGGCCCAGGACAAGATCGAGGCGTTTATCGAAGCCGAGCGATAGACCTTCCGGATCTATATGGAAAACCGGCCGATTCGAAGCTCAGCGAAGCAACAACAAAACGAACCCAAGGATCACCGCTCCCAGCAAACCGGCCATTATCGAAACAAAGCCAATTTTCACCAGCAACTGCTCAGGGTTCGGCACCGCACCATGGGATTGATTGGCCGGCCTGTGCCTGCCCGCCGGCGTACCCAGGGCGGCAGCGTTGCGCGGGATTGGGGCCTGCGGCAGGATAAGCGACAGCAATGACAGCCCCGCAACCCTGGCGGAGGCATTGTCATTGGCCGTTGTCGAAGGCGGCAAGAAGGCTCGCAGCGTTTCGGCTTCGGGTTTTGCCTTTCTCGCCACGACTGTTGCCAATGCCGCCTCTTCGCCCGTCTCAAGCTGGGCAAGATAGGCATCGACGATGCCAGCGGATGCGATCTGCTGCGATTTGACGGCCATCGGCGCCGCCGGCAAAATCAACAGCGCCGGCGCTGTCTGCTGCGCGAGCAGAGACGGCGCCGGCGGTTGGACCAGCGCCTTGACCAGTGCCGTCATCACTGGATCAGCCTGCCCCGAGGGCACGGCTTGCGGCGTCATCACTTCCCTAAGCAGGGCGGGAAGACGAGTGGAGGAAACGTCCATTGCGGCCCACCAACTACATTTTTCCGCTTCACAATAAGCGTTCAGCATTGTCTCAGGCTTGTCTCATGCTTGACCTCGCCGGGAATTTATGGCGATGAAATCCTCATGAACCCTGGCGTCCCCGCATGATGAACCGTTTCGAAGGCCCCGGCGGCAAGGAAGCCCGCATCCGCTACCTGGATGGCGACTTCCAGGTTACCAGCCCCGGCGCGTTCGTGCGCTGCGCGGTGACAGGCGAAAGCATTCCGCTCGACGAGTTGAAATACTGGAGCGTCGCAAGGCAAGAGCCCTATATCAGCGCCACCGCCTCGCTGCGCCGTGAAATCGAGATGCATCCGGAGCTGCGTAAGCGCAGTTAACCCTTCAGCTTGCGCTGGCGCCAGGCATCGAGCGTCTCGTCGATGATGCGCTCGGGAACGTGATCGAGTTCGAAGACCGTGTCGATCTCCAGCACCTCGAGCCGGTCGAGAAAGTCCTGTGAGGCGCCGTGGCGCAGCCGGGCGGCGTCCTTGGCGGTGGTGATGAGCACCAGCCCCTCAGTGCGTGCGGTCGCCGCCAACTCGGCAAGTTCGTCCTCCGCATAGAAATGATGGTCCGGAAACGGCCGCGTCAATGCCAGTTCGCCGCCGGCCTCGCGCACCGTGTCGAAGAATTTCTCGGGATGGCCGATACCGGCGAAGGCGAGGAACCGCTTGCCGGCAAGCCCTGCCTTGCCGCGTGGCTCTGTATGGGCCTCGAAGATCGCCCGGCCGGCGCGTGCCGCCTGGCGGACCACGCTGTCGGCGGCAGTGCCCTCGCCCATTTTCAACAACCCGCTGGTGAAAACCAGCTGGTCGACGATTTTGGCCCTGAGCGGCCCCCCCGGAATGACGCGGCCGTTGCCGATCCCGTAGCGCGCATCGACCACGACCAGCGCATAGTCGATGTGGATGCGGGCGCTCTGGAAGCCATCGTCCATGATCAGGAAATCGCAGCCATTCCGTTCCAGCAGCAGCCGGGCGCCGGCGGCGCGGTTCGGCGTCACCGCCACCGGCGCGTGTTCGGCGAGCAGCAGCGGTTCGTCGCCGACATGCCGGGCGCTGTCGTGGTCGATATCGACCACGTGCGGCTCGGCGAAGGAGCCGCCATGGCCGCGCGACAGGAAGCCTGGTTTCAGATGCATGCGCTTGGCCTGCTTGGCGAGCGCGATGGCCACCGGTGTCTTGCCGGTGCCGCCAACCGTGAAATTGCCGATGCACAGAACAGGTGCTTCGATCTTCTCACGCTTGGCCCGCCGCATGCCGCGGCCGGCGGCAGCCGCATAGATGGCCGACAGCGGCGACAGTGCCAGGACCCGCCAGTCCGGCTCCTCCCACCAGAATGGTGGTGCTTCCGAGGCCACGCTAGCGCCCGTTCGCGCCCTTCAGGCGCGACTTGACGACCAGCGGCTGGATGTAGGGCTCAAGCGATTTCAGCGTACGCGCCAGCGCACCGCGCATCTCGTCGACGGTCGCAATGCCTGCCGCCATCATCTCGTGGCGCGCCACTTCGTTGGTCAGGAGGAAATTGACGGCGCCGGCCAGCATGTCGCGATCGCGCACCAGCTTGGCGCCGCCGCTGTCGAGGAGACGCTGGTAGGCCTCGCGAAAATTCTGCACATTGCGCCCGGCGAGAACCGCCGTGTCGAGCATGGCCGGCTCCAGCGGGTTCTGGCCACCCTCGGAGGTCAGCGAGCGGCCGACGAAGGCGATTTCCGTCAGCCGGAGATAGAGTCCCATCTCGCCGATCGTGTCGCCAAGCAATATGTCGGTGTCGGCCGTGATCCTGTCGCCCTTGCTGCGCCGCGCGACCTTCAGGCCCATGCCGGAAATCTGCGCCGCAAGCGCCTCGGCTCGATCGGGATGACGCGGAACGACGATCGTCAGAAGACCATGGTGGCGCTTGTGCAGCGTCGCGTGGACTTCAGCCGCGACCACTTCCTCGCCGTCGTGGGTCGAGATCGCCGCCCAGGTCGGGCGCGTGCCTATCTGCCGCCGCAGTGTCGCCAGCGCCCGTTCGTCGACCGGCGGCGGCGACGTGTCCACCTTGAGGTTGCCCGACACCGTCACCGGCCGCGCGCCGAGCGCGAGAAACCGCTCGCCATCGACATCCGACTGCGCCACGACGTGAGCCAGGTTCTCGAACAGCGCCTCGGCGATGTTGGCCCGTTTCTTCCACGATTTGAACGAGCGGTCGGACAGCCTGCCATTGACCAGCACCTGCGGCACGCGTCGCGCGCCAAGCTCGAGGATGGTCATCGGCCAGATCTCGGATTCGGCGATGATTGCCAGATCCGGCTGCCAGTGATCGAGGAACCGGCTGACCGCCGGCTTGAGGTCGAGCGGTACATATTGATGGATGATGCGGTCACCGAGCCGCTCTTCGGCGACCTGCGCCGAGGTGACCGTGCCGGTCGTCAGCACGATGTTGACGCCATAGTCGAGGATGCTTTCGACCAGCGGCACGACGGCTATGGTCTCGCCGACGCTCGCGGCATGGATCCAGATCACCGGCCCGTCGGGGCGCGCGCGGCCGGCGACGCCATAGCGCTCGCGGCGGCGGTAGCGGTCTTCCTTGCCGCGCGAGGTGCGCCAGGCAACGTAGGGCCCGACCAGCGGATAGGCTGCCGCACCCGCGAATCGGTAAGCCGACAGCATGGCCCGTGCCCAGCGGCCGCTCATCGCGGAGCATCCACGAGACGGTAAGCCTCGGCGGTCGCGGCATTGAGCGCTGTCGTCACTTCCTGGCGCTTGCGCTCCATTTCGGCGTCATCGGCGCCGGCCGCCACGAAGATCGGCTGGCCAATGACGATCGACGAACGGCCGAACGGCAGGTTAATGGTGGTCTTGTCCCAGCTCTTCTCCAGCACCTTGCGGCGGCTGGTGGTGATGGCGACGGGCACAAGCGGCCGGCCCGAGAGGCGAGCCAGGAGAACGATGCCAAGTCCTGCGTCTCGCGGCGTGCCGTGCGGAATATCTGCGATCATGGCGACGTTCTTGCCGACGGCGAGCGACTTTTTCAGGGCGATAAGCGCTTTTGCCCCACCCTTGTCGAGGTGCCTGGCATTTTCCCGCCCGCCCGAGCCGCGCACCGCCTCGATGCCGAATTTTTCCAGCATCAAGGCGTTGAGCTCGGCATCGGCGCTGCGCGAAACCATGGCGACCAGCGGCTTGCGCTTGGGATAATAGGCAGGCGTCAGCAGATGCTGGCCGTGCCACAAGGCGATGATGCCAGGCTCGAACTCGGTATAGGCACCGCCCGAAAACCGTGCCGATCCCTCGACGACGCGATTGGTGAGGCGCACGAAGCGGACGAACTGGGCGAACAGGCTGGCGATGGCGTTCTTGACGAATCGCGACTGCGCAAGCGGTTGGCGAATCTTGCGCCAGAAGGCCTTGGTCGTGCGGCTGCGTCCCCTGCCCGTGGGCGCGGCATCGCTTGCTGGCCCTTTCGCCAGGTCATGCTCCATCGAAGTCAACCGGCAGCCTTGTTGTCGGGGTCCAGCAGCCGGTGCAGATGAACGACGAAGTAACGCATGTGAGCGTTGTCCACGCTGGCTTGCGCCTTGGCTTTCCACGCCGTGTGCGCGGATTGATAGTCGGGATAGATGCCGACGATGTCGAGCCCGTCGAGATCGCGGAATTCGGTGCCGCCAAGCTTCTTCAGTTCGCCACCGAACACCAGATGCAAAAGCTGTTTCTTTCCGTCTTCCGCGGCCATGTCGGTCCTTCACATATCGTGAGTTTGTCACAGGTCTAGACCAAAGCCGCCGACTTTGGAACCTTTAGGGCGAGATGAATTCATCTCGCCGGGGAAAACGCTTTCACGTGTCCAGACCGGCGATGACGCCGGCGAGCACGGCCAGCAATTCACCGCTGCCGGCAGCAAGGGCGCCGTGACGAGTCACCTCGCCGGCATAAAGTGGAGCGCGGCCATGCTGGTCGAGCAGCTGGCCGCCGGCCTCGCGCAGGATGAGGTCGGCCGCTGCAATGTCCCAGTCATGCGCGTTCGGCTTGACGAAAGTGGCGTCCAGCGCGCCATTGGCGATCATGGCCAGCCGATAGGCGAGCGAAGGGCTGTAAGGCGCCCGCTTCAGCCGCGCCTGCCATTCGGCAGGCATCAGGTCGGTCAACTGCTTCAGCCCGGAAATCTCGGCCGTTTCCGCCAGCTTGCGAACCGCAATGCGCTTGCCGTTGCGGAAAGCACCCTGGCCGGGCAGCGCCCAATAGGTCTCCTCCATCGCCGGGCATTCCAGCACGCCGGCCTGCGTGCGGCCATGCTCGACGACGGCGACGCTGACGCACCAGGTGCGCTGGCCTTCCAGGAAACCGCGCGTGCCGTCGATCGGGTCGACGACGAAGGTGCGGCGTGCCGAAAGCCGGACCGGATCGTCAACTGTCTCTTCCGACAGCCAGCCATAATCCGGCCGCGCCGCCAGCAATGTTTCGCGCAGATAGGCGTCGGCCGCGTGGTCGGCCTCGCTGACCGGTGATGTGCCGCCCTTCATCCAGACTTGCGGGCTGTTGCCGAAGTAGCGCATGGCGATCACCCCCGCCTCGCGGGCGGCATCGCGCAGCAGCGGCAAGTCTTCGGTGGCTCCGGCAGTGGTCAGGTCATGCTCCGGCAAGGGTCATGCCTTCGATCAGGAGCGTCGGCGCCGCGGTGCCGAAATTGCGGTCGAGGTCATCGGCCGGCACCATGTTGAGGAACATCGTCTTCAGGTTCGAGGCGATGGTGACCTCGGCGACGGGATAGGCCAGTTCGCCATTCTCGATCCAGAAACCGGAAGCGCCGCGGCTGTATTCGCCGGTGACCATGTCGACGCCCTGGCCGAACACCTCGGTGACGTAGAAGCCGGTCTTGAGCGATTTGATCAGCTCTTCCGGCGACCGCTCGCCGGGTTCGATGGCGAGATTGGTGGAGGATGGCGTAACGGAGGAGCCGCTGCGTGCGCCGCGGCCGTTGGTGACGAGGCCCAGCTCCCTTGCAGCCGAGGTCGACAGGAACCAGTGGTTGAGCACGCCCTTCTCGACCATCAACAGCTTTTCGCCCTCGACGCCTTCGCCGTCGAACGGACGCGAGGCCTGGCCACGCCGCCGGAGCGGCTCGTCGGTGACGGTGATGGCGGAGGCGGCCACCTGCTTGCCCATCATGTCGCGCAGGAACGAGGTCTTGCGCGCGACCGAGGCGCCGTTGATGGCGCCGGCGAGATGGCCGGCGATGCCGCGCGCGACGCGTGGGTCGAACACCACGTCGACCGGCCCGGTCGCCGCCTTGCGCGCGCCGATGCGGCGCACGGCGCGCTCGCCGGCCTTGCGGCCGATGTCCTCGGGCGCATCGAGATCTGCAAAATGCTGGCGCGAGGAGAATTCATAGTCGCGCTCCATGCCGGTGCCCTCGCCGGCGATAACGCTGGCCGAGCGCGAAAAACGCGAGCCGACATAGTGGCCGAGGAAGCCGTGCGAGGTGGCCAGCACCAGGCCGCCCAGCCCGGCACCGGCGCTGGCGCCGGCCGAATTGGTCACGCCCTTGACGGCAAGCGCTGCCGCTTCCGCCGCCAATGCGGCTTCCTTCAACTGGTCTGCCGACACTTCGGTGGCGTCGAACAGGTCGAGATCGCGCGTCTGTTTGGCGAGCAATGCCGGATCGGCCAGCCCTTGATAGGGATCCTGCGGCGACACTTTCGCCATCGCCACGGCGCGCTCGGCCAGCGTTTTCGGGTCGGACGCCGCTGTCGCCGAGACACTCGCCACGCGGCCGCCGACGAAAACGCGCAGCGCCACATCCTCGCTTTCGGAAGCTTCGGTAGCCTCGACCTTGCCGAGACGCACCGACACACCGGTCGAGCGGCCGCGCACGGCCACCGCGTCGGCGGCATCGGCGCCGGCCTTTTTGGCAGCCTCGACCAGGGCCGCGACGCGGTCGGTCAATTTTGCTGCGTCTGATATGTCGGTCATGCCTGAAATCCTGCTGGTGCGGCCGGTGTGCGGCCGTTGCCCACCCATCTATTGTTCCGGTCCGGCTTGTGCAATGGCATAGGCTTCAATCAAAATGCAGGGCGGACGGTTCAAACCGCGAACCCTGTGACGCAAAATCGGTTCGCAGCCTGCACGGAGCATTTCGATGACGCCTTTCCATCTCGCCTTCCCGGTCCGTGATCTCGATGAAACCCGCGTTTTCTATGGCGAGGTGCTGGGCTGCGCGATCGGCCGCTCGTCAGCGACCTGGGTCGATTTCGACCTCTACGGTCACCAGATGTCGGCGCATCTGCGGCCGCAGGCCGCACAGGCCTCCAGCGACGGCAAGGTCGACGGCATTGTCGTGCCGATCCCGCATTTCGGCGCGGTGCTCTTGATGGACGACTGGCAGCGCCTGGCGACACGGCTGGAGGCGCGCGACGACATCGACTGGCTGGAACGGCCGATGGTCCGCTTCAAGGGCGAGCCCGGCGAACAGGCAACGCTGTTCATCCGCGACCCCTCAGGCAATGCCTTGGAATTCAAGGGCTTTCGCTCGCTGGAGCAGGTTTTCGCGCACTAGCTCAGATCGAGGGCATCCATCGATCAACGGCCGAAACGGCCCGCCGCGAAAGGTGCGAGCCGAGCCGGATCGCCGCGTCCGCCGATCAAGTCGGCGACCAGCCGCGCGGTGATCGGAGCCAGCGTCAGGCCGAGATGGCCGTGCCCGAAAGCATGAATTACGCGGGAGCTGCCGCGCGAAGCGCCGATGACCGGCCTGGAATCCGGCAGGGACGGCCGGAAGCCGAGCCATTGCGAGGCAGGCGAGCCGAGCCTGGGAAAAATTTGCCTGGCGCCACGGTCAAGCAGCGCCAGCCGGCGCGGATTTGGCGGCGCGACCAGGCCGCCGAGTTCGACGGTGCCGGCGACCCGCAAGCGGCCAGCCATCGGCGTCAGGTAGAAACCAAGATCGACGGGACAGACAGGTCGGTTGAGCAGCGGCGCGTCGGTCTGGAATTCCAGATGATAGCCGCGCTCGGTCTCGAGCGGAATCCTGTCGCCGGCCTGCGCGGCCAGTGCGCGCGACCGTGCACCGGCGGCGATCACCACCGTGCCAGCCTTGATGCGAACGCCGGGTCCGCTGAGCTGGACACCGTCAGCCTCGACCTGCAGCCCGGTGATCTCTGCCTGCTTCACCGATGCACCACGGGCACTCACCGCGCCCAGCAACCGCCGCATCACCATTGCCGGATCGGTGACATTGATCGAGTCGGGAAAATACACGCCATGCGCTGCTGTCGCCGGCAGGCCCGGCTCAAGCGCCGCCACCTCTTCGGGAGTCAGCACCTCTTGGTGGATGCCAAACCCAGCGCGCATTGCCCGGCCGCCGGCGCCAGCGGCAAAATCGCTCAAGCGGCGATAGAGGTAAAGACAGCCATTGCGGCGCAGCTGGTCCTCCAGCCCGGCCTCCCCGGCCATGTCTTCCCAGGCCGGGAGGGCGTCGGCCAGCAGTCCGGCGAGCGCCAGCGCATTGGCCCGGGTGGCCGCCGGCAGCGATTGCCGCATGAACCGGACGAGCCATGGCGCCAGCTGCAGCAGCGCCGGCCAGCGCAGCGAAAACGGGCTGTCGGGATCAAGCAGCAGCTTTGGCAATGCCCGCAGCACCGCAGGAGTGCCGACCGGCATGCAGGCATATTCGGCGATCGTTCCGGCATTGCCGAACGACGCGCCGGAGCCCGGCTCGTTCGGATCGATGAGCAGGACTTCGCGGCCGTCCGCGACAAGGCGAAGTGCCGTCGCCAGCCCGACAACTCCGGCGCCGACAATGGCGATTTCGACCGTTTCAGAAGCAGCCACTGTAGATCTTCCCGATTGACCTTGATATCCAGTACCGATCATGTGGTCTCTTGGTTCGGGGTCACGGTCCAGTCTTGATCCCTGGAATCGAATAGGCCAGATCTTTCCGCCCTCAGGCCACAGGCGTCCAGATCACGTCCTCGATTTTTTGCGCGCCGGTCGCCAGCATCGCCAGCCGGTCGAAGCCGAGTGCGATGCCGCTGGCCGGCGGCATGATGGCAAGGGCTGAGAGAAAATCCTCGTCCAGCGGATAGCGCTCGCCATAGATGCGCTGCTTCTCGTCCATCTCGATAACAAAGCGCCGGCGCTGCTCGTCGGCGTCGGTCAGTTCGCCAAAGCCGTTGGCGAGTTCGACGCCGCAGCAATAGAGCTCGAAACGCTCGGCGACGCGCGGGTCGCGCTGGCTCGGCCGCGCCAGTGCCGCCTCGGCGACGGGATATTCGCACAGGATGGTCGCGCGGCCCTGCCCGAGAAATGGCTCGACCTTTTCCACCATCACCCGGCTGAACAGATCGGCCCAGCTGTCGTCGGGCGCGGTGCGCAGGCCGGCATGGGTCAAGGCGGCGTGCAGCGCGTCGCGGTCGGTGCTGCCGTCGGCGGCGACCGTGGCCAGCAGGTCGATGCCGGCATGGTGGGCGAAAGCGTCCGCCACCGTCAGTCGTTCCGGCTCGGCAAACGGATCGCAGTCGCGGCCCCGGAAAGAGAAAATAGTCGCCCCTGTCCTTGTCGCGGCCAGCGCCAGAAAGGCCGCACAATCCAGCATCAGGCTCTCATAGGCCTCGCCCACCCTGTACCATTCGAGCATGGTGAATTCGGGATGATGCAAGGGGCCGCGCTCGCGGTTGCGATAGACCGGACCGAAGCTGAAAATCCTGGTTTCACCGGCGGCGATCAACTTCTTGCAGGCGAATTCCGGCGAGGTGTGGAGATAGAGTGGCGCCCTTGCACCGTCCGGCCCGACCGCTTCCGTGGCGAAAGCCGCCAGATGCGCCTCATTGCCGGGCGAGACCTGCAGCGCCGCCGTTTGCACCTCGACGAAATCATGGGCGGCGAACCAGTCGCGCAGGCCGGCGGCGATGCCATTGCGCAGCATCAGCCGCGGGCGGCGGTCGGCGTGAACGTCAGGCGTCCACCAGGGCGAAGCTTCGGTCATGCGGCTCGGAACATGGTGGAAGGGGGCTGGCGGCGGCGGCCAAGATGCGGTAGGCCCCCATCCAGCGCCGCACTAGCCGGCAAACGCCAGTCAACTCTTCTTGCAGGATTTAAAACCGTGGTGAAAGTCATCGCCAGTTCGCTCCGCAAAGGCAATGTCGTCGACAAGGACGGCAAGCTTTATGTGATCCTCTTTGCCGAAAACATCCACCCAGGCAAGGGCACGCCGGTAACGCAGCTCGACATGCGCCGCATCGGCGACGGGGTGAAGGTTTCGGAACGCTACCGCACCACCGAGCAGGTCGAGCGCGCCTATGTCGAAGAGCGCGAGCACACCTTCCTCTACCGCGACGGCGAAGGCTTTCACTTCATGAACCCGGAAACCTACGACCAGGTGGCGGTGTCGGAAGCGGTGGTCGGCGACATGGCACCTTACCTGCTGGAAGGCATGGCCGTGCAGGTGTCGCAGTTCAACGGCATTGCCATTTCCCTGGTGCTGCCGCAGCGCGCCACCTTCGAAGTGGTGGAAACCGAGCCGACGACCAAGGGACAGACGGCCTCGTCGTCCTACAAGCCGGCCGTGCTGTCCAACGGCGTGCGCACCCTGGTGCCCCCCCACATCGCGCCGGGCACCCGCGTGGTGGTGATGACGGCTGATGGGGCTTATGTGGAGCGGGCGAAGGACTGAGGGGGGTCTTCCCGCCCAAACGACCAAACGCCTCCAAGCAAAGCCTTCCCATGGACGGGGCAGCTTTGACCGCTTATTGCTTGAAGCAGTGCTCGCGGTGCCATCGCAAGAAATGAGGATGCGGGCGTTCGAGCTGTCGGCGAGGCGGAAGCGCGCGGCGCGTCTTGTTTATAAAGCCCTGCACACTGTCTAAGTCATTGACCTGTCTGGAGATCAGGATTTCCAAATCGTCCGACAGGCTGATCAATCCACGGTCGAACATCCAATGCGCAGTGCCGGACAGTGCGATCCCATTGTTGACGACATCAGGCCCGTTCGCCTCGACCGGTCGAATATGTGCAGCAGAAACTTCTGCCCGGCCGCCGCCATTTATCAGCTTGAGACCCGTGATTGCGCAGCGCTCGTCATAAGCGCGTAAGACGACGCGACGGAAAATGCGGTCCCGCACGATTCGCGATCCGATGTAGCTTACGCGATCACGACTCTGCTCGAATTCGAATGGCGCCTGCTCATCCTGAAAGCCGGCAGATATGCCGACCTCATCAACGCGCGGCAGCAACAACTCATTCGTATCCAGGCCCAGATCGATGATGCGGTTGAAGTCATTTGCGCTAAGTGCACGGACTGCAGATTGGGCACGGCCCGAAATCCGTCCTTCATCGTTGAGCAGGCCTCGCTCGACGAGACCATCAGATCCATTAAATGGAACAGGATTGACGAAATCGAGGTAGGTTCCGGGCTCAATCAGCGCGAGGTACATGTCTGATATCACAGGATCAGGGATGATCTGCTGGACTTTCGCTACAGCGTAATAGCCCCGTGTATCGTTTACCTTGCTGGGCTCGTAGTAGATGATCCACTTGCCGACACACGCCTCAACGCGGCGCAGATACGGACGAGGAAACTGGTATTGCTCTGCGGGGCGATCATTGTACCGCGAATCCGAGCGATGAATGAAAACCCCGAATTCCATGATCTTCCTGCAATGCGCTCTTGGGAATAATAACTACTTCAGATGTGCATCAAAATCCGAACTTTGCGGTTTAGTCCAGGCCGGTCGCACTTCCCCGTGGTATCGGTCTTTCGCAGGCTCGCGCTGAAAGCGCCACCCTGTAACGAAGCGCAGCGATATATTTTATGAAGCGTGTCGCAATGACCCTGCGCGGTCCGTCCTTTGACGCAAAAGGAGAACGCCATGCGAAAACTTATCGTCACCGAATTCATCAGCGTCGATGGCATTGCCGAGGTCGAGAAGCTGCCAAGCGTGACCTGGAACGACGAGATGAACAGGTTCAAGGAGGACGAGCTTGCCGATAGCGGCGCCATGCTTTTGGGGCGCACGACCTATGAGATCTTTGCCGGCTCCTGGCCGACGGAAACCGGAGATTTTGCCGAACGGTTCAACGCGCTGCCGAAATATGTCGCGTCGAACAGCCTGAAGGCGCTCGACTGGAAGCCGGCCGAATTGCTGAAGGGGCCGCTGCCGGAAGCGGTCAGGATCCTGAAGCAAGGCAGCGGCGGCAACATCTATGTGCATGGCAGCCTCAGCGTCGCGCAGGAATTGCTGCGCCATGGCCTGGTCGACCGCGTCAGGCTGCTCAGTTATCCAGGCACCGTCGGCCGGGGCAAGCCGCTGTTCCCAGGCGGCGAACCGGTGTCGCTGGAATTGATTTCTGCGATGCCGTTCAGCAACGGCGTTGTGGCGCTGGAGTATGCGCCGGTGGCGGCGAAGTCGTAATCGATTGGAGCCTTTCAGATCGAATGGGGAAGGTGCATTCTCACCCGACCTGCTTGCCCCGCCTCCCCTTGATGGCGGCGCTGTTCCGCGCCTCCACCGCCTTCTCCACCTGCCGCTTCAGTTCGTCCTTGATATCCACCGTCTCGTTCATCAGCGCGTCGATCTTCAGGAAATCGAGGACGCGGTATCTCGACACTGCCGGGCGGACCAGGATGTCGGGGCGGCATTGCTTCAGCTTGTTGGCGATGATCGATTGCATCATCAATTGCGTGGCGCCGAACATCAGGTCGACGGAGGTCGGCTGTTTGCGGTCGGCCTCTTCCGGTGCGCCGACGACGTCGACGCCGATGATGATGTCGGCGTCGTTCTCGATCAGGTCGAACGGCACGGGGTTGTAGATGCCGCCGTCGATCAGCAGCCTGCCGTCTCGCATCACCGGACGGAACACGGCGGGAATGGCCGCTGACGCCGCCAGCGCGGAGTGCAGGTCGCCGTCTTCGAAGACGGCCAGCTTGTGACCGAAATAGTCGGTCGCCGTCACCTTCAGCGGGATTTTCAGCTCGGCAAAGGTTTCGGGGATGGCCTCGGGCAGAAAGGCTTTCAGGATGCGCTCGACATTGAACTGGCTGACGCGGATGCCGTTCTGCATGGCTTCGGCTATCGTGCCCGGCCGCGCCCGCCACATGCGGCTGGCCACCTCGGCGCGGCGGCCGAGGATCGAGCGGGCATAGTCGTGGATGTCCTTGCCGGCCATGCCTGATGCCATGCCGGCGCCCATGATGGCGCCGATCGACGAGCCGGCAATCGCCACCGGCTTGATGCCGAGCTCGTCCAGCGCCTCGATGACATGGATATGCGCCAGCCCGCGCGCGCCGCCGCCGCCGAAGGCGATGCCGAAGGTGGGGCTCATCCCTTGCCGGCTCCGGCCAGTTTCGGGCCGATGATCATGATGGTCGGCTCGGTGGTCAGCAGCTTTTTCGCCGCCGCCTTGACCTGTTCGAGCGTCACCGCGTTGATGTAGCCGGCGCGGCGCTGCATGTAGTCGATGCCGAGATCGTCGAGCTGCAACTCGACCAATGTCGAGGCGATGGCGCTGGACGAGTCCAGATTGTTGATGGCGTAGGCGCCGATCATGTATTTCTTGGTCGCCGCCAGTTCCGCTTCGGTCGGGCCTTGTTCGGCCAATTGCTTGACCACATCGCGGACGATGCCAAGCGTCTCGGCCGCACGGTCGGACCGGGTGCCGGTGCTGACGATCAGCGCGTTAGCGTGGTCCTGGTTGATGAGCGAGGAGTTGACACTGTAGGCCAGTCCGCGCTTTTCGCGCACTTCCTGGAACAGGCGCGAGGTGAAGGTGCCGCCGCCGAGGATCTCGTTCATCAGCACGGCGGGGAAGAAATCCGCCGCCTTCCGCTTCACGCCGGGAAAGGCGAGCTGCAGGGAGGTCTGCGGCAGGTTGTAGTCGACCTCGATATGCTGCGCCAGCTTCGGGTCGATATCGGCCACAGGCCTCAGCGCCTGGTTCTGCGGCAGGTCGCCGAACACCATGTCGAGCTTCTTCTTCAGCGTCTCCGCGTCGATGGCGCCGACCACGGCGACATGCAGGCCGCCGCGCGCGAACACCGCTTTGTGCAGGGCTTTCAGATCATCGGACGTGATGGCGGCGATGCTTTCCTTGGTGCCCTGATCGGAGCGGGAATAGGGATGGTCGCCATAGAGGGCGCGCGCCCATTTGTTCTGCGCCACCGTGTCCGGGTCGTTTTCGCCGGCGATGATGCCGGACAGGATCTGGGAACGGATGCGGTCGATCGGCAACTGGTCGAAGCGCGGCTCGTTGACCGCCAGCCGCAGCAGGTCGAAGGCCTGGTCGCGCTGCTCGGCCAGCATGCGCATCGAGCCGTAGATGCCGTCGCGGCTCTCGTCGAAGCTCATCTCGGCGCCGGCATCGTCGAGCTTGATCTGGAAGTCTTCACTATCGAGCGGGCCGGCGCCTTCGTCGAACAGGCCGGTCATTAGATTGGCCAGTCCTTCCTTGCCGACAGGATCCTGCGTCGAGCCGCCGCCAAAGACGAAGCGGATGGCGACGACCGGCACGGAATAATCCTCGACCAGCCAGGCGGTGATGCCCTTTGGGGAGGTGACGGACTGGATCTCCATGGCCCGCGCGGTGAGCGCCGGCAGGATGAGGAAGAGGATGGAGAGAAAGAGGGTGGTGAGTGCACGCCATGCGGCAATCGTCGGCAGCGACCAATCGCGGAAGCCGGCGCTCCCCCTCACCCAGCCTCCGCTTTGCTCGGCTGACCTCTCCCCGACGGGGAGAGGAGCTTGCCAGCGCTGGCGCCAGCCTCTTCTCCCCAGTGGGGAGGTGGCCGCGAAGCGGCCGGATGAGGGGGCTGCCTCGCTCATGGGGATCGAATTCATCATCAATTCCCCGCCTGTTGCTGCGGCAAGAGATAGCCGGTGGTCGACCGGGCGAGCACCAGATAGCGCGCGGCGACCGCCTTGACCTCGTCTGCGGTGACCTTGCGGATGCGGTCCGTCCATTGCTGGACGTCCTGCACATTGCCGCCGGTGGCCAGCGTCGAACCGTAGATGTTGGCCATGGAATCCTGCTTGTCGCGGGCAAAGATCATCGACCTGACATAGCGGTCCTTGGCCTTTTCCAGTTCCGATGGCGTCACGCCATCCCGGACGATGCGCACCACCTCCGCATCGACCGCCGTTTCGACGTCGGAAATCCTGGCATCGCCGCGCGGCGCGCCGTAGACGGTGAAGTTGGTGTCGTCGAGCATGGTGCCCTGGAAAAAGGCGCCGGCGCTGGATGCGATACCTTGCTGGACGACGAGCGCCTGGTAGAGCCGGCTGCGATTGCCGCCGCCGAGGATCTCCGCCAAGAGGTCGAGCGCTTCCGCCTCGCCCGGCTTTCCCGAATGATAGGACGGCACCACCCATTGCGTGGAAAAGCTCGGCACGCTGACGCGGGCATCGGAGAGCGTGACCGTGCGCTTGGTGTTCTGCTCCGGCTCGACCGGGCGGATGCGGGGCGGCAGATCGGGGCCGCGCGCCACCTTGCCATAGGTCTTTTCGGCCAGCGCCCGCACCGTGTCCGGTTCGACATCGCCGGCGACGATCAGCACGGCGTTATTGGGCCGGTAGTATTTGTCGTAGAAGGCGGTGGCGTCGACGCGGTTCAGCTGCTGCATCTCCTGCATCCAGCCGATGACCGGAATGCGATAGGGCTGGTTCTGCCACAGCGTCGCATCGACCTCCTCGTCCAGCACAGCCTCGGGGCTGTTGTCGATACGCGAGCGGCGCTCCTCGAGGATGACGTCGCGCTCGGTCTTGATGACATCGTCGGTGAGGATGAGGTTGCGCATGCGGTCAGCCTCGAAGCTCATCATCAGCTCGAGCGCCGACGGCGCCACCGTCTCGTGGAAAGCGGTGTAGTCATAGGAGGTGAAGGCGTTGTTGGAGCCGCCGATATCGGAGACGGCGCGGTCGAACTCGCCGGCCGCATGGTTGGTCGTTGCCTTGAACATCAGATGTTCGAAGAAATGCGCGATGCCGGATTTGCCGGGCGGCTCGTCGGCGCTGCCGATCTTGTACCAGACCATGTGGGTGACGATCGGCGCACGGTGGTCGGGAATGACGACCACCTCCATGCCGTTGTCGAGCAGGAAATCCGTGACCTTGAACTCGGCCGGAACCGTGTTGGGCAAGACGGGGCTCTCGGCCAGCACTGGGCTGGTCACGACAAAAGCCAAGGAGGTCGCCAACAGCGTTCCCCGCAGCCATTCAATCCTGGATGTCATCAACGGCTCCGGTTCTGTCGACAGACGATAGGCAAGGTGCTGGCGACAAGCAAAGTGATTTGTTGATCATGTTGCCGGCAAAGGCGGCGGCAAAGAGGCCGGCCCATGGATGCCCGGCCAAGGATACGAGGCGTATCAGGACGCCTCGATGAAGCGGATGACGGTCTCGCCATAGTTGCGTTCGTCCAGCACCGAAAAGCCGGGGCCTGGCTCGAAGGACGCCACCGCGGCCTCTTCGACCACGCACAGCGCGCCGGGGCGAAGCCAGCCGCCGGCTTTGGCCGACTGCAAGGCGCGCTCGCCAAGGCCCTTGCCATAGGGCGGGTCGGCGAAGACAAGGCCGAACGGCGCCAGCGTGCCGGCCTCGCCGAGGCCGGTGGCATCGCGGCGGAAGATCTTGGTGCGGCCGGTCAGCCCGAAGGCCTCGACATTGTCGCGGATCAGGCCACGGCCTTCCGCCGATTCCTCGATGAAGACACCGTAGGAGGCACCGCGCGACAGCGCTTCGAGTCCCAGCGCGCCGGTGCCGGCGAACAGGTCGAGCACGCGTGCCCCGTCCAATTGCTCGGCAAAGCGATGCGCCAGCACGTTGAAGACCGCCTCGCGGGTACGATCGGTCGTCGGACGGATGGCGCTCGAGCGCGGCGTCGCCAACGGACGCCCGCGAAACTCACCACCGACGATTCTCATCTCGCTTTGGGGCCTCGGGGACCGTTGCGCGGACGCTCACCGCCGCCAGCCCCGCCCGGACGTTCGCCGCGCGGCTTGCCGAACGGCTTTGCACCGGCCGGTTTGCCATAGGTCGGTTTGAACGAGGCCTTGCGCGCCTTGGCGTCAGCCGCCTTGGCGGCGTCAGCTTCGGCCCTGCCCTTGCCGATCGGTCGCGCGCCTGGCGCCATCCAGACATTGGCCTTGCGCTGGCCGGGCGGCTCGATCGGCCGCTGCTCGCGCTCGGACTTTTTGCCACCGCCCGGCTTGCCACCAAAAGCACCACGCGGCTTGTCGCCGAAGCCACCGCGCGGTTTGTCGCCGAAATTGCCGCGCGGCTTGTCGCCAAAGCTGCGTTCGGGACGCGGGGCGCGTTCGCCAAAACTCTTCTCAGCGTTTCTGTCGGGGCTTGTCGACAATTTGCCCAGAGCCTCATCGCGGCTGCCTTCGCGGCGCTTGCGATTCTTGATCAACCCGCCCTCGCCGATCGGGCGGCGCTCGCCATCGCGGGTGAATTTCGGCCGTTCCGGCTCCGGCTCGCGAACTTCGGTGCGCCGCACCGGCTTGTTGGAAAACGGCTTGGTGACATCGGCGTCGAAATTGGCGCCGGATTCCTCGACCAGGCGCTCGCCAAGCTGGTCGCGCAACACCCTGCCCTTGATTTCCAGCACATGGCCCTCGGCGAGGTCATCGAGTTGGAACGGCCCGTAGGAGATACGGATCAGCCGCGTCACGTCGAGGCCGAGTGAACCCAGGATGTTCCTGACTTCGCGGTTCTTGCCCTCGCGCAGGCCGATCGTCAGCCAGGCATTGGTGCCTTGCTCGCGATCGAGCGTCGCTTCGATGGCGCCGTAAAAGACGCCGTCGACGGCGATGCCTTCGCGCAGGCCGGCAAGCGCGCTTTCCTCGACCTTACCGTGGACGCGCACGCGGTAGCGGCGCAGCCAGCCGGTGGCCGGCAGTTCGAGCACGCGCGACAGGCCGCCATCATTGGTGAGCAGCAGCAGGCCTTCGGTGTTGATGTCGAGCCGGCCGATGGTCATCAGCCGCGGCAATTCAGCCGGCAGCACGTCGAAGACAGTCTTGCGGCCCTCGGGATCGCGGTTGGTGGTGACGACGCCGGCCGGCTTGTGGAACAGGAACAGCCTTGTGCGCTCGATCGGCGGGATTTCCATACCGTCGAGATGGATGATGTCATCAGGCATCACGTTGAAGGCCGGTGAAGTCAGGGCGCGGCCATTGACCTTGACGCGGCCGGCGGCGATCAGCTCCTCGGCATCGCGGCGCGAGGCGAGGCCGGCGCGGGCCAGCCGCTTGGCGATGCGCTCGCCTGCCTCTTCCGCAGCCTCGGCGGGACGCGGGCGTGGCTTGAAGCTGCCGCCTGACGCGCCTTGCGGCCGATCGTTGAAATCCCGCTTCGGGCGATCGCCGAAGTCACGCTTGGGGCGGTCGGCGAAGTCACGCTTTGGGCGATCGCCGGCGTCACGGGGGGCGCGGTCACCGAAATCGCGCTTGGGACGGTCGAAGCGCTTTTCGCCGCCCGCTGCCGCCCCAACCGGCCGGTCGCCCCGCGGTGCATAGGGTTTGCGTGGCCCTTCGCGCTTCTCGTAGGGCTTGCGCTCGCCTTCAGCGGCCACCGGGCGGTCGCCGCGCGGTGCGTAGGGCTTGCGCGGTCCTTCGCGCTTTTCATAGGGCTTGCGCTCGCCTTCGGCGGCCATTGGGCGATCGCCGCGCGGCGCATAGGGCTTGCGTGGCCCCTCGCGCTTTTCATACGGTTTGCGCTCGCCTTCGGCGGCCATTGGACGATCGCCGCGCGGTGCATAAGACTTGCGCGGCCCCTCGCGTTTCTCAAAAGGCTTGCCTTCGGGACGCGGGCCTTTGCTGAAAGGCTTGTCGCCGCCCTTGAAATCGCGCTTCGGCCGCTCGCCATCGGCAGCCATCGGCCGGTCGCCACGCGGTGCGTAAGGTTTCTTGGCGCCAAAGGACGGTTTGCCGCCCTTGCCCGCGGCGCCATCGCGGCTGCGCGGTCCCGCGGCTTTCGGCCCACTCTTGGCCGGACCCTTCCTGGGTCGGAATTTCTTGTCGTTGTCGTCCATGTGGCCTTTATCCGTTTGCGCTGCTACAGCGTGGCGCATCCTTTCGGGCGCGCAACGAACGCTGTAGCACTTTTGATGTGGCGCATGATCATTTTCGAAAACCGAGTCCCGATTTTCGAGGTCATGCGCTCCATAACAGGATCACCGTCAGGTGGCGAGGAGATAATCGGAGTGGAAATCGCGTGAAGCGGCCCGATTTCATGGCGCTGGCGCTGAAGGAGGCCGAAGCTGCCGCCTTGCGAGGCGAAGTGCCGGTCGGCGCCGTCATCGCCAACGGCGCTGGTGTTGTCGCCAGCGCCGGCAACCGCACACGCGAACTTGCCGACCCGACCGCGCATGCCGAGATGCTGGTCATCCGCGAAGCCTGCCGCAAACTGTCGGCCGAGCGGCTGACCGGGCACGATCTCTATGTGACGCTGGAGCCTTGCGCCATGTGCGCCGGCGCCATTTCCTTCGCCCGGCTGCGCCGGCTTTATTTCGGCGCCGCCGACGACAAGGGCGGCGCTGTGGTCAATGGCGTGCGCTTCTTCGCCTCGCCGACCTGCCACCACGCGCCCGACATCTATCCGGGCATGGGCGAGACCGAAGCAGGCCTGCTGCTCAAAGGATTTTTTCGGGAGCGGCGCGGCTGAAGCGGGCGCTACGCCCGGCGACACAATTCGGTGTTCTTACAGCCAATCGAACCAGCCGCTGCCCTTCTTGCCTTCCGCCTCTTTCTTGAGACGGCGTTCCTTCTTGTACTCGTCCTCGCCAAGCTCGTTCTGCGGCGCGGTGCCCGCCGCGACACGATACTGCACTGGAGGCTCGCTCAGATATTTGCGGGTGTTCGGATCGCCCTGCTTGCTGTCGGCGAGGCGACGCTGGATCTCGGCGGCACGGCCCTTGTCGGAATCGGCCGGTGTCCATGCCGGCGGGTGGCTCGAGCCTGACTCCGCCATCGCCCTTTTCACCGAGGCCGGATCGGTTTGCACGTCGTCGACGATCTCCGACTGATAGGCCGGGTCGTTCTGATGGGCGGTGGCATCGGCCCGCAAGCGGGCGCGGCGCTGCTCGGGCGATTCGGGCCATTCGGCGTTCGCCGTCTCGATGCTGTCCTGCGGGGCCGGCAGCGCTTCCTTCTGGCCGGGCGCCGGCTTTACAAGCGTCGGACGCGGCTTGTAGTCGATCTGTTCCTTGCGCTTCGGCGCAAATGAAAAGGCGCCTGAAATATCGCCGGCCAGCTGTTCGCCGGCGGTCTTGTCGGTGCCGTAGGTCGGAGAGCCCATGCAGCCGGACAAAGCGAGGCCCGACGCGACAAGCGGCGCCAGCAGCGCCAGGCGCGCATTATATCTCTCGGTCATGCCAAAAAGTCCCACTCTAGACAGCCTCTCGATTGCCACCAGCCTCGTGGCCGGTCCCCATCGTCCAAGCACTTGCGACGGAAATCCGGCGACAATTTGTCTTCCGGAGTTTCGCGTGTTTACCTCAACCACTCGTTAAGGGCAACGCGCGGGCGGTTTTCACCCGCCCGGCGTGGCATTTGTGCACCGATCAAGCTGGCCGGCCTGTCAAAGCCGGCCAAGCGCCTTCAATTCATGCAGCACCGCCGCATCCCTGGCCGAAACATCCGGGAATTCCGGATCCTGGCCGACATCGGCGGTGTAGCGCCATGAGCGTGCGCATTTTAACAGGCCGCGATCCTCGGCCTTCTCAACCACCACGGCGACACCCCTGACGTCGTCGATCGCGAAGGCACCAGCCGGTGCCTCGCCATGCGCGATGACCAGATCGCTGGTGATCGCCATCTCGGCCATGTCGACATCTGAAATCGCCGCTTCGAGCGCTGCATCGTTGATGGTGACGACCGGCACCGCTTCCAGCGACGATCCGATCACCTTCTGGGCCCGCGCGATCTCCAGCGCGCCGGTGACGACGCGCCGCACCTGCCGCACCTGGCGCCACTTTTCCGCCAACGCCTCGTTCTGCCAGTCCGCCGGGATTTGCGGGAACTGGTCGAGATGCACCGAGACCGCGTCGGGATGACGATCGAGCCAGGCCTCCTCCATGGTGAAGGGCAGCATCGGCGCCAGCCATTTCACCAGGCAATCGAAGAGATGGCGCACCACCTGCACCGAAGCCTTGCGCTTCAGGCTCGACGGCGCGTCGCAGTAGAGCGCGTCCTTGCGGATGTCGAAATAGAACGCCGACAGCTCGACCACCATGAAATCGAGCAGCATGCGGGTGATGCGCTTGAACTCGAAAGCGTCGTAGCCCGAGCGCACGACCTCATCGAGCTCGGCCAGCCGGTGCAGCATCAGCCGCTCCAGCTCCGGCATCTTCTCCAGCGGCACCTCTTCGCCATCGTCATGGGCGAGCGTGCCGAGCATCCAGCGGATGGTGTTGCGCAGCTTGCGGTAGGCATCGATGTTGGTCTGCAGCACGTTCTTGCCGAGCCGCTGGTCCTCCCAGTAGTCGGTCGTCACCACCCACAGACGCAGGATATCGGCGCCCGACTGCTTGATGACGTCCTGCGGCACCACGGTGTTGCCGAGCGACTTCGACATCTTGCGGCCATCCTCATCCATGGTGAAACCATGGGTGACGACGGTGTCGTAAGGCGCCCTGCCCCTGGTGCCGCAGCTTTCCAGCAGCGAGGAATGGAACCAGCCGCGATGCTGGTCGGAGCCTTCGAGATAGACGTCGGCCGGCCATTTCAGGTCAGGGCGATCCTCCAGCGTGAAGACATGCGTCGAGCCCGAATCGAACCAGACGTCGAGGATGTCCATCACCTGCTTCCATTTGGAGGCATCGTGATTGCCAAGGAAACGCTCCTTGGCGCCAGCGGCGAACCAGGCGTCGGCGCCCTCCTTCTCGAAGGCGTCCATGATGCGCTGGTTGACCGCTTCGTCCTTCAGCACATTGCCGTCGACATCGGCGAAGACGGCGATCGGCACGCCCCAGGCGCGCTGGCGCGACAGCACCCAGTCCGGGCGCTCCTCGATCATGGCGCGGATGCGGTTCTGGCCGGCGGCGGGCACGAAACGGGTGTCGTCGATGGCCTTGAGCGCCCGGCTGCGCAGCGTCGAGCCGTCGCCGAGGTCCTTGTCCATATAGACGAACCATTGCGGCGTGTTGCGGAAGATGATCGGTTTTTTGGACCGCCATGAATGCGGATAGCTGTGCTTCAGCCGGCCACGCGCGAACAGCGCGTTGCGTTTGATCAGCTCGTCGATGACGGCCTGGTTGGCGTTGCCCTTCTTGCCATTGTCGTCGATGACGCGCGCCGGCCCACCCTCGCGGTCCGGTCCGAAACCCGGCGCGTCCTTGGTGAAGAAGCCGCCATCGTCGACGGTGAACGGGATGGCGGGATCGATGCCGCGTGCACGCAGATCCACCGCCGCGTCCATCCAGGCGTCAAAGTCCTCGCGGCCGTGTCCGGGCGCGGTGTGGACGAAGCCGGTGCCGGCATCGTCGGTGACATGGTCGCCGGCGAGCATCGGAACGGCAAATTCGTAGCCGCCGCCCAAGCCCTTGAGCGGATGTGAAAGCGTAAGGCTTCCAAGCTCTTGCGCCGAGACGCTGCGGAGACGATTCAAGGTGACCTTCGCCTTGGCCGAGGAGTCTTCGGCCAGTGCGTCGGCAAAGATCAGCTTTTCGCCCGGCTGCGGGCCGAATGCGTTCTCGGCCGCCGTAACCTCGTAGAGGCCGTAGTTTATGCGCGGCGAATAGTTGACGGCGCGGTTGCCTGGGATCGTCCACGGCGTCGTCGTCCAGATGACGACGTGGGCCTGCAGCAGATCGAGGGCGCCCTCCGTCAGCTTGGTCTCGCCATCGTCGATGGGGCGGACAAGGCTGGCGACCGGAAACTTCACCCAGATCGTGTCGCTCTCATAGTCGTGGTATTCGATCTCAGCCTCGGCCAGCGCCGTGCGCTCGACCACGCTCCACATCACCGGCTTGGAGCCGCGATAGAGCTGGCCCGACATGGCGAACTTCAACAGCTCGCCGGCGATGCGCGACTCGGCATGGAAAGCCATCGTCGTATAGGGGTTCTTGAAGTCGCCGATGACGCCGAGGCGCTGGAACTCGGCCCCCTGCACCGTGATCCAACCCGCGGCGAATTCGCGGCATTCCTTGCGGAATTCGTTGACCGGCACCTCGTCCTTGTTCTTGCCCTTGGCGCGGTACTGCTCCTCGATCTTCCATTCGATCGGCAGGCCGTGACAGTCCCAGCCGGGCACATAGTTCGAGTCGTAACCGCGCATCTGGAACGAGCGGGTGATGACGTCCTTGAGGATCTTGTTCAGTGCATGGCCGATATGGATGTTGCCATTGGCGTAGGGCGGGCCGTCATGCAGCACGTATTTCGTGCGGCCGGCAGCGCTCTCGCGCAGCTTGCGGTAGAGATCCATGTCCTGCCAGCGCTTGACCAGCAGCGGCTCCTTCTCCGGCAGGCCGGCGCGCATCGGGAAGTCCGTCTGCGGCAAATAAAGCGTCTTGGAATAGTCGATCGTTTCAGTTGTATCGGTCATTGGTCTGCCATGTGCATTGCCCGGCGGGCGTACAAGCTCGGGCGTGAACTATCATGTTATGAAAAAAGCGCGAGGGGCGCGCAGAAACTCCCGGCGGCTCCGGCGGCGCTCAGGCCACCCGGAACACCGGGCCTGTAATTCGTATCGCGATCGCGAAAAGGCGCGAAAAGCTGGTCATGGCTGGGCTTTTAGCCGAAGCCACGGCAGGAATAAAGCGTCTCTCGTTCGATTCACCTACATCGTGAAATCGAAGCGGTAGGTGGTCGACACGCCGACCGTGAACTGGTTGCGGTCGCCACGCTCCTTGACCAGGCTGGAATCGGCCGCCGGTCCCATCAGGCGCGAATATTCGCCAAACAGGCTGGCGGTCATCGGCTCGGTCACCTTCCAGGTTATGGCGCCGCCAAGGCCGGTCGATTTCAGCCCGCCACCGGGATGGTATTCGCTCAGGCCGGAGGCCACCGCTTCCTGCGCGTCGACGCCATAATAGGCGTCGAAATAGTTGCCCGAGGCGAAGGAAACACGCGGTCCTCCCGAAATCCTGACGGTCGGCGTCACGTCGTAAAAGGCATCGGCGGCGATGTCGGCGACAAAGCCGTTGTGGGCGCGAATGCCGTGGCGCAGCTCGGCGCGGGCGCGCAGCCAGTCCGTCGGATAGAATTCGAAGAAGCCGCCGACTTCGCCGCCCCAGCGCACCGGATCGAGGCCCTTCAGTTCATCGGCGTTGTCGTCGTCGCGGGAAAACAGGAACTTGCCGGTCAGGCCGGCGCGGACACCGCCATCGTCGACCAGCGCCAGCGAGATGTTGTCGTTGCGCGAGACAAAGCGTGCCGCCGGTCCGGCCTTGCCCAATGAGATGATGGGTTGGGCGCTCAGCATGTATTTCCTGCCGCCCTCGAAATTGGGCGCGACCAGGCCGGTGGCGCCAACGGTCAGATACCAGTCGCCGGACAGCCAGCTGCCCTCGCCCGCATTGGCAGCGCCCACTCCACCCAGCACCGCAGCGGCCAACACAAGAGAGATTCTTCCGACCGGACTCATGGCCACTCCACTAACACGACACACACGATTACCGATGACAGCTTTGACGGCCGTTTGGTAAAATTTGATTTAAACCCGAGACATACGCTCGCGCTTTGCCGCGATCCCCCTGCCGGTCATCGACTGGACGTTGGCCCGCGCCCGGATTACCTTCCATCCGCAGTATTCCGCAGCCCTCGATGGAGACCGCGACAATGACCCTGCATGGCGACGCCCTGAAAATCGCGATCGAACAGACACGAACAAAATGGGGATGGTTTGTCGCGCTCGGTGTGCTGCTGCTCATCTTCGGCGGCATTGCCTTCGCCAACCTGTTCGTCGCCACGGTGGCTTCCGTCTACGTCGTGGGATGGCTGATGCTGATGGCGGGCATCATCGAGATCGTGCACGCGTTCGGCGTCAAGACCTGGAGCCGCTTCTTCTACTGGCTGCTCAGCGGACTGCTGTACGCCGTTGCCGGCTTCTTCGCTTTCGGCAATCCGCTGCTTGCCTCGGCGGTGCTGACATTCCTGCTGGCGATTGCGCTCGTCGCGTCAGGGGTGCTCAGGGCCTGGGTCGGCTACAGCCATCGGCCGGAACGCGGCTGGGGCTGGATCGTCGCCGCCGGTGTCATCACCGCGCTTGCAGGCCTGATCATCGCCATGGGCTGGCCGGTCAACAGCCTGTGGGTGCTCGGTCTGTTCCTGGCGATCGATCTGATCTTCCAGGGCTGGACCTTCATCGCCGTTGGCCTGGCACTGAAGAAGTAGCTTAAAATGCCATCGCAGCGTCGAGGTCGGAGAGCGGCCTGACGCCGGCAAGCAGCGCGCGTGCCTCGGCTTCATCGCGCTTCATCTGCGCGACCAGCGCGTCGAGCCCCTCGAACTTCACCTCCGGACGCAGGAAACCGAAGAAGGAAACCTGACAAACCTCGCCATAGAGGTCGCCGGAGAAATCGAAGACAAAGGTTTCCAGCAGCGGCGCGCCGTTGTCGTCGACTGTCGGGCGTCGGCCAAAGCTGGCGACGCCGTCGTGAAGCGTGCCGTCGGCGCGGCGGAAGCGGACGGCATAGATGCCCTCCCTGAGTGCGGCTTCAGCCGACAGCCTCATGTTGGCAGTCGGAAAGCCAAGGGTGCGGCCGAGCTGCTGTCCGCCGACCACCTCGCTTTCGACGGTGAACCGGTAGCCGAGCAGACCGGCGGCTTCAGCCACTTCACCCTCGCCCAGCAATCCGCGGATACGGCTGGACGACACCACCTCGGCGCCCTCGTCCCGGAAGGCGTCGACGAGCGTGACGCCGAAGCCGTGACGCTCGCCGGCCGCCATCAGGTAGGCCGGGCCGCCCTGACGATCCTTGCCGAAATGGAAGTCGAACCCGGTTACGGCGTGAGTAATGCCGAGGTTCGTTTCCAGCACATCCGTCACGAACGCTTCCGCCGACAGCGAGGCGAAGTCGCGCGTGAACGGCTGCTCGACGAGCGCGGCAAAGCCCAGCAGCGACAGCAGCCGCGCCTTCATCGGCGGCGGCGTCAGCACGAACAACGGGATATCAGGCCTGAAGATCTTGCGCGGATGCGGTTCGAATGTCAGCACCAGGGCCGGCACGCCGCGCCGTCCTGCCTCGGCCGAGGCTCGCTCGAGCACCGCCTGATGGCCGCGATGGACGCCATCGAAATTGCCGATCGCCACGACGCCGCCGCGCAGGTCGGCGGGAAGCGGCGCGGTTGCCAGGATGCGCTGGAAGGCAGCCATCGTCACCTACCGAAGTCTGGGAATGACGGCCACCGGACCATAGCCATGCTTTTCCAGGAAGGCCGCCAATCTTGCCGGATCCGGTTGCAGGGCATCGCCATAGTCGCGGGCATGGATACCGCCGGAGACATAGAGAACATCGAAGCCATTGTCGGCGGCGCCCTTCACATCGGTCATCATGCCGTCGCCGATGGCCAGCACCTGGCCGCGCTCGACCGGCTGGCCAAGAATCTCGGCAACCTCCTTCATCGCGAGATTGTAGATCGGCGCGTAAGGTTTTCCAGCGATCAATGTGCGGCCGCCGAGCTGGGCATAGTCACGCGCCAGCGCGCCGGCACACCAGATGATGCGTTCGCCACGTTCGACCACGATGTCGGGATTTGCGCAGATGAAAGGCAGGTTCCTGGCGCGCAGCCGCCGCAGGAGCTCCGTGTAATCCTCGGGCTTCTCGATCTCGTCGTCGAACAGGCCGGTACAGACGACGCCGGACGCCTCGAACTCCTCGACAAGCTCGACGTCGAGACCTTCATAGAGGGTGAAGTCGCGGTCGGCGCCGATATGGAAAATCTTGCGCGGCCCTTCGGCGATCAGATCCCGGGTCACGTCGCCTGAGGTAACCACCCGGTCGTAGGCTGACGGTGGAACACCGATCGCGTTCATCTGCGCTACGACATCGGCACTTCTGCGCGGCGAATTGGTGATCAGGACGACGGGGATTTTCGCCTCTCGAGCCCTTGCCAATGCGGAGGCTGCCACAGGGAAATGCGTTTCGCCATTATGGACCACGCCCCAGACGTCGCACAGGATTGCCGAATAGGCCTTCGACACGTCTTCGAGCGAGCCGATGATTTCAGGCGAATCCGCCATGCCGTTTCCTTCAGTCATGATCGTTGCGACCGCCACGACAGACGGTTCGCCGCAGCCGGTTCGGATTAGCCGAACCATTCCGGCCTGTCATCAGCTTTCGCCAGGCACGATTGGTTAGCGGTTGGTGAAGCGCTGCCCCGGCAATAGAGCGATTTGCCAAACCCGGCCTTCAGCGTTTTGTGGAAAGCTGGCGTCGATCGAGAATCCGCCGGCGGGGGCCCCTCCAAGACATGCATGGACTTTGGCGTCAGTTCTGCCGCGACCAACGCGGCAACTATGCTCTTATGACGGTCGTCGCGATGGTTCCGCTGATGGGCGCCCTGGCAATGGCCGTCGACTTCACCGAGATGAGCCGCGAAAAACAGGCGGTTTCGAACGCGCTCGATGCCGCAAACTTCGCCACGGCGCGCCGGCTGACGGAGGGTGCCACCGACGACCAGTTGCGGGCCTATGCGCTCGACTTCTTCAATGCCAACCTCAACAAGATCAATCCCGCCAATACGACGCTCACCGTTACCTTGCCAAGCAACACCACCGGCGGCGGCTTGCTCAAGATGACCGCGCGGCTGGACTACAAGCCCTATTTCTATCCGGTCTTCGGCCAGCTCGTCGGCAAATCCGAAACCGACGCCAACCAGAGGATCAGCTTCAACATCACCTCGGAAGTGCGGCTGAAGAACACTCTTGAAGTCGCCCTGGTACTCGACAATTCCGGGTCGATGACCAAGACCGGAACGGGCTCGGGGCAAACGCGCATCGACCTTCTCAAGACCGCGGCAAAACAGCTGGTCGACACGCTGGCCCAGCAGGCGGCGATGATCAAGCAGGTCGACAGGCCGGTGCAGTTCGGCCTCGTGCCGTTTGCCGCCTCGGTCAATGTCGGGCCCGGCAACGGCAATGCGCCCTGGATGGATACCGAAGGATTGTCGCCGGTATCGAACGAGAATTTCGACTGGTCGACGCTGAACGCAGCCGACAAATACGCCCAGCAGACCAACGGCATCTGGTACAAGCGCGGCACCGGATGGGGAACCGACGAAGGCCAGATGCTGACCCGGTTTTCCCTCTATCGCGACATGAAGGTCGTCACCAACCATGAGCGTGTCGTCAACAGCAAGCGCGTGGTGTGCGACGAATACAACCCGAACAACACCTGCAAACGCGACCACGACGAATACGACTACATCGACACCTATGGCCCGTTCGCCAGTTGGCAGGGCTGCGTCGAGGCCAGGCCTTATCCCTACAATGTCAACGACGCGGCGCCTTCCGGCGGCTCGGCGAACACCGGCATAGGGGTCGGCGATCCGGCGACGATGTTTGTGCCGATGTTCGCCCCGGACGAACCCGGCAACCATTGGAGGCTCACCCAGGATCCCGACGAGGCCGCGCCGACGACCTATGGCGCCATCAACAGCTGGTGGAATGACGACCCGACGAGCAGCACCGGCCAATCCCGGCTGCGCAACATGTCCAAATATTTCCAACCGAGGCCGATCAATGCGCCGGCGCTGGCCGCCGGCAACGGGCCGAACTACAGCTGCTCCACCAACCCGATCACGCCGCTGACCGATGTCAGCGTTACCACTGGGCTTACCGCGATCAAGGCCGCGATCGACCTGATGAAGCCCGATGGCGGCACCAATGTTCCCGAAGGCATGGCCTGGGGTTGGCGGGTGGTTTCGAGCGGCGAGCCGTTCACGCAAGGCCGCCCGGAAACCGAGAGAGGCAACGACAAGGTCGTCATCGTGCTGACCGACGGCGCCAATACCTACTACACGCCGTCCTCGCTCAGCCATTCCGACCCCGCCGATTCGAAATCGACCTATGCGTCCTTCGGCTATCTCAACCCAGGCTACAACGGCACTTCGGTGGGCCGCCTGTTCATGGGCACATCGAGCGCCATTGGCCAGTTCGACTATTCGAACGGCAACTACACCAACGCGCTCAACGAGCAGATGGCGACGCTTTGCAACAACGCCAAGGCAGCCAATATCATGGTGATGACGGTGGCGCTCGACCTGTCGACGACCAAAACCGCCGATCAGCAGGCGATCGAGGCGCTGAAATCCTGCTCGTCGAACTCGCGCTTCCGCAAGGATCCAACGGACGCGAGCAAGCCGGCAAAACTGTTCTGGAATGCCACCGGCGCCAGCTTGTCGAACGATTTCAAGGAAATCGGCAACGAATTGTCGAACCTGCGCATCGTCGGCTGATCCTCAGGCTTCGGGGGCTGGCTGGAACAACGGCTGGCGCCGCCATGCACTTGCGCGCGCCTCCCGGGACAGGCACATCTTGGCCGCCTGCCGGATCGCGCGTCCATTCGCGGCGCGCTGGGGAAGAACAGATGCCCGAAACAGCCAATCATCTCGCCTTCGCGCTGGTCTGCCTCGGCATGGTGCTGACGCCTGGCCCCAACATGATCTATTTGATCTCGCGTTCCCTGTCGCAGGGGCCGAAGGCGGGGCTCATCTCGCTTGGCGGCGTGGCGCTCGGCTTTGTCTTCTATGTACTGGCGGCGGCATTCGGCATCACCGCGCTGCTGCTCGCAGTGCCCTACGCCTATGATGCGCTGCGCTTTGCCGGCGTGCTCTATCTCCTGTGGCTGGCCTGGCAGGCGGTGAAGCCGGGCGGACGCTCGCCATTCGAAGTGCGCGAATTGCCGAGGGACCGGCCGCGCAAGCTTTTCGCCATGGGCCTGATGACCAATCTGCTCAATCCGAAGGTGGCCGTGCTCTATCTGTCGCTGTTGCCGCAGTTCATCAGCCCCGGCAAGGGTCACGTCCTGTCGCAGCTCCTGGTGCTCGGCGCGACACAGATCTCGATCAGCCTCAGCGTCAATGCCGTCATCGCGGTAACGGCCGGTTCAATCGCCACCTTTCTCGCCGGACGGCCCTTGTGGCTGGTCATCCAGCGCTGGATGATGGGAACCGTGCTGGCGGCTCTTGCGCTGAAGATGGCGACAGACGCGCAGCGCTGAGAGTGCAAACCGGCGGTCGCCGCTGTCAGCCGCCGAAGACTTCTTTCAGGAATGCATGAGAGGCAAGGATGGATTGCTCGGCAGCATTGTACTGACCATAGGCCTCGATGCCGGTCTTCAATCCTGCGGAGTCAAATCCGTGACGAGCACCCGGGTAGACGTCAAGCTGCACAGAGCTTCCCTTGCCGCTGCGCTGCGTCATCATCTCCTGGCAATTTTTGGCGGGGGTCCGATCGTCCAGCTCGCCGATCAGGATCAAGGTCGGGACCGCCATGTCGCCATTCGTTGCCGAACAATCCGGATAGTAGGCGATCGCAGCCTTGAATTTGCGCTCCATAAGCCGCTCGTCTCCACCAGACTGCAAGGCCTCGAGCGTTGCGTTCCCGCCAGCGGAGAACCCCATCAACGCAATGCGCCGCGGGTCGACAAAACTGTATTTTGATAGGTATTCCAGAGCGCCGTAGGCGTCATATACGCGATCAACAGGGTGGAGGCCATCACAGGTCTCCTTAATGCCGCGGGTGCTGAAGCTGTCGACGACGAGGACGACGTAACCCCAGGAAGACAGTCGCTCGGACCAGGTTTTCCTTACACTTCGGGGCAAACCTGAACATCCGTGCAGAACCACGACAGCCGGGAACGGCCCCTCACCCGGCGGACGCGTTAAATACCCCTGCAGCGGCGTGCCGGGAACGGCCCTCGGGACGTTGCCGCCCGCTTGCGCAATGCGCTTCTGAAATGGCGTTGGCTCCGAAGCCGCGCTTTCAAACTGCACCGGCTGGTCAGCGCGCGCTGGCGCGGCATGCAGAGAGCTACCGATACAAAGGCAGGTCAGACAGACGACCTTGTTGGGCAGTCTCGGCAGGGTGAAGGCCATGGGTGCCTGCTTCGTTACATCGGCCGTCTTATCTGCTGTGCCCGCTCCGGCTCGACCACCTTGCGGTAGAGATGCCAGGTGGCATGGCCGAGCACCGGCATGACGACGGCGAGCCCGGCAAATAGCGGGATCGAACCGATCACCAGAAGCACGGCGACCAGCAAGCCCCACAGCGCCATTTGCAGCGGGTTGGCCATCACCGCCCGGGCCGAGGTCTCGATGGCTGAGACGGCGCCGACGTCGCGGTCGAGCAGCAGCGGGAAGGCAACCACAGTGGTGGCCAGCACGATTACGGCAAAGACAAAGCCCGCGGCATTACCGGCAAGGATCAGCGTCCAGCCCTTACTGGTGGTCAGCACGTCGCGGATGAAGCCGCCGATCGAGGCCGGCGGCTGGTCTCCGAACAGGCCAGTGTAGATCGATTGCGCGGTGTAGAGCCACAACAGGAACAGCGCCACCAGCATGACGCCGATGACGGCGATCGACGGGATCGCGGACGAGCGCCGGACATCAAACGCGTGCCGCCAGGAGGTGTTCATGCCGAGCTCGCGCCGGCGGCTGATCTCGTAAAGGCCGAGCGCCGCAAACGGCCCGACCAGCGCGAAACCCGACATCAGGGGATAGATGAGCTGGATGGCATTGGCGCCGGACGTCCACTGCGTCAGGATCAGGCCGACGATGGGATAGATCAGGCATAGGAACACGTAGTGCGATGGTTTTGCCCAGAAATCCTCGAACCCGAGACGCAACGCATCCCAAAGGTCCGACGTGGCGATGCGGCGCACCGCCGGCTGCACATGCATTCCACGTGCGTCCGCCATGACATGAAAGCCGGCCATAACCTTCCTCCCGTGTGTCGGGGCGGTCACCGCCTGGATGGCCGCCAGAGCTGCCACTTCAAGATCGAGAAGCATGATAGCAGAGTTGGCGGCGATTGTCGCCGGGTCAATGGCCTGGGGAGCAACTCCTCGTTGTGTTCAACTCTCCGTATGGCCTCTCATATGGCGTACCTTGGCAGACCTTCGTTTTGGCCAATCATTGTGCTGCATTTTAGCATTTACGCATTTTAGCATTTACTTAAATTACTCGTAGGGATCCCTGGCGTATCACCTGAGCTTTACGAGTTTCGGCGAGGGACTATGTTCGCATTGAAAGCCTTCTGGTCTTCGGAGCGCGGCAACTTTGCCATAACGACCGCCTTCGCTATGCTGCCAATAATGATTGGTTTGGCCGGCGCCGTCGATCTGATCGGCACGAGCCATGACGCCTCGCAACTCCAGAACTCGCTGGACGCGGCTGGGCTCGCCATCGGCACGAAGTTCTCTCCCGATATGGCGGCTGGCGATGTCCAGCAGCTTGGGCTGCAGTTCTTCGCCGCCAATATGAGCGCGGCCGACCAGCAGGAATATTTGGGCAGCGTCTCCGCTTTCGCGGCAACGGCAAGCGGCAGTCCAAGCGCCTACTTTATCTCGCTGTCGTCCAGCATAAGCCGCCCAAGCTTCATCAGCGCCTCGGCCCCCTGGCAGGCCTACCGCTCGGCCTCGGTCAAGATAAAACCTGGCGCGCAGGCCTGCGTGCTGGCGCTCGATCCGCATGCGTCCGCCGCCGTGAACCTGCAGGGCTCGACCAACGTCTCGATGGACAATTGCGTGATCGCGGCGAACTCGGATGCGTCCGATTCCGTCAACAGGGGCGGTTCCGCACTGGTTTCGGCCGGCTGTGTCTCAACCGTCGGCGGCACCAGCGGGCTGTTGCCACCCAGCGCCAGTCTCGCCTGCGGAACGCCGCACGAACATAGGTACGCGTCCTTTGATCCATTGGCCGACGTCGTTCCTCCCCCTTACACATTGTGTTTGCCTGTCCCGAACGGCAAAACCTACACGCTGTCGCCCGGCACCTATTGCGACAAGACATTATCGGGGAACATCACGCTTAATCCGGGCGTCTACATCATGCGCGGCACCACCATAAAGCCAGGGGGAAACGGCAGCCTGACTGGCCAGGGCGTGACCATTTTCCTCATGGAAAGCGCTCAGATCTACATAAATGCCAATGAGAAGGTGAACCTTTCCCCGCCCACCAGCGGCCCTTATGCTGGCATCACCATTTTCCAGGATCACGGCAACACGTCTGCCCTGACATTGAATGGTGGCGCAAATTCCGTGCTCAGCGGTTTCATCTACGCGCCGGACGCGCCCATTTCCTACGCCGGCAATTCTGATATGAGCGCCCAGGGCGACTGTCTCAGGCTTGTCGGCAATACGATACAGATGACCGGGAACTCGTCCGTCAAGTCCGACTGCGCGGCGGCGCTTGGAAATCGCACAATGTATGCCGATCGGATGATCACTCTGGTGAAATGAGAGACAACCTGACGTGCGGCGGCGTCAGCGGTAGCGTTGAGAAAAATGGCGGTAACGCACGGCCGGATCGGTTTCGATGCGAGGCGCAATCCGGCCAGCCTGGGATAGGCAGCGCCGTCGATCGCCTGGTGAAATTCCGCCCAGCATGCCACGCCGATCAGCGTTGTACCGGCCAGCGTCAGTCTGTCGCCCCCTCTCCGATTTTCGCCGCCCTGCCCGGCAAAAGCCATGATCGCCATTATCTCAGAGGCATGACCATCGCGAAAATCGAAACCCACCCGATCCCGAAGCTGAACAGGCGCATGGTGCTGACCGGCCTCGCAGCCCTGGCGGGGCTCGCCGCCTGCAGCACCGTTTCACTGCCAACCGGCGAAGGCGCCGGGGTCTCCTCCTCCGCCACCAGCACGCTGGCCAGCATCCGCGCCTCGGCCGGGCTCGCGCCGCTGGTCCCCGACCGGCAGCTCGAACAGGCCGCCCTGCAGCAGGCAGGCTATATGGCGCAGCGCCGCCGCATGAGCCACACCACCGGCTGGGGCAAGGATTTCGCCTCGCGCGTCAGGGAAAATCGAATTTCCGGTGCCGCGGCGGAGAACATCGCCGAGGGTCGTTTCGACCTCGAGAAGCTGTTCGACATCTGGGTGCATTCACCAGGCCATCGCCGCAACATGCTCGACCCGCGCTTCACACGCTTCGGCCTTGCCTATGTGCGCGACGGCAGCGACAGCAAGCTCCGTTACTGGAGCCTCGTGCTCGGAAAATAGGAAAACGTGCCGGTTCGGTGCGCCACCCCCAAGACGATTTGATGGAAAGCTAGTCCATATGCGCCGCCGGCGCGCCGCCGGCTGGCGCCTGCTTCGGCTTGCGCAGCAGGAAAACAAACGGGATGGCAAGCAGCGTCATCACCATGAGTATTTTGAAGTCGTTGACGTAGGAGATCATCATGGCCTGGAGATTGACCATGCGATCGACCTGCGAGAGCGCCGTTGGGTCGCCGCCTGCGGCAGCCGGCGAGACAGCCCACAGATTGGGGTTGAACGGATTGATGAAGGCCGAAAGCTCGGCATGGTTGATCTGCGTGTTGCGCACCATCAACACCGTCACGACCGACACGCCGATCGACGAGCCAAGATTGCGCACCAGGCTGAACAGAGCCGTGGCATCGGTGCGGAAGCGCACGTCGAGCGTGGCGAAGGCGACGGTCGACAACGGCACGAACACCATCCCCATGCCCAGGCCCTGGATGACGCCGGAGCTGATGATCAGCCAATTGTCCATCTGCGGGGTGAAGCTGGACATGGTGTAGAGCGACTGCGCGGTCAGCAGGAAGCCGATGACGACGAGAATCCTGGCGTCAATCCTGCTCATGAGCCGCCCGACGACGAGCATCGAAATCATGGTGCCGACGCCGCGTGGCCCCATGACGATGCCGATGGTGACGGTCGGATAGCCGAAGATGGTCGACAGCATCGGCGGCAGCAGCGACATGCTCGCCAGGATGAGCACACCCATGACGAAGATGAATGCGAGCCCGGTCACGAAATTGCGGTCGAGGAAGATCTTGGGATCGATGAAGGGGTGCTCGGCCGTCATGGTGTGAATGATGAACACCCAGAAGCCGGTGAGCGAAAGACCAAGTTCGATCCAGATCTCGACCGAGGAAAACCAGTCGACCTCGCCGCCGCGGTCGAGCAGCAGCTGAAGCGCGCCGACGCCGAGCGATATCATGGCGAAGCCGAAGAAATCGAAGCCGCGCACGCGCCGCGCGATAGCCGGCAAATAAGCGGCCATACCGAGAAAGGCGACGATGCCGACCGGCAGATTGATGAAGAACACCCAACGCCAGTTGAAATTCTCGGTCAGCCAGCCACCGAGTGTCGGGCCCAGAATCGGACCCAGCATGATGCCGGCGCCCCAGATGGCCATCGCCTGGCCATGGCGTTCCCTGGGATTGATGTCGAGCAGGAAGGTCTGCGACAGAGGCACGATCGCGGCGCCGAACACGCCTTGCATCAGCCGGAAGAACACCATGGTCTCCAGGCTCCAGGCGATGCCGCACAGCATCGAAAACACGGTGAAGCCGACCACCGCCGTCAGGAACAGTTCCTTGCGGCCGAAGCGATCGGCCAGCCAGCCGGTGACCGGCGTCATGATGGCGGCGGCAACAATGTAGGAGGTCAGCACCCAGTTGATGTTGTCAGGCGAGGCGCCGAGATCGCCGGTCATGGTCGGCAGCGCGACGTTGGCGATCGTCGTGTCGAGCGCCTGCATGATCGTCGCCAACATGAGCGCGACCGTGATCAGGCCGCGATGCGGCACTTCTTTGAAGGGTTCGGGCGTGCTCATGGCGTGGAACTTCCAGCAGGTAACAAAAACGTGTACAAGGGGTTTCCGGGCGGCAACGCCTTCCGTTGAGAGACCCTCGTCGCGGTGGGACGCGATTGTCGATGTGGGGGTTACATCGACTGAAAGTCTCTGATCAGCGGATGCCTGCCGCCCGGAAACATGAGGACCGACGGGTCCGCGTCGGAGATTTCAGATTTCGGCCAGGCCGCACCGCGGCAGCACCCAAACGCTGATCCTCCAGCTCCTCCCATCAGACCAATCCTGCTATTCACCTCCGCCGCTGGTCCTGCGGCATTCTGTTGACGTTACTGCGCGGCCTCGCCGGCCGTGGCGTGACCGAAGATCGAAGGCAGGCCACGCGCCACGCCGGTGTCGACGGTAACGGTGGCGCTCATGCCGGTGCGCAACGCCATCTTGGCGTCCGCATCGGTCAGTTCGAGACGAACCGGGATGCGCTGTGTGACCTTGACCCAGTTGCCGGTGGCATTCTGGGCCGGCAGCAGCGAGAACTCGGCTCCCGTGCCGGCGCCGATCGCCTTGACCGTCGCCTCGAAGGTGCGCCCCGGATAGGTGTCGACCACGATCTCGGCCTTCTGGCCGGGCTTCATATGGGTGAGCTGCGTTTCCTTGAAATTGGCATCGATCCAGGTGTCGCCGGTCTCGACCAGCGAAAACAGCGGCGTGCCGGAACCGACATACTGGCCGACCTTGAACGACGAGGCCTGGCTGACGATGCCGTCAGCCGGCGCCTTGACCGTGGTCTGCGCCAGATCGTAGGCGGCCTTGTCGCGCGCGGCGAGCGCGGCCATCACGGTCGGATGCTTGTCGGTTTCGATGTCGGGATTGCCGCCAAGGGCTGCCTTGGCGCTGATGATGCCTTGCTCGGCAACGGCGAGCTGCTGCTTGGCCTTGTCGAGATCGTTCTTGGCTTCGTCCAGCGACGATTTGGCGTTGATGCCCTTCTGGGCAAGATCGGCGGCGCGGTCGAACTGCGACTGGGCGAAGGCGACCTGGCTGGCATCGGACTTCTGCTGAGCCATCGACTGGCCATAGGCGGCGCGCAACTGCTCGACATTGAGACGCGCGCCCGCCACCGCCGCGTCGGCCTGCGCCAACGCGATCCGGTAGGGCTCGGGGTCGATGGCAAACAGCTCGTCACCCTGCTTGACCAGCTGGTTATCGAAGATGTCGACCTTGACGATGCGGCCGGCCGTGTCGGAAGCGATCGACACCTTGGCCTGCTGCAGATTGGCGTTCTCGGTCTCCTGATAACGGCCGCCGGTAACCCAGACATAGCCGCCGCCAACAGCCAATGCCGCAGGCAGCGCGACCATCAGCAGGAAGCGGCCCAGCCGGCGCTTTTTCTTCACCGGCGCCGGAGCCGGCTGCACCGGGGGAGCAACGGTTGCCGGGGCCGCGGCCGGCTGCGCCGGCGCTTCCATTTCCAGTTCGGTCACTTTCTCGTCTATCTTGGCTACCGCGTTCATGCTGCTGCGCCCTCTGTGTTCTTCACTTTTTCAATGGACGGCGTCTCGTCGTCGGTCAGGTTGCGGACCATCGCCTCAAGTCCCTCGACGAGGACGCGACGGGCTTCCGGTTTCACGCCGACCAGCGATTCCTCATAGACTTCCCCGGCAATGCTCTTGATCACGGCGTAGGCATCGCTTGCCTTGGGCGTCAGGAAGATCATGCGGACGCGGCGATCGGCAGCGTCGGAACGACGCTCGATCCAGCCTCCCTCCTCCATGCGGTCGACCAGGCGCGAAACGCTGATCGGCTCGATTTCGAGAAGTTCGGCCAGCCGCGCCTGCGCGACACCGTCTTCCTTGGCAACGCGGACCAGAAGCCGCCATTGCGCCGAAGAAAGCCCCAAGCCACTGGCCCTCGCCTCGAAGCGCTTGCGCATCAGGCGCTGCACGTCGTGGATCAAGAAGCCCAATCTGTCGATGCCATCGGAAACCATGAGCGGGATATATAATAAGCGTGCTCACTATTCAAGGTGCCGCAGTGCACACAAAGCCGACAAATGTGCATGACAGCTTTGCCGGGCCAATCATGGTTATCGATTTGCGAACGCATGATGGCCGCGCCGCCTCTCCGCTGGTCGCGTCTGGCATATTGATGTACAGCCGCTGAACAGGATCGGGGGATCAACGCAATGCCGACGCTTTACGCTCTCAAGCCGGCCTTCCAGGGTCGACTGCGGCCGCTGGTCAATCGGCTGGCGGCCATCGGGGTCACCGCAAACAGCATAACCATCCTGGCGGCCGCGATGTCGATAGCCGCCGGCGCGGCCATTGCGATCCGGCATGAATGGCGCTGGCTGCTGTTGCTTATCCCCGTGGTGATGTTCGTGCGCATGGCGCTGAATGCCGTGGACGGCATGCTGGCGCGCGAGCATGGCCAAGCCTCGACGCTCGGCATGTATCTGAACGAGTTGTGCGACGTCGTTTCGGACCTCGCGCTGATTCTGCCTTTTGCCGTCTTTCCGGAATTTGGCGCATGGGGCGTCGTCGCCTTCGCAATATCGGCGGTGCTGACCGAGTTTGCCGGCGTGCTCGGCATCGCCGCCAAGATCGGCCGCAACTATGCCGGGCCGTTCGGCAAGAGCGACAGGGCGCTGGCGCTTGGCGTCGTCGCCGTGCTGTGCGCCCCAGGGCTGTGGCCGGCATCGATCGCGCCATTTGTGTTTCCGGCCATGGCAACGCTTTCGCTGCTGACCGCCATAAACCGGATACGCGCCGGGCTTATTGGCAGCGCCAGCTGAGCATCGAGGCTCGCCATGCCGCCAGTGGGGCCGCCAGAGGGAAAGACCATGATGCACGACCCGATCGCCGCCGCGGCCACGGAAAGCCTTGCGCGGCAAGCGCAGGAGCGGGTCTTCCGCAGCCATGACGGGACGGAGATCTTCTACCGATTCTGGCCGGCGGCTTCGGCCGATGCCAAAGGCGCGGTGGTGCTCTTCCATCGCGGCCACGAGCATGGCGGCCGCATGGCCCATCTCGTCGATGAATTGCGGATGCCGGACCACGCCTTCTATGCCTGGGATGCCCGCGGCAATGGCCGTTCGTCCGGCGAGCGCGGCTATGCCCCGTCCTTCTCGGCGCTGGTGCGCGACATCGACTGCTTCATGCGCGAGATCGCTGAAAGGGATGGCTTCGCCACGCGCGATATCGCGCTGATCGCGCAGTCCTTCGGCGCCGTTCTGGCCGCCGCCTGGGTGCATGACTATGCGCCGAAGCTGCGCGCCATGGTGCTGGCCTCACCGGCCTTCTCGGTAAAACTCTACGTGCCCTTCGCCAAGGAGGGCATAGCGCTCTGGCAGAAGATCAAGGGCCGCTTCTTCGTCAATTCCTACGTCAAGGCGAAATTCCTGACCCATGATCCCGTGCGCATCGCCTCTTTCGAGAGCGATCCACTGATCACGCGGCCGATCGCTTCCAACATCCTGGTCGAACTCTACCAGCACGCAGCCCGCATCGTCACTGACGCCCGCGCCATCACCGCGCCGACGCAGCTTCTGCTTTCGGGCAGCGATTGGGTCGTGCGCCACGGCCCGCAGCACGAGTTCTTCGTCAATCTCGGCAGCCGCATCAAGGAACGTCATGTGCTGCCGGGCTTCTTCCACGACACGCTGGGCGAACGCGACCGGGCAAAGGCCCTCGACCTGATCCGGCCGTTCCTGGCCAGGCAGTTCGCGGCACCGGATGCGCCGGTCGACCTGAAGCAGGCGGACATTGCCGGCTACACACGCGACGAGGCCGACCGGCTTGCTTCACCGCTCGCTTTGATGTCGCCCAAGGGCCTCTATTGGGCATTCAGCCGCGCCTCCATCCGCATGGGCGCCTGGGTTTCCCAAGGCATGAAGACCGGCATTGCCACCGGCTTCGATTCCGGCTCGACGCTGGATTATGTCTACGAAAACGACGCGCGCGGCCTTACGCCCCTTGGCCGCGTCGTCGACCGTGTCTTCCTGGAAGCCATCGGCTGGCGCGGCATCCGCCAGCGCAAGCTGCATCTCGAAGAACTGATCGGCTCTTGCCTGGCAACGCTCAAGACCACTGGCCGGCCAGTGCATATTCTCGACATCGCCGCCGGCCACGGCCGCTATGTTCTCGATGCCATCGTGAAGAGCCCCGACCAGCCGGCGAGCGTGCGTCTGCAGGATTATTCCGACCTCAACGTGCAGCTTGGCCGCAAGCTGATCACGGAGCGGCAATTGCCGGCTGACGTCACGTTCCAGCGCGCCGACGCTTTCGATGCCGACATGCTCGCCAACGCCGATCCGGCGCCGGACCTCGCCATCGTTTCCGGCCTCTACGAGCTATTCTCGGACAATGCGATGATCGCCCGCTCGCTCGGTGGATTGGCCAGCGCCATGCAGCCGGGCAGCCTGTTGCTCTACACCAACCAGCCTTGGCACCCGCAGCTCGAGATGATCGCCCGCAGCCTGACCTCGCATCGCGGCGGCGAGGCCTGGGTGATGCGCCGGCGCACGCAAGGCGAAATGGACCAGCTCGTCGAAGCCGCCGGTTTCGAAAAGCTCGACCAGCGCATCGACCAATGGGGCATCTTCACCGTCTCGCTCGCGCGGCGCCGCTGAGCAGCATGGTGTCATCGCCTGCATCCGTGGCGCGTGCCGAACCCTATAGCCGGGTGGTCGTCAGGGCAGCCCTGTGGCTGGCCTTCCTGGCGCCGTTCTTCTATCTCAGCTACGGCTTCGCCAACTGGCTGGCGTCGCGGCGCGACGATGTCGGCAGTATCGTGTTCTCGTGGGAGCACGGCATCCCGTTCCTCGCCTGGACCATCGTGCCCTATTGGTCGATCAACCTGTTCTACGGCCTGTCGCTGCTGCTCAACAACGACAGGCAAGGGGTCGACCGTCTGGCCGGACGCTATCTCACCGCGCAAATCGTCGCCGTTATCTGCTTCATCCTGTTCCCGCTGACCGCTACATTCGTGCGACCGGCGACGACCGGCCTGCCGGGCTTCCTGTTTGCCGTGCTCGGCGGTTTCGACAAGCCGTTCAACCAGGCGCCCTCGCTGCACATCGCCCTTTTGGCGATCATCTGGGATCATTGGCGCCACCGGCTCGGCGGCTTGCTCCTGCCGCTCTGGCATGGCTGGAGCTTCCTCATCGGCGCCTCGGTGCTGACGACCTGGCAGCATCACTTCATCGACATCCCGACCGGCGCGCTGCTCGGGTTCTTTGCGCTGTGGCTGTTTCCGCGTAGCGGCGCATTGCCGTTTGCAGGCTTCCGGCTGACCAACGATGCGAAAGCGCGGCGGCTGGCGCGGTTCTACGCGCTGGGCGCCGTCCTCGCGCTGGCCGGTGCCGCGCTCGGTGCCTTCCTTTGCGCTGTCGCGCTCTTCCTGCTTTGGCCGGCGCTGGCGCTGGCCATCGTCGCCTTCGCCTATGCTGGCGCAGGCGAAAAGGTGTTCCAGAAATCCGCCGATGGCAGCATCACGCTTGCAAGCCGTGTCCTGCTCTTGCCTTATCGCCTCGGCGCCAGGGCAAACATATGGGCCTGGACGCGCAATCTTGCCCCCCAGGTGGCGATTGCCGAAGGTGTCTTTCTCGGGCGCTTTCCCACGGCAAGCGAGGCCAACAGCTTCGGCACGGTCATCGACCTCGCCGCCGAACTCGAAAAGCCGGCGACAACCGATTGCCGCTGGATCAGCTTTCCGATGATCGACCTGTTGCCGCCGCCACTGGCGATACGGCAACAGGCAGCCGGCGCGCTGGAGAATGCACGCCGCGACGGCACCGTCCTGGTGTGCTGCGCGCTCGGCTTCCAGCGCAGCGCCGGCGTCGTCGCCGAATGGCTGGTGGCGACCGGCAGGGCCGGGACGCCGACGCTCGCCCGCGAGATGCTCGCGGCCGCCGGCCGGCCGGTCCACCTTGCAGAGGCTACGGGGCGGGCGGCGTCATGACAGGCAATACCTATCAGGACCGCACCGACCGCTTCGCCGGCATGCTGATGCGACAGGCCGCGTGGCCGGCCGCAATCGTGCTGGCCGCAAATGTCCTTGCGCCTCTAGCCGCGTCGGCGCGCGGTGCCTTCGAGACCTTGCCCGCGGCCATCGCTTTGTCGATCGCCGCCGCGAGCGCGGTTGCGGTGCTGGCGCTGTCGGCATTGCTGGCATTCGACGCGCTGCTGTTCCGACTGATGGCGAGCCATGACGACGAAGCTTCCGGCGGTGCCGCGGTAGATGACATGTTGGCGCGCATGCGCCTGAAACCGGCTCCGTTCGCGACACGCTTGCTCGATGACCGCATGGCCGGCACAAGCCGCTTGCTGTTCAAGCAGCGCGCTGCCCTGGCTCTGTTTGCCGCAGCGCTTCTGGCGGCAGGGTTTTGGGCGCCGCGATGAACAAGCTTTCGCTCAAGACCTTCACCTTGCTGCAGACGGTAACCTCCGTCGGCCTGTCGGCTCTGGCCCGGATGGTGACCGGGGTGCGGCCGATCTGGAACGGCAGCCTGCCCTCCGAGCGGCAGCGCATCTATTTCGCCAATCACACCAGCCATGGCGACTTCATCCTTTTGTCGGCCTGTCTCAGCGAAAGGGAGCGCGCGATCACCCATGCTGTTGCCGCAGGCGAATATTGGGGGAAGTCGCGGCTGCGCCGCTTCATCGCGCAGGACATGTTGTCGTCCGTGCTCATCAACCGGCAATGGACGAGACCTGAGGAAAACCCCATCGAGATCATGCTGTCGGTTCTCGACCAAGGGCACTCGCTTATCCTGTTTCCCGAAGGCACACGCAACATGACAGACGAGCCGCTGCTGGCGTTCCGCTCCGGGCTCTACAATCTGTCGACGGCGCGGCCTGAGGTCGAGCTGATCCCGTGCTGGATCGAGAACATGTCGCGCGTGCTGCCCAAGGGCCAGTTCCTGCCGGTGCCGCTGCTGTGCCGCGTCGTTTTCGGCGCGCCTGTCGCGGTTGGCCCGGGCGAAGAACGCCGCGCCTTTCTCGAGCGCGCCCACGCCGCGCTTCTGGCGCTCAACCCGCGTCCCGAGCGAGACGATTGATGCGCCACGAAATCTCCATCCTGATCATCGGCCTGCTGGCGGTTTTGACCACCGCCAGCATCGTCGCCACCATCCTTTCGGCGCGAGCGCCGAAGCCGCTGAGCTCGACGCTTGTCAATCTCACGCAGCGCATCAACGCCTGGTGGGTGATGGTGGCGCTGATGACGGTCGCCTTCTTCTTCGGCCGTTACGGGATGACCATCCTGTTTGCGCTGATTTCCTTCGCCGCGCTGCGCGAATTCGTGACGCTGACGCATACGCGCCGCAGCGACCATTGGGTGCTGCTCGGCATGTTCGGCATCATCATCCCGTTTCAGTACTGGCTGGTGTGGACCGCCTGGTACGGGCTCTTCGTCATCTTCATTCCGGTCTACTGCTTCCTCTTGATGCCGGCCATCACGGCGCTGCATGGCGACACCGAACGCTTCCTCGAGCGGATCGCCGCGCAGCAATGGGCGGTGATGATCTCGGTCTATTGCGTCAGCCACGTCCCCGCCCTGCTGACACTCGACGTGCCAGGCTTCGAAGGCCGCACCCTGCTGCTGATCGCCTTCCTGATCATCGTCGTGCAAGGCAGCGACGTGCTGCAGTACATCTTCGGCAAGCTGTTTGGTAAACACCGGTTTTCGCCGAACGTCTCGCCGTCGAAAACCTGGGAAGGGCTGATCGGCGGATTGGTGTCGGCGAGCCTGCTCGGCGCGCTGTTGTCGTTCGTGACGCCCTTCTCGCCGCTGCAGGCGGCAGCCGTGGCCTTCGTCGCCTGCTCGATGGGATTCCTAGGCGGGCTGGTCGCCTCGGCCATCAAGCGCGACCAGGGCGTCAAGGACTGGGGCCATCTCATCGAAGGCCATGGCGGCATGATGGACCGCACCGACAGCCTGGTCTTCGCCGCCCCGGTGTTCTTCCACATCGTGCGCTATTTCTGGACCGTGTGATCCGGCGACCGGTTGCCAAACGCGCTCAAAGCCGGTTGCGGATCAGCATGGTGACGACGAAGAACGCACCGACCGAGCTGGTGATGATGCCGATCGGCAGTTCCTGCGGCGGCAGCAGCGTTCGGGCCAGAAGATCGCTGGCCAGCAAAAGCACCGCGCCGAAGACGGCGCAGCTGGCAACCAGGCGCAGATGCAAGGGGCCTGCCAGCGGCCGCGACAGATGCGGGATCATCAGCCCGACGAAGCCGATGACCCCGGCGACAGAGACCAGGATCGCCGTCGAGAAGGCGGCGACGAGAAACGTCATTCGGCGCATGCGCGCCACTGGCACGCCAAGGCTTTCGGCGGCGTTTTCGCCGGCCAGGAAGGCATCGAGCCGGCGGTGGTTCCACAGCGCGTAAGCCAGAATGGTGCCCGCACCCAGCGCGCCGAGCCAGATATTGTCCCAGCGCGCCAGGCCAAGGCCGCCCATCGTCCAGAACAACACGGAGTGGGCGGCGCGCTGGTCGCCGGCAAAGACCAGGTAGTTGGTCAAGGCGGTGAACATGAAGGACACGGCAAGGCCGGCGAGGATCAGCCGCTCCGGCCCTTGGCCCCTCACCCGCGCGACCAGCAGCAGGACGACGCCGGCGGCCAATATGCCGCCGGTGAAGGCCGCGACCGGCAACGTCCAGATGCCAAAGCTGTCGCCGAAGACGGTGATGACGGAAACAGCACCGGCGGCGGCGCCCGACGACAGGCCGAACAGGAACGGATCGGCGAGATCGTTGCGGGTCACTGTCTGCAGCAGCGCGCCGACGACGCCGAGGCCCGCGCCGACGCAGATGGCCAGGATCGTGCGCGGCAGCCGCAGATCGACGACGATCTTGCCGACCGGCCCGGACACGTCGTGCCCGCCTAAGCCGATTGCGCGGCCAAGCGCTGCTACAACGTCGGCCAGCGGGATCAGCGTCGAGCCATAGGCGATCGACAGCAGAGCGAGAGCGGCGATCGCCGCCGCTCCCGCCAGCATGGCCAACGCAAATGCCGGATGGCGCAAGCTCAAAATGCTTCCGGGTGCATGGCCTTGGCGATCTTGTCGATCGCTTCGATGTTGGCGGGTCCGGGCGTCAGCTCGGCGTAGCGGAGGGCGACGAAGCGCTCGTTCTTGACCGCGTCTGTCTCCTTCATGGCCGGATGCGCTTTCAGGAAATCGAGCAGCTTCCTGTAGCCGCCACCGTCCTGGTAATCGAGCAGGATGAGGAATTGCGGATTGCGCGACGCCACCGTTTCCCAATCCGTGTTGCCCCAGCTGGTGTCCATGTCAGCCATGATGTTGTCGCCGCCGGCGGCAGTGATCATGGCGCTGGGGATGGCGAACTTGCCTGCGGTGAACGGCTTGTCCTCGCCGGAATCGTAGAGGAACACCCGCGTGCCCTTGGCGCTGCCGACCTTGGCGGTGATGTCGGCGAGTTGCGCCTTCCAGCCAGAGACAAGCTTTTCAGCCTCGGCCTCCTTGCCGAAGATCTTGCCCAGCTTTTCGACGTCGCCATAGAGCAGGTCCATCGAGGCGGCGGGGCGGCTCTTGTCGAGATGGACGCAGCTTTCCGTCAGAACCAGCGTCTTGATGCCGTGCGGGGCAAGCGTGTCGGGCGTCACCTCGCCACCCGGCTTCATGCCGTAGTACCAGCCGGCGAAGAAGAAATCCGGCTCGACGGCCACGAGGTTTTCGAGCGTCGGATATTTCGGCGCCAGCTCCGGGATCGAACCCTGCTCTGCCTTGAATTCGGGACCGACCTTGTACCATCCGGTGATGCCGGTCAGGCCGACGATTGACGGCTGCAATTTCAGCGCGAAAGCCATCTCAGCCATGTTCAGATCATGGATGACAGCGCGCTTCGGCGGCGCGTCGAAGGTCAGCGGCTTGCCGCAGCTGTCGACGGTTACCGGGAAGGCGAAGGCGGTCGAGGTCAGCAGCGAGACGGCAAGCGAAAAAGCGAGGCGTTTCACGGGTATGCTCCTTGTGGGTGGGATCGGGTCGACTATGGAACGGCTTCAATCACGACGGCGGCGCGGCACGGTTCGGAACCTCGAACACCGTCAACTCTCGATCCTCGGTCGGATGGCGCAGGCGCAGCACATCGATGCCGAAAATCTCGCGGATCAGCTGTTGGGCCAGCGCTTCGCGCGGTGCGGCGAGCGCTTGCAGACGGGCATGGTTCATCACCGCCACCCTGGTGGCGAAGGGTGCTACCAGCGCCAGATCGTGCAGCACCGCGATCACCGTCATCTCAAAGCCTGCCACGAGGTCGAGCAGTTCGCCGCGGGCGCGCGGGTCCAGATGGTTGGTCGGTTCGTCGAGGAACAGGATTTTGGGCTGCTGGGCGATGGCGCGCGCCAGTTGGGCGCGCTGGCGCTCGCCGCCCGACAGCGAGCCGACGGTGCGGCCAAGCAGCGGCAGCAGGCCGGTCCGGCGCAGCGCCTCGACGGCGATATCGCGTTCCTCGCGCCTGCGCCGCAGCCCGGCGTGCGGGACCCGGCCAAGCTCGACATAATCGATCACCGCCAGCCGCGGATCGGGCTGGTCGGTCTGGCCGACAACGGCGATATGCAACGCCCGCTCGGCGGCCGAAATCCTGTCCAGCCCGCGTCCGCCAAGCTTCACCTCGCCGGAACTTGGCCGCAGCATGCCCGACAGCATGCGCAGCAGCGTCGTCTTGCCGGCGCCGTTGGGACCGATGATGGCAAGGCGATCGCCAGCGGCCACCGAGAAGCTGACCGCCTGGACCAGATTCCGCCCATTCGCCATGGCACAGAGGTCATGGGCTTCGAGAAGCGCTGCGCTCATCGGCTGCAGCCCGCCGGATTGCGGGGACGGCAAAGCGTGCGCATGGTGATGCGATGATCGATGGAGCCGTCCAACTTTCCGTCACTTTCCAAAACTGACGACGGAAGGAAGCTGGCGAACCGGCCGACAAGGCCGGGATTCGCGTTTCCTCCCGGCACACCCCGTCCGGTCAACTCAGTGATGGCAGGTCTCCTGGCTCGCGGGTCGTTGCGCCATCCTGCCTTCCCAGCCTTGCCGGCCAGTGGCATTCACGGATTTTGCTCGCCGCTTACAGTTGCGGGGGCAGCCACGGCCTCGACCTGAACAGGCCTCACCGTGTTCCCTTTTCACCCCTCGCCTTTCGGCTCGGGGACCATCACCACTTCAGCGTAGATTTCCACCAAACGCTTCGCAATGGATTTCTCGGACGAAGTGGTGGGCCAGCTAAGGGAAACAGGCATTGCACGCTCACTTTATGTAATAACATAACATTCTTAGGAGATGACGCGGCCCGCTGTCAAGCGAAAGCCCATGGGATCGGCGCAGATTGCACGGAATGCGCAATTTCGATCAAACTGGCCGCGCCAGGAAACGCCAAGATGATCCGGCCAATGCGAAAAGGAGCCCCATGAACCCGACCGAGAAAGCGCTGTGGTTCGTCGAGAGCCATCTGCCGGAGGCGATCTCGCTTGACGATGTCGCGCAAAGCAGCGGCGTGTCGCGTTTTCATGTGACGCGCGCCTTCGGCGCCGCAACCGGCCGCTCGGTGATGGGTTACATGCGCTCACGCCGGCTGACCGAGGCGGCGCGCAAGCTGGCCGGCGGAGCGCCCGACATCCTCGTCGTCGCGCTCGACGCCGGCTACAACTCGCATGAGGCGTTCACCCGTGCCTTCCGCGATCAGTTCGGCACCACGCCGGAACTGGTGCGCGCGCAAGGCTCGACCAACAACCTCGACCTCGTGGAGCCGATCCTGATGGACCAGTCCTTCCTCACCAATCTCGAACCACCGCGCTTCGAGACCAGCCGGCCGTTCCTGATCGCCGGCCTCGGCGAACGCTACAGCTGTGAAACCAGCGCCGGGATTCCGATGCAGTGGCAGCGTTTTGCACCCTTTATCGGCAACATCCCCGGCGAGATCTCAGGCGTTTTCTACGGCGTGTGCCTTAATGGCGACGACGCGGGCAATTTCGACTATGTCGTCGGCGTCGAAGTGTCCGGCTTTGCGGATCTGCCGAAGGACTTCTATCGGGTGCGGGTGCCGGCGCAGAAATATGCGGTGTTCTCGCACCGCGAGCACATCTCATCCATCCGCCGGACGATCAACACGATCTGGAACAGCTGGCTGCCCGCCTCCGGTCACGAAATCGCGGATGCACCGGAATTCGAGCGCTATGGACCGGAGTTCGATGCCCACAGCGGCAATGGCGGGCTGGAGATCTGGGTACCGGTGAAGGCGTAGCTCGATCACGCCATCGGCAGCGCCGGCCAGCGATCGATGACCTTTCCGCCGGAAAACACGGCGATCGACCCGAATTGCTGCAGCACGGCCTCGCTCTGCGTCGGCCTTAGAAACGCGTAGTCGCCTGGCCTTGCGGTCGCATCGGCGGGCAAGCCCATGAATTGCTGGTTGGAGGACAGGCCGAGCAGGCCGTTCGTCTTCATGCCTTGGGGGAAGACCGGCTCGGCCATCCACTTGCCGCCATAGAGATAGCAGCCCTTGCGCGGGAAGCGGCCGAGCGCCTGCAGCAGGCGAGTAACGGCCGGCGGACCAGGCAGCATCGGCTCGACCACTTTCAGGATCGGCGTAGCGATGAAAGCCGCCGGCTGGAAGCCGTCGAGGCCTGGCGTATCGAAGTCGCTGGGCAGCACGAAGGCCGAGCCCATCGACACTTCATTGGCCGCGCCGCCACGATGAAGCAGCGCGGTCTTGCTGCCGCCGATGTTGAGGATGCGGCGCTGGTCGGCACCGAGACAGGCGACGAACGCCGCAGCCTGCGCCGACGCCTCCGCCAATGCCTTTGCCGGTCCGCCGAAAAGGCCGGGAATGAGCGGCGCATGCGCCTCGTAGGCCATGACGCCTTCGCAATGCAGCCGGACCGGCAACGCGCTCAGCGCCTTCGACAAGGCCGCGGGATCAGCAAAGCCGCCGCGATGCAGCCCGACATCGATCTCGAAAGCGATGCGCAGGCCGATGCCGAGTTCGTCAGCGAGAGCACCGTATTCCGCCAGTCTCTCCTCGCTGTCGATCAGCCAGCAGACACGCGACCAGTCGGCATCACCCTTCACCAGCGCAGTCCTTGCCGTACCAATCGGCATCGGCTTGCCGTAGAGCAGATCGGCATCCGGAAACGCCTTCAGCACCGCCTCGCTGATCGGCGGGTGGAAGGTCATGAAGCTGCTGGTGCCGAGCGCCTTGCCTATATGCGCAAGCAGCGGCAGGCAGGCGAGCGATTTGTCGACCAGCCGCACGGCCAGGCCGGGATCCAGCCTCCTTTTTACCAGGGCAATGTTTCCGTCCAGCCGATCGCGGTCGAGCAGCAGGCAGGGCTGGAAGATGCCGGCTTCCTTCAGCGCATCCGAGAGGGTGGAAAAATAGGTGCTCATCATTCGATGCCGAACAGGCCGGCCATGTAGGGCGACACGAAGCGGTTTTCCGGATCGATGTCGCGGCGCGCCGCCATGGCATCGTCCCAGCGCGGGTAGAGCTTTTTCAGCTCCGCCGCCTTGAGGCTATGCATCTTGCCCCAATGCGGCCGGCCGCCATATCTGCGGAAGATCGGCTCTGCCGCCCGCATGAACGGCAAAGGATCGTTCGCGGCGTCATGGTGGATGGCGATGGAGCAGGTCAGCCTGTTGTAGAATGGCGAAAGCCAGAACTGGTCCGGCGCGACCGAGCGCACCTCCATCGGGAAATAGACCTCGGGAAAGCGCTTCTCGGTCAGCTCGATGATCTCGGCCAGCGCCTTCGGCCCTTCCTCGAACGGCAAATGATATTCCATCTCGTTGAACTTGGTCTGCCGGTCGCTGGCATAGACGTTGAGCCAGTCCTGCACGTAGTCCTCGGCGGGAAATTTGGCGGCCGCCGATCGGATCAGGCGGCCACGCAGCGATGGCAGCCAGGCAAGTGAAGTGCGCAGCCTGCGCAGTGTCCTCAAGCCCGCCTCGTCCTCTTCCGGCGGCCGCGTGGTGGGTGCGGCATCGCTGAAATCACTGGCGATGAACTGCGCATAGCCGGAAAACGGAATGTAGTAGAATTCGGCCGAGCGATGCGCGGCCATCATCGCCTCGAAATCGCGCAGCATCTCGGTGATCGGCAGCACATATTTGCGGCGGCGCAACCGGTAGGTCGCGATGTTGTTCAGCGTCACTTCGGTGAGCACGCCGAAAGCGCCGAGCGCGACACCGATGGCGTGGATCATGTCCCGATCCCCTGCCCGCTTGAAGTCGCGGACCTTGCCAAGCCCGTCGACGATCTGCACCGTCTCCAGCTGCGTGTGATAGGCGCCGAGCGTCGGTCCCGAGCCGTGCGTGGCTGTGCCCAGCGCGCCGCCGATCGCCTGGCGGTCGATGTCGCCCATGTTGGGCAGGCCCTGGCCAATGCCTTGCAGGATGTGCATGAGCGCGCCGAGCCGGGTCCCTGCCCGCACCCGCGCCTGATGTTTTTGCGCGTCGTGCGAGACCAGCCCTTCCAGTCTCTCCAGGGACAGGATCGTGCCCTGCGATTTCACCAGCGGTGTGAAGGAATGACCGGCGCCGGCAACGCGCACCGGGCCAGGCGCGGTCCGGACGAGATCACCGAGTTCACCGGCATCGCCGGGGCTGGCGATCAGCTTGGGCTCGGCGCTTACAAAGCCCGACCAGTTGCTCCAAACGTTTGACATGCCACCTCCCCGCTCAGGCAACCGCACGACGGCGACGCGACACAAGGACGAAGAGACCGAGCAGCGCCACGCTTGCCACCGCGCTGGCGGCGGCGAATTCCGGCACCGGCCGGAAATCCTTGCCATCGATGAGCAGCGACGCCGCAATCGGCCCGATCGCCAGGCCGAACAGTTGGGCTGCCGGCACCAGCAGCACGGCGGTGCGCGTCTCGTCGGCGGTGATCGCCAGACGGATCTGGTAGGGCACGATGAACAGCAGGATAAAGCCCATGGCCAGGGCAGCGACCCAGAACGTCGTCAGGCCGGGGCTGCTGGCAAGAACCAGGGAACTGACAAGCGCCACGACGCCGATCGCCGCGATGGCAAGGCGATAATCGATGCGCGCCTCGAACGCGGTCGCCGTCATCGCCCCCAACACCTGCACCGCGAGGCTGGCCGAGACGATCAGGCCGACGGTGCGGCCATCGATGCCGTATTGCGCGCCTAGCGGCTCCAGAAAAGCCCAGACCGCGCCGAAGAACATGAAGTAGCAGAAGACCGACAGCAGCGCGGTCATCGAGGGAACCGTCAGCACATTGGCCAGATTCTCTTCCTTGGGCAGGTCGGCATAGTCACCTGGGACAGTGAAAGCGACCGCCAGCGACACGACGCAGACGACGGCAAGAACGATGAAGCCACCCGCCGACCCTGCGGCCGGAATGACATAGAGCGCCAGCAACAGGGCGAGCGCGCATTGCGCCAGCGTCTGCATGGTGACGAAATAGCCGCCGATGCGCTCGGCGCGCCGCGAGCGGGCGATCAGTTCGGTGGCGATGGCGACCAGACCGCCCTCGGCGAGCCCGGCAAGGGCGCGGGCCGCAATCAGCATGTTGGCGCTCGCGGCATAGGCCGTCCACACATTGGCCAGCGCCAGCAGCAGCAGAAGGACGGCACTTTTCCAGCGCATATTGTGGGCCGAAAGCAGCATCGCCACGACGGCCGAACCGATGGCAATGGCGATCATCTCGGCGGTGGCGACCAGCGCCAGTTCGTCGCCGCTGACATGGCCTTCGGTGTAGAGAGCTCCGAGCAGCACCGGCTGCAGGCCGAGGATGAGCAGGCCGACCGAACCGATCCACAGGGCCGAGGCGAGCTGCCAGCCGGTCGGATTGCCGACCAGCCAGTCGCCACTGCCTGCGTGGCCGATATCTGTCGAAGCCAAAGGCGCCTCCCAACGTCCTTGCCGCGCGGCAAAAAAGCTGACAACCTGTCAGTATTTCCGAAACTGATACTTGATCATATTTCTTGTCAACCGGAATCTAAAAACCGTGCGAAAGATCGGTGCATGACGGAATTGAAGAGAATGGCGACCGAGCCGAGGCGCAGGCCCAAGCAGGAACGCAGCCGCGAGCGCATCGACGCGATCCTGTCGACGACCATGCGGCTGATCGGGGAAAAGGGTATCGACGCCGTCACCATGAAGGAAGTCGGCATGCTGGCGGGCGGACCGATCGCCACCGTCTACCATTATTTTCCCAACAAATCGGCGATCCTGGCGATGCTCTATGAGCGGTTTTCAGAGGTCAGCCGGGCACGGCTGACGACGATCATCGCCGAAATTCACGAGGCGAAAGATGTCATCGTGGCCGCTGACCGGCTGCTCGATGATTATCTCAGCCGTGTCGCCGGCGATCCGGCCATCCAGGATCTGCAGAACGCCATCCAGGCCGACAAGGCGCTCAAGAACCTCGACCTCGCCGAAACGCGGCACCAAGCCAAAATGTTCTGCGACCACGTCATCGCCTTGCTCGAGCCCGAGAGGCGCGAGCAGTTCGAACGTATGGTTCTGCTGATCTTCCAGCTCGCCGGCGGCGTGGTGCGCCTGGCGCTTGCCGAGGGCGAAGCGGAAAGCCGCCGGACCATCGAGGATTACCGGTCCATCATTCACACGCAGCTGCGGCTGTTCCTCTAGAGCCGCGCCTATTTCGCCCGATGGACGAGGCCTTCGAAGCCGTGTGTCAGATCCGAAGCGCCGGCCGCGAACATCTTGACGAGATTTTGCGGACGGCCGGGAGTCTTGTTCGCATCGAGGAGGATGGCCCTGCCCTCGTGCATGACGAAATCGAATTTTCCATAGTCGAAGCCGAGTTCACGCCGACGCTCACGCAATTCGTCGGGCACCGGGACGGGCTCGCGCCGGATCGTCTCCGATGCCTTGACCAGGCCGTTTGGCGAGACGTAGCGGGTGCAGCGCTCTCGCTCTCCGCAAAACACCCAGAAACGAACAGCAAAACCGTCGGGTTCTCTCTCCGGAATGAACTTTTCCACGACGAGATCGTCGCAATCAAAGACGCCGTCTGGAACGTCGCCGAGAGATCCGTGGATCTCATAGGGGTGCAAGATTGGCAAATGCGGAAACGGCGGCTGTTTGCCCGCGCGCTCGGATCGCCGGTTGAGGAGCGTCTCCGGAATTCCCCGATTGTTGAGATTGCTTTTGACAATCACCTGACCTTGCCAGCTGTCGGTTTTGTCGATCAATGCACCACTGATCCGCCGTTTGGATATGTCGGCGGCGCCGATGTTGAGGCAGAATGCAAAACTCCGGGCATAGTCGACATAGTCCGTGGGCGTCACCGTGGCATCGACATGCAATACCGCCATATCGGCGCTGACCGGCTTCGACAGGCCTTGCTGAACCCGAACCGAATGGCCGCGCCTTTTCAATTCCGCAAGAATGTCGAACAGCATGTATGGGCTGCTCCTGCGCAGCAGAATATCGCGCCTGCCCAGGAACCTGTCATGCTCATGCGTTATCACGGCGATACGCGCCACTATCCACCTCCTGGACTGTCTGTAGATGCCTTGAAATGTCTTGGCTTGTCCAACGACCTCTATTAAGCCCCGGTGATATCCAAAATCCAGGCGTGCAGGGGGCCAATGGAATTGCATGACAAATCATTGGGACGATTACCACCGCCATTGGAAACTTCTGGAAGCGCCGCTCCGGCCGACAGCGGAAACCGTCGCTATATTCGATCGCGAACTTGATCTCGGAAATGCCGATGTCCTTCTCTTGGGGGTTACCCCGGAATTGGCAGTTTTGGGCAAGTCGATGTTGGCGGTCGACCAGTCGGCGGCCATGATTTCCGGCGTATGGGCTGGCGACGACGGCTCGCGACGGGCAATTGCCGGCAACTGGCTTAACCTGCCCGTGGACCGCGCAAGCATCGACGCCGTCATCGGCGACGGATGCCTGTCGGCGGTCGCTTCCCAGGCGGCGCGCTGTTCGTTGTTTGGCGAGGTCGCCAGGGTGCTGAAGCCTGGCAGGCGCGCAGCGATCCGCGTCTTCGCACGACCGGAAACGGCGGACGATCTGTGCGGCATCGAAGCTCTGGTTCTGGCCGGCGGGATCGAGAATTTCCACGCGCTCAAATGGCGGATTGCGATGGCGTGTACGACCGACGACCGCGATTTTACCATCAAGGTGGCAACGATCCGCGATGCATTCGGCAGACTGTTTCCGGACCGCGAAGCTCTTGCCGCGCGAACAGGATGGAGTATGAGCTCGATCAACACGATCGACGTCTATGCAGGCTCGGACATAAGCTACAGCTTCGCGACGCTGGCCACGCTGACCAACGAGGCAGCCAACTGGTTCGGCGACGTGCGCGTCGTGCCGAGCGGAAGCTATCCGCTAGCGGAACGGTGCCCGCTTCTGGTGCTCGGTTCGGCCAGGCACCGGTAAGTTCATCATCATGCGCCAAGAGGCGCTCCGAGCGCCTTGACTCCGGCGCGCCGCCAGCCTATTTCAGCGCCACGTTAGCACTCGCCTTTGGTGAGTGCTAACCACATGTCCGGCGCCGCCGGATGGAGGAACTGTTTCTCACCGTTCTCATCGAGGAAGAAAAAATGGCAAAGTCGAAGTTCCGCCCGCTTCATGACCGCGTGGTCGTTCGCCGGGTCGAATCCGAATCCAAGACCGCTGGCGGGATCATCATCCCCGACACGGCAAAGGAAAAGCCGCAGGAAGGCGAGATCATCGCTGTCGGCTCCGGCGCTCGTGACGAAGCTGGCAAGCTGGTCCCGCTGGACGTCAAGGCCGGCGACCGCATCCTGTTCGGCAAGTGGTCGGGCACCGAAGTCAAGCTCAATGGCGAAGACCTTCTGATCATGAAGGAATCCGACATCATGGGCATCATCGGCTGATATCAGGCCTTTCCGTCAACTGAATTCCCGGGCTCGATCAAAGCCCCTGCCAGGAGCTAAAAATGGCTGCCAAAGACGTAAAATTCTCCCGTGATGCCCGCGAGCGCATGCTGCGCGGCGTCAACATCCTCGCCGACGCGGTGAAGGTCACGCTCGGCCCCAAGGGCCGCAACGTCGTCATCGACAAGTCGTTCGGCGCCCCGCGCATCACCAAGGACGGCGTCACCGTCGCCAAGGAAATCGAGCTTGAAGACAAGTTCGAGAACATGGGCGCGCAGATGGTCCGCGAAGTTGCTTCGAAGACCAACGACATCGCCGGCGACGGCACCACGACCGCGACCGTTCTGGCGCAGTCGATCGTTCAGGAAGGCCACAAGGCCGTTGCCGCCGGCATGAACCCGATGGACCTGAAGCGCGGCATCGATCTGGCCGTGACCGAAGTCGTCTCGGCGCTCGGGAAGGCTGCCAAGAAGATCAAGACCTCCGAGGAAGTTGCCCAGGTCGGCACGATCTCGGCCAATGGCGACGAGTCGGTCGGCAAGATGATCGCGGAAGCGATGCAGAAGGTCGGCAACGAAGGCGTCATCACGGTGGAAGAAGCCAAGACCGCCGAGACCGAACTCGAAGTCGTCGAAGGCATGCAGTTCGACCGCGGCTATCTCTCGCCCTACTTCGTCACCAACGCCGACAAGATGGTTGCCGAGCTCGAGGACGTCTACATCCTCCTGCACGAGAAGAAGCTGTCCAACCTCCAGGCCATGCTGCCGGTTCTCGAAGCCGTCGTGCAGACCTCGAAGCCGCTGCTCATCATCTCGGAAGACGTCGAAGGCGAGGCTCTGGCCACGCTGGTCGTCAACAAGCTGCGTGGCGGCCTGAAGATCGCTGCCGTCAAGGCGCCGGGCTTCGGTGATCGCCGCAAGGCCATGCTGGAAGACATCGCCATCCTCACCGGTGGCCAGGTCATCTCGGAAGACCTCGGCATCAAGCTCGAGAACGTCGGCCTCAACATGCTCGGCCGCGCCAAGAAGGTGTCGATCTCCAAGGAGAACACCACCATCGTCGACGGCGCCGGCAAGAAGGCCGAGATCCAGGGCCGCGTTGCCCAGATCAAGCAGCAGATCGAAGAGACCACTTCGGACTACGACAAGGAGAAGCTGCAGGAACGTCTGGCGAAGCTCGCCGGCGGCGTTGCGGTGATCCGCGTCGGCGGTGCGACGGAAGTCGAAGTCAAGGAAAAGAAGGACCGCGTCGATGACGCCCTCAACGCGACCCGCGCGGCCGTGGAAGAAGGCATCGTTGCTGGTGGTGGCGTCGCGCTGCTGCGCGCTTCGGCCAACATCAAGGCCACCGGCGTCAACGCCGATCAGGCCGCCGGCATCAACATCGTTCGTCGTGCGCTGCAGGCTCCGGCCCGCCAGATCGCGGCCAACGCCGGTGCGGAAGCATCGATCGTTGCCGGCAAGATCCTTGAGAACAAGGGCGCGACCTTCGGCTACAACGCCCAGACCGGCGACTATGGCGACATGATCGCCATGGGTATCGTCGATCCGGTCAAGGTCGTTCGCACCGCTCTCCAGGACGCGGCCTCGGTCGCCGGCCTGCTGGTCACCACCGAAGCCATGATCGCGGAGGCTCCGAAGAAGGAGTCGGCTGGCGGCGGCGGCATGCCTGGCGGCATGGGCGGCGGCATGGGCGGCATGGGCGGCATGGATTTCTAATCCAGCCCTATCAGCCTTCAGATACGGAAAGGGCGGCAGAGATGCCGCCCTTTTCGTTTACGCGGACCTCGATCGCCGCGCCTCCGTCGGTTCTCAGACGGCGGCATCCGCGCGTTGCTTTACCTCGCCAGCAAGCACCGCGGCTTCGATCAACGCCGCGACCTCATCAGCCACCGCCTGTAAGGGGGCGCGGTCTCGGGTGGCGCGGGCGATCACCATCAGCCCTTCCAGTGACGATTCGACCAGCAGTGCCAATGCATGCGCGCGGCGCGCGGGCACCCCTGCCCTGACGAAGGCGTCCCGCAGCAGGCCTATCCACTGTTCGAAGGCCGAGCGGCACAACTCCGCCAGTTCCGGCACGTCGGTGGGCGAGTCCAGCACGACAGGCGCGATCGGACAGCCGAGTGAAAACCGGTTGTCTTCCAGCATGCGCCCCACCGACTGGTAGATATGATGGACGGCCACCGCCGGATCCTTTTCGGCGGCCAGCGCTTCGCCCAGCCTCTCCGTCACGTCGGCAACGCTGGCGCGCGTCACCTCGATGACCAGTTGGTCCTTGCCGCCGGGAAAATGGAAATAGAGCGAGCCCCGCGGTGCGCCGCTGGCGCTCAATATGTCGTTGAGCGAGGTGCCGTGATAGCCGCGCTGCCTGAGCAGCAGCCCAGTCGTCTCGAGTATGCGGGTGCGGGTGTCGTTGGCCATGTCAACCTCTGTCAGGAGAGATCATTATAGGCCTTGCGCAAAATATGACAATCGGTCTACATAATATGTAGACCAGTCTATATATTTGAGGTTCGAAATGCGCAGCTATCGCCTTGAAGGGACCGGCGGAATCGAAAGCCTGGTGCTGCGGGACGAGGCGCGACCGGAGCCGGGAGCGCACGAGATCGTGGTGCGCATTCGCGCCACCTCGCTCAACCGGCGCGACACGATGATCCTCAACGGCGCCTATCCGCTGACGCCGCGCCAGGGCGTCGTGCCGCTGAGCGACGGGGCTGGTGAGATTGTAGCCGTCGGCGCTGCCGTCACCCGCTTTGCCGTCGGCGACCGTGTCACCGGCAGCTATTTCGCGCGCTGGATCGACGGCCGCATCCATGCCGGGCTCGTCGACCAGCTCGGCTGCACGCTGGACGGCATGCTGGCGGAATATGCGGTTCTCGACGAACAATGGGCGGTGCGGCTGCCCGATCATCTCGACTGGCAAGAGGCCGCAACGCTGACCTGCGCCGGCCTGACCGCCTGGAATGCGGTGACGGGCGCCGGAATTCCGAAGCCCGGCCAATGGGTTCTGGTCATCGGCTCGGGCGGCGTCTCCCTCTTTGCATTGCAGTTCGCCAAGCTGCTCGGCTGCCATGTCGCCGCCGTCACCTCGCGCGGCGAGAAAGCCGACAGGCTGCGGGCGCTGGGCGCCGACCTGGTGATTTCGACATCGGATATGCCGCAATGGGGCGCGGCCGTCCGCGACCAGACCGGCGGCATCGATCTCGTCGTCGAGACCGGCGGCCCGGCGACCTTCACGCAGTCGCTGATCGCCAGCACGCTTTACGGGCACATCGTGCTCTTGACGCTGCAGGATGCGAAAGGCGGATCGATTCAGCTGCCGGCGGCACTCTACCAGCGCAGCCTCGCCACCATCAGCCGCCTGTTCGTCGGCAGCCGGACCAATCTCGAAGCCATGCTGCGCGCCGTCTCGCAGCACCGCCTGCGGCCCGTCATCGACAAGGTCTTCGCCTTTACCGAGGCCGGCGATGCCTATCGCTATTTCCAGCAGGGCGACGTCTTCGGGAAGGTGATCATCGACGGCGCCTGACCCATCGAGTCCTCAAACCCAAGGGAGAACGACCATGACAATTCGTGAAGCCTCGGCCAAATGGCAAGGGACGTTGAAGGAAGGTTCGGGCCGGTTGCGGCTCGGCAGCGGCGTCTTCGAAGGCGCCTATTCCTTCCCGTCGCGTTTCGAGAACGGTCCGGGCACCAACCCGGAAGAACTGATCGCCGCGGCGCATGCAGGCTGCTTCTCGATGGCGCTGAGCGCCATACTGGGCAACGCCAATCATGTCCCGACAAGCATCAGCACCGTCGCCAAGGTGCATCTTGGCGCAACCGCTGCCGGTCCGACGATCACCCGCATCGAACTCGAAACCGAGGCAGAGGTCGCGGGACTTGCCGAAGATGAATTCGAGCGCCTTGCACAGTCCGCCAAGGCGGGCTGCCTCGTCTCGCGGGCCCTTGGCGGCGTGTCTCAGATCACCCTCAAGGCAACGCTCGTCGAAGCCACCAAAGGTCAATGAAGCCAGGAGAAAGAAGATGACACAGGAGCTTGTCATGGACGCAAACGCGTACGGTCTGTCCCAGCAGACGGCCGAGATCATGCGGCGCTACAACGACGTATTCCAGCGCCATGATCCTTCGGCACTCGCCGAGCTGGTGGCCGACGATTGCGTGATCGAGAACACCGTGCCGGCGCCGGACGGCGCCCGCCATGCCGGCAAGGAAGCGTGCGTCGCGCTTTGGACGGCGATCGCGACCCAGGCCGGCACGCGCTTCGATATCGAGGAAACCTTCGTTGCCGGTGACCGGGCAACGATCCGCTGGCGCTATTTCATGACCGACGGCAATTCGCTGCGCGGCGTCAACCTCATGCGTGTGGCCGATGGGCGGATCGTCGAAGCGATGGGTTATGTGAAGGGGTAGCGCGCCCCGAGCAATGCCCCGAAAGCGCATAACCGCTTTTCGCCCGGAATAGCGCAACAAAGGAGAGCGGATCAGCGAGACTGAACCGCTCCCCGCTACCGATCGGCCAGCGCCAGCTTTGCGCCGAGCATGACGAAAGCGCCGGCGAAGGTCCGGCGCATCCAGGTCAACACCATTGGCCGCGAGACGACATGGCTGCGGATCGAGGCTGCGAAGATGCCGTAGCCGACGAAAACCACGAAGGTCAAAAGCATGAAGACGGAACTCAGTTCCAGCATTTTCGACAGCGCATTGGGCTCGGTGGTGCTGACGAACTGCGGCAGGAAGGCGAAGAAGAAGATCGACAGTTTCGGATTGAGCACGTTGACGAGGATACCGGTGGCAATCACCTTGCCGGCCGAGCGCGGCGTCACATCCTGCTCGACGCTGAGGCCGCCCTTTTCCTTCAGCGTGTTCCAGGCCATGTAGAGCAGGTAGGCGACGCCGAGATATTTCAGCGTCTCGAAGGCGAGCGCACTGGTGTGCAGCAGCGCCGCCAGGCCAGTGATGGCGGCGGCCATGTGCGGGATGATGCCGAGCGTGCAGCCGAAGGCGGCGATGACGCTGGCCCGCGCACCGCGCGAGAGGCCGGCGCTCAGCGTGTAGAGAACGCCGGTGCCGGGCGAAGCCACGACAATCAGGGACGTCAACAGAAATTCGATGCTCACGATGGTTCCTCCGGCACCCTACCCGGCCAGGAAGGTACCGGGCTGCGGGTCGGCGCACAAGCGGAGGCGACGGGAGATTGGCTACACCGGTAATCCGAGCGCCTGGCGTGCCATCAGACACTCCTCGTCGCCGGGCATGCAGGCGCGACAGACGTCCGGCCGCACGTCGTAGATGCCGCAAGCGGTCGACTTGCCGATCTCGCCGGACAGCGCCGAGCAGCGCACGCCCTCGCAACGCATGCCTGACAGGTCGGATGCGACATATTTTTCCGGGATACGGTCGAGCTGTGCGTCATCTTCGGTGGAAAAGCGCGGCCACTCGGCCGAATAGGAACAGCAGGCACCGCAGCTTTGGCAATCGAAGGTGCCCTGTTGCGACGACAAAACGCTTGCGGCGGCCACCAGGGCGGACAGCCCTGGCGCGGCGGGGTTGTGATCTGCGTCTTGCGGCAAGGCGCTATTTCTTCTTGGCCGTCTTGCCCTTCGGCGAATCCGCCGGCGACTTGAACAGGTCGGTCGCCGCCTCGGTGGCATCGCCAGCTTTCGGCGCGGCAACCGGCTTGGCCGGTTTTGCCGCGGCACCCGAGGCTGCCGGCTGATCCTTGGAGGAGAATTTTATGGCCATGTCAGTCCTCGTCGGCGAAGCGCGATGATGGGGCGCGCGGATTGCGCAGGCGGCCGATCAGCGCCGAAACGGCCGTGATGTTCATTTCCTCGGGCGACCAGTTTTTCACCGCCTCGATGTGATGGGCTGCCAGCTCGCGATGCGTGCTGCCGCTGTAGGCGGCGTCCTGATACGTCACCCGCTCATGGGTCTTGGCGTCTTCGCGGACATACTCGATCAGGTAGTTCGGGCATTCGGCGCGGCCGCGCACGCCGACGCGAACCTGGGCATCACCGTGGGCACGCTTGCAGCGTTCGAGCTTTTCCAGCACACGCCGGACGAATTCGACCGGCTTGTCGAGGCCTTCGACCATATCGGCAATGGTTGCGTCGGCGGCGATCGGTGTTGGCGGTACGCGTTTGGTGGCCATCAGCGTCGTCCGGCCCGCTTCGGCAAAGCGGCTAGCGCGGCGGCGGCGGCCATCTCGTCGGCCTCCTTCTCCAGGCGCAATTCGCGCAGACGCGCGGTCTTGGCTTCGCGTGCCTCGCTGACGGCGTCGCGCTCGGAATTGATGCGGTTGAGCGACATCGACTGGGTTTGCGTTTTGCTGAACAGGGACGCGGCCTGATCGACGGTTGTCTTTGAACTGGTGGTCAAATCTTTCTCCTGTCAGGAGCCTGTGCCGATGGAGCGAGACCGGGTCTTCGGTCAGGATCACGCACAAAGCAATACGCGCGGCGAATTCAAATTGCTGGAGCGTCCCTTAGCACGTCCAGGCCGGCGCGCAGCGCACTTTCGGCGGCAAGGCGCGGAAAATGAAAAAGGCCAGGCACCGCCTGACCTTCCATGAGAGCGTCGCGCAACCAGATGACATCCAAAAGGATGCACCGCACGGGAACGCCCTGCTTATGCACATGATATGCCGTGGAAACTCAGGTCGCCGCGGCCATGCGCCCGAATTCGCCACTCACCGGTGCCAGTACATCCGTGGTCACCGGGAGAGCAAAATTCGTTTTTCAGGCCGCCTTCAACTGGTCGGCGGACATCTTGCCCGACTTGTTGTCGCGGACCATCTCGTAGCCGAGCTTCTGGCCCTCGACGATGTCACGCATGCCGGCGCGCTCTACGGCCGAGATGTGGACAAAAACGTCGGCCGAGCCGTCGTCAGGCTGAATAAAACCAAAACCTTTGGTGGCGTTGAACCATTTAACTGTGCCGGTGCTCATGACGAACCCTTTCCATGGCAAATATTCGTTCGACGCCATGCGGATGCACAACGTCGTTTGTCCCGATTTTTGATGTGGGAAGTTCGTCAAAGGCGCGCTCGAAAGCGCGGATAACAAAAGTCAGTCAAACAAATATCGACAATTGCTTGTAGGCTTCTTTTGGCGCGCTGTCAAATTTGCATAAAGCCACAGATGCGGATTTCTCCCAAAACACCAGGCCAAACCAGCTGGCATGACGGCAAACCGGGCGCCAAACAGCGCGCTTGCGCCAAGTTGAAAAAATTTTCTGGCATCCAGGAACCATCCGCGCAAAGGCGCATTTATGCCTTGTCGTCAGCAGTTCGTGAGAGCAATCGAAAGAACGGTTGATGGCAAAGACGCCCCCCGCACGATAAAAGGTGCGAGGGGCGTTTTCGTTGGATCCGGCTATTCGTCCGGGCCGGGTTCCGGCCACCTCTCCTTGGCCGCCTCGGCATACCAGTGCCGCATCGCCGGCGTTGCCAGCACGGCGTCGAGATAGGCGCGCGTATCCGGCGCCAGCGTGCCGCCATAGGTGTCGAAACGGGTGACGACAGGCGCATACATGGCGTCGGCCGCGGTGAAATGGCCAAACAGGAACGGGCCGCCCCTGCCGTATTTTTCCCGGCACTCGCGCCACAGCGCCTCGATGCGGGCGCGTTGCGCCTCGCCCTCGGCGTCGAGCGGCTTGTGGCCCTTCGGCCGGCGCAAATTCATCGGCCAGCCATAGCGGACCTCGCGAAAGCCGGAATGCATCTCGCTCGCGGCCGAACGCGCCAGCGCGCGGGCGTCGATATCGGCCGGCCAGAGCTTTTTCTCGGGAAACAGGTCGGCGAGATATTCAAGGATAGCAAGGGTTTCCCAGACGATCTTGCCATTGTGACTCAGCACCGGCACCTGACCGGTCGGCGACACTTTCGCCAGATTGGCAAAGGTTTCAGGCGTGCGCAGCCGCACGAAACCTTCCTCGAACGGGATCTCCAGATGCCTCATCGCCAGCCATGGCCGCAACGACCATGAGGAGAAACACTTGTTGCCGATATAGAGCGTGAATTCAGCCATTTTTCTCCCCGCATGCACGGCCATCCAAATTCCATGGTCGGCGCGTGTTCGCAGCCTAGCCCAACAGCCTTGCCCCAGGGCGGCGGCCGCGCGACCTGATCTGCCGTCCGGGCGACGCCTGGAACCTAACCGACACCGGCTCGTTAGCTACCCGCAAATGAATTCCTCCGAATTCAGAACTCCAGGAGATGCGCAAAAAATGGTGAACAAGGATCAGGTTGCGGGCGTGGCCAAGCAGGTCAAGGGCTCGGTCAAGGAAGCCGCGGGCAAGGCGACCGGCAACAGGCAGACCCAGGCCGAAGGCACGGGCGACCGGACCGCCGGTAAGGTGCAGAAGGCCTATGGCGACATCAAGGACAAGGTCAAGAAGGCGCTCTGATCCGACATCGGCAAACGCGCTTTATCGAGGGAAAGGCGGTCGCGAAGGCCGCCTTTTTCAGGTGCTCCAGCCCTTGCTGAAAGCATTGGTGAAGGCGACCTCGCCGTGATCGCCGGCCGCCTCGCCCAGCACCACGTCCATGCCGTCGCTGGTCACCCTGGCCAGCGCGAAACCGCCCATATAGGCAGCCTTCGGCTTGAACAGGTCGATCCCGTCCCTGCGATAGATCAGCGGCGTTTCGTGCTGGTGGCCATGGAAAATGCCGACGACATTGTAGCCCTTCAGCGCCGCCAGCAACGCCTGCCGGTCGGCCTCGCTCCACCAATGCGGCGCACCACTGCCGTCATCATCGAAGTGCCGCTTGGCGGCATCCCAACGTTCCACCGAGAAAGTGTCCCAGCCATAGTGCTGGAACAGGATGACCGGACGGCCGTCCGCCGCATAGGTCGCCAGATCCTGCTTCAGCCATGGCAGGCTGCTCTCGGCGCCGTGGCCGGTATCGCCGGCGAAACGATGCGTCTGGATCAGATGCAGGCCGCCCCAGTCCCAGGAGTAACAGTCGGTGTCGACATCATAGTCGGTGGCCGGCACCGGCGGCTTGAAGAACACGCCGGCGCGATGGTTGACCTCGACATAGTCGCGCAGTTCGCGCCGATACCAGTCGACATGGTGCGGCGGGCCGTTCTGGTCGAGATCATGGTTGCCGAGCCCGATATAAACCGGCATGTGCACGCGATCGGGACCGACGCCCTGGCTGTAGCGTTGGCTGAACTGGAGCAGTTGGGTGCCCTCGCTCGGCTGCGTGATCTGGCCGCCGCCATCGTCGGTGATGTCGCCGCCGACGACAAGGCCGAGCGGCGTGTCTATCCTGCCGGCCGAACGCAGGCCGGTGGCGACGCCATTGATCTCAGTTGGCCAGTCCATGTCGCCAAGCGCATTCAGCACCGCCACGTTGCGCAGCAGCGCGGCGTCGGTCTTGCCTTCCTGCAGGCAGTTGGGGCTCAAGCCGCTCGCCATGCGGCAGGCATGGACATCGGCGATGAAGAGGAAGGTGGCGTCGATCGACTGGACGCGTTGCCCGGTCTGGCTGAAGGCCGGGCGCGACAAGGCGCCGGCCGCGGCAAATCCTGCAGCCTGCGCCAGGAAGTTGCGTCGGGAAAGCGATGCAGTCGAACGGCGATTCATCATACGCTGATTCAGCATGGACAGCGGCCGGTCGTCCAGCGCCTCTGCGCCATCATCGACATGACGCCACGGGTCTGGCATGTCTCGCTTGCGCAAGCGGAGGAGGACGAAAAATGAAAGCCGCACCTATCTGCATGATCCTGGCCGCGATGTTGTGCGCGAGCACTGCGCATGCGGCCGGTTGCGTCGACGTCAAGTCCGCCAGAAAGGGTTTCGTTCTGGCGAGGCCCGGCATCCAGAGCGAATTTCGGCCCGTGGCTGGCGGGATGATGTCGGTTGTCAACACCTACGAATCGCAATCGCCCCAGACCCAATATCTGTTCGCCGGCCTGATCGAGGTGTTTCGCGACAGCGACACCGGTCGCCAGGCGATGATCCCGTTTTCCGATCTGCGAAAGCTGTTTCCGCTGAAGGCGGGGACAAAGGCCGCGATAGAGTTCGTCGAGTTGTCGCCGAACAAGCCGCCGAAGGGCACCAAGACGCTGAGCCTGGTCGTGAAGGGCAAGGAGACATTCAGCCTGGGCGAGTGCAAATACAATGTCCTGGCGGTCAAGGAGACCTTCAAGAACGGTGCCGGCGAGACGCTGGATTCATTTACCGCCCTCTATGCGCCAGATCTGCAAGCCGCGCTCGCGCGGCGCTACGATGAAGGCACCAGTTCGGAATCCGTCAACGGCTACGAGACGATCAAGCCGCTGGCCGAGTAGCTGAACCAGAGCACGGCGAGTCAAGGGGTTCCCGGCCGTGGCAGTATTCTGTTGCGTCGCCTGGCTGCCAATGCGCCCTGCGATGGCGATGGCGACGGCGCGCTGCGCTCCAGCCCCGCCAGGCAATCCCGCAGCACACCGGCATCCTGCGTGGCCTTGGCCATCGACATCGCTCCCGAATAGGCGGCGACCGTCAGCGCGGCGAAGCGCTCGGGGTCCGTGCCCTCGTCCTTGCCTACCTGCTGGTCGGCACGCAGCTTGTCGGCAATCGCACGCCGCCACCCGGCAAAAATCCCGGCAAGGGCAATGCGGAAATCCGGGTCGGCAAGCGACAATTCGTGCGCCAGATTGTTGAGCGGACAGCCGCGCACGAAACCCTGCTGCTCCAGTTGCGCCGCCACGGCCTCGAACACCGCGCGCACGCCCTCGCGGGCCGACGCCGCCGCCAGCACCGGCGCGATCCATGTCTCTTCGACCGCTGCCGCTACACGCTCGTCGATCACCGCCAGCGCCAGCGCCTTCTTGGTCGGAAAGTGGTGATGCAGCGCTCCGCCGCTGACATCCGCCGCCGCCATCAGGTCGCCGATGCTGGAGGCGTGATAGCCGCGCGCCTGGAACGCGTCCTCGGCGACATCGAGCACTTTCTTGCGCATGCCCTCAGGGTCGTTGATGCGTTTTCCCGGGCGCAGTTTTGGTTGAGCGATCATCTCTGCTGACATTGCCGGACATTAGCATATTGACAAAACAGGACAACCGGTCTGTTTTACAAACAGGACAATCACCCTGTTTTGGAGAATGCCGGATGAACCTGCCCCAGAACGTCGCGCCGAAACCCTCGGCGCTCGCCTCGCCTGTCGTCGAGTTGCGGCAATACACGCTGAAGCCAGGCCAACGCGACACGCTCATCGACATCTTCGACAGCAGGCTGATCGAGGGCCAGGAGGCCGCCGGCATGACCATCATCGGCCAGTTCCGGGATCTCGATCGGCCTGACATGTTCGTCTGGATGCGCGGCTTCGACAGCATGGATGCGCGGAAAAATGCTCTTGCCGCTTTCTATGGCGGGCCGGTCTGGGCGGCGCACCGCGATGCGGCCAACGCGACGATGATCGATTCCGACGATGTGCTGCTGCTCAAGCCGGCGTGGCCGGGCGCCGGCTTCGACCTCGCGGGGGCGCAGCGGCCAAGCCTGGCCGGCGACGAAAAGCCCATTCGAAACAGGCCGCTGGCCGGCATCGTGGTCATCGAGATTCATCATTTGCAGCCCGGCACGGAGGCAGATTTCACCACCCGCTTCGAGATTGAGACGGCGTGCCTGATGACGGCCGACGCACGCCTGCTCGCCGCGTTCGTGACCGAGCCTGCCGAAAACAATTTTCCGCGCCTGCCGGTACGGGCTGACGAAAACGTCTTCATCAGCGTCATGGGTTTTGCCAGCACAGAAGCGCATGCCCGCCACAAGGCCGCGCTTGCCGCCTCGCCGGCATGGCAGGATTTTTGGCGGGCCGCGCAACCCGGCCGGACCAAACCCACGGAAACCTTGCGGCTGTCGCCGACATCGCAATCGCTGGTCGGGATCTATTCCTAAAGCGCGTCGACGCGCTTTAGGAATAGATCCTTTTTTGTGCATGTCATTCTCCCAAAACCGGGGCCACTTTTGGGCGACATGCATCAGACTTCAAATGCCTCGATGATGGTCTTGGCGACGAGGGCCGGATCTTCCCAATGCGGGTTGTGGCCACAGCTCTCAGCCCGAACGAAGACGGCTCCGGCAAGAGCGGATTGCAACGCCTGCTGGTGCGCCTCGCCGAACAGCGGGTCGCACGCGCCGGCAATGATCAGCGTCCGGACTTGCACGGCCCGCGCCGCATCGGTCAGATCGGCGCGGCGGATTTCCTCGAGAATCGCGCGCCAGCGCAGCGTCGGCATCGCCGAGGCCTCTTGCGCCAGGCCAGCGAGAAAGGCTGGAGGCACGTCGGGACTGCAGGCATGCCACCAGGCGTAGAACGGATCGGCCGGCGATATCGGGTCGCGCAGCGCCTCGACGCCCGCGACCAGCGGATGATCCGGCGCGAAATCGGACTTCAGCGTGCCGGCCAGCACCACCAGCCCGCCAATCAGCTCCCTGTGTCGCCCAGCCAATGCGATGGCCACCATGGCGCCCAGCGAATGGCCGACGACGACCGGCCGGTCGAGCCGCAAACGCAGGACCAGCCCAGCAATATCGTCGGCGAAATCGGCGATGCCGCAGCCTTTGCCGGCCTGCGAGGCGCCGTGGCCGCGCAGATCCGGCATGATCAGACGGCGGCCGGCCAGATATGGCGCAAGAAGCGAAAAGCTGCGGCTGGTGTCGGTGAAGCCGTGCACCAACAGCAGTGCCGGCTCGGCGCCTGTTACCTCGACATAGGCGATGTCGAGATCGCCGACAGTGACGAACTGCTTGCGGCCGGCCCAGCCGTCCTGGTCCGCGCAGGCATTCAGCACCGCCGCCCTCACAGGCCGAGCTTTTCCTTGACCACGGCAAGCCCGGGTTGGCCGTCGAAGGTGGTGACGCCGGCGAGCCAGGCATCGAGACGGCTCTTGTTGGCCGTGATTGCTTTCAGCGCGCCGTCCTCCGGCTTCATGCCGTCATTGATCAGATAACCCATGCCGACATTCTCGAAATCGATGTCGAAGGCGAGGTTTTTCAAGAACTGTGCGACGTTCGGGCATTGCTGCAGATAGCCCTTGCGCACCTGCGTCGTCACCGTCGCGGCGCCGAAATTCGGGCCGAAGAATTTGTCGCCGCCGGTCAGATATTTGAAGTCGTACATCGTGTTCATCGGGTGCGGCGCCCAGCCCTGGAAGACGATGAACTGCTTCTCCTTGATCTCGTAGCCGACCTCGGAAAGCATGCCGGCTTCGCTCGATTCGACCACCTGCCAGCCGTCCAGGCCAAAGGCGGGATCGGCGATAGCGTCCATCATCAACTGGTTTGAACCGGGCTCGATGCCGTACATTTTCTTGCCGAATTTGTCGGCGAATTTGTGCAGGTCGGAAATGTCCTTGACGCCGGCTTCCCAGACATAGGTCGGCACGGCGAATGTGTATTTGGCGCCTACGAGATTGACGCGCACATTCTCGACCGAGCCGTCCTTCTTGTAGGGCTCGTAATAGGTGACCATGGCCGGGTCCCAGTAGCCCAGGAACAGGTCGAGGTCCCTGTTCTTCATGCCCTCGTAGATGACGTTGATGCCGAGCACCTGGCTTTGCGGCTGATAGCCAAGCGCCTCCAACAGGACATTTGCGACTCCTGTAGTGAAGGCAAGGTCGTTCCAGCCGGGTTCGGCCATGCGGACCGTCTTGCACTCTTCGGCCTCGGCCGCCTGGGCCGCATGAGTGGCCAACATGAGGCCGGCAAGGCAGACGCCATTTGCAAGGATGCGCAACATTTCGGTTCTCCTCGTCCACAAAATTGACCAATCGGTCTTTTTATTGTCCCATGGGTCAATTCTTGATCTGAACGGACGAAGATGTCAACGTGGATTCGACATGCATGGACCGATGCCGTGAAACTCAAGCGTCTCAGTGAGATCCGCCGCAAGGAATTGCGGCAGGCGGCCTTCGCGGTGCTGGAGCGCGAGGGCATTGCCGGCGCGACACTGGAAAAGGTGGCGGCGCAGGCCGGTGCCTCCAAGGGCATCGTGCTGCACTATTTCCGCAACAAGCAGGAATTGTTCGAGCACGCGATGCGTGAGGCAAACGCCGTCCTGTGCCAGGCGGTGATCGCGCGGCTTCGCCGGGCGCAGACACCGATGGAGCGCATGGATGCGGTGATCGAGGGCAATTTCGAGGAGCATCTGTTCCAGCCGCCTCTCTGCCATGCCTGGCTGTCGCTCTGCGCCGAGGTGCCGCGCGACGAGAAGATGGCTCGTATCCAGAGGGTGATCCATGCGCGCATGCGCTCGAACCTGTTGTCGGGCCTGCGCGGCCTCGCCTCGCCCGGAGATGCCGACGACATCGCGCTTGGCGTCACCGCGCTGATCGACGGGCTTTGGTTGCGGCTCGGCCTGCAGCCGGGCAGCGTGTCGCGCGAACAGGCTGTCCGCCAGGTCAAGAATTATGTCGCGGGACGGCTGGCTTTGGGGGAGCTTGCGACCGCCGGCGCTTAAACCAGCCTCGGCCGGCCTGCCGGGTGGCGGCGGTCGAAGTTCATACCGTGGGATAGGCTGACGGCTTGACCTTGGCCGCCACTATACGGTGCTCTCGACGACGCAGAAATCTCGGAGCATCCGATGAGACTTCACAACAAGCGCGCGCTGGTTACCGGCGGGTCGGACGGTATCGGCCTGGCGATCGCCGAGGCCTTTTCGCGCGAGGGCGCGGACGTCCTAATCGTCGGCCGCGACACCAAGAAGCTCGACGCCGCCCATAAGCACCTCGGCGGCACTATCGAGACGCTGTCGGCCGATCTTGCCACCTCGGCCGGCATCGCGGCCGTCGTCGAGAATGTGAAAAAATCGGGCAGGCCGCTCGATATCCTCGTCAACAATGCCGGGGTGGCTTTCCTGGTGCCGTTCGAGACCGTCAGCGAGGCGCAGTTCCAGCAATCCTTCGCGCTCAATGTGACGGCGGTGTTCTTCCTCACCCAGGGTCTGCTGCCGCATCTGGCGGCCGGCGCGTCGGTGATCAACATCTCGTCCTATTTCGCCAACAAGATGATCCCGAAGCGGCCGTCGAGCCTCTATTCCCTGTCAAAGGGCGCGTTGAACTCGCTGACCAAATCGCTGGCCTTCGAACTCGGCCCGCGCGGCATCCGCGTCAACGCCATCGCGCCCGGCACGGTCGACACCGCCATGCGACGCAAGACCGTCGACAATTTGCCGGCCGAGGCAAAGGCCGAGCTGAAAGCCTATGTCGAGCGCAGCTATCCGCTTGGCAGAATCGGCCGCCCCGACGATCTGGCGGGCATCGCAGTGTACCTCGCTAGCGACGAGGCGGCCTGGACCAGCGGCGGGGTCTTCTCCGTCGACGGTGGTTATACCGCGGGCTGATCCGTCCGGGCGCCACGCCAAGCGCCGACATTTTCAGCGACGCCACTTTCTACAAATCCAAGTACGCCTACCGCCTCCAGGATCTGATCGCGAACCCAGCGATGGGGTGGCTCGTCGTCGTGGCGCGCGTGCCAGTACATCCTGATTTCCGGAACAGCAATGGGAAGCGGCGGTTCAAAGATGACGAGCGGCAGGGTCTCGGCCGCCCAAACCGCGAACTGCCTGGGCACCGCCGACAGGTGGTTTCCATTTGCCACGGCTAATGCGACAGCCTGAAAGTGCGGCAGGGTCAGGCTTACACGGCGCGTTCGCCCGATCTTGCGGAGCGCCTCGTCGGTGGAGCCCGACATCGAGCCGTCGATAGAACGAAGAATATGGGGCAGTTCGCAGAAGAGGTCGATCGGCAGAGTCTTGCCTTCCATGATTCCCGCCTGCCTGATCGCAGCGTTGTCCTGCGCGGCGATGATGGCGAATGGTGAATGGAACAGAGGCGTGCTTGAGACCCAGTCGGAGACCTCCAGCGGACGCTCGAGCGCTACGTCGATTTGATCGTCCTGGAGCAGCCGCGAGACATCGCCGCGCGCGCTATCGAGAAACCTTAGCGACGCGCGCGGCGCGGCGCCAGCGATGCGTGCCGCCAGCGCTGGCATCAGCATCATGGAAAAGAAATCCGCCCCCATGAACGTGAAGGTTCGCTCCAGTTCCGCCGGATCGAACGCCTTGGCCGAATGGAAGACGCGTTCGATCTCGCGAAGCGCCACGCGCAACGGCTCGGCCATGCTCTCGGCGCGCGGTGTCGGCATCATGTCATTGCCCCGTCGCACGAACAGCTGGTCGTTGAGGAGATGTCGCAAGCGATTGAGCGCAGCGCTGACGGCAGGCTGGCTGAGGCCGATCTGCTCGCCGGCACGCGTAACGCTTCTCTCCCGCAGAAGGGCGTCGAACACCTTGATGAGATTGAGGTCGAGCGCGTTCAAATTCATCGCATCAATTCGCCCCATACGATCATTCGATTTCCGTTGTCGGCGTATCCCTGGCTAGATCGTCATCGGCCCAGCAGGCACAGGCAACAGAAGGATCAGACACGCCATGACAATGACCCCAGGCACGATCACAGGCAAGGAACTCTTCTGGTTCAACAACACGCTCGTCGCGATCCACGTCTCGTCGATGGCAGGAGAGGACGGCACCTGCGTCGTCGAGCATCACATGCCCTATGGCGACTCGCCGCCGCTGCATGTGCATCGCAGGGAAGACGAAGTGTTTCACATCCTGGAGGGGAGATTGCGCTTTCAGATCGACGGCCACGAACGCATTGCGGACGCCGGCGAAACCGTCATCGCACCGAAAGGCCTGCCGCACACCTACCGGGTCGAATCCCCGGAAGGTGCGCGCACCCTCACCATCACGCGCGGTTCGGATTTTGAGACGATGCTGCGTCAGGCGAGCCGTCCCGCCGAACAGCCCGAACTGCCGCCGCTGATGGAACCAACACCGGAAATCATCGCGGCACTGGTGCAGCTTTGCGCAAAAAACGGCATCGACATTGTCGGTCCGCCGCTGGGGTGAGAGGCCAAAACTGCGCAGCCCTTCCCTTCTTTCCTTTGTGGGAGAAGGAGAGAAGCGCCGCGCCTTCAACCGATTTGCATCCTCGCCGCCCGCATTCTCCGCTTGAAGCCGTTTGTGCAACGCGATACGCCGTTGCCGACTTCGACAAGGAGAGACCCGTGACCGCTGCAAAGACCAGAACCGAAACCGACACGTTCGGTCCCATCGAAGTCGCCGCCGACCGGTATTGGGGCGCGCAGGCGCAGCGTTCGCTCGGCAATTTCAAGATCGGTTGGGAAAAGCAGCCGGCGTCGATCGTGCGCGCATTGGGCATCGTCAAGCGGGCGGCGGCCGAAGCCAACATGGAGCTCAAGCGGCTCGATCCTGCGATCGGCAAGACGATTGTCGAGGCGGCGCAAGAGGTCATCGACGGCAAGCTCGATGAGCATTTCCCGCTGGTGGTCTGGCAGACCGGTTCGGGCACCCAGTCCAACATGAACGCCAATGAGGTGATCTCCAACCGGGCGATTGAGATGCTGGGCGGTGTCATGGGCTCCAAGAAGCCGGTGCATCCCAACGATCACGTCAATATGAGCCAATCGTCGAACGACACCTATCCGACAGCCATGCACATCGCCTGCGCCGAACGTATCGTGCACGATCTGTTGCCGGCACTGAAGCACCTGCACAAGGCGCTCGCCGCCAAGAGCAGAGAGTTCAATCACATCATCAAGATCGGCCGCACGCACACGCAGGATGCCACCCCCCTTACGCTTGGCCAAGAATTTTCGGGCTATGCCGCGCAGGTCGCTTCGTCGATCAAGCGCATCGAGCTGACGTTGCCCGGCTTGCAGGAACTGGCGCAGGGCGGCACCGCCGTCGGCACCGGCCTCAACGCGCCGGTCGGCTTCGCCGAAAGGGTCGCGGATCGCATCGCCTCCATCACCGGCATCGCCTTCGTCACCGCGCCGAACAAGTTCGAGGCGCTGGCGGCCCATGATTCCATGGTGTTTTCGCACGGCGCCATCAATGCGGCGGCCGCCGCGCTGTTCAAGATCGCCAACGACATCCGCTTCCTCGGCTCAGGCCCGCGCTCGGGCCTCGGCGAACTGTCGCTGCCGGAAAACGAACCGGGCTCGTCGATCATGCCGGGCAAGGTCAACCCGACCCAGTGCGAGGCGCTGACGCAGGTCTGCGTACAAGTGTTCGGCAACAATGCGGCGCTCACCTTCGCCGGCAGCCAGGGTCATTTCGAGCTCAATGTCTACAATCCGCTGATGGCCTACAACTTCCTGCAGTCGGTGCAGTTGCTCTCCGACGCCTCGGTCTCCTTCACCGACAATTGCGTCGTCGGCATCGAGGCCCGCGAAGACAACATCAAGGCGGCACTCGACCGATCGCTGATGCTGGTGACGGCGCTGGCGCCGACCATCGGCTACGACAATGCCGCCAAGATCGCCAAGACCGCGCACAAGAAGGGCACCACTTTGCGCGAGGAAGCGCTCGCCACCGGGCTGGTCAGCGAAGCCGATTACGACCGGCTGGTGCGGCCGGAGGATATGACGCATCCGGGGTAGGCAATTCCAGGAAAAGTGTCTGCGGTTTTCGGTCCGGAATTGCGTCAACCAAAAGCCCGGTATTTCGTGAGGGGAGAATTTACTCCCGTCACGACCTCACCCGAAGCGAATTTTGCGCAGGCCGCCCGATCACGGAAACGTAAGTACTGTGAACAATGTGTCGCCAGTCTGGTGGCTTTGGTGAACAGTCGGTTTGCTCTATCTCCCGGGCATCAACCCATCCCGGAGAGCCACCATGTCCACCAACATTTCAGTCGCCGGTTCCGGCGCATCCAATGCCTCGACCACCATCCTCCTCGGCCGCGTCCTGCTCGCGGTCATCTTCCTGCTTTCAGGTTTCGGCAAGCTCACCGCCATTAGCGGAACAGCGGGCTATTTCGGCAGCCTCGGCCTGCCCTTGCCGACCGTAACGGCCACCGTCGTCGGCCTGATCGAGCTTCTCGGCGGCCTCGCCATCCTCGTCGGCTTCAAGACCCGGATTGTCGCCTGGGTGCTGGCGGTCTTCACGGTCGCTACCGGTTTGGTCGCCCATACCGGTTGGGCCGACCAGATGCAGATGATCCAGTTTCTCAAGAACCTCGCCATTGCGGGCGGCTTCCTCGTGCTGGCTTCCTCGGGCGCCGGTGCCTATTCGATCGACGCCAAGCGCGGCTGAGCCAAGATCCGGCAATAGCCGAACAAGAAAGCGGCGCGGAATTTTCCGCGCCGCTTTTTCGTTGTTGGTGCATGCCCGCCGATCTGTCGGCCGGAGTTTTCTGATAGGATCGGGGCTATCGGGACGAGGCCGGCCGGCGGCCGATAACGGAGGTGAACATGCCCCGCAACGCGCTGCTCCTGCTCTCCCGGCTGCTGCTCGCCGCCCTGTTCGTGCCTTCCGGTTTCCATGCATTGAGCGACATCGCCGGCACCACAGGCTATTTCGCCGGCCTTGGCCTGCCGCTGCCGACACTTGCCGCCTGGGGCACGGGACTGTTCGAACTGATCGCCGGGCTGCTCATCCTGGTCGGTTTCCAGACCCGGATCATAGCGCTTCTGCTCGCTGCCTTCTGTATCGTCGCCGGCTTCATCGGCCATTATGGCCAGGGTGGCGGCGACGCGATGCTCGCCTTCCTGCACCAGCAGATGCTGATGAAAGACATTGCGATATCAGGTGGGTTTGTAGCGCTGGCGATGGCCGGCGCCGGCGCATGGTCGATCGACGGGCACGGCGCGGTTTGATATTTTTGCGTAGATGGGCCCGAGCTGATCGACCCCCACTCCGTCTCGGCTTCGCCGAGCCACCTCTCCCCCGATCGACGGGGTAGAGGAAGGGCGCGAGCCTGTTGCCGCCAACGCTCTTCCAACAAGGCTCCCTTCCTTTCCCTCCGGAGGGGGGAAAGGTGGCGCTGCGAAGCAGCGACGGATTGGGGGAAGCCGGTCATCAAACGCGAAGCCGCTGACAAGTGGCGGGATGAGTTGGTATCCGCGTAGGTCAGATAAATCAGGCTCTGGTAGGCCGTGCCCACTTCACCGAGACACTGGGGCCGCCCTCGACGCCAAGCCAGGTCGACCCCCACTCCGTCTCGGCTTCGCCGAGCCACCTCGCCCCCGATCGACGGGGTAGAGGAAGGGCGCGAGCCTGTTGCCGCCAACGCTCTTCCAACAAGGCTCCCTTCCTTTCCCTCCGGAGGGGGGAAAGGTGGCGCTGCAAAGCAGCGACGGATTGGGGGAAGCCGGTCATCAAACGCGAAGCCGCCGGCGAAGTACGACCGGCAGGTCTATGCTTAAGTCAGATAAGACACGGGTCTGCTAGCAGCTAGCGCCTTATTTCACCGACATGCTGGGGCCACCCTCGACGGCCAGCACCAGCCGGCGGTTGGTGATCCTGGCCAGCTGCGCCAGGCGCCCGGCCGGCCGCTCGCCATAGAGATCGGCCAGCGATGCCGGCAAGACCAGCGCCAGCACGCCGTTGGCGCGCTGTTCCCATTTCAGCCTGGGCATGATGCCGGGCATCGACGCCGTCAGCAGGTAGACGACGCGCATCATCGCGGCGAGCACGCGGGCGCGCTCCAGATAACGCGGTGATGCCAGAGCCTTGATCTCGGGGGCGATGGCTTCGTTGAAGATGCCGTCGTGACGATAGGCGTTGGCCATCGCCAGGAAAGCACGGCCAGGATGGTCGACGCCGAAGAAGGACGCGTGCGCAATGATGTTGAGCGATTGCTTGCCGCGGTATTCGGGATGCGCGCGCCAGCCGATGTCCGCCAGCAATGCGGCCGCGTGGCGGTAGCGCGCCTCGTCCTCGGTCTCGTCGATGCCGAAGGCGGCAAAGGTCTTGGCGGTCCAGTCGACAAGTTCATGCGCATGGGTGACGGAGCGCGAGCGCAGGCGGGCGAGTTCCTCCGAGGCCGAAATCAGCGGATCGGCCTTCTGCTCCGCCTCGTCGAGCAGCGAATAGAGAAAGCCTTCGCGCACGCCGAGCGCCGAGACGATGATCTTCGACGGCTGCATCGCCGCCATGATCTCCTGCAGCACGATGGCGCCATAGGGCAGCAGCGAACGGCGGTTCTTCGAAACGCCTTCGATGCCCTTGACCTTCTCGATCTCGGCCTTGGCCACCTGCTTGAGGAAGTTCGCCGCGCTTTCGGCCGATATCTCGTAATGGTGCATGACGCCAAGCGGATAGTTGGTCATTTCCATGTGCAGCCGGGCAAGATTTCGCCAGGTGCCGCCCACGGCGTAGAAGGGCCTGCCCTGCCCGCCTTTCAACAGCTTGGCCTTCGCCAGTTCGTCACGCGCGATCCTGGCCGCCTGGGCCAGCGAGTTCTTCGCCATGTCCTGCAGGCGCAGGCCGCCCAGCGGCAGCGTGATGCCGTCGCCGATCGCCTCGCCGCTGACATCGACCAGTTCGAGGCTGCCGCCGCCCAGATCGCCGGCGATGCCATCGGCCGGATGGAAGCCGGAAATGACGCCGAGCGCGGAATAGTACGCTTCCTGACGACCGCTGATCACTCGGATCTCGGTCTTCAGCACATCCTCGGCGCGGTGGATGAAATCGGGGCCGTTGACCGCCTCGCGGGCCGCCGCGGTCGCCAGCACATACATTTGCTCGGCGCCGGCCTGGTCGGAAAGCGCACGAAAGCGGCGGAACTCTTCCATCGAGCGCGTTACCGCCTCGGGGTCGAGCTTGCCGGTCGAAACGATGCCGCGGCCGAGACCGGCCAGCATCTTTTCGTTGAACAGCATGGTCGGCGAGCGCGCCAGCCCCTCATAGACGACGAGACGGATCGAGTTCGATCCGATGTCGATGATGGACAGCGGTCGGCGGTCCTGCAGCCGGCCCTGAGAATCAGACAGCATCAGCCGGACGCTGCGGCGTTCTTCTTGCGGCGCTTGAACTGCGCGATGCGCTTGGGCGCATGCGACTTCAGCGCGTCACCCCGTCCCGACAGGCTCGGATTGGTCATGAAATATTCCTGCGCGTTGAACGGTTCCTCGCCCTCCTCCAGCACGACGCGCCGGGAGGTTCCATCAGCCAATACGTCGAAACTTTGCTGATTGTCCATAATGTTGCCCAGCATGATCTGGCCAAGGATCTGTTCATGCACAGTTGGATTGGTGATCGGCACCATGGTTTCGACGCGGCGGTCGAGATTGCGCGGCATCAGGTCGGCCGAGGAGATGTAGACGATCGCCTCGTCCGACGGCAGGCCGAAACCATTGCCGAAACAATAGATGCGGCTGTGCTCGAGAAAACGGCCGACGATCGATTTTACGCGGATGTTTTCCGACAGGCCAGGAACCTGCGGCCGCAGGCAGCAGATGCCGCGCACGACAAGGTCGATCTCGACGCCGGCGCGGCTGGCATCGTAGAGCGCGTCGATGATGATCGGATCGACGAGGGCGTTCATCTTCATCCAGATGCGCGCCGGTTTGCCTTGCACCGCGTAGGCAATCTCGTCGGCAATGTGCTTCAGGATGCGGCTTCTCAGCGTGAACGGCGAGATCGCCAACCGCATTTCGTCCGTCGGCTCGGCATAGCCGGTGATGAAATTGAACAGCTGGGCGACATCGCGCGCAATCGTCGGATCTGTGGTGAAGAAGGACAGATCGGTGTAGATGCGCGCGGTGACCGGGTGGTAGTTGCCGGTGCCAAGATGCACGTAATTGCGCAGCTTGCCGTCCTCGCGCCGCACCACCAGCGACATTTTCGCATGCGTCTTCAGTTCGAGAAAGCCGAACACCACCTGCACGCCGGCCCGCTCCAGGTCGCGCGCCCAGCGGATGTTGGCTTCCTCGTCGAAACGCGCCTTGAGCTCGACCAGTGCGGTGACCGACTTGCCGGCCTCGGCCGCGTCGACCAGCGCGCGCACGATCGGACTGTCGTTGGAGGTGCGGTAAAGCGTCTGCTTGATCGCCACCACTTCCGGATCGGCCATTGCCTGGCGCAGGAACTGCACCACCACATCGAAGGATTCGTAGGGGTGATGGACGACGATGTCCTTCTCGCGGATGGCGGCGAAACAATCGCCGCCATGCTCGCGGATGCGCTCGGGAAAACGCGGATTGTAGGGCGTGAATTTCAGGTCGTCGCGGGGAACGGCGACGATCTCGGAAATCTGGCTGAGCGCCAATGGACCGGTCAAGACGCTGATGCGGCTCGACGACACGCCAAGCTCGCCGGCGACGAAATCGCGCAATTCGCCAGGCATCAGCCTGTCGAATTCGATGCGGATCACCGATCCGCGCCGACGCCGCTTCAGCGCCGTTTCGAACAGGCGCACGAGGTCCTCGGACTCCTCCTCGACCTCGATATCGCTGTCACGGATGATGCGGAACGTGCCGGAGCCCTTGACCTCGTAGCCGGGGAAGAGCTTGCCGATATACAGGCCGACAGCCTCTTCCAGCGGGATGAAGCGGACATGATGCTTGCGGTCCGGCAGACGGATGAAGCGCTTCAGCGCCACCGGCAGGCGCAGCAGCGCGCTCATCTCCTCGCCATTCTTGCGATGGCGCAATTGCAGCGCCATCGAGAAGCCGAGATTGGGGATGAACGGGAACGGATGCGCCGGGTCGATCGACAGCGGGGTCAGCACCGGGAAAACCTGTTCCTGGAAATGGTCTTCCAGCCAGATTTTCTCGTCCTTGGTCAGCGCATCGCGGGTGATGCTCTCGATGCCTTCCTTGTTGAGCAGCACGGTGAGCGCCGAAAGGCTCTTCTGCTGGTCTTCCTGCAGCCGCTCGACCTCACGCAGCAGCTGTTCGAGCTGCTGTTCGGGGGTGCGGCCGTCGGGGCTCTTCAGCGTGATGCCCTCGCGCACCTGGCCGGCAAGACCGGCGACACGGACCATGAAGAACTCGTCGAGATTGGCGGCCGAGATCGACAGGAAGCGGACGCGCTCCAGCAGCGGGTGATTAAGGTTCAGCGATTCCTCGAGAACGCGCCGGTTGAACTGCAGCCAGGAAAACTCGCGGTTGACAAACCGGTCAGGGTTGCCGCCTTCCGGGCGAGCCACCTCGACATCCACGAATTCGTTCTGCACCGGCTTCAGTTCGTTCATGATTCCCGCTCTTCCACACCCGCTCAAGCCGGCTAGCCAGTCACTCTAGCGACCCATGGTCCCTCCCGAAAACCGAAATCGGTTTTCGGGTCATGGGTTAACCGGCTTAACTTATCCTCTGACAGGCTTTTGCGACAGTTTGATTTCATCGAACTTGCAAAGAGGTCTGATATGATCCAGATGCAGACGAGACTGCGTTAAGGAGACGACGATGGCAGGCGGTTCCATTCCCCATTTTCAGAACGATGCGGGCTATCCGGCAATCGACATCGGGGTGAAGGAATTCATGTGCACGGGCGCCAATCCGCCTTTCGACCACCCGCATGTGTTTCTGGACATGGGCGACGACAATGAAAAAGTCTGTCCCTATTGCTCGACGCTCTACCGCTATTCGCCGAAGCTGAAGGCGACGGAAACGCTGCCGGCCGGATGCATCTACATCGAACAGGCCGCCTGAGACTTTCGCGACCAGCCCGATGAACGACACGCGTTCCCGGCAAATTGTCGTCGCCGGGGCCGGTGTCGCCGGATTGACCGCAGCCCTTGCATTCGCCTCGCGCGGCTACGCGGTTCGGGTGTTCGAACAGGCGCAGCGCCTGGAAGCTGCCGGCGCCGGCATCCAGCTCTCTCCAAACGCGACGCGCATCCTTCGCCAGCTTGGCGTGCTCGACCGGCTGCTGCCGGCAGCTGTGCGGCCGCAAGCCGTGGTGTTGAAGAAGGCCGCGACCTTGCGCGAACTGGCGCGCGTGCCGCTGGGGCAAGCCGCCGAAACCCGCTGGCAAGCACCCTATCTCGTCGCGCACAGGGCCGATCTGCAGAGCGCATTGACCGCGCGCGTTGCCGAGGTGCCGGATATCCATCTCACCACCGGCGCGCGCATCGGCGACGTTGCCTCCGGCCCGCATGGCATCACGGCGACGGCCGAGATCGACGGCAAGACCATCGAGGCGGAGGGCTTCCTGCTGGTCGGGGCCGATGGCGTCTGGTCGTCGGTGCGCGCACTTGTCGACTCGGCCAAGGGGTCGGCTTCGCCAAGAAACCATTTCTCCGGCGAACTGGCCTGGCGCGCGACCATCGCGGCTGATAGCGCCGCGGGGCAGAGCTTTGCCGCCATCGGCGCCAGGGACTGCGTCACCACCTTCCTGCATCCCGGCTTCCATATGGTGGCCTATCCCGTCAGCAAGGGTGCGGCCTTCAATCTCGCGGCCTTCACCAGGGGCGACCGCATTGCCGAAGGCTGGTCCGGCAACGCCGACGCCGGGATCCTGACCCGAGCTCTTGCCGGCACCGCGGCAGAACTTGCCCGTCTGGTCGAGCAGGCCGGCCCGTGGACCGCGTGGCCGATCCACACTGTCGACCCGCAACAGCCCTGGACAACACCGAACGGCATGGCGCTGATCGGCGACGCCGCGCATGCGATGACCCCATTCGCGGCGCAAGGTGCGGCCATGGCGATCGAGGATGCAGCGACGCTTGCCGACGCCGTCTACGCCTCCCCTACGGACCCGCTGGCCGCGCTTGCTGTTTGGGAGCAGTCGCGGCGGCCGCGTGTCGCGCAGGTCGCCCGACGCGGCGCTGTCAACCGGCTGGCCTGGCATGCCGCAGGGCCGGTGGCGATTGCGCGCAACGTGTTCCTGAAAATGCGCACGTCGGAAAAACTCGCGGCGGATTTGGACTGGCTCTATGGCTGGCGGGCACCGGAGGCTGACGAAAGCTGAAACCTGCGAAAGGTTGGCGGGACAGAGGGGGGTGTGAAGGAACACGACACTCGCCAATTCGCGGAATGCCCACGCTAATTATACAGCCGCATCGATAGCCCGAGCGATACAGGCAGCGGGTTCCACCAGCCGGTGCGCAAGCCTGCGGTGCGCAGGGCGGCCGCCGTCCAGGTGTTGCAGCCGACCAGTGCGTTGAAATGGCCGTTGGCTTCGTAGAAGCCGTCGAACCTGGAATAGGCCGCGTCCGGAACGAGGATCGGGCCTTCCGGTCCGCGCTGGAAACTCGCATCGATGAAATCGAGCAACGCCGCGAACCGGTCCTCTGTGATGTCGAACCCCGCGATGTCAGGACGCGGTTCGAGGACGTCACCGGCGACATCGACATGCATGACCGACGCGTCGAGGGTCAGTGCCTTCATCACCGATACCGCCTTCAGCTCGGACCATGTCGGCGTCTCCAGGTAGAAGGCGCGACCGCCCCAGCCGAAGACGATGTAGCGGACCTCCGGCCTGTCGGCCGGTATGCCGGCGTCGACCAGGAAGTGGAAACGCCGGCGCACGGCATCGTCGACCGGGATGGCGATATCGGTGTGGATCGGATTGTTCAGCACCAGGATGTGGCGCGTCGCTGCGGGCATGGCGGCGGCCGCCGGCCACAGCGGCCGCGGCACGAGGGTGCCCGTCGTCACGGCGAGAGCGACGACAATCAACAGAAGGCCTAGAAAACGTCCCAGTCTCTTCATGAAAAGCGGCTCTGCAAAAGCGCTCCAGCGCGACAGGAACGGTCGCCTGTTATCCCATACGCAAAAGAGCCCGGCAGTGTTTCAGCCGGGCTCCTCGCAAACATCGAAAGGCCTAGTGCAGGATCTGCGACAGGAACAGCTTCGTGCGCTCGTGGCGCGGGTGGTCGAAGAACTCGGCCGGCGTGTTCTGCTCGACGATCTGGCCCTGGTCCATGAAGATCACCCGGTTGGCGACCTTGCGGGCAAAACCCATCTCGTGGGTGACGCACAGCATGGTCATGCCTTCTTCGGCAAGGCCAACCATGGTCTCCAGCACTTCCTTGATCATCTCCGGATCGAGCGCCGAGGTCGGCTCGTCGAACAGCATGATGCGCGGGTTCATGCACAGCGAGCGGGCAATCGCCACACGCTGCTGCTGGCCGCCGGAAAGCTGGCCGGGATATTTGTTGGCCTGTTCCGGGATCTTGACGCGCTTGAGGAAATGCATGGCGATTTCCTCGGCCTGCTTCTTCGGCGTCTTGCGCACCCAGATCGGCGCCAGCGTGCAGTTCTCCAGGATGGTCAGATGCGGGAACAGGTTGAAGTGCTGGAACACCATGCCGACCTCGCGGCGCACCTCGTCGATCTTCTTGAGATCGTTGGTCAATTCCTTACCGTCGACGATGATCTTGCCCTTCTGGTGCTCCTCCAGGCGGTTGATGCAGCGGATCATGGTCGATTTGCCGGAGCCGGAGGGGCCGCAGATGACGATGCGCTCGCCGCGCATCACTTTCAGGTTGATGTCCTTCAGCACATGGAACTCGCCATACCATTTGTGCATGGCGATGATGTCGATGGCGACATCGGTCGTCGAAATCTGCATCTTGGCGGCGTTGACCTTGATCTCTTCTGCGCTGACGGCATTTTCGGTGGCCATGAGAGGGATCCCCTTGTTCTTTTGTTGTTGGTAATGATGCCTGTCGTTACCCCAAAACCGCTATACACTTTTGGGCGACATGCATTCAGCGTTTGTGGCCGGTGTCGAGCCGGCGTTCGGTGTACATTGAATAGCGCGACATGCCGAAGCAGAACAGCCAGAAGACGAAGGCCGCGAAGATCAGGCCAGACCTCGCCGTCTGCGCGGTTGCCCAGTTTGCATCGGAAAAATTCTGTTTGACGATGCCGAGCAGGTCGAACATCGAGATGATGATGACCAGGCTGGTATCCTTGAACATGCCGATGAAGGTGTTGACGATGCCCGGGATGACCAATTTGAGCGCCTGCGGCATGACGATGAAATACATCTTCTGCCAATAGCCGAGACCGAGCGAATCGGCACCTTCATACTGGCCCTTGGGGATCGCCTGCAGGCCGCCGCGCACCACTTCGGCCATATAGGCGGCGGCAAACAGCGACACGCCGATCAAAGCGCGCAGGAACTTGTCGAACGAAACGCCTTCCGGCAGGAACAGCGGCAGCATGACGCTGGCGAAGAACAGCACGGTGATCAGCGGGATGCCGCGCACCGTCTCGATGAAGACGACGCACAGCGTCTTGATGATCGGCATCTTGGAACGGCGGCCGAGCGCCAGCACGATGCCGAGCGGCAGCGACACGGCAATGCCGACGAAGGACAGGCTGAGCGTTACCAAGAGCCCGCCCCAAAGCGAGGTCTCGACATGCGGCAGGCCGAACATGCCGCCGACCAGCAGGACGAAGGCGACGATCGGCAGCACGAAGAACAGCAGAACCGCATTCAGCCCTTTGCGTGGCACCTTCGGCATCAGCATCGGCACCAGCAGCGCCACGAACAGGATGGCGACCAGGATCGGCCGCCAGCGCTCCTCGATGGGATAGCGGCCGAGCATGAACTGGCCGAACTTGGCATTGACGAAAGCCCAGCAGGCGCCGGTCCAGCCATCCGGCTGGATGCCGCCTTGCGCCACCGTGGCGCATACGGTCCGGTCCGGCCCCGTCCACACGGCGTTGATGAACGCCCAATTGATGATTTGCGGCAGGATCATCGCCACCAGGGCGATGCCGACGATTGTCAAAATGGTGTCGCCGGTAGACGCGATCAGGTTCTTGCGCACCCATGCGCCGAGGCCGGTGACGCTGGCGGGCGCCGGCTGCGCCAGCACCATTTCGGTGCGCACCCAGGACATATCATGTTCTTGCATGTCCTTACCTCACCTCTCCACCAGCGCCATCTTGGCGTTGAACCAGTTCATCACAAGCGAGGTCAGAAGGCTGATGGCGAGATAGATCACCATCATGATCACCACGCCCTCGACGGCCTGGCCGGTCTGGTTCAGCACTGTCCCGGCGGTCGCCGTCAGGTCGGGATAGCCGATGGCGATGGCCAGCGACGAGTTCTTGGTCAGGTTGAGATACTGGCTGGTCAGCGGCGGAATGACGATGCGCATGGCCTGCGGCACGACGACCAGCCGCAGGATCGATCCGGATCGCAATCCCAACGCACCGGCGGCTTCCGTCTGGCCTGCGCTGACACCCCTGATGCCGGCACGCACGATCTCGGCGATGAAGGCGGCGGTATAGCAGGACAGCGCCAGATAAAGCGACAGAAACTCCGGCCGGACCTGAAAGCCGCCGGTCAGGTTGAAAGTCGACTGCTTGGGGTAGTCGAAGCTCAGGGGAAAGCCGCTCAGCGCATAGGCGAGCAGCGGCAGCCCGACGATCAGCGCCGCGGATGTCCAAAACACCGGAAATTGCTGGCCGGTCGCCATCTGCCGTTGCCGCGCCTTGCGCGCGACGAACCACGCCATGGCGATGCCGACGAGCAGGGCGACGAAGATCAGCCATGAACCGTCGCCCCATACGGCGCGTGGAAAATAGAAACCGCGCTGGTTGAGAAAGGAGCCGAACGGCAAATTGATGCTGTCGCGTGGCGCCGGCAATACGGCCAGCACGCCGGAATACCAGAAGAAGATGACCAGCAGCGGCGGGATGTTGCGGAAGACCTCGACATAGACGGTGCAGATCTTCCTGATCAGCCAGTTCTTCGAGAGCCGGCCGATGCCGATGACGAAGCCGATGATTGTCGCGGTGATGATGCCGACGATAGCGACGATGACCGTGTTGAGGAAGCCGACCAGAATGGCGCGGCCATAGGTCGAATCCGACGAATAGGCGATCGCGCTCTCGCTGATATCGAAGCCGGCGCGGCCCTTGAGGAAGCCGAAGCCTGAAGCGATGCGCAACCGCGTCAGGTTGTCGATAACGTTGTGGGCAATCCACCAGACGCCCGCCACCAGCAGCACGACGACCAGCAGCTGGAAGAATATGCCCCGGATTTTCGGATCGTTGATGAAGGAACCGCGGCTGGGCTCCTCGCGAAGTACGTCCTGCGATGCCATTCGACCGTCCCCTGGAAAGAGAAACCGGGAGGCAGATGATCTGCCTCCCGGATCACATTTCGATCAGCGGATCGGCGGCGCGTATTGCAGGCCGCCCTTGGTCCACAGCGCGTTGATGCCGCGCGCGATCTTCAGCGGGCTGCCCGAGCCGACATTGCGCTCGAACATTTCGCCATAATTGCCGACGGCCTTGACGATGTTGACCACCCAGTCATTGGAGACGCCGAGATCGGTACCGATCTTGGTGTCGGCTTCCTGGCCGAGAACGCGCTTGATCTCGGGGCTGGCCGAGTTCTTCATCTCATCGACATTGGCCTTGGTGATGCCGAGCTCTTCAGCCTGCAGCAGCGCGAAATAGGTCCATTTGACGATGTGGTACCACTGGTCGTCGCCCTGGCGAACGGCTGGTCCGAGCGGCTCCTTGGAGATGATCTCGGGCAGCACGACATGGTCGGCCGGCGATCCCAGCGTCAGGCGGATGCCATAGAGGCCCGACTGATCGGTGGTGTAGACGTCGCAGCGGCCGGCATCATAGGCGGCATTGACCTCTTCCAGCTTTTCGAAGACGACGGGATTGTACTCCATCTTGTTGGCCTTGAAATAGTCGGCGAGGTTCAGCTCGGTGGTGGTGCCGCTCTGCACGCAGACGGCTGCGCCCGAAAGCTGCAATGCCGAATTGACGCCCGGCAGCTTCTTGGCGTTGATCATGAAACCCTGGCCGTCATAATAGGTGACGCCGATGAAATTCAGGCCGAGTGCCGTATCGCGGTTGATGGTCCATGTGGTGTTGCGAGACAGGATGTCGATCTCGCCCGACTGCAGCGCGGTAAACCGCTCCTTGGCGCTGAGCGGCGTGAACTTGACCTTGGAGCCGTCACCGAAGACGGCGGCCGCGACAGCGCGGCAGAAATCCGCATCGATGCCTTGCCAGTCACCCTTGTCGTCCGGCGCCGAAAAGCCGGCCAGGCCGGTGGAGACGCCGCACTGGATGAAGCCCTTCGCCTTGACGGTGTCGAGCGTGGCCGCCGACGCGGCGGACGCCATCAATCCAAGCGTGGCGGCGCCTAGAATGCCGATAGCAATGTGTTTCATGACCCACAGACCCTTTTCTCTGTTTTTCAGGAGTAAATCCTGATTTTTTTCTCCCGTGTGAACGCGGCTTCATCCCGGCCCATCCCGAAACCCCGCATCGTAACCGACGCGCCGCCTCCCATTCACAAATGTCATCGAAGGCGATAATTCCTGTGAGGTCAAGGGAAATGACCCAAACCCGAAGAGTTTGAAAACCGATTGCCGTAAATGCCTGATTTACAGACAAACACGCCCGCGAATTAGTCAGCAGGGGCCAATAAAGGCGGCAAAGCTGATGCAACGCCAACGCGGGGCCGATACCGGCCGCGGCAGCGAAATCCATCCAGGGCAAATACCTCGTGGTTGTTGACCTCCGCGTGGGGCGAACTACCATGTCCCAAGATTGTCTTCTGACGATTTACTGGCGGCTGGAGTCCAATACAGGTCGCAGACGAAGACTGTTCTCAAAAGGCTTGAAAGACGATCCAGGTCCCGATGCCAGCCATCAACGCGCCTGAAACGCGCGGAATCAGCTGCCCGGTCGGCACCGTCTTCTCCAGCAGGACCAGGATGGCGATGCCGGCGATCCACAGCACGTTCATGACGCCACCGACGAACAGCAGGGCCATCAGCGCCCAGCAGCACCCCAGACAGTAGGCGCCGTGATCGATGCCCAGCCGAAGCGCGCCGAGCGGAGCGGAGCGGAATCCGCCATGGCCGGCCAGGAACGCGATCGGGGCCTGACATTGGCGCAGGCAGACGCCCTTCATCGGCGTCCATTGATAGAGACCGGCGGCGATCAGGACGAGGCCGCCGAGGACCGCGCTGCCGGTCGCCATCGAGGGGTCGAGCAAGGCAAGACGGGTGAGCAGCCATTGCGCACCGGTCGCCACGAGGCTGAAGACGGCCCAGACGGCGAGGTAGCCGGCAAAAAACCATCCCGTCGAAGCGATGGGCCTGCCATCCGCCCGCGCCTTGCGGCCGACACCGGCATAGAGCAGCAACATCGGTGCGACCGAAGGCGTCATCATGCCGACCATCATCACCGCCCACATCGTGAAGGTGAAAGCGAAATCGGCCAATGCCCAGGCCCGGATGCCTGGCGCCACGGCGGCGCCCATATCCATGCCGCCCATACCCATGTTCGACCCGTCCATATTCGACATGTCCATTCCGGCCATGTCACCGCCTCCGCTGTCCGGCAAGGCGGAGCCGGGCATGACCATGTCGGTGGCGAGCCACAGCACATAGGCCCAGGCGAGCACGGCAATCACCACGAGCGCGGCCATCACGACCGCGCGATCGCGCCGCAGCACCGCCTCGAGGGCCGTGTCGCCCATTGGATCAGGTCAATGCACGATGCCGCTCTGCGTGAGATGCAGATTGGCGAAATGGCTGTGCGTATCGGCCAGCTCGAACTTGATCGGGCCCGTCGCCTTTGTCCAGCCGCGCCCGACCTCGGCGATCGCGTATTCGAAGCCGTGCGGCAGGTCGATGCGCGCCTGGTGGGCAGCGCCGGTGACCGGATTCCGGATCGGCTCGCCACGACCGTCGGTTATACCCTCGACATGCAGCTGACTGGTTCGCGCGTCGACGTCGATGTTGAATTCGATCGGCGCAAAGATCGGGTCGTGGAACTTCTCCAGCGTGGTCGAAAAGACCTGGAATATCGTTGCACCCGGTTCGGTGTCCAGACCGCCCAATATGCGAAGCAGCGCGCCACGTTGGGCTTCCGTCGCCCTCTCGTCGATGATCACCGCGGCTTCGCCCCCGCCCTGGTGTATGGCGCCGGGCCAGCTGAAAATCCCGACGAACCGCAATCCGTCGAGCTTGGTGTCGCCGTGATGGCCGCTTTCGATTTCCATGCCGGCGACCGCCTGGCAGAACCCGTATGTCGGCATGGCGTTGAACTGGCACGGGCAGCCATAGGCGCAGTTGCAGTTGATGAATTCGCGCGCCTTCATGGCCCATTTGACGTCCGGCATGGCATTCCTCCCTTGCCGCGCTCACGCTTGGTGAGCGCGATCCGGATCGTGGAGGACCAGAGGTCAACCGGCAGCAACCATCCGGCAGCGTCTGATCGAAGCAATCCGGCGATTAATATTAGCCGACAATCATATACCTTCCGCAGCCGCCCACAATAGCCGATCGGCGGAGATGAGGGCTCCGAACGCGGGTCAATCAAAGACCGCCTTTTCGCGATAGGAATTTTTTCTTGACACCCTGCCCTCAGCTATGATACATTTTCGTCCATGGTGCTGATTTGCGCCGATGACCCGCCGCACAGGCGGGTTTTTCGTTTGATATCCTGTCCCCGCATCGCTGTTTTTGCCGCGACGAATTGGCATATTCGAAGTCCATCTCCTGGCGGACGGTGGCTGTTGCACGGTCCATGCCGCCGCACTATGGCTAGCGGCTTGTCAAACAAGGCGACGCAGAATGGCGAAAGACGGCGAGCACTTTAGCGGCGGGATGGGCATCAACACGCGGCTTGCCCATTCGGGCAACAATCCGCACGACTATTTCGGCTTCGTCAATCCGCCGGTGGTGCATGCCTCGACCGTGCTTTTTCGCGACGCGGCGTCAATGGCGGCTCGCACCCAGAAATACACTTACGGCACGCGCGGCACGCCGACGACCGATGCGCTCGCCCACGCCATAGACGCGCTGGAAGGTTCGGCAGGCACGATCCTGGTGCCGTCGGGCCTTGCGGCGGTGACGGTACCGCTGCTCGCCTTCGTGTCGGCCGGCGACCATCTGCTGATCGTCGATACCGTCTATCATCCGACCCGCAACTTCGCCGACACGATGCTGAAGCGGCTGGGCGTCGAGGTCGAGTACTACGCCCCCCATGTCGGCGCCGGCATCGCGGCGTTGATCAAGCCCAACACCAAGGTGGTGTTCACAGAATCACCGGCCTCCAACACCTTCGAGGTGCAGGACATCCCGGCCATCGCCAAGGCGGCGCACGCCGCGGGTGCCATCGTCATGATGGACAATACCTGGGCGACGCCACTGTATTTCCGCCCCCTCGACCACGGTGTCGACATCTCGATCCATGCGGCGACCAAATACCCGGCCGGCCATTCCGACGTGCTGCTTGGCACGGTGTCGGCCAATGAGAGCTGCTGGACGCATCTTTATGAAAGCTTCTGCACGCTTGGCTGCTGCGCCGGGCCCGACGACGTCTACCAGGTGCTGCGCGGCCTGCGCAGCATGGGCGTGCGCCTCGAACACCATCAGCGCAGCACGCTCGCCATCGCCTCCTGGCTCGAAGGCCAGAAGGGCGTGGCGCGCGTGCTCCACCCGGCCCTGCCCAGCCATCCGGATCACGCTCTATGGAAGCGGGATTTCTCCGGCTCCAGCGGCATCTTTTCCATCGTGCTTGCCGGTGGCGGCCAGAAGCAGCAGCACGCCTTTCTCGACGCGCTGCAAATCTTCGGCCTCGGCTATTCCTGGGGCGGCTATGAGAGCCTTGCGGTACCGGTCTGGCTCGGCGACCGCGTTGTCGCGAAGGCCCCCTATGAGGGTCCATTGATCCGCCTGCAGATCGGCCTCGAGGACGTCGACGACCTGAAGGCCGACATTTCGCGCGGTCTGGCCGCGGCGGCGGCTGCGTAGCGGAATTCTATTCCCTCAAATTGTAGTTTCCCGGATCAGTTTGGCTTTCAAATTCAGCGATGCCGCGTCATTGCGGTGCGATCAGCACATTTTCGACTTCCCCTGGAATATCGGCAGAGTTTTCGACCTCATGGCTTTCCGCCTTTTTGTTCCCATTCTTGCCGGCGCGACGCTGCGCGAGCGTCTCGTCGCCTGTATCGGCGCGACGATCGGCATTGCACTCACCGGTGTGATCGCCAGCCTTGTGCTCGGCAACGGCCCGCACGTGCCGCTGCTGGTGGCGCCGATGGGGGCGTCGGCGGTGCTGCTGTTCGCCGTGCCCGCCAGTCCGCTGGCACAGCCATGGTCGATCATCGGCGGCAACACGATATCGGCACTGGTCGGCGTGATCGTGGCGCATTTCATCCACGAAACCGCCCTTGCCAGCGGCATCGCGGTGGCACTGGCCATCGCCGCCATGTCGTTCACGCGCTGCCTGCATCCGCCGGGCGGAGCGGCCGCGCTGACCGCGGTGCTGGGAGGGCCTGCCGTGATCAGCGCCGGCTTCCTGTTTCCATTCGTGCCGGTGGCGCTGAACTCGATCCTGCTGGTGGCGCTCGGCTACGGCTTCCACAGGCTGGCCCGGCGCAATTATCCGCATGTGCCGGTTGCGGCGCCGGCAAACAGCCACGGCACCGGCGATCTGCCGGCGCAGCTGCGCGTGGGCTTTCGGTCGGAAGACATCGATGCCGCGCTTGGCGCACTCGACGAGACGTTCGATATCGATCGCAACGATCTCGACCGGCTGCTGCGGCAGGTCGAATTGCAGGCGATGGTGCGCGCGCACAAGACCCTTCTGTGCGAGGACATCATGTCGCGCGATGTGATCTCGGTCGATGCTCACACCTCCACCGAGGCGGCGCGCCAATTGCTGCTTGACCACAACATCCGCACCTTGCCGGTCGTCAATGCGGAAGCCAGGCTGGCAGGCACGGTGGGGTTGCGCGAACTCACCCAGGCCTCGGGGACGGTTGGATCCGTCTTATCGCCCGCGGCAACAGCCGCCGCCGGCGTCGCCGCCATGGGGCTGCTGCCCGTGCTCACCGATGGCCGCAGCCATGCGGTCATCATCGTCGACGACGACAAGCGGATTCTCGGGCTGATCACCCAGACCGATCTGTTGGCGGCCACGGCGCGCTTGCAGGCTGCCTGACAAGCCTTCGCTCGCACTGTAGTGTAGCGGCCGCCGGACCCGGCAGAAAATCTTCGGGAACCTTTTGCCGGCGACAGCGTCCAATCTCCCGGAGATTGGGTTGAGGAAACTTGCCATGCCTGCTGTGTTGACGGCCGTGCCTTCCGCTGTGCCAGGCGAGATGCAGCTTGTGCACCGCGCGCTGGCGCGCGACGGCGACGCCTTCCGCACCATCATCAAGACACACAATCAGCGGCTTTACCGGATCGCGCGCGGCGTCGTGCGCAATGACAGCGAGGCCGAGGACATCGTGCAGGAGGCCTACGTCAAGGCTTTCGCCCATCTGGATGCGTTTCGCGGCGACTCCTCGCTCGCCACATGGCTATCGCGCATCGTCATCAACGAGGCGCTCGGCCGGCTGCGCAAAAGACGCAAAACGGTGGCGCTGCCGGAAAATCCGCAAGCCGAGATCATCCGGTTTCCCCTCAATCCCAGCGACGATCCGGAACGGACAATGGCGCAACGGCAGATCCTCCAACTGGTCGAACAGGCCACCGACAGCCTTCCCGACGTCTACCGGACGGTGTTCGTGGCGCGGGTGATCGAGGGGCTGAGCATCGAAGAGACCGCCGACCTCCTCGGCGTGCGGCCGCAAACCGTCAAGACAAGGCTGCACCGCGCCCGCGCCCTTGTCCGCAAGGCGCTGGACGACCAGATCGGGCCGGTGCTGCTCGATGCCTTCCCCTTCGCCGGCCGGCGTTGCGAACGACTGACCAGCGCCGTGATGCGACGGCTCGGGCTGGAAAGCTGAGCCTCAGCGGATTTCAGTTCATTTCAGCGGGAACGTTTGCCGCTGACCAGCATCCAATGACCGTCAACCGAAAAACACTGTCCGGGACGATTTCAGCGTCCCGGCGAAGGAGATGCCATGTCTATCCGACACACTGCTGCGCTCGCCGCCCTGCTGCTGCTCGGCACCGCGCCGTTCGCACAAGCCGCCGACAAGCCGACCGATCCGCAGATCGCCCATATCGCCTACACGGCCGGGGTCATCGACATCGAAGCGGCCAAGCTGGCGATCGAGAAATCGAAGAACAAGGAGGTTGTCGATTTCGCCAAGGATATGGTCCGCGATCACGAGGCTGTAAATGTTCAGGCGCTCGACCTGGTCAAGAAGCTCAAGGTCACCCCGGAAGACAACCCCACCAGCAAGGCGCTGACCAAAGCTGCGACGGAGGAGCGGGCCAAGCTCGCCAAACTCCACGGCGCTGCCTTCGACAAGGCCTATGTCGACAATGAGGTCGCCTATCACAAGCAGGTCAACGGCGCGCTCGAAACCCTTTTGATCCCGTCGGCGCAGAATGCCGAGCTGAAAAGCCTGCTGGAAACCGGCCTGAAGATATTCCAGGGCCATGAGCAGCACGCCGAACACGTCGCCGGCATGCTCAAGTAAGGACCGGGAGCATGCAGAACCGCCATCTGTGGATTGCGTTGACGCTCGCCGTCGGGATCGTGCCGGCGCAAGCCGAAACCATCCAGGTCACCATCGACAGGCTGGTGTTCTCTCCGGCCACCGTCGAGGCAAAGGTCGGCGACACGATCGAGTGGGTGAACAAGGATGTGTTCGCCCACACGGCCACCGTGAAAGGCGGCTGGGAAGTGATGATCCCGCCGAAGAAATCCGCAAGCCTGACTTTGAAGACGGGGGGACCGGTCGACTACTTCTGCCGCTTTCACCCCAACATGAAGGGCCGTTTGGTGGTGGCGCCCTGATCCAGCTCCGACGAGTGCATGTCGCCCAAAAGTAACCTCGGTTTTGGGAGAACGACACGCATAAAAACAAAGACCTGAAGCGGGTCGCCTGAGGAATTCAAGCGACCCGCTTCAGGCTCGCCTGGCCTCGTCGGGACGCGCGACATGTGTTGTCCACGAGCCGCCATAGCCCGGCTCGCGGCGTGCAATCCAGGCATTCAGCCCTTCGCGCAGATCAGCGGTCGGGGCCATGCGGGCAAACTGCTCGGCCTCGACCAGCAAACCTTCGGCGATGCTCTGGTTGAGGCCGCGCGCCACTGCCGTGAGGATGCCGGCAATCGCCAGATCGGAGTGCCGCAGGATACGCCTGGCCAGATCAAATGCCGCCGGCATCAACTCGGCATGCGGCACAACCTCGTTGACGAGACCCAGTTCAAGCGCCCGCGGCGGCGCAAACCAGTCGCCGGTCAACAGCAGTTCGAGCGCCCGCTTGCGCCCCGCGAGCCTCGGCAAGCGCTGGGTTCCACCAAAGGTCGGCGGCATTGCGAGGTTGATTTCCGGCTTGGCGAACAAAGCGCGGTCACTGGCGATAGCGAGCGGTACGGCCTCGGTGATTTCGCAGCCGCCACCAAAGGCAATGCCGTTGACGGCGGCGATGATGGGCTTGCGGTAGGATTCCAGCCTCGCCGTCAGCCGCTGCCCGCGCATGACGAAATCCCGCATCGCGACACCGACGCCAAGCGCCACGCTGGCCGAGAACTCGTGAATGTCGCCCCCCGCCGAAAACGCCCGCTCCCCCGCTCCGGTCAGAATGACCGCACGAACGCTGTCATCGACTTCCATGTCGTCAAGGACCGCAAGCAGGCGATCGATCAGGGCATAGTTCAGCGCGTTGAGTTTCTCCGGCCGGTTGAGGGTGAGGATGGCAATCCCATCCCGGGTTTCGCTAAGGACAAGATCTGTCATTTGGCTCTTCCTTCTCCATCATGCTGATGGAAGGAAGACTATGCCCTTTGTCGCTTGTGTATATTCACTAGTCGGTATACATAGGCTTATGCCCGACACGCAGAGCCCTACCCGCAAACGCATTGTCGATGCCGCGACCAGGCTCTTCTATGCAGAAGGAATCGGTCGTGTCAGCGTCGATGCCGTTGCCGAGGAAGCGGGTCTCACCAAGCGCACGCTCTATTACCATTTCAAGAGCAAGGACGACCTGATCGCCGCCTATCTCGACGGCCGCGACCAACCCAATCTGAAGCGGATGGCCGGCTGGTTCGAGGCTGCCGAAGGCGGCGCGGATCGCAAGGTCGAGGCGATCTTCACCAATCTGGCGAGGTCCGCTCGCCATCCGAAATGGAAGGGATGCGGCTTCCTGCGCACGGCCGCCGAACTCGCCTCGATGCCCGGACATCCGGCGGTCAAGGTGGGCGCGCGGCACAAGCTGAATTTCGAAACATGGCTGGCCGGCGCCCTGTCGGACAATAGCGTCGTGGAGCCGCAAACCCTGGCACGCGAGATCGTGCTTTTGATCGACGGCTGCTTTTCGATCATGCTGATCCACCGCAACCCCGATTACATCGAAGCGGCCGGACGCGCCGCGGCGACGCTGGTGCGGGCGCGGATTTCAGGCAGTCAGGTCTAAAGCGCGACGCGCTTTAAGCCTTTGGTTTTATGCATGTCGTTGCCCCAAAACGGGGCCACTTTTGGGCGACATGCATTAGAAACCGAAAGCCAGCCATGCGGTGCCGGCGGCCAGCGTTATCAGCGTCAAAGGCAAGCCGACCTTGAAAAAAGCGCCGAACGACAGCGTCGTGCCGGCGGCCCGCGCCTGTTCGGCGACGATCAGGTTGGCGACCGAACCCAGCAGCGTGAAATTGCCGGCCAGCGTCGAGCTCATGGCGACGACCAGCCAGGCGCGCTCGGGGCTTTCGAGGCCGGGTATGAAGGGCCGCAGCGCCAGCACGGCCGGAACATTGCTCATGATGTTGGAAAGCACCGCGGTGAAGCCGGACAGGCGCCAGACGTCGTCCAGCCCGAGATTCCTGGCCGAAGCGATCATGTCGGGCGAAAGAAGCGTCTTTTCGGCACCGGCGACGACAACGAACAGACCGGCGAACATGAACAGCAGCGGACCGTCTATCTCGCGGTAGATGCGCTCCGGCTTGATGGCCCGGGTAAGCAAGAGGATGGCGCCGCCGATGAGTGCGGCCTTGGCGACGGGCACGCCGGCGAAGAAGGCAATTGCCAGCCCGATGCAGACCACCACCGCCTTCAGCACCTGCCCCTTGTGCATGCGGCCCCGCGAGACCTCGGGCGTCAATTGGACGGTGCGGGCGAATTCGGCCCGGAAGACAATGCGGATGATGACAACGACCGCGACGAGGCCGAACAGGGCGACCGGAGCCAGCGCTGCCGAAAAGGCCGGATAGGAAATGCCCGACAGCGCGCCGATGACCATGTTTTGGGGATTGCCGGTGATGGTTGCGACGCTGCCGCAATTCGACGCGGTGGCGGTGGCGATCAGATAGGGGATCGGGTTGCGCTTGATCACACGGGTGACGTGGACGACGATCGGCGCCATGACGAGACAGATGGCGTCGTTGACCAGGAAGGCGGACAACACGCCGGTCAGCAGCGTCACCATCACCAAGAGCATGAAGGGCGCATGCGCGTGCTCGATGGCGACGGCGCCAAGGCCACGAAAGGCGCCCGACACTTTTAAATGCGCCACCACAATCATCATGCCGAGCAGAAGCGTGATGGTGTCGAAATTGATCGCCCGGTACGCATCCTCCATGCTGAGCGCGCCGATGGCGATCATCGCGGCCCCGCCGAGAAGCGCGATCCCTGCCCGGTCGAGGCGCAGGCCGGGGATGCGGCCAATGGCGACACCGGCGTAAGTCAGGATCAGGATCAGCAGTGCCGCCGCGCCCATCAATGTCATCGATAAGAAGTCCTGCCCAGTCTGTGGCACGCCGCTGGCTGTCGGCCCCATTCGTCCGCTTTGCGTGCCTGCTTTAGCGCGATGTCGAGATCGATGACAGCGGGCATGTTGTTGCGCCAAGGATGTCCCATGGCCCAAGGGATGACGTGCAGCTAGCGCAGGTAGAAATCCAGCCTCTGTCGCACAGCTTGGGAAGAATAGATCTGCTCGACGGTCTGCCGTGCCTTGAGGCCCACTGCCGCCCGCAGCGCCGGGTCGGCTTTGAGATCGGCCAGGATGCGCGCCGCCTGCTGCGTCGTTTCGAACAAGAAACCGTTTTCGCCATGCCTGATATGGTCGGAATAACCGCCATATGAATGGCAGACCACGGGCAACCCGCAGGCCATCGCCTCGAACACCACGCGACCGAAGGTTTCCATATGCCAACCGGTGCGATAATAAAACACGTCGAGCGTCTGCAGAAACTCTTCGGCGGAAAATTGGCCGGGTGGGAACAGTTCGAGTTGCGGATGCGGCATGAGGCTGTCCTTGAGCCCTATCCCTCCCTGTATCCGCAAGGCTGTACCTTCGGCCAGCAATGTCTCGTAGAGGGGTATGTCATCGGGATGATGTTTGCCCGGCCCATCGCGGCTCAAGCGTCCGACGGTGAAGGGACGATCCGAACCCAGACGCCGTGGTGAAAAACGTTCGATATCGATCGGAGACGGATGCACGGTGCCATCGACTTGGAGCATCCGTCTCTGAAAATCGGAAATCAGCACCAGTTCGGCGTCGGGCCAGTTCAGCATGCCGGGCATGCGTCTCGTCAGCGAGATGATTTTCGGGTGAAAGGTATTGAAGACATAGATCAGCCGGCGCGGCCGCGGGATCAGGTAAGGCCATATCTTGTTGCGCCAATGAGAGCCGAGAAAGACGTAGGTACCGCCATTCGGTACATCCCACTTCGACAGCGAGACGCGGCGAATCGGGAAATTCCGCATCAACTCGCCGGACACGCTGGAGGAGGTTGCCCACAGATGCACCTCGGAATCGACACTCAACAGCCGGTACAGTTCCAGAGCTTCAAGGTCACTGCCACCGAAGGGGTCCTGAAAGCCGTTGAACAAATGGATCATAATAGCTGTGTTTACCTGACCGTTTCCGCATATGTTCGCCAGCATCAAAAATCATGATCGCTGTCGGCCGGAACGCTTGGAAACTCAGAGTCAAAACCGTTTCTGCCGACAACGAAACATCGCTAACGCGGGGGAGTATACCGGCAAGCGGTTGCAGTCCATGCCCCATCGAGCCGGCATGCTATCCGTAAGGATCTGATTCCTTGCGGATGGTCGTAAGTGTTTGAACGCATAGAGGGAGCGTCTGTTTCGAGAGCTTCCCGATCAGCCTTCTGCAAGTTCTGTCATCAATGCACGGTGGCGACGCCGGGCGCAGGCGCCGGAGACGTTCCGGCCGGATCGAAGCTGACTTGATCGCGTCCGTTCGACTTGGCCGTGTAAAGCCTTCTGTCGGCAGCGGAGAAGATTTCCTCATAGGTGATCGGGCCGGTAAAGCTTGTGCCGCCGATGCTGACGGAAAGCGGACAAGGCCTGCCGCCGGGTGAGAATTCCATCTCCCTGATACGCCGGCGGATGCTTTCGGCAACCACCCAGGATTGCGAGGGATCCACGCCGGGCAGAAACACGCCGAATTCTTCGCCGCCGATGCGGCCGACGATATCGCTGCCACGCAGTTGCCCCTTGATCGCCTGCGCTATCAGTTTGAGGGCCTGATCGCCGCAATCGTGGCCCAGGCGGTCATTGATCGACTTGAAGTGGTCCGCGTCGATGATCAGCAGCGCCCCCGAACGGGTCTGCTCCTGCTTGCGGGTCTGCTCGAGATAGGCTTCGACCAGCATCGAGAAGGCGCCACGGTTCAGCACCGCCGTCAGACTGTCGGTCGCGGCGAGGACGCTGAGATCGCGCTGCGCGATGGCCAGCTGGCGAATCTTCCACATCAGGAAAAACAGAAACGAGCCGCCCAGCACCAAAGGCAGCATCAGGTCGGTCATCTGCGCCCGCCACACGGCCTCGGGCGAAAGATAGGGAAAATTGAAGGAATCGACGAAGAACGCCACGGCAATGAAGAATGCCGTACCGACTGCCGTGACAGCGATCACCCTGCCCCAGCTCGTCGGCGACAGATCGAGCTTCATCGCGTCCACTCCGTTAGCCGTCGCTACTATGACGCACCAACCCAAACAAATTGATAAGACTTTCCCTCCAATTCGATGTCGGCGGCGGAATCAAATCCACCGGCCAACCAGCCCCTGCCTATGACTTGCGACAGACGCTTGCGCAGACGCCACAGGACGGCCGCTGGAAAGCAGCCATCCTGTTTCAAAGTGTGAAGGCGTGGGCCCATTGCCGGCCGGGCAAGGGCAAAACGGCGCGCGAAGCCAGATCGCCCGTGTCAGTTGAGCGTCGGTTCACCCAGCGCATCGACGACAAAGGATGCCGCGATCAGGTCGTCGGCATCGAGACGCAGGGAGCCTCCGTCGCCTCCCATGGCAGAAGCCACTTTTTGAAAGGTCTTCATTTCGTATTCCGTGATCCGGGCGTCCTGCATCCTGGCCCTGAGATCGGCAATGCGCCGATCGAGGGCCGAAGATATCCCTATTTCTCGCTTCGACATGGCAACACTCCTCCCCACCCTTGTTTGCCTCCCGCCTGTCCACTTTTATATGAGGGTCCGCGAATACAGCGGGCCGAACGCGCCGTGCGCGGGAAGGTTCCGAAAAGGCCGAGTAACGAAATAATACGCTGGCGCGGAGCCACGCCCGCGGACTTTTCTATATGAGACCCAGCTAATCCTTGACGCCGGCGGATGCCGCCCCAGAATCAGAGCATGGCAATAAAGTCGGCGACGAGGTGGCGGTCATGGCGACGGTGCTGAAGCGCGTCACGAAGGACCGCGTCAGCGTGTCGATCCCCGGTCTTCCGCATTCGGTCATTGATCCGGCAACCAGGCTGACCAGGGGCCAGCAGATGGAATTGCCCGGGGACGTTTCGCGGATCGACGGCGACAAGGTCACGGTGTCGCTCGGGCCAATGGTCACGGTGGATCTGGACAAGGTGCGCGTGGTGCAAAGCCGTGTCCCGCCGAAGCGAAGGACCGTCAGGATGTGAACAAGCGAAGCGCCACCGTCTCAGGGATACAACCCCTTACACCCCAGCAGTGCAGAGCTGCACGAGCGATCCTGAAGTGGTCGCAGGTGCGACTCGCCGCGAAGTGCGGCCTCAGCGAAGGAACGATTGGCAGTTTTGAGAGCGGGCGAAGGATTCCCAGTCCCGCCAAGCTGGCTGCCATCCGTCGAGGCTTGGAGGCAGCGGGCGTGGTTTTCATCGATCAGAAGACCGCGGTGACAAAGAGCGGTCCGCCTCGCGAAACTATTAGTGGAACATAATTTAGATATCGCTGTTAGGCCGTAAATGGGAGGCGCGCGATGTCACAACATGAAATCGGCATTGTTTCGGACTGGTCGAAATTGGTGGCGGACGATCCTCTGATCGCCGCCGATATAACCCAGCGCCTTTCTGTGCGCGCTTGCAATGACAACGCTGCCACCGCCGCCGACGTCCCGTCGCCCGGCACCGAAACATTTCGGGGTCCCGACATAACCAGCCTCGCAACACCCACCGAATATCCTCGGCCGATCGTGCTCCTAGCGACGATCTATGCGTCGACGGTCCTCGGGGTAACGCTGCTTCTGGCGGCAGCGGTCTGAGCGCACGAGGCCTGATACCGCTCTCTGAAAGCCCATGTCTCCGGTATAAACCGTAACCTATGTGTCCGGAACGGACCGAAAGGCTTTGGCGATCCCGACAGGATTCGAACCTGTGACCATCGGCTTAGAAGGCCGAAAGAACGTGAACCTTTCCCGGCAATGTTCCAACTTTCGGCGTGCATCAGAGTGCGGAACAGAAGGCGAAACTTGGAACGGCTATTCGCCCTTGGCCTTCGCATACAGGCTCTTGCCCGGGATCGCCTTCCCCATGCCCGGGACCTTATTGGAGTCAGGCGCATAGATCAGCCCTACATCTTTCGAGCCGCACACTTCGCATTTCAGCTTGGGCCTCAAATCCCATTCCATCGCTGGGGTATCCGGGCCCAAGCGGTCGCGTAGCTCTTCAAGCGGCAGAACTTTGCTGTGGTTGCAACTCGCCTTGCGGCAGGACGCCGTGACGGTCATCTTGCCGTCGATCAGCGATTGCAAGGTCCAGCCCTTTCCCATGGCGATCTCACTCTTCCTCTCGAAAGTCCTGCAGCGAAGCGTGCCGCAAATCTTCCTCGCCGCGCAAGTGCTTTACACGCCCGATGATGCCCGGCTTGACCCATTGCGTTGCCGGTCGCTTCATCCCCTTGGGCGCCGGACCGGCATGTTCCTGGACACGTTTCCAGAGTCGCTCTCGAATCGCCCGGCTGGAGTTGATGAAGGCCGAACCGACATACTGCCCGGTCTTCCGATCGGCCATCAGGGCGAAAGCTGGCTTGCCAGGCTCCCGTTCAACGCCAAGCAGTTCGTATTCCTCGACCGTATAGCATTTCGCCTTCAGCCAGTTCGTTGACGGCCCGGAGCGATACTTGCTGTCCTTTCGCTTCGAGACCATGCCTTCCATGCCGGCCTGGTCGATCAGGTGGAAGATCGCGCTGGCCTTGCCCGGCAGCGCCTGGCTGAACTGGATGTGCTGACCCTCGGGGATCATCTCGGCAAGGATCTCGCGCCGGTCTTCCAGCGGCATGTCGCGCAGATCGTGGCCGTTGACGTGCAGGAGGTCGAAGGCGACGAAATAGAGGTCATGCTGCCGGCTGGTGATGGCCTTGCGCAGAGCCCCGAAGTCGGACAAGCCCGCGTCGTTCAGCACGATGATCTCGCCGTCGATGATGGCGCTTTCCACCTCGAGGTCGCCGGCCGCCTTGGCGAGGTCCCGGTATTTGTCCGTCCAGTCGAGCCCGCGCCGCGTGAAGATGCGCACTCGGCCCTCGTCCTTGATGATCTGCGAGCGGTAGCCGTCGAACTTCACCTCGTGAATCCAGCCATCGCCCTCGGGAGGCTTCTCAACCAAGGTCGGCATCAACGGCTCGATGAACTTCAAACGCATGCACAGGACTCGCAAACCGCGATTCAATAAGCTTGAGCTAAAATGGTTCCGGAACTTTTACCGTGGCGCTGGGTTGGATGCCTCATGAAGAACGATTCTGACGGCAGAGCCGCCTTGCAGATGATCCGGGAAACGATCGAGGATCATTGCCCGCCAGGCGTGCTGCTCAGTGAAGAAGCGGTGAACGGCATCTATGGCCCAACCCTCCAGGGCGAAGCGGCGGCGATATCCGCCGCTATTGTCGCCACGGTCGAGAGATTGCAATTGCGGACCACGGTGAAGCCGCCGACACCGAACATCAAGGCATAGCCCCAAAAATGCAAAAAGCCCCGCCAGCCGAAGCCAGCGGGGCTTGATGTGTGAAAGGGAGCGATGCTTATGCGGTGGCCGCTTTGGAAGCCTCGATTTCCTCCGCCGTGGCCTGGCGCTCGTACACCTCGAACACCGAAGGCCCACCATCATTGTGCGGAAGACCGAACGACTTTTCGACCATAGTGCCAGGTCCGACCGATCCTGCCTCTACGCCATTGATCTTGATGGTCGAGACGTAGTTGCCGTTTGTATTCACCTTGATGGTTGTCGTCATGTTGAGGTCCTTTTCGGTATGCCCGGAACCGCCGGGCGCGGATCATTTTCCCCTCGCCACCTCCTTGGCCAGGTCGCCGATTTCGTGGCGCAGTTCGGCGATCTCGTCGACGGCGCGATTGGCGACCTCGATGACGCGGTAGCTGACCTGCCGCTGCTTCTCGGCGTCGGTGCGATGGGCGATGGCTTCCAGCGTGTAGCCCTCGATCGCGGCGGCGAGCGCCTTGACGGCGGAATTGTCGACCAGCGCGCCGGCGACCTCGACCTGGCGCTCCGCCGGCGTCGCGGTCTTTCCTCCATATTTCAGTCCGAAGATGGCAAGGAGGCCAAGGAAACCGAGGCCGATGAAGTTTGCGACGGGCACGAGCTGCTCCGCCGGTATGCCGAAGATCATCAAAGCCTCCGATGGCCAGCACCGACATCAGCCCATGCTCGAAAGAGGTTCCACATCTCGATCGCCATGAAGGTGGAATAGGCGATCACGCCGGTGCCGCCGCCGCCAAGGGTCAGCCAGGCAATCAGGACGCCGAGGGCGATCTGCCCCCAGAACACACAGGACGCGATCGAGGCGCCCGCCCGCAAATGGGGCGAGTACCGGAATTGCCGGAAGGTGCCGTTCACCGTCAGGGCGCCCAGCCGCAGCAGGCCGGCGAACAGGCATATGTTTGCCCATGTCGCCTCGTTGCCGTAGCTGGCGATGACGGCGAATGCTCGCGCCGTGGAGAAGGTGGAGGGATCGCCGGCCAGCACGGCCGACCAGCCGAACAGCGCGCCGGTCATGATCCACTCCGTCACGCGCATTCCGAAATGCTGGCGAATGCCGCCGGCTATTCGCAGGATGATCATGTCTTCAGCTCAGCCCTACGCTCAGCACTGGCCTTGGTGTGCAGATCGCATTCCGCGCGGGTGTAGAACTTCACCGCGCAACCGGGCGCCATGGTCCGATCGATCTTGTTCTGGTCGGCGATCGTCTTGCCCTGTGCACCCACAAGGCTGTTACCGAGGGCCGAGCGTAGCGGCGTTACACCGCTGACGCCCGAAGTCGTACACGCCGCCAGCGTCGATGCACTCGTCGAGAGACATGCGAGCATCAATACCCTTGTGGATCGCATCGGTATTCTCCTTTTCGATCTTGGCGCGGACCTCGTCGGCGCCCTGGTGCTTGATGAGTTCGTAGACGCCGAGGGCAGCGCCTGAGAGTGCAACGGCGATGGCAGCCCACGCGATGATGCTGGCCAACGGGCGCGAGACGCCGGCAATGCCGGCGACAAGCGTGATAATGGCGCCCATCAGATCGCGCTCCGGATTTCAGCCGCCTGGGTGTTCACCGCGGCGATGCTCGACTGCAGCTTGGCCTGCTTGGCGCGGCGGATGAGACCGTAGGCGACGATGCCGACGATCAGGACAGCGGCGACAATGGCCACGACCTTCCAGTCGGCCCCGCCGAGCGCCGTGAGAGTCGGGGCGGCCCCACCAAGCGCCGCATCCTTCTGGAACTGCGGATCCTGGTAGAACGGCTTGTCCAGGGCTTCTCCGCCGACTGCAACTGGCACAGGCGTCTCGACTGGCACCTCGACCGTGGTCTCGACCTTTTTGGTTTCGACCACAGGAGCCGATTGCGTGACGGGCTGGATATCAGGGTCGGTCATGTGCACCAGCGCCAGGTGCAGCGCGGCGCGCGTCTTCGGGCCAGGTGCGCCGTCGACCTTGGCGTCGGTGTACCAGCCCTTGCGCTTCGCCGCCGTCTGGAAGGCCTTGTAGGCACCGAGCGGATAGCCCAGCACGACCAGGGCGGCGCGGTCGTAATAGTCGAGGCGATCGTCGTAGCCATTGAGGCCACCGTTCACCTTGCGGGTGATCATCTCGATGTTGTTCTGATCGGCGTAGACGTTCAGCGATTTCCCGGTCGGGTTGCCGGCATCCCAATACCAGATCGGCACCAGGCCCTCGTAGGGATCGGTGTTGACCAGGTCGGGCTTGGCTTCGAAGTCGGGAGCGTCGGGGACGAACTTGCGCACCCAGACGGTGAACCGGCGATAGTTGGCCCGGCCGGTGATCTGGATGCCGGTGCGACCCTTGAAGCGCTTGCCGTCGCCCTTCTGGGTGTTGCCGAGATCCTTGCGGCCCTCGTAGGCAGCGCCGCTGGCGATCTCGCGGTCATAGTGGAAGCCGCCGGACTCGTGCGCCTCCTGGGCAATGAGATGAACCGCGCGATGCGGCAGGTCGAGGCCGAACCGCTGGCCGTACTGATTCATGGCAATCACGATCGACTGCACATTGTCATTGTCGGGCGTGCCCTTGGCGATGCGCTTCAGCTGCGCGGTGGAGATCAGCATGGCAAAGTCCTTTCCGCCCGGATCACGGGCAGCTTGTCCGATTGAGGATTTTGGCTATGGTCGGCGGCGGGGAGCGGGCCGATGGTTTTCACAGTCGAGACGATGCGCGACGGCAAAGCCTTGAAGCGCGCCGAGGTTCAGGCGGAGACGTTTGATGAGGCCGCGGCAACCGTGGGGCCATTTACGGCCGGGTCTGGGCGGGAGCCGGCATCAGGCGAATGGATACGCGTGACGCAGTTTGTCAGCGGGCGAACGAACTGGTTTCGGGTTGAGCAATCGTGATGGACGTGCTTATGTGCCTGCTATGAACGACATAGCTTTGCCTCCAATTGACACGTCCACCGCGCCCTGGACCATTGCGGACTTGGGCTATTCAGCCGGTCTCGTATTGCTTACCATTGTGATGTTCATCGCGGTCATAAAATTCCGCAACGAGTACTTTCAACGCCATGGCCGCGACTGGCGCGATGAACTTTAGCCGTCAGCCTGCGCCACCGTATAGCTGAACATCACCGCGTGCGTGGTGGCGGTCGTAAGCACAGCTTGACCTTGCACCTTCGCCCGGTTGGCTCCCGCTACAGCGAGGACTATCCCGTTTTCACCCTGCCCAATACCACAATCAACGCCGGCTACGAAGGTCGGATTTGCGGCAGCATTGACGGGGAGCGTGATTTCGTAGGAGTAGGCGCCGGCAGCGGTGGCGTCCTGGGTCGTTTGACCAACCACCGTAATGATGTCGTCCGTTCTGGTCCAGCGCCAGTTGAAGCCCGCAGCGCTGTCGAGATTGGTGAGCGATGAGTACGTAGGACTGTAGCTGCCAGAACTAGGCTTCAAACGAATGAGCTTAGTGCGGTTAACGCCGCCGCTGCGACCAACCAGGTTTAGCGTCTCGGCATCCACGAACACAGGCGCGATGCCACCATTGGGCAAAGATGCGGGGGCGGCAGTGCCCGGCGTCATATAAAGACCGTCACCTCGGATGCTCAGTCGTGTCGTAAAGCCACCCGCAGCGAAGTCGAGAGTACCTAAAGCGTTGGTAGCCGCAATAAGCGCGTTGTTGGTGCCGCCCCAAAATATCGAACCGAAATTGTTGGTTACGCTGTCATTTGACGTTACGGACCAAGAACCAGCAGAGGCACCCACCGAGAATACAGCGACAGCACCGGCGACAGCGCCACCATTGTTCGAAACGCCAAAGCGTACAGCCGATGCGACACCCTTACTGAATAACCAATCCGTAGTACTTCCAACACCGGACATAGGTACGCCACCATTTAAGCCGAAACTCATGGTGCCGTTACCGGGGTTATATACTAGGTCTCTAGCAACTGGTTCGTACATTCCATAGAGGGCCGCGCGCGCGCCCTTCTCGCCCATCTCCCGATAACCATCCGCCGTCATGTGGATATAAGGGAGCGACCCCGTAGGGTCCCAGAACGAGATAGGGAAGCCTTCCGTAGAGATGAACCGCCGTGTGGATGGGTCCTTAGCCACGCATGCCTTGATGTTCCCCCCGTAGGTCAGGAAGTATTTGTCGCCGGGGACGCTTTCACAATAAGGCGGGAGGCCAAACATGAACGTAGGCGTGTCGAGATCAAACCACGTTTTGGTTTTGAGCCAGTCCATGACGTAGGTTTCGAAGTTGGACTGGTAGGCGGTATTGGCGTTTGATGCGTCACTCTCTCCTTGCCACCAAAAGAACATGTCGATCTTGTCGAGGCCCAGAGCGGCAAGAGCAGCCGCAACGTTGTTCGTGATTGCCTGCCGAAAATTGTAGGTTGGCGGGGCCGGACCCCAATCGGCGATTGCCTTCCCGCCAACCGAAACGTCGATGAGGTAAACACGGCGGCCGGTATCACTGGCGATCTTGTCGCATAGCCCGAAAGCAACACCCATTCGAGTAGCGTCGGGCTGGGCAAAAGCCGTGCCAACGACAGTGTCGGCGCTGATTTGCGCCCAGAAGTTCCACGCTTGGAAGTTGTTCGATGGGGTCCAAGCCAGCGGTATCCGGTTGGCCATATTCGACTGGCCGGATGTCAAAATCACGATCGGGCCTTTCGGTCCGACAGAGGCAGCGGAGGCAGCAGCCTCCAAAGCGGACTCCGCAGCGTCCGCTGCTGAAGCAGCGGACGCTGTAGCCGAAGCTTCCGCTGCTGCCTGGATGGCAGCGCTCGCCTGGTCCGATAGAAGCCGGAATGTTGTGCCCGACTTGTACCCCGCAACGACCATGCCGGCCGTCAACCCGCCCGCAACAACGTTGTTGCCCGAACTGGTCTTGATGGTCAGGGTAGCGCCACCGTTGAAGGCCACGGTCACCGGAGAGCCTGTATTGGCCTCGAAGACGCTGAAAGCGATCAGCGCGCCGGCGTCGGCCGTGGGTAGTGGAATGCTCGACGTGGCAATGATCGCGTTCGGTGTTCCCGCGCCGGCGTCCGTCGCCTTGATGTAGCTGTAGGGCAGATCGGCGACGCGCGTCCAGGAGCCGGCACCGGAAGCTCCGATCTTCCGATAGATGCCGTTGTTGGCGACCGTCGCGTCGCCGATCACCCAGGCCATCGAATTGGCGGCGTGGGCGAGATCGGCGTCCAGGCTAGCCTTCGAGGCGTAGATCAAGCCGCCGTTCGACAGAAAGGCGGTGATAATCCCTTCTACCCACGTGCCCCACGCCCGCAGTTGCGCCTTGACTGGCTGTTGCGGATTAGAGGACGGGCCATCAGCCATGATCGTGTTCATCAGTTCGGGCATGCGAAAGCTCCAGAGCTGGAGACCCCACCGGGATGGCAGGGCGATTTGAATTGAAACTTGCCTCGGCTTAGGTGACGACGACGGGGCCCGTGGCGACGCCGGTGGTGCTCTCGACGGCAGACCCGTTCATCGAGCGCAGCCAGTAGTAATAGGTTCCTGGAGCGCGCCCGGTGTCGGTCCATGCATCAGCCGACGACGGCGCGCCATATTCGGTCCTGACGACGGTCGCCGTGCCCTCATTGTTGACCGTGTTGCGGCGCACATTGGTGGCGAGATAATTGCCGGAATTCGGCGTGGTCCATGTCAAGGCGACCTGACCGGCGCCACCGATGGCGCCAACGCCAGTAACGGCGGCAGGCGGGGTGGTGTCGACGGTCGAAACCAGGCTCTCGGTATCCGACCAATCACCATAGCTGTTGTCGGTCCCGATATAGGCGGCCTCGACCTCGATCGATGTGTTGGTCGGCACCGGATTGGTGTTCAGCACGATGAGGCCGGAATCGGGAACAGCAGAAGGAAACTTCTGCTCGACCCAAGCCCCGGGCACGCCACCGCCGACATCGGCGATCCGGTAATGCACAGCCGGCGTGACGTCGCCCCGATTGGGGTCGATCAAAACGACGCGGATGTAGACCGACCCCCCACCGGCTATTGGCGCCGCGGTATCGATCACAGGCTTCGGGATACCATCCGAAACCGGCTTCGGCGGCACCGGAGGGGCTGCACCTTCGTCGGTTGCCGGATCCCATGCATCGATGTCGGCCGGCATCTGGATGAAGGTCATCTGGAAGCCGCCGCGCGCTACCGAGAGCACGGAACGCCGGTTCGAAAACAATTGCCCGTCGAGAGAGGGCAGCCGGTTCGGGGTCGCCAGCCTGAACCATGGCGCATAAATCGCATTGATGCCAGTAAAGCGGATGTCGAGCGTGCCGCGCTTCTTGGCGCGGATGCGGGCGAATTCCCGCTTGCCGAGCCGGCGCGCCTGGCGCCATTGCTGAACCCAGATGTAATTGCCGTCCTGTGGCAGCACCCGGCCGGCGCTGAGCTGCGCCGATGTATCCTCGAAATAGTCGGTGTCCGTCGTGGTGTAGTCGGTTGCCGGATAGGTGAATTTCGGAATGAACCGGTTAACCTCCTCTTCGAACAGGACGTCATGCTGGACGGTGTGGCCGACGATATCGGCATCGGTCAGGGTGGCGACGTACTTTTCGCGAAACTTGCCGGCGACGACCAGCAGGGCGCCATCACCTCGGTCGCACATCCAGCCATCGCATGAGGCCAGGATTGAGTTGGTGCCGCCTTTGGGATCATGCTCTGTGGTCTCGAAGCCGCCGCACTCGTAGCGCTTTTCGGTCCCGCCGGTGGCGCGCGGGACATCCTCGTCGCAGACGTCTGCTTCTTCCTGCCACATATCGAGCACCGGCAGCAGTGCCTTGCGGTAGTCGCGCTTCGTTCCGAAGGGATTAAAGCACTCGTGCCAGGCAAGCTGAACGATCGGATTGCGGGTAAACAACCACGTCGACGGATCATCCGGATCCTGATCCTCGTCGCGGAAATCCCAGCACAGCGCGAGCTCGGCGACTACCGACAAAGCTGGCTTGCCATAGGGATACCGTTTCTGAAAGTTTTCGGCACCAGGTGCGAAGCAAGTCATGCCGACCGATGCTTGGCCGTCGCCGCGATGGCTTGATGTCCAGACACCTTCGCCGCCCAGAGCGGCGACGATCTCGGCAATCGCGGTTTCCGGCGTCAACCCAAGCCGGCGGTAGATCCGCACTGGATCGGCGCTATTGTATCGTTTGCCGTCCGGGCTAATGACGGTATTGACATCAAGTTCGACCTTGTCGTCATTCAGGTAATAGCCGGTGTAGGCATTTATGCGATGCGCCACGATCGCCTGCACGGAATACATCCGGTTGTCGACGGCTTCCCAGAGCATCAATGCGCCCGCGAGCCTTGCCGTACCGACGCCCCAGAACCGATAGGGGATCGGCTGCGTCAACGGCGCGCGACCATCCTCCGGCTTGGGCGGTTTCGGGGTCAGCAGGTATTGAACACCTGCGACGATGGCCGTTGTCGCAATCGCCGAAGCGATGGCCGCGTAGGAGATCGTCGTGCCGAAGAGCGTGAAACCGCCGGTGCCGAGGACGGCGGTGAAGATCGGCGTGAAGATCGGATCCTTGTGAACCGGCCAGCGATATTCGCCGTGCCAGCCCTCGGTGATGATCTCCTGCGTCGTCGCCGTTTCGAAGGCGCCGATGCCGAGATTGTAGCTGCGCCGGCGCGATGCCGTCGTCGTCAGTGCCTGGCGCAGCGCATCGTCAAACGGGTTCACGCTATGCGCCATGCCACGCCGGTCCATTCCAGGGATTTGACCATCGGCCCGCGCGCCGACATGACAGCCCAGAGCGGGCCGAATTTGATGGCGGGGATATGCTTGAACTCGGACCCTTCGCCGTCGATGGCGGTCAAGGCACGAACGATACCGATATCGCCATCATCGGGCTCCTGGACGCGCTGGAAGCCGAGCAGACCAAGCTTGGCCCCGACAAGCCGTTCGACGCCGCCGGCTGCATGCAGAACCGCCCTGGCGCCAATTGCATCGAAATAGGTTCCGCGAAGTTCAGCGCCCGGATCCTTGCAGGTCGTGGCGACAACCCAGTCGGCCGCGAACAGCGTGCAATCGCAAAGGCCCCACTGCCACCGGTGAGGCAGCCGGATGTATTGTTCCAGCGTCATTGATGCCTCAGTAGTTCGGCCAGGCCGGCGCCACGCCGCGCGCCAGGCGTGCCGTGCCGTCACAAAATCTGTCCGTCGGATAGAGTGCCTTTTGGTGCGGCGCCGACCACAGAACCTGCGAGGCGCGCGAGCGCGTGTTCGTTCCGGAAACCACAGCCAGGCTGATCGTCGTGGTCGGACTTTCGCCGCCAGCCACGGCCGGACTGGATTCCGTCGGGTGCGACGCCGTCCCCGTCCACAGCGGGATGATTGGACCCATCGGCTGGTAATATTTGTCGAGCGTGGTGAAGCCGATCTTGATATCCTTGCCACGCACGTCGGGCAGATTGTCGAGCACCTTCTGCGCCGTCGACGGATCAATACCCGATATCCCAAACTCGACACTGCCCGATTGCCCGTTGACCAACACCTCGAGGGTGGGGACATTGAGCAGCCGGCCGCCGCCGAGATAGACCGTGCCGTCCTCGTCAAGGCTGTCGATGCCGGCCGGGATGTCGTTGACGCCCATCCAGATGTGCAGTGCCGGGTCGCTGTCCATGCGAAAGAAGATGCCGAGCATGTGGCTGGTCGCCATCGCGTCGAGGATCGCCTGCGGCACGTATTCCAGCGTGTAAGCCATCAGAACGCTTCCACGAACTGAAACGTCGGCGACGAGCGCATGAAGCCCTGCGCATCCCAAGGCAGCGTGAAGCCGACCGGGAACTTGCAGACGCAGCGCGGCCGGGCGAATTCCACCCTGTCGCCTGACGTCACGGCCTCGCGCAGCGGCCGTTCCAACGAAAGCACGTATTGTGAACCACTGACCGACACGCCTTCGACAACCACCGTGACGTCGACGGGATCGGATGCTTCCCAATAGCGGTAGATCCGCCACCCCTTGGTCGGATGCAGGATCGAGAACCAGTCCGACCAGCGCAAATTGCGTGTCGCGCCGAAGATGTTGAGCGTGATCTGCCCGGCATTAAGCGGAGCATCGGCGCCGATCGTGCCGAACACCGTCGCCTGGCTGTAGCCGGAGTCATCGGAAAACAGCGCTCCGTCCGAATGTGGGATGCCCGATATGATCGGCTGCGGCGTGACGCGATCAAGGAAGGGAAACGGCCCCATCCAGTCGGACACGACAGGGACATTCATGAAGCGAAAGGAGCCGTTCATCCGAGCCGCGACCCAGTTCAGATATTCGTGCTCTTCGGGCGCCTGGGCGTAGCAGTTTTCGAATGTGGCAACGAAGACGCCGCCGCCCGTCGTCTCGATCGTGACGGATTCTCCCAAACCATTGCGCCCGCCCTCCAGGCCTGCGCCCTTGGAATCGAATGACATCCGCCCCGGCTTGATGAAATCGAAGTTGAGCGTCGGCAGGCTGGTGTAGCGCCCCATGCTCCTAGCCCTTCTGAGACGTGAAGCGACGCTGCGTATCCCCGAACCCGCCGTTCACCTGACCTTGGTGATACTCGCCGATGGCCTCCTGGGCGCCCTGCCTCGCCAGCATGCGGACGTGTTCGTCGCCACTGCCGCCGTTGACGTGGACATGGAGTTCCATCTTCGGCGCCGGGGCCGCCGAGGGCCGGTTCGCATTGGCAGCCATGCGCATCGACACATCATGCGGGATGACGCGGGAGCCGCGCGGCAGATCGACGATTTCGCCGCCCTGCTCGTTGATGCGAGCGAGGCCACCGGGTGCAAAGTCCGTGCCGCCGGCAAAGCCGAACAGTTTTGGGATGAAGCCGAGCAGGGAGCCGAGAAAGCCGCCTCCGGACGAGCCGCCAGCTGCAGAACCGCCGCCGGAATAGCCGAGGATGTCGGACAGCGTGGTGTTGGCCTGGAAGTTCTGCGGCTTCAGCCCATCGAGGATCGAAGCAAGCCCGCCTTTCCCATCTATGCCGCCCGCCAGACTTTGCACGGTGTTGGTGACGGAACTGTCGAGGCCACCAAGACTGTCGGTCACCTTGACGGCCGTTCCGCCGAACTTATCAAGCGCTTGTTCGGCACCTGAAAGCCGGCCGGAGAAGTTGTCGGCGCCTTCGGGATTATCAAGGGAAAAGCCGCGAGGGCGCTCGAAGCCGGCGAATGCAGCAGTGGCCGAGCGAACGTCAGGCGCTGCCTTGAGACGGGCGAGCGCCCCGCTCTCTGATGAGTTGAGTTCTTTCCAAGCGAAATCGAGTTGTCCCTGCACGTCGCCAAGATTGCCCTTCCCGCCTATGGCATTCAAAAGGGCTGGCGCACGGTCGTTGTGCTGGAAAAGCCCGAACGCATTACCTCCGTCACCAATCGCCGTGGGCTTGAATGCCGATTCTGCGCTAATGTTGCCCAGGACGCCCGCCACCTGGTGGTCGGCCAAGCCTTTCGATTTGAAGAAGTTCCAAGCTTGAGCAGCAACGCCGCCAGAACCGACCGCCGCCAACGGAGCACGCGTCACCGCACCGGGCGCAAAGTTGTCGTTTGCGCCGATGCCCAGCATATCCGCGAAGCCGCCGGCCGTCCCGAACGCTGTCGCACCAGCTAGACCAGGCCGCTGGCCCGTTATTGCGGAGGCAAGCCAAGTCGCGATCGTGTCGAATATCTTGCCGAGCTGATCGTCCATGGACTTGGTCAAGGCGTTGAGGATCGACGTCCCCAGCGCCTTGCCGACGTCGCCGCCGTTGCGCATCAGCTCCGACTTGAAGTCGGTCAGGAAGCCGGTCGCCAGATCCTTGGCATCGGTGAATTTCGCCATATCGCGCATCTGCTGCGCTACCGGCGAATTGAGGTCGACCACGAGGCCGGCCCCCTGCTGACGAGACGCGATCTGCTGATCCTGCGACGAGCGGAACATCTGGTCGCGATCGAAGGCGAGATCCTTGGCAAGGCGGCCGCGCGCTAGAGCCTCGGCGGCAGCACCATAGGCCTTGGCTTGCTTTTCGATGATCGCAACCTGGTCGGGGCCGAGTTCGAGGTTCTGCGCCAGAGCAGCATTCAACGCCTGCTGCTTGAAGGTGAACTCTTCCAGGGCCGCGCCGGTCAGGCCGAGCGCCGTCGCCTGGTTCTGCAGGTCGTTAATCTGGCGAGACGACGACTTGCCGAAATCGTCAATGAAGACCTGGTCGCTCGGAATATCGTCGACCCCACGGAATTGCGGAATAGGAATGTTGCCGCCGGCAAAGGTTGGTCCGCCGACGCCGCCGGCATCCGTAAACACCTTCTTGACGGCTTCGCGCAGCCGCTCGGCGCCCAGCTCGGTGAGTTGCAGATTGGCTTGCAGTTCCTTGATCTTGTCGAACAGGGGATTGTTGGTCAGCACATCCTGCGTCTTCTGCAGGCCGGTGACATCGTCCGGCAGGCGCACGAATGGGATGCCGCCATTGATGCGCGGATCGGCATAACCCTGCCGCTCGAGGTCGCTGCGCGTGAACACCTGCTGGCCGACGCTCTTGCGCAATTCGAGACTGGCGATAGCCATCTCGGACTGCTGCAGCTTGATCGAGGCTTCCTGCCGCTTGAGTTCGAGTTCGAGCAACTGCCGCTTGGCGTTGAACTCGCGCTCCGTGCTGGCGACGATCGAGGCCGATGCAGCATCCTGCGCCGTCGCGGTCGAGGTGATGGCCTTCTGATACTCGGTCTGGATCGAGACGAGATCCTTGATCTTGCCGTCGATGGCATCGACCGGCGCCGCCTGTGCCGCAAGCGCACGCGTCGCCGCATCGATACCGAGCGAGGCTTCGGCGGAAAACGAGGCGATCAGCCGGTACGCGCCATAGATGGCGGCAAGCGCAGCGATCCATGGGCCGGCCGCGCGGGCCACGCCGCCGAGAATGCCGACGGTATCCTTCAGAAGCGCATTGAGCCCGCCTTGGCTGGCGTACATCTGCGCAATCTGCGGCCCCTGTTGCGCCGCAATGATTGCCAGCGGGGTGCCGGCCGCGAGCCCCTGGCCGATGTCAAAGGCCTGGTAGCCGAGATTGGTGCGGCGAAACGTATCGCTTCCGCTGCCGGCGACGCTGGCGTTGTTATTCGCCGGCGCGATCTGCTTCTGCGCCGTCAACTGCGCGTTCATCCGCGCCACCGCAGCGGCGGCCTCGGTCTGGCCACGCGCCATGAACAGGGAGGCGTCGCCGGCAAGCTGGTATTTCCGGTAGATGCCGTCGAGGATAGGTCCGACCTGCTCCATCTTGATCTTGCCGTTGTCGAGGCCGCGCGAAAGCGAGTTCAGCGCGGAATTCATGCGCTGGGCCGATGCGTAGCCGTCGACAAATTGACGTGACAACCGGGCGAGAACGTCCCCCGATTGCACGATCTTGGCATCGGTCTGCGCCGCGGTGGCCGCGACCTCACGGTTTGACGCTGCCATGGCCTTGTCGGCGGCAACCTTTTGCTGGGCGCCAGCGGTGTACTTGCTGGCGTCAAGCTCGGGCGCGACCCGCAAGGATGAAAGTTGCTGGACCATGGATTTCCCGAACTTATGAGGAAGAAGGATCGGCTTCCGCCGGGGCCGCTGCCTTGTCGCGTTTCGCGACATGCTGAAGCCATTCGTTGTCGAGGATCCCGAGAAAGGCACGGAACATCTTGAAGTCGTCGCCGGCGATACCGTGATCGTCGGCATAGGCCCGGATCACCATGTAAGAGATCGGTCCCTGTCCACCCATCGCACCATAGAACCGGTCGAAGCGAAGGGCTTCCCATGCGCGCCAGTAGAGGCCGTGCCAAGGTTCCGTTTCGAACTCTACCCGGCCGTCCGGATAGGCTGCCTTGATGACCCAGTCTTCGGCTCCCTCTTCGGAAGCCAGAGCTTCAAGCCAATCCTGCCGTTCTGGGTCTAGGCCTTCTCGCCGGATCCTGTCGCGGAAGGCCTCGAGGAGTTTTTTCCCGCATCCTCGACGAACTCGACATCGGTGAGCGAAACCATGGCAGCACAATTCTGCACGCCGGCGATGAAATTGCGGCCTTCCGGTTCGCACATCATTTCGCGCGCGATGTCGGGGCTGTAGGGCTGATCGAAGCCACGCCAGTCATGCAGGATGTGCTTGTGGAGCAGCTTGCCGACTTCAACCGTGCGGATGTGCGGCGGCACCGGCGTTCCCTTGTAGGCGCGCGCAAGCCGCTGCTCCATGAGAGAAAGGGCGGTTTGGTAGACGGGAAGATGAAGCGACGAGACGTTGAACTCGGCACCGGGGAAGTCCGGCGATGGAATCCAGTCGCCTTTTTCCTCGCGGGCGAGATCGGCTTTCACCGATGAGAGCTTGATGGCCATAGCGATATCCTTTCGGGAGGATTGTGGCCGGAGCGCCCGAACGCCCCGGCCTTTCTGCGCAGAATTCAGTCTTGCGAGGACTGATCGGCCTGCTTTTCGGGAGCAGGTTTCTTGGCCATCGGCGGTTTCGGATGGTCGGACACCGGAGCGGCCTTACCCTCGTCACGCGCTTTATGGGCGAATTCGGCGGGCACAGGCGATGACATGATGCCAGCGCGAAAGGCGACGGCATTGTCATCCCCTGTCTTCCACGGGTCAGCGCGGAAGTCGGTCAGGGGAAGGATGGATTCGGGTCCAGCACCGGTCGGCTGGGCGACTTTCTTTGGCTTGCGCATTAGGGTGCATCCGTTTTCGTGATGGTGATGGTCGCGGTCGAGCTGGGGTCATAGAAGCCCTGGAAAGGGACTTCGATGACGACCGGTTGGCCGTTCCCGGGAGCGGCCGGGCCGCCGTCGAGGAACTTCGTTTTCGGTAACGAGAATTCCAGCGTGTTGCCGGCGGCATCCTCGAGGGTGAAGCCGATCTCGACATCCTCGTGGTTGAGGATGGCGCTGTAGGCGGCCAGGCTCTCGAACAGCACCGTCATGGTGCCGCTGACCTCGAACCGGCCAAGGCCATGGCCATACGGCGCATAGGAGCCGACGACATCGACCTGGTAGATGTTGTTGGTGATGCGCAGGCTCATCGCCTGCACCTTCGGTGACGACAGCAGCGTGGCCGACGTGATGGTCAGGTCGGCGACATTGAGGCCGGCGTTGAAATCCTCTGTCGTCGTCGCCGCCGCATAGGTGGCGCCGGCGATGATTGCGGTGGTCGGGGTCGGGCTGTCGATGCCCATGATACCCCACGACGCCTGTACCGGTGCACGCGAGCGCAGGTTGAGGTCGAGCGTGTTCCAGCGGCAGCCCGAATACCGGATGTAGCTGTCGGTAGCGCCCTGCTCATAGGTAAATTCGAGCGTACCGGCTTTGGGCGTGATGCCGTTTTTCAGCACACCGGTCGAGAAAGCCGAGCACAGCAGCCGCTCCAGCCAGGTGTTGAAGGTGTTGTAGGAAAACCGGGTTTCGATCGTGCCCGTCACCGCACGGCCGACATCGGTGATACCGGGCACGTTGCGGTCGGGGCGGACCTCGTCGGAAATGTCGGTCTGCTTGTTGATGCGGATGCTTGCGGTGCGATACCGCATGACCTGGAAAGCCGGCGTTGCCGGGATGGAGCCGATCGTCGCTTCCGACACATCGGCCAAACGGACTTGACTGCCGTCAGCGAACGACATGGTGCTTCTCCTTTGGTTTCAGAAAGACCGGTCGAGCCGGGATCAGGGCGTTGGTGTCGACGTGATGTCGCGGCGGGTCCAGAAGATGGTGCCCGCGGTGGAATAGTAGTTCGGAAAATCTTGCCCGGGGTCGCCGGCGCCGATCGACATTTCCGGCATGAACAGGTTGCCGATCGGGCGTTCGCGAAACAAGTAAAGCAACCGATTGGCGTAGACGCGCCCGGCTCGGCTGCCGGTGCCGCTCGGCGTCATGACATGCAGATAGGTCACGCCGCGTTCTTCCCACGCGTTGGCGCCCGGCGCACCCATCGTGTCCTGATTGTAGGAATCGCCGTAGACCTCGACGTAGAGCCAAGCCGGCGTGTTGGCGTCAAGAAGGTCCTGAAAGAACTCGTTTTCGTAGCGGATGGGCAGCGCTCCATCGCCCTCCGCATAGGTATCGAGCACGCCCTTGAAGGCATCGAAGGCTTCGGGGCTGGACATCAGTTCACCGGATTGATGATGATCGAGGGATAGCTCAACACGCCGGATTTGCGGCTGATGCGGTCATTGCTGCCATGGCCTTTCAGCCGATAGGGCATGCCGGAATGTATGCCGGCCGGGACGTCCAGGAATTTCGAGGTGAAGGTGAACGCGCCGCGAAAGCGATTGGCCATCGCCCTGGCGGTGCCGGCAAACAGGACACGTTCCGCGACGCCGAGCATGCCGACTTCCGCCTTGCGGACATAAGGCTGGAAATTGGTGATGATGATCTCGGCATCGGGCCGTATCTTGGTGAAATCCATGACGACGACACGCCCGCCAGCGATGACGATGAAGGACGATGCGAACCGTCCTGATTTGCGCGGCGACCGCTTCTGCAGTTCCGCCAGCGCGGCGTTGATGACCAGGTCCCAGTTCGTGAACTCGTAGACGATCGCGCCAGGCGCCCGGTAAGTCTCCTCGACCGCGCCGACGACGCCGTTGACGGTGCGCGTATAGTTTAGCGTGGCGAGGCCTTGGGCAATAACTCGCGCGACCTCGGTCTTGGCGAAGGCCGCAACCTGACGGTTGATCTCGTCAGGCTCCAAGCCGGCGGTCGCGACGCGCAGATCACGCTCGAAGAACTCAAAGCCCGTCGCCATCAGCCGGCCACCGTCAGGTTGACGCGCACCACGACGCCGGCGACAGCGATCGGGTCGGCGAATTTGATCTGGCGAACCTTGCCCTTGACGACAAGGAAGTCGTTTTCGCGCGGAATGCGCGGATCGACGGCGCCAGGCGTGACGGTGTGCCCGGCCGGCCAGCCGGCGGCGAGGATCTGCGTTAGGGACATGACTGCCTTGGAATAGGCCTGTGTGGCCGTGCCGACGATCTCGGCCGCTCTAAGGCCGCGCACCGAGGCGCGGACGGTAACGTCCTTGTCGACAAGGGGAGAGCCTTCCTTGCGACGCAAGATGCAATCCTCGCCATGGGCGGCCAAATGCCGATTGAGCGTAGCGAGCGCGACGTCAGGTGTCATATGCCGAACCGCCGATAGGGATCCAATAGCAGCGAGGCTAGGGGATTTTCGCCAACAAGCTTGTCAGCATCCTGAAATTCGGTGGTACTGACACCTTCCACGGTCTCGCGCTTTACATTGCTACTGCTGGAACTTGATCGGGCGTAGAAATCCCCCACCATGAAGACGATCGCCATCTTAATCGCATCCGGCACAGCTGATGCATCGCCAAAGCCGGAAATGAATGCCACCCTCACTGCATCCGATCGTTGTCCGTAGAGAACCGGCCTGTCAAATGAACTGCCTAAGCGGACGAAACCACCCAAGGCATCCTCAAGGACCTCATAGGCGGTGTCCGGCACCGTCTGCTCGGTATTTGTGGCATCGAAATATTTGACGACGATGCTGGAGCAGTTTGGGAAAGGCAGGCGAAGGTCACGAGATTGCGGCCAATAACCAAAGTCCTGGCGCCATGACTGGTTAACAATACAGCGGCCAAGGGTGCCGGTCCACCCATCTAAGTGTTTCGTGGCTGCCCCAATCAGCGCCGTTAGCACGGCGTCAGCCGGCGCCGGGTCGATCCGAAGATGTAACTTCGCTTCATCAATGGTAACGGGTAACGACGCCGGCGGCTCGATCAGGGCAGGACGAAGCATGGCTAGGCGACCAGGATGTGGAAGGCGCCGACCTTCGTAGCGCCGCCTTGGGCGATGCTGATCTTGACCCGGTCGTTTGCCATGCCAGGGCGGGCGAAAACAGCAGTGCCCGCCGCCGCATACAGCGCGGCGACACCGGCCGTCGAATGCGTCGGGACGCGTGGCGCACGGGACGCCGATGCGTTGACGTCGTTCTCAGCCCACAGCGTCTTGCCTGTCGCCTCCGACGTGATGTTGAAATCGACGCCATTGGCGAAGGGATTTGCGCCGCCGTCTTTGATATACTCGATTTCGTGGATCTCACCCGACAGTCGCGGCGTGTAGGCGACGGCATTGCCGGAGCCGTCGGTCGTCACTGATACCTTGTAGCGTTTCATGGTCATGTTCTCCTGTTGATGGCGCGAGCGCCGTTGAGTGGCCGTCAGATCAGGTCTTTGACCTGGTCTTCTTGCCGGTTGCGGACTTGTTCGCCGGAGCGGCGGACAGGGCCTTGTTTTTCGGAGCAGGTTCGGACTTCACCGATGCGTTGTCGGCTGGACCGATCAATGTCAGCGACTTGCCGACCAAGTGCGCAACCGAGCTCTCCTCGGCCTCGCGGATGTCGCCTTCAGCGAAGGCACCGTGTTCGCGGATGACGCGATATTTCATCATGGACATGCGACGTTCTCCTTCGGTTCAGAGAGCGGGCGCGCACGCAGTCGCCCGCCTTACTGAACCGAACGCCGTTAGGCAGCGAGCGCCGTGTCGAAGTCGCCGTAGATGAAGGCCTCGGGGCGATAGACGGCCAGCGCCAGACGCTCTTCGGCAAGCACCGTCACCAGGTTCTTGATGAAGTCGTCGTTGACGTAACCAGCCTCGACGCGCGCATCCCAGCGGTCGAAGACCTGAGCGCCAAGCTTGAAGGCCCCGGTCAGGAACTTGCGCACCGTCATGGCCTGCGTGGCGACAACCGGCAGGCCCCAGAGGGTCGGTCCGGTCGTGCCCTGCGGGTTGCCGATGATGTAGCGGCCTTCGCCGTCCTTCAGGGTCTCGATGCCAGCCCAGTCGATCGGGTTCATCACGTGACCGGTAGCGGGATATTCAGCGAGAGCCGCCTGCAGCATTGCCAGACGCAGGACGTCCATGATGTTGAGATCGGCAAGAGCGATCGGCGCAGCATAGGCAGTGGCCTGCGGGATGATCCCGTTTAGGTTCTGGCCGGTGCCGTCGCCCTTCAGCAGCTGGGCTTCCTCGACATAAGCCAGGCCGTAGAGCAGGCGCTGATCGATGATCGAGCGAAGCTGGCTGATGTCGGACAGAACCTGCTTCGAGGCCTTGGTCCAATGGGCGATGACCTTCGCGGAGGTGGTGACCAGGTCGAACTGGATATCCGATTCCGGCTTCGTGGCACCTTCCGCAACCGGCGCAGCGTTGTTGGTGAAACCGGTTTCCTTCACGTATTCCAGCGTATTGCCGTCCATGCGGCCTTCCGAGATCAGGTCGCGAACGGTCAACCGGCGCTGCGGCAACGGCAGAATGCCCGGCAGGCGCGTGCTGTCGATGGCGTCACCCACCGATCCAGCCGAGTTGGTTGTTGCCGAGGTCAGCGTCGTCTTGATGCGCAGGTCGGTACCGCGGCCACTCTTGGCGAAGCCGGTTTCCTGCCACGCCTTGAAGTCGTCGGTCTCGGTCAGCATCTCACCGATGGTCTTCTTCGGCTCATCGTCCTTGCCGCCCTTTGCCCGCGCGAGCTTCTGCTCGATTTCGGACACCTGCGCCTGAAGACCGTTCATCTTGATCAGGGTCTCGTCCGCCTTGGCCTTCTCGGCCTCCGACATGTCGATGCCCTTCTTGGCGTCGGCAACCGCCTTTTCGGCGATCGCCTTCACGTCATCGAACGACTTCTGGAACTTGGCGGTGACGTCCTTGGCAAGCGCCTCGATATCGACGCCGCTGTCGTTCGGCTTCTCGAAAGCAATGCGCGGTGCGAAGCGGGAATAGGCGAGGCCGGCAACAAGCGCGGCGATGCCACCCGCCATGATGCGGTGGTGAGTCATTTGAATAGCTCCTGTGGAGGTTTAAGGGCTTCAGCCGGCGTTCAGCATGCGCAGAAAGCGCTCGGCCTGTTCGTTCGCCTTCTCGCCCTCGGACTCACTCCGAATGGCCTTTGCATAGCCGACAGAGGCGATCTGTACGGCCATGGCCTTCGGGACCCCTGCCTCGCGCAGGAGATCCTCGAATTCCTTAGTTGGCGGAGGGTCGCCATCGCGCAACCGGCGGGCAAACTCTTCCATCCCTTCTGATTTGACAGCCTCAATCCTCGCCCTGCGGTTGGCAGGGAATGTAACCGGGCTGATCTCGTACAGGTCCAGCTTCTTCAAGAGCCGCACGGCGCCGTCCTGGTCGGTGTCGGTCTCGCGGTAGCCGATCGACAGGCCGCCGATCGCCTTGGCTTTCGCAAGTGTGTGAACCTCGCGCGCCTTCTGGATGTCGAGCAGCAACCGGCCTTTTCCCCACAACCCCTTGGCATCCTCGGCAAGGTCATCCCAAACGCCGATCGGCTGATAGGAATCGTGGTTCCACAGCATGAGGACGTTGGAGCCCTCGCGCTTGTGCCGCGCCAGGCTTTCGACGAAAGCGCCGGGCAAGACCTTCTCGCCGTAGACGTCGACATTGCCGAACACGGAACCGTAGCCCTCGAAGGTTCCGTCATCCGACAGATCCTTTACCTGCAGAGCAAAATCCTTGGTTTTCATTTCGGACCTCCGATCAGGGTCTTTTCGTCTGGCGTTGCGGTGATGGGCACGTTCTGCATCTGCATTCGAGGCACATCCCCGCCATCAACCTTCGGCAGGTTCTCAAGCCCCCGCACCTCGTTGATGGTCATGGCACCGATCGACGTCATTTCGCGGTAGAAGGCCGAGCGACCGGCGCTGTCGGCGCGCAACAGGCCTTCAATGCTGAATTCGATCGACACGCCCGCGGCGCGATCCTGCGGTGTCAGCAGTTGCTGCTCCAATGCCTGCTCGATGCGCTTGAGACGACGGCGCAGCGTGAATTTCTGCAAGATCAGGCCCTGCTGCTCGACACCTGTCGGCCAGCTAGTGGTTTTCGACGTGTGACCGATCATGACCGGAGGCACACCGAAGAAACGGCAGATTTCCTCGACAGAAAAGCCGCGCGATTCCAGCATCTGCGCGTCTTCCGGATTGAGCGTGAACTGCACCCAGTCTGTGCCACCCTCGAGGATCAGTGGCTTGCCGGCATTGTCGGCGCCGATCTTGTCGGCCAGCTTTGTATTGGCGATGTCGCGCTGCTCGTCGGTCAACCACTTGTCGAACTTCAGCCCGCCCGATGGCCGCAACCCGTTTGCAAACGTCTTTCCGGCTGCTTTGTCCGTTGCCCTGGCGAGCGAAAAGGCATGCCGTCCGAAATGCAACGTGGACATGCCGCCAAGCGGATCGCCGCCAGGTCCGCGAATGTGCAGCATCGTCTGATCAGTCTCAACGAAAGCCCTGCCTTCAAACGACCACCTGTATTCGATCGTGCCATTGGCGAGCCGGCGAACCGACACCAGGTCTGGGCGGATGGGCACGATCGAGACGATCCTGCCAGCCTCGCGCACGACACGGGCGTAACCATTGCCCCACAATTCGACGGATGCCGCTATGAAGTCCCAGAAGTCGACCGACGTCTGATCGTAATTCGGGCTGTCGTGCAAAATCCGGTAGAGCGGATGATCTTTGGCTACGGTCCGCGTGCCGCCACCGCTTGTCCGATAGACCATAAGCGGCAACGAGGAGATCGTTCCGGCCAGAAGATTGACGCACGCCCAGACGGCGGAGAGCGCGAGCGCGCTGTTTCCCGTGACCGGCTCGCCGGCATCGCCGATCTGGCCAGCCGGATACCAACCATCAGGCTCCCGCACCGTGAGAGCGCGCACAACGATATCGGCCATCTTGCGAAACAGATTCAAGCGGCACCTGCCAAGGATTTGAAGTAGTCGCCCATGTTGCCATCGGGCGACGCTTCCGGGTTCCAGCTCATCAGGATCGCCGCGCACAGCATGGCAATCACGGGGTCGATCTTCGTGCGGCCGGCAGCTTGCTTGGTGGCCATGTTGCCGTTGCCCTTGACCTCGATCTTCACGTTGCCGACCGACCAGGCCATCATGGCCGACCCGCCGTGGCTGATCGTGTCGTCGCTCAGTTTATGTTCCAAGCCCCACAGCGCCGGCGAGAGGGCCGGGCCTTGGCGCAGGCGATGCAACATTAGACCGCTGATCTGTTTCAAAGCCAAAGCATCGACGAACGCGGCGATGTTGTTCGGATCGAAGCCGACGGCGTTTTTCTCTGGCATCAGGCCGGCGTCGCGCACCTGAGCTGCGATAGAGGCGATCTTCTCGATGTACTCCGAGACCTCGCAGAAGGTCAGTGATCCCTCTTCCTCGAAGTCCAGAAGCCGCGGCGCAATCTCCTTGCGCACCTCAAGCACTTTCCGGTGTGCAAAAGCATGCGTCCAGACCAGCCAGCGGCGCGTCACCCTCTCGCGACCGATCACGCAAACGCCGAACAGGTCGTCCAGGCCGCCGCCGTCGGCACCGACAACCGCAACCTCGGAGCGCCTAAGCAGCGATTCGAGCGTGAGCGTTTCGTCCGCGCACTGATCCCAATATTCAGCGCCCCGCCACCCGTCGCCTGCCAAGCCGACGCCGATCTCGATGTTGAGATGCTGGCTGGCCCAGATCTGCTCGGTTTCCTTCGTCGCCGAGCCGTTGTTCTCATAGTCGGCCGCGAGCCGCTGAGGGTCGATCGAGCGCCCGATATTGGGCAGCAGGTATTTCCAGTTCCGGCGGTCGCGCCAGAATGCCTGGTCGCGCTGCTGTTCGGGCGGGAATTCATAGAGGACCGGCAGCAGGATCGGTTCGCTGCCGCCCTTCCCGTCCCTGATCTTCCTCGCCTTGTCGAGTTCGGTTTTCCAGATGCCGGCCGGCTGTTCGTCCGACTGTGTCGTGATCATCAGGAGTTGGCCGCCCTGCATGGTGATGCCGCCGCCCCTGATCTGCTGCATCACCGCGGCGGCCTTCGCCTTCTTCCCCAGCTCGTGCACCTCGTCGATGATCGTCAGGATCGGGATTTCACCGGTGACGATCGACGTGTCGAACGACTTGACGTCGAGTTGGGTGCCGGTCTTGCGGCGCTCGATGCATTTCAGGTGATCCTGCACCTTGAAGATGGCGTCGAGGCGGGGATCGAGCCTGATCATGCCCTGGGCCTGGTCGAAGCACCGCTCCGAGATATTCTGGCTCGGTGCTACGATCAGCATCTGCCGGTTCGGCGCTTCTTCCATAAAAAGCGCGGTCAGGCCGAGCGCGGCGACGTAGGTGGTCTTCGAGTTCTTCTTCGGAACCATGCACAGCAGTTCCCAGACAAGGCGCTGCTTGGTGTCAGGATCCTCACTGGCAAGGAAGGCGCACAGGATATCCCGGAACCATTCGCCGCATGCTTCCGAGAGCGGCGGATTTCCCGGCACGTCCGGCAGCTTGAGCCGGTTGAAGAACGCCAAGGCCTTCGCCGCCTTGGCCTGGTTGAGCGGCACGTCGGCCATCGGCGTCTGCCCGGCCTTGATGCGCTCCCACCAGTCTGGGCAAGCGAACCGCGGCAGCGCCTCAGTGACGTGCATTCTGCGCGGCTTCGCTTTCGAGCTCGGCCATCAGATCTGCGTCGGCGGCATGGGCGCGCTGTTCGTCGATCATCTTCTTGCCGACCTTGTCCTTGGACGCCGCCGGCGCGCTGTCGCTGCCTTTGCCCATGGAGGCCTCGATCGTCATGCGGTCGTTGCGGTCGATCATGGCGCCGAGTTCGCGCAGCGCGGTGACGTTGCCGGCATTGGCCTGCTCGAGTGCGATCTCGAATCGCCTGGCATCGAGCCGGTCACGCATCGCATCGCGTTCCTTCATGTCGGCTCTAAAATACCGCTTCAACGTTGCTGGCGAGACGCCGATCGCGTTGGCGATCCGGCTGTTGACCCAGCCAAGCGCCATCAAGAGCTTGACTTTGTTACGATCTTTTTCGGTCGGCTCATACGGCGGACGGCCGCGGTTACCGAAGCCCTCACGAACCGGCTGACCGAACAGGTCAAAATTCGGTTCCATCAGAAAAAAATCTCCGAATGTGGGGGACGCGGGTCCGGGCGGGAGGGGCTTCCAGACTTTCGACCCGCCCCCCCCCGGCCTGGTCGATGGTCAGTACCAGACCCCTCGCTGGTCGAGGGTCGCCTGCTCCGCCTTCTGGGCTTCGCTGTCGTGCCATTCCTTGGACACGGCCATCAGGTTGGCCTCATCCCAGAACAGCACTTCGTCGCCACGATGTTCCTTATCGTGGTGGATCACCGGGCTGTTGGGTGCAGGGTGCTTGCCGATCAGCAGCACGCCAGTCTTGCGGCAGGTGTACATGTCGCGAAGCAGGATGCGCTGGCGCACCTGTTGCCAACGCGCCGTCTTGTACCAGCGCCGCCATGGCGCTGTGTTGCTGCTCATTGTCCGGAATCTTATCCATCGCGGTGAAGCTGGGGTGCTTCGCCTGGGGCTGATGGCGCGGTCCACCTTTCGGCGTGCGACTCTTTCAGCTCGTCCTGGGTGGGATTCGCTAATCCAGTTTCGTGACTTCCGCAAGAGCGAAGCCGATCGGTGTCTTGCGTCCGAATATGTCGACCTCGACCTGCACCTTGTGCTTGTCGCCGAGCATCAGCACCACAGCCTCGAAGCCAGCGAACGGACCACTGTCGATCGAGACCTTGTCGCCAGCCCTCAGCGCGTTGGTCAGCATCGCAATGGCGTCAGGGTCATTCTCGATACGGGCTTGGAATTTAAGGATTTCCTGCTCACCGACCGGGCTTGGATTGTCACATCCGCCTATAGGACCGAGCACGCCTTCAATGGTCCGAAGGCCTGCCCATGACGTCGGGCAGGACACCACTTTGACGAAGATGTAGCCCGGGAACGACGGCACCCTGATCGGCTCCATGGACTGGTGTTTGCGTCCGCCGCGCCGCTTCGGCTCTGTCTCGGTGTGCAGCATGACCCGCTCGACATTGGCGTCCTCGAGCGACTTATCCACAGCTATGTCGGCGCGATCCTCGACCCTAAGCACATACCAGCGCGCCTCAGGGCCGTCCTGACCAGCCGCGGCGAGCATCGCCTGCTCGCGCCGCGTCAGTGCGATTCGCTTGTCGCTCTTCTGCCAGGCACGGTCGACGTTGATCACCTCGCCTGTCGAGCGATCCACCCAGACGTGCTCGCGATCACTCAGCAGCCGCTTGCCGTTCACCGCCATCATCGTTCTTTCCTCGCACCGCCTGTTCGAATTCCGCCAACGCTTCCGGTCCGCCGACCGGGAAATAGGCAACGCGGCCGGGATCTGGCAGCCATGGCCAGCCCTGCCTTGCGAACCAGGCGCGCCATTCGTTCCACAGCGGCGTGCCGACCGGAACGACCTCCATGGCGCCCTTGAGCGCATGCCAGCGGTCGCCGAAGCTGTGGCCCTGGCCAAGCCTCGCCTTGCGGTACAGGGCGTCGACCTTCGGCCATTTCTCGCCCGGCGTGCTGCCTGCCGCGTTCTCCGGCCCTGCCACCAGTTGCGCGGCGATGAAGCCCATCCACACCGGTCCGAACGGCGGCGCATAGTCGTCGGGTCGCCCGACCACCTCGGCCTTGGGCGGCAGCTTCTCCCAGCGCTTTTCGCTGAGGTAGACGGCGAAGGTGCAGATCACCGTGCGTCCGCCGACCTTGGCGTTGGTCAGGTAATCGCCGATGCGCTCCGCCGCCGCCTCGCGCTCTTCGACGGTCAGCATTCGCGCCGCGGCGAGCGCCTTGGGCATCGAGTCGCTGACGAAGCTTGGCCAGCCCGGATGCGTTTTCTTCAGCCAGCGCTCGACAGCCTTTTCCTCTTCCCGCGCGCGCTCTTTCTCAGGATCGTTCTGGTGGGTCGTTCTAAGAGGGTCGTTCTTAGGTGCCGGTCCAGGACCGGCAGGGGGTGCCGGTTCAGGACCGGCAGGGGGTGCCGATATACCGGCAGGGGTGCCGGCCTGTCGGCAGGGGTCATCGGGCTCGGAATCGGCCTCCAGAACGCTGGCCGGATCGACATGCTTCGGATCGAGGATGACGCGATACACATGCGGGCTGTCACGGCCGTTCTGCTCTTCCTGCTCATATCGTTCGAGATAGCCGGCCTTCACCAGCCGCTCGATCGCCTCGAACACGGTGGAGCGCGCACAGCTCATTTCGTCGGCCATCTTCACCTGGCTCTTGCGGCACCAGCCGTCATCGTTCGTATGGCGCCCGAGCACGCACAGCACCTGCAGATCGCGCGGCTTCAGCGCCCTGTCCGTGGCCGCGCGTGCGGGGATGATCGAGAGACGCGGTCCGCTCACTCCGCAGCCTCCAGCACCAGCTCGCGGCGCACATTGTCTTCGGCGAGCATCTGCACCATGAACGGCGGCACGCTGTTGCCGACGAGGTGATACTTCTCGGTCTTGTTGAGCTTCCGGGTCACCATGCGGCCCTTACGCTCGTCATAGACCGTGATCTCATGGTCGAGACAGCCTGGCTTAAAGCCATGTGCCGCGGCGCCCTCCTCAGGCTCCACCATGCGCATGCCGACATCGGTGATGACATAGTCGACACCTCGTACGGTGACCGTAACTAGCCCATGCCGAGCCTTCGCCGTCAGCGCGCCGAGCGGCGAAGTGATATCGTCATCGGTCTTGCCGTTCGAGTAGTAATGCTGGAGGAAGGCAAGGATCAGACCGGCATGGTTGCCGCTAGCGCAGATCGTCGCGGCAGGCTCGCCAATGTCGCGACCGTCCCGATTGGTGCCGCGAAGCGCGAGCATCGACGCAGCGACAAGGCCTTGTTGCGATCCAACCGTGGTGATGGTCGACAGCGGGTCGTGCATGTCTCGCGATGGCTGACCAGGATGAGAGCCGGCCGAATGCTGCGCCATGAACGCAGCGACGATAGCCGCCTTCGATCCGCCGGCCACCTGAGTTCCGGCAGGCTCCTCGATGTCCAGCACGCGCGGCGATTGGCCTTCGCGCTCGCCATAGCCTGACTGGACCATCGTCGCCGCGACCAAATTGGCCGCCACAAGCACTCGATCTTCCTTCGTCGTTTGGCTACCCGCAGGCTGCGAAATATCGCGTTCACCGGATTGCGCCGCCCGCCCGCCAGCGCCTGCCGTGAACGGAACCAGGCACGTCTCGATCAGCGCATGATTGGCGCCGCCCGCCGTGAAGGCGTGCGCAGGATCATTGCCCGCATAAGTTGGCTCACGCGAATTGCGCATGACGCCGAAGGATGGAACGATGAGGCTCATCTCGCCGCGGTGCGCCGTGGTGAAGGTTCGCGCCGGATCGTCCAGCGAATGGACCCTGTCGTCACCGGAGTGCGTGATCGGCACGATGAACGGTTTCGCGGCGGTGACGACATGGCGCATCAGGCCGCGCGCCGTGCGGCGAAGAGTGGCCGACGCCAGATCCTTCGCCCGGTCGAAGATCGACCGTACTGGAATGGACCAGTCGATGCAGGTATGCATGCCGATCCATGGTCGGAGCTTCAGCTTACGAGCCTTGTCGCGCGGTGCGTGTGTGCGGTCGCGCCAGGCGATTGGTCGCCCATCAGCTTGCGCCACGCCAAAGAATCGCTTGCGAATCGTCGGCACACCGTAGTCTGCGCACGTCAAAACGCGGTGATCGAAGCTATAGCCAAGCCCGCGCAGATGGTTCAGCCATGCGCGCCAGATCCGCCCTTTGTGGCGATGGTCCGGGACTAGCCATTGCTGTTCGACCGGTACGCGCTCGCCCTTGGCAGCAACCGAACCATCGAGACGCATGACGCGGCCGGTGGCTGGATCGCGCTTGGCCACCAAGGGTCCCCATGTCTGGATTTCCGCGACATTTTCCATGGTGATCGTCTCCGGCCGAACGGTGCCGGCCCATCGGCAAACCACCCATGCGAGGGAACGTCTACGCTTCGAAACGGGCTTGCCGCCCTTCGCCACGGAAAAGTGCGTACAATCCGGCGAAGCATGCAGTACACGCACACCTCGACCCTTGCAGACCTCACGTGGGTCCGCCTCGAACACATCGCATTGCAGATGACGCGTATGCGGATGCCGGGCCTTATGAATGGCAACGGCCACCGGATCATGATTGATCGCGACATGAACCGGAAAGCCAGCAGCCTCAAGCCCGTCGCAGCCACCGCCGAGACCGGCGAACAGAACGATCGTCATGCGGTTGTCGAGGGAGAAGCCCGTATGCGCGTTCATCGTTCCGCCTTCAGCCATGCGGCGAAATCGGCGCGCAGCGTCTTCCACGCCTGCGCCGCCGCCCCGCCATCGTTGAGTTCTTTTCGTGAGGTGACGCCGAGCAGCGAGCGCACTCTCTGCTCCACGCGCTCGTCGGTCAGTGGGCGTTCAAGCCCGTGCCGCTCTTCCAGGAACACCTTGAAGGCCGCGTCCTGGCAGCGCATCGCGCATTCGGCGGCGAAGTTGCCGCTCGCGGCCGGCGGACCAACCGGCGCGTTGCGCCGTGGCGGCTCGCCGTTCAATTCGCGGATCTTGTCGAAGGCCTGCCCGAGCAGCCGCAGCAGAAACCGCACGGTCTCCGGCGCATTGCAGACGAATTCGATCTCGTCGAGCGTCGCCGCCGGCCCGAACCGGACGATCTGGAACAGCTCGCCCATCTCGCCATGCGATTCCACCAGATCGGCATCGCCGTCATGCGCACGCGTCCAGTCGGCGGGCGCGATCTGCGCAAGGGTTTGCTGAATCGCGCGCAGGCGCAGCGTGTCGGGCGATGGCGCATGGGCGTTCATGGCATCCGCCCGTACTTGTGCATGGTGCGACCCAGAAGCGCGCCGGCCCTTTCCAGCGACTTGCGGGCGGCTATCTCCCCGGCCCCGAACTTCGCAAGTGCCAGCCGGTCGGAAGCGGCGGCAACCTGCCGGCACGCCTCCATGATGGCGGCGTCGGCCTTGCTGGTCTGTCTCGGCTTTGCTGCCGGGATAGACGCCGCCAGCCGCTCGACTTCCGCCAGCAGCATTTCACGCACGACCGGCGCGAGCTTGCGGGCCAGCGGATCGACCTTGGTTTCCAGCGCGGTCATGTGGCGCCTCCGTCGACGATGTTCAGCAAGGTGGCAGTGACGCCGGACATCGGCATGGTGCCGGCGAGGTTGCCGCGATGGCGTGTCTTGCCGAGCGTTTCGGCCAGGATGTCGAGATACAGCACGCCCTCATGGAAGGCGGCACGCCGGCAGTGATCGGCGAAGGCAGAACGCCAGCGCAGCAAGGTCAGCACCGGCGCTTCCAGCAGCACGGCCGCGCGGACAGCATCGCTCTCGGCGTTGCGCATGCGGGCGATGAACGGATCCATCGTGTTCATCTTACAACCTCTGTTTCAGTGCTTTTCCCGTGAAACACGCGGCTGCGGGCCGGCCCTCGCCTTGGCCGCTTGCGCGGTTTCGGGGCGCAGACTGGCGGGCGGTAGAAGGCGCGCGCATCCAGCCCAGCCCAGTCGCAGATGGCGAAGATCTTGCCTGCCGCTATGTCCTGCCCGGCCATGACGCGCGACAGGTCCGGCGAGGTCACGCCGATCTCTTCGGCCAGCGTGCGCCAGCCCCGGCCGTCATATTCCAGCATCGGCCGCAGCCTGCGACCAAGCTCTGACGTGTCATAGGCGGCCAGCGTGCCGGCGCGGATCGGCCTGCCCTCGCGTGCGCGCAGTTCCTCGGCACGATCGTCGAGGCGCATGCGCCTTTCCAGTGCCTTGCGCAGCCGCGCCATGGCGCGAAGGATGGAGGTGTCGGCGCTCATTCCGCCGCCTCCAGCCCATCAAGCCCGAGCAGGTCGAACATGGTCGGCACGGCGCGCTTGGCTTCCGCCTCGCGGCAATAGCGCAACCCGTCGCGGAAATAGGTGTCGGAGAGTTCGGAGGCCTGCCCTCGCCTGCCCTTGAGGACGGCGCGATAGGGCACGGTCATCAGCCCGCCGAACGGGTCATAGACGATGTCGCCCGGGTTGGAGTAGCGGTCGATCAGCCGGTCGACGATGTCGAACTGCAGCGGGCAGACATGCTTTTCCAGATTGCGGAACGCCTGCTGTCCGTTCAGCGTCAGCATGCGCACCACGTCGGTCCACACCGCCGGATGCGCCGAAGGCGGATCGAGCGTCATGTAGGTCTTCGACAAGGCGTCGCGCGCCGCCAGTTCCTCGCCCAGTTGCACGTGCTTTTCGAAATCGTAGATCGCACCCTCGAACTGCTTCTGGAACAGTTCGCGCAGCGGCTTCGGCCCGAGCCGCACAAGCTCATCGGTGGTCAGCAGCCGGTCGCCCGACGACGGCCAGAAGGCGTGCGCGTCGAGCTGCCAGCGCGCCAGCGTGTAACCGCTGCCGGGCATTTGCGGACGCCGGTCGCCATCGCTCCAGCGCTCCTGCTGCTTTGCGCCCGGGCCTGCAGCCTTTACGGCCTCAGGATGGCCGCCAGCGGCGATGACCATCGGCTTGGCATGCGCGACCGGCTCGTCGGCATAGCCGCGCGTGAGATCACTCTGCGGCCGGCGGAACAGCAGAACATATTCCGGACAGCCGACGCCCATCTTGGTGGCGTCCTTCATCATCTCGGAATAGGTCAGCCGATAGGTCTGGTTGTTCTCCTTCACCACGTCGGTGACGACGGTGATCATGCCCATGAACTGAAAACCGTGCTTCAGATAGTGGAAGATCGCCTCGGCATGGAAAGGCGAGACGGTCGGCACGCCCTCGCCGGTCACCGAGCCGAACAGCACCCGGTCCTTGACATGGATGCAGGCCAGCCGGCCGGGCTTCAGGATCCGGAGCAGCTCCGGCGTCAAAAAGTCCATCTGGGCCCAGAAGTGGCCGTTGTCGTCGGTGTGCCCGAAATCGTTGTAGCTCGCCGTATATTCGTAGTGGTTGGCGAACGGAACCGAGGTGACGATCTCACCGATCGAGGCGCTTTCGGTGCGCCGTGCTTCCAGCACCGCATCGTTGTGCGCGATGACAAAACCGTCGCCGCGCTCTTCACGCCGGGCAACGCCGATGGAGCGCTGCAGCACGTCGTCAAGCGGCAGGCCGTCGAGCCCATAGCGGCGGATGATCTCCGCCATGCGCGCCATCAGTCGCTCATGCTCGGCCCATTTGCCTTCCAGGTTACGGCGCACTTCGCGCTCGGCTTCCGAGAAGATGATGTCGATGCGGCATTCCTCAGCCTGACCGAAGCGCACGATGCGGTGCACCGCCTGGATGAAATCGTGGAACTTGAAGCCGACGCCGACGAAGATCGCCCAGTGGCAATGCTTTTGGAAATTGTTGCCGGCGCCCGACATTTCCGGCTTGGTGGCGAGATGCTTGAACGCGCCATTCTTGAAGCCGATGGCGTTCTTTTCGTTCGCCTCCAGCCCCTGCGTGCCATAGATCGAGCGCACGCCCGGCACAGCCGCCTCGATCGCGCGGCGCTCATCCTCGAGGTCGTGCCAGAGAATGGCGTGCGCATCGGAATCTCCGGCCAGCAGCTCGCTCATCTTGGCAATGCGCGCGCCGAGGCTGTCGCGTTTGGCGGCACTCGCCTGCGTCACGCCGAGCGCCGTGTTGCGGATCAGCAGGCCCTGCCCATCGCGGTCAAAGCCGGCCGTCGAATGGTCGATCGGCACCTCGTGCCAGTTGACCGTCACATCCGGCAGCACATAGCCGGCGTCGGGGAAGCCGAGATCGGCCGGCGATTGCAGGAACACCGCCCAGCTGTGCACCCACAGCCAGAACTCATCTTCCTTGTGCGGGAACAGCGTCAGGTCGCCGGCGCTCTCCGAATTGCGCTGGAAGAAGCGCGTCAGCGCCTGGCCGGTATCCATCACGCCGAGAAAGCCGGCATAGTGGATCAGTTCCTTGGTGCGGTTCGGCGACGGCGTCGCCGTTGCGACGAACTTGAAGCGCACCGCCTCGAACAGCGGCAGGAACGTCTGGAAGGTTTTTGTGCCATAGCCGCGCAGCACGGCCGCCTCGTCGAGGCTGGCGGCAACGAAGCGCGCCACGTCGATCTTGCCGGCCAGCACGCTTTCGTAATTGGTCAGGTAGATCGTGCCGTCATCTTCGATCTCGGCATCGGAGCGGATGAACTTCAGCTTGACCGCAAAGGCGCCGGTGAAGCGCTCCTCCGCCTCGGCGAAGAACTCGTGCCGCACCCCCAACGGAATGACGATCAGCCGCAAGCCCGGGCCGAGCCGCGTGCGGCACAGATGAACACCAATCAGGCGCATCAACTCGATCTGCATGAAGGTCTTGTGCAGGCCGAACGACGCGAAGATGGCACGGCTGCCGCCCTTCAGCGCCCAGCGCACGATCGCCTTGCAATGCGGCGCGCCGGCCGGGTTGATGTCGTCCAGCGCGACGTCGAAGCCATCGGCCTTGGCCAACTGCATCTTGCCGCGCAGGAAGGTGAGATATGGGTCGACGTCGGTACCGGGCGCGTTCATGCGAGCACCGACAAGTAAATGAAGAATGCGACCCAGACCGCTATTGTCCCCCAAAGCGCCAGTTCGACATCTCGAATGTCATCGAAATCAAGCTCGGGCCGACGTCTCAACCAGACCCAAAGCCAAAGCAAAGCGTGCAGCGAAAGAGGAATGAGCCATATCATGCCGGCACCGCCTTGCGCGCACGGCGCTTCCGCTTCGGCTTGATGCCGCGCGCCAGGTCACGGCGGCGCTGGTTTGTCAGGTGCGTGACCAGTTCCATATGGTCGTCGCGGATGCAGCGCCGGACGCGGCAGAGATGGTCGAGCTGTTTCTTGCCCGGGATGATGCCGTTTTCGTTGGTCCAGTTGACCTTGTGGACGGCCATCGTCTGGCCATCGAGCGCCATGCGCGGATAGCCGCCGCCCCGCCCATCGCCGGAATCCGGACCGGTCCACATGTGGCATGGGGTGATGTAGCCCATGTCGACAACCTCGACACAGGCGAAGATGCGGTCGCGAATTAGATTGCGGCGGTCGCTCATGCAGCCACCGCCTTTCTGGGGCGCAGCTTCTTCTCCGGTTCGGTCGGCGGCGCAGCCTCAAAACCCCATGCCTGCCAGCCCGGCCGCGGCGAGCGGCAGAACATTTCCAGCTTCGGCACCCCGGGATAAAGCCGCTCGATCTGCTCGGCGTACCAGTCCGGCTTGACGCTGTGTTCCCCCACCGGATGCTCGGTGCATTTCTGCGGCTGCGTGCCTGGCAGCGGCGCCGGCACGCTGCCGCGCGTGCCGATCAGCAGCAATTCGAGATTGTCGAACGACCAGTAGCCGGTGCCGAGTTTCTTGCCCGGATAGACCTTCTTCCAGCCCCAGAACGATTTGTAGGTGAAGCCCCATGCCTCCATGCAGGCCATGCCGTTGGCGAGGTCTGCCACCCACAGGAACAGCGCCGCATCGCGCGCCGCGGGACAACCGAGATCGACGATCTCCGGCAGCGGCATCGTCGGATAGTGGTTTTCGGCGCTCTTTTCCCGCCCCGTCTCCTCGGAATGGACAACGAACTTCCAAGGTGGATCGGCATAGATGACCGGGAAGGTCGGGCCGGTCCCGTCCTTCCACCAGATCGGCGCCGAAGCCTGCCCCTGCTCCGACACCATCTGCATGTGCGCCAGGCGCACGGTGTGCGAAAGCTTCTGCTTTTCGGCGCGGATTATCTTGGCGCCCTTCATGTACTCGGCGACGTTCGGTCGGTCGGGCACGAAGGCCGTCTTGATCGGCTTGCGAGCCGGCTGCACGACACCGTCACGGCCCTCGACCTCGTCATGGTGGCTAATTTCGCCACCATCCACGAGCTGCTTGCGGACCGTCTGAACGGTTGAGTGATGGACCCCCAGCATGGCCGCGATGGCCCGCGACGAAATTGACGGCGTGTCGCGCAGCTGGTCGGCGATGACAGCCTGTTTCTGTGCCGTCGACAGGTGCCGACGGGCGAAATTCAGTTCGCGCGACAGCGTGCGCTTGTCGACTTCCGACAGCCCCTTGCGCACGAAGCGCGGCCAATCGACCAAGCCGAGGCCCTCGCAGATTTCGACGCGATGGTGCCCGTCGATGATCTCGCCCGCCTCGTCATACTCGACTGGCACCAGCACACCATGCGCGATGATGGACTTTTCCAGCGAGGCATATTCTTCAGCCGAGAGGCGCGGCAGGAGCTGGTATTTCATCACGCCATCCCCAGGGCGGCCTTGTAGAGGTCGAGGATGGCTTCAGCCTCCTGACGCTCCGATTGGTCCATTTTCCGAAGCTTGACGAGCGTCCGGATCGCCTTCGTGTCGAAGCCCATGGCCTTGGCCTCGGCGTAGATTTCCTTGCGGTCGTCGGCGAGCGCGTCGATGTCCCCCTGCACCACCTCAATGCGTTCGATGAAGGCGCGCAGGTGGCCCGCCGCCACCGCCTGCGGTCCGCCCCCGTCGTCCGTTTCAGCCTTCAGCTTGGCGCCGGACCGCTCGCGGGCAGGTCCGCGCGGCGTGTAGGGATCGTATTCGTCGCTCATCACGACACCTTCGCCAGGCGGTACGAGCCGGGATTGCGCGACGCCGGGCGCACGACGATGCTGACCAGGCCGGCACCGAGCAGCTCGGCCATGTAGTCGCTGCCGTGGCCGGCGCTGACCCGCGCGGCGCTGGCGAACTCGCGCAGCCCGCCGCTGACCACGCCGGCGGGATCGGCATCCCTGCGCATCACGTTCCACAGGCGCGCCGCATGGACAGAAACGCCATGCTGGCGCGCGAACACATCGGCGGAAAAGCCGCTGTCATCCGCAGGCTCGTCTACGATGGTCTCGAAGTGTCGCTGCACAAACGTCGTGGCGCTGACGCCGGCCTTGCGCGCGGCGGCTTCGATCTTCATGTTCATCAACCGGTCGCACTTCACCGAGAACCGATAGAAACTGTCGGAGCGCTCTTGCATGTCGCGCAGGGCAAGGCCGGCCATCATTCGCCTCCCACGACTTTCAGGCCACCGGCGGCGCGGATGCCGGCCAGCGCCTGGCGATACTGAGAAAGCCCGCGCTCCAGCTGCGCTGCGGCGCGGTCGATGGTGGCTGCTTCGTTGGGCGTCACCTTGCCGTCGGCGAAGGCGGCAGCGCCCGCCGCCATCAGTTCGCCGGCCTGGATGATGGCGTCGGCATGGCGCGCCATCACCGTGCCCTGGTTCACCGTTTCGGCATCCGGATCGGATAGCCGCCGCCCGCTCACTTCCGCCAGCGCCGCCGTCACGATCGGCTGGCCGCAATGCGCCTCGAGCGCCATCAGCGCGCCGAGTGGCATCAGGGTCGGGTCGCCAAGGTCGGCCCAGCGGCCGACAGTCGAGCGGCCGAAATTGCCGATTTCCGCAGAGCCGTCGAGGCCACCACACAAGGCGATGAGCTGGTTCTGCGCAGACTTGATGCGAAGCACGCGGGCTGTGGTCATGGCTGGCTCCAAGCAAAAGAAATCCCGCGCCGGGACAAACCGGCGATAAATCCCGTGGCGGGACTGAACGGATAGATTCAGAGTGCGGGCGTGAATTCCTCTAGGGAGGCCCGCAGCAAGATGCTCTCATGGTCCGCCGCTCCTGAACCTCGATGCCGCCACGCGCTCATGCGCCGGCAGGTCCGCCAGATCGCCTTCATCGGCAAGGTCGGCCACGGCACGGGCCAACACCCCTGCCCCGATCGTCGTGGCGTATTCGGTCAGCGCCAGCGCCACGGCGCGTTCGTTGGAGCAGCGCTCATAGACGGCAACCGCGCGCACCAGGATCATCACATGATCGGGCAGCAGCAGCGCGTTGCTGGTGTGGGAAACGGGGCGCCCGGCCACGGTTGCGGCGAGAGCCGGCGCGCCCCTGTCCCGCTCGGGGGCAGCCAAGCGGGATTCGGTGAAAGGAACCGCGCCGGATGCGGGAGGAGGTGCAGCCGGCGCGGCGCGGTCAGCGTGGGGAGGAGGACACGCTGTGGGGAATTCATAATCGGCGGCGCCAACCTGGCGCGGCACCAGACGCTCGGTGAACCCGACGCCCGCAAGGCGTGCGCCGCGATCGGCAAGGACGGGATTGGCGAGACGCGAGCGGATCATGCGGCCGCCTCAAAAATGTCGGGGCGCAGCGCGTTGCGCGGGATGCCAGTGAACTTTTCGATATCCGCGACACGGTCGGCGGGAACGCGCTTCCACATAGAGATCGCGGACGGTGAGATGCTCAGATGCGACGCAAGCTCAATGCGTCGACCGCGCTCTTCGTCCAGCCATGTGAGCAGCTTTTCCATGCGCGGCAACTTAAGTCACACTGAAATTCAGTCAAGCTTATTTTTTCAGCCCTGCCGAATGGAGCCCGTTTGACAGATGCGCGATAATTTCAGCATGGCACAGAATACCGCATCCGAGGCTCAACCGTACTTCTTCCGCCAGTGGCGCAAGCGTCGTCGGCTCAATCAGGAGGATCTGGCGGAAATGGTCGGCCTGACCGCCTCGTCGATCTCCCAACTCGAAAACGGCAAGCAGGGTTTTAGCGATTCGACCTTGGTCGCGCTGGCGAAGGCGCTAGATTGCCGTCCTGGTGATCTTCTGCTGTGGGGCCCCGATGATGTCGAGGCGTCGACCGGGCCGCTGCGCCAGCCCAACGAAATACGCAGCACGCTGGAGCGCATCGAGGGATTGAAGCCTGATAACGTTACCGTTCTACTTTCGGCTATCCAAGGCTTTCAAACGGCTAATGCCGAACAATCATCACAAGGCCAGCCAGATGGTCGATATGGACCCGCCACTGCCCGCCGTGTATCGACCGCATCGCGTTAGCGATTGAAGCTGCGTCGCGCTCGATCCTCTTTGCAGGATCCATTGGCCATTTCAAGCTAAGCAGACTTTGTAGGGCTTCTTCGCTCCGCGTCTTTACCAGCGGTGTGTATTGGATCATTTTTCCTCGTCCCAAACCCGGAGCGGCACCCAGATAGGAACAATTTCCTTCTGGCCTGTCAAGAAGGTCTCAGGTCTCCCCGTGTCCCGTTTTGGTACGATTACAACCGTTGGCAGCGGATTAACAGAATATTTCAAGCTGTAATAGTCACCTGTGGATAGCGGGGAAAGATAGTACCAGTTTTGCCGATTGTGGAACCATTTCGATACCATCTGGTTTCCGCCATAAGTCGGGCATGTCGCAGCCCGAACCGCCCAGCTTCCATGTCAGATTGCCGTCCCAGCTCAAGGCGAAGCTAAATGCCGCGCGTGGGCGCAACAGCCTCAATCGTGAGATCATCGAGCGCCTTGAGCGAACATTCGATCCCGATCCGGCGTTGCCGCTCGCTGATATCGCTAGGCCTTTTCTTGCCAAACTGGACGCTGCAGATCGCGCCAAGGCTATTGAACTAGTGGCGCAGGCCATTGAGGTTCTGGCGAAAGGACTGCGCAAGAAGGGTAGATAAGCGCCAACTGAGGCATTAGAAATTCAGCAGGGCTTAGGTTCAGCTTGACTTAAATTTCAGTGTCACTTAAGTTTCCCTCCAGTCGCAATCCCGCGATGGAGGCAAATCCCATGATCACCTTCCAGCAGCCGCCTGCCAACACCGCCCCGGCCGGCGCAATCGTCGAGCGCTCGATCGTCGAGCGGCCCCTTGTCGAAAGAATGGCCGAGCGCGTGCTCGAACTCGGCATGAACGGCACGGCCGTGACCAAGGACGTGTTGGCCGAGCACACCGAGTTTACCCGGGCCGAGATCGACGCGCACGCCGCCGACGCCTGCGACCTCGCCAAGGCCCGCGCCGTCCGCAGGGTGGGCTGACCGCCATGGCGAACCTTCAATCCCTGACGGCCGCAGGCCGCAAGTCCGACCGGACGTCGCGCCTGATGGCGCGCCCCGCCGGAGCGGCAGGCGGCAGCGCCGCCGGTGCGCCGCGTGAGGCAAGAACGACCGCCGACCGGCTGATCGCCGAGGCGGCAAAGTCGCGCGACGCCGAAGCATGGATTTCGCGCCAGATCCTCGCCGGCCAGAAGCCGTCGCAGATCCTCGCCACGCTGGACCGCCTGGCGGGCAGGATCGGCGGCGACGGCGCCGCCAGCCTCACATTCGCATCCGTGCTGGTCTTCGCCAGCACCTTCGCCGTCCTCGGCTGGGCGCTGCCGTCATGACCGTGCCCAGGATAATCCACGAGCCTATCGTGATCCCGCCCGGCCACACGATCCGCATCGTCTGCCAAAACTTTCCGGAATGCATGTGCGGCGAAGACTGCACCCGTGCGGACCCGGAATCGCCAACCGTGCGCAGGATCCTGATCGGCCTGTTGATCGCCGTCGGCGTCATCGGCGCAGGGCTGGTGTTGGTGGGGCTGCGCTGATGACCGCCTTCCGCATCCATTACGCCGACGGCCGCACGCTCATCGTCGATGCCGAGACGCCGAAAGACGCCGCCAGCAAGGCGGCGCTGACGGGCCACGGCGGATCGATTTCCAAGATCAAGGTCGCAAAGGATGTCGCCCATGGCTGACAAATCCGGCATCGAATGGACCGACGCGACGTGGAATCCGATCGTCGGTTGCTCCATCCTCTCGCCCGGCTGCACGCGCTGCTACGCCATGCGCATGGCTGCCCGTATTGAGGCGATGGGCTCGGCAAAACACTATGACGGCACCACGAAGAAGGTGAACGGCAACGCCGTCTGGACCGGCAAGCTGGCGCTGGCGCCTGTCAAGACGCTCATGCAGCCACTGCTTTGGAAGCGTCCCCGCCGCATCTTCGTCAACTCCATGGGCGATCTCTTCCACGAAGACGTGCCAGACGAATGGATTGACCAGACGTTCGCGGTGATGGCAGTCACGCCGCATCATACCTATCAGCCGCTGACGAAGCGGGCGAACCGCATGCGGCGTTATCTTTCAGATCCCGCAACGAAGCGCCGTGTCTATGAAATCGCCTGCGACCTAGTGATCGAGCGCGAGATTCAAGTCGTGCTGATTGCGTCAGGGATGGACGAGCGCTGTGCGCCAACCGGTCCTCGCGTCCATCTCGATCAATGGCCGCTGCCAAACGTCTGGCTTGGCGTCTCCGCCGAGCGCCAGCAGGAAGCCGACGAGCGCATCCCGGAGCTGGTGGCGACGCCGGCCGCGATCCGCTTCGTCAGCGCCGAGCCGCTGCTCGGGCCGATCGATTTCACCCACCTGCAACCAGGAGATCCACCGGTCGAGATCGATGCCTTGAACGGCACGCACGGCGTATTGCGGCCCCATGGCGGGAGGTCTGAGCGATTGGACTGGATCATCGTCGGCGGCGAGAGCGGCCCGGACGCGAGGCCGATGCATCCCGCATGGCCGCGCGCGATCCGTGACCAGTGCCAGGCAGCCGGCGTGCCGTTCTTCTTCAAGCAATGGGGAGAATGGGCACGCCACAAGGGCAGTCCGGGCGGTGACCTCGGCGGCGATGTACGCGCCGGACGCGTCCGGATAGTTCATCCGAGCGCCAAGACGGACGTCGAGGTGTTCGAGGCGACAGGAGGCCGCAACACCGAGCAAGGTTCGCTCTACATGGGCAAGGTCGGCAAGAAAGCCGCCGGTCGGCTGCTCGATGGCGTCGAGCACAACGGTATGCCCGGCCCGATCGAGGTGCCGGCGCTATGACCATCGAAAAGCACGCCGGCCTGCAACAGATCGTCTGCGAATGCGGCGCCAGCCAGCGCCGCACCTATGAGGCCTGCGACTTCGACATCATGGTGTCCGACGCGCGCGCCGAAGGCTTCGTCATCGCCAAGGTCGCAGGCGAATGGACCCACACCTGCCAGGACTGCGCCACGCCCGGACGCAAGCAACGGAGGCTGCTGTGACCGACCGCCCCATCCTGTTTTCCGCCCCGATGGTGCGCGCTCTGCTCGCCGGTACAAAGACGCAGACGCGGCGGGTGCTAACCAAGCCATATGGAACATTTGAGTGGGTCAACGCCGATTGGCGCCCACTTTGCCTCAAATTCTTCAAGGGTGACCGGCTCTATGTCCGCGAGGCGTGGCGCTGCAATGGCTGGGCATCGGATGTCGCAACCATCATGTACCGCGCCAGCGAAGGCGATGGCTACACCGCCATGACCGAGCAATACCCAGCCGACGGCAAGCAGCCGCTGCGGGTCACGGGAACATGGCGCCCCGGCATACACATGCCGCGCTGGGCTTCGCGCCTCACGCTGACCGTCACCGAAGTTCGCGTCCAGCGGCTGCAAGAGATCAGCGAGGAAGACGCGCGATCGGAAGGTGCCGCTGAAAATGAAGTTGGCTATTGGTCACACGATGGCACCGAGTTTGGTCTGACGGCAAAGGATAGTTTTGCTGGCCTATGGCACGATCTCAACGCCGCGCGCGGTTTCGGATGGGATCAGAACCCCTGGGTGGTCGCTCTCAGCTTCAGCGTCTTGCAAAAGAACATCGACGCGCCGAACTGTGGCAGGGCGAAGCCGTGACCATCCGCTTCCAGGTCGAGCCGCGCGATGTCCCGCCCGAAAAGGCAGCGCGCCGGCTCGGGCTTTCTGAGGAGCGATTCGTCGAGCTTCTGCCGCGGCTTTTGTCGCGCGGCTTTCCGGCTTCCGACCCTGACACCGGCAACTACGATCTCGATGCCGTCGATGCCTGGCGCGCCGCCCGCCATCGCCGCCTCTTGCCCGGCTCATCAATCCCTGCGCACACTCCCGGCCTTGTCGCGTCAAGGCTGGAGAAAATGGGTGGGTAAGGTGGAAATCCCTTACTACGTCGTCAAGAAGGGGAAGTACGGCTATTGGCAGCCAACCAAGGCCATGCGCGACGCCGGCTTCGCCGCGGTGCGTTGCGGCCTTGACGGGGCAGCAGCATGGGCCATTGCGGCGCAATGGAACGAACGCTGGCAACGCCACCGCGCCGGCAAGGCACAGGATGCGCCGCCCGAGTTTCCCAAGGGCTCCATCGGCGAAGGCTTCCTTCGCTACAGGCTGACCGTGGAATGGACAGCCAAGAAGCCACGCACCCGCGAAGAGTGGGAACGCGGCTGGGCACGAATCAAGCCGGTGTTCGGCGATCTGGCGCCGACAGACCCCGACATTTCCCTCGAAACATTGTCCCGCTTCCGGCAATGGATTGTCGAAAACGTCTCGGCGCGTGAGGGGCATCGAATCATCAAGATCTGGCGCGCCCTGTGGAACGTCCTCTCCGCCATGCAGTATTGCGCCGGCAAGCAGGATCCTTCGCTCGGCATCCGCAACCGCGCACCGAAGGCTCGGCAAGCCAGCTGGCGAGAGGGCGAAGCCGTCCGCCAGATCAAGCAGGCCTGGCGCAAGGGCTATCGCGGCCTCGCCGTGTCGATCGCTATCGCATGGGACACGCAGTTCTCGCCGGTCGACCTGCGGCAGCTGACCATCGCCAGCCTGAAGGGAACCGGCACCGACCGCTATTTCGACATCGGTCGAGCCAAATCCGGTCGGGATGCGCTGGGCACCATGAGCCGCCGCACGCTGCAGCTTCTTGACGCCTACCTCGAGGTCGAGCCCTGCGACGTCGGCGCCATCCTGCGCAACCGCTCCGGCGCGGTCTATTCCCGTTTCACAATGCCCGACGACTTCAGGACGGTGTGCGAAATGCTGTTCCCCGGCGACAGGCGAACCCTTGCCGATATGCGCCGCTCCGGCGCGATCGAGGCCGTGACCGGCGGTGCCGAGCCCGGCACGGTGTCGGCCAAGATGGCCAACACCATCGACACCTCAAACGCGCTTCACGCGACCTACCAGCCGGTCAATCTCGCCTCAGTCCGCGCCGCCGACGCAGCCCGCCGCCTCGGCCGCAAGCGCATCCGCGAGAACGAAAAGGGGTGAAAAGTTGGAACTCGGTTCCGAACCGAGTTGGAACTTTTCAGCCGGCCAACACCTAAGTGCTTGAAATGATGGCGATCCCGACAGGATTCGAACCTGTGACCATCGGCTTAGAAGGCCGGTGCTCTATCCAGCTGAGCTACGGGACCGCTGGCCGGCCGTTGGGCCGGCTGGATATTCTGGCGCCGGGCGCCGTTCAATGCGTCCAGGGCGTCCTGCGGTCATAGCGGAAATTCTCCGCATAGGAAATCTGGCGGCGCTTGGTCTCTTTCGGCTCTTCGACGCGGAAAGCGAGCCCTTGCTTTTCGGCGTAGGCGACCGCCTCTTCGCGCGTGTCGAAGCTAAGCCTGATCTGGCTTCTCATGTCTGCCGACGTCGTATAGCCCATCAGCGGATCGATCTTCTTGCGCGACTCGGGATCGAATTCCAGCACCCAGTAACCGGTCTTGGCCTTGCCGGACTGCATCGCGGTTTTGGCTGGGCTGAAAATGCGCGCGGACATGGCCACCTCGTTGTTGTGCAAGGCAGCATCGCCACCCTTCGCCCGTCATTACTGCGCAATGCGCACGGCGGCAAGGTTTTTGCTCTCGCAGGTTTTTGCACTTGCCATGCACCACCGAAATGAATAGGCAACAGACCGTTCGGAGTGTAGCGCAGCCTGGTAGCGCATCTGGTTTGGGACCAGAGGGTCGGGAGTTCGAATCTCTCCACTCCGACCATCCCCTCACAGCCCAATGCCCGGCGCAGCCATACGGTTCACTTGCTACGGCTCCGGCCGTGTGTCCGGCGCCGCGGTTCGGCAAACAGGGGGGTCAGATGCTTGGAATCGATGCCTGGGTGTCGCTTTTCGGACCGGCCTACTTTGCCTACGCCGGCATAACGGTTCCGGTCATGGTGACGTGGGCAATTGCCTGCGCCGCACTGGCGATGTGGAACAACCGTGAAAGCCGCAGACAGGCGAGGCAGGCCCCGGGCGCCGTGGTCTCCCGCTCCTGGCGTGTCAGTATCGGGATGTTTGTGCTGGTCGCCGCCGGCTATATCGCCGCTCACTCTGCCGTCTATCTCGCAGTCCGTCATTTCGCCAGAATGTGGCTCTGAGACCGGCCTCTCAGGCTAGATCTCGAACTCGCCCTGCCCTTCATCCATGGCACTGACGGTTTCGGCTGCCAGCGCCCTGGTGATCGGCGTCTTGCGTTCGAGCGCGGTCCGGTCGAGCCGCTCCACCACGCGCATCGCTGTCGCCAGCGAGCGCTCGATGCGGCGGACCAGATATTGCACGACATGCGGTTCGACCTCGATCTGACGGTCGGCGAAGAGTTTTGTGATGACGCCTGCCAGCAGGAGATCGTCGGGCTCATGAATTTCGACTGTCGCAGCCGCCTTCAGCCGCGAGGCAAGATCAGGCAGGCCAACACCCCAGGCCGAGGGAAAGCGGCGCGCCGTCAGAAGCAGTTGCGAGCCGGCACCACGCACCGCATTGATCAGATGGAACAGGCCTTGTTCGTCAACCGTCCCGGTATCGACATCGTCGATCAGCGCCGGCCGCGCGCCGAGATTGGCGATGCTGTCGCCGATGCGCCTGGCGTCGACCGCCGCCGCATTGGCACGCGCGCGCCAGATCGAGGCCAGATGCGTCTTGCCAGAACCCGCGGGACCGGCCAGCACCACCACCGGCGATGGCCAGTCCGGCCAGCGGTCGACCAGCGCAACCGCCTGGTTGTTGGTGCCGGAGACGACGAGTTCGTCACGCGAATAGCCGGTGCCATGGCCGAGGTCGAGCGGCAACTGGCGCGGCGGGTCGGTTGGCTGGGCAGTCACTTCAGCGACGCGGTTGCGTGCGGTGGCCGCCGCCGCGATCGGCCGGAAGCTGCGGCACAGGTGCCGCGCCGCGGCCCTTGTAGAGCGGCGATTCGAGATAGCGGGCTATTGCGAACCGCACCAGCACGGCGACGGCGGCCGAAGCCGGCACCGCGATCAACAAGCCGACGAAGCCGAACAGCGCGCCGAAGGCAAACAGCGAAAACATCAGCCATACCGGGTGCAGGCCGACGCTCTTGCCGACCAGCCGCGGCTGCAGGATGTTGCCCTCGATGAACTGGCCGATGAAGAAGACGACCGCGACCGCGACGATCATCGTCCAGTCCGGCCAGAACTGGACGAAGGCGACGCCCACGGCCAGCACCAGCCCGGTCAGCGAGCCGACATAGGGGATGAAGGAAATCAGCCCGGCGAACAGGCCGATGAGGATGCCGAAGTTCAGTCCGGTCAGCGTCAGCCCGGTGGCATACATGGCGCCCAGCACCAGGCACAGCGTGCCCTGGCCACGCACGAAGCCAGCCGTGGCGGTGTTGATGTCCCGTGCGATGGCGCGCACGGTCTGGACGTTGTCGCGTGGCACCCAGCCGTCGATGACCGCCACCATGCGGTCCCAGTCGAGCAGCATGTAGAAGGCGACCACCGGTGTCACCACGAACAGGCTGACCACAGAAACCAGCGCCATGCCGGAACTCCACAGCGAGGTGAAGACGGTGGTGACAAAACCGAAGCCGGAGGTCAGCAGCGAATTCAGCCCGTCGCGCAAGCTATTGGCGTTGACGCCGAACTTCTGCTCCAGCCATTTCGGATCGAACGAGGTGATCAGGCTTTGCAGCCGGGTCAGATATTCCGGCAATTTGCCGGCGAAATCGGCCATCTGCGTGGCCAGAACCGGAATGAGGATGACAAAGGCCAGGACCAGCACGATGAGGAAGGTGATGAGGATGACCACCGTCGCCATGAAACGCGACAGGCCGAGCCGCTGCAGCCGGTCGGCAACGGGATCGAGGAAATAGGCAAGCACCATGCCGGCGACGAAGGGCAGCAGGATGGCGCTGAAGACGTAGAGGAAAAGCGCCAGCAGCGCGGCGCCGGCCAGCCAGAAGAAGATCTGGCGGCGAAAGGTCGCGGACGCGGCGATGTCGGCGGCCGCGGCCTCGATCGCCGCCGCTTCTGTCTCGGATGTCCGGAGTGGAGCCTTCGTCATGTCAGCTCATGTGCCTCAGCCAAGTCACGAGATAGGCTGCGGCCGAAGCCACGGTCAAGACCCCGGACAGCAATATGAGAACCGGCCTCAGCGGGTCGAGATGAACCGACAGGGCAAGTTCACCCAGCACAACCGCCGCCAGCACGATCTGGATGGCGGTGTTGGCCTTCGACACGAAAAGCGGTTTCATCTCGACCGGATGGGCCATGACGGCGGACAGCAAAACCGCGCAGACGATCAACGCGTCGCGCGACACCATGGTGACGACCAGCCACAGCGGCAATTGCCCGATGAGGCCCATGACCACGAACACCGAAACCAGCAGCAGCTTGTCGGCGATCGGATCGAGATAGGCGCCGAGCGTGGACTGCTGGTTGAAACGGCGGGCGATGAAGCCATCGACGCCGTCCGAAATGCCGGCGACGAGGAACCCGGCAAAAGCCCAGTCCCAGCGCGCCTGCAGCATCGCCAGCACCACCGCCGGCACCAGGACAAGGCGCAGGATGGTGATCAGGTTGGGGATGGTCAAATGCCTGGCACCTCCTCTTGGTCGGAGATAGATGATGAAGATGGCGGGTGGCAACAAGGGAGGAGCTGCCGATCTCCCCGCACGGGAGCGGCCTTCAGCTTGGCTTTCGCCAATCACGAGCGCCTGTACGTGCGCGCTGTCCACGGTTTTGTAGGCCGAGATGGCCGTTATCCTTGCGGACAGAAACCGTTCATGCGAAGAGCCCGCGACAAGGAAAATTGCTGAACGGGCACCAGAAATGAGCAAGCGCGACGTGAACAAGCGCAAGAACGGGCTCACCTATGCCGAGGCCGGTGTCGATATCGATGCCGGCAATCTCATGGTCGAGAAGATCAAGCCGCTGGTGCGCGCGACGCGCCGGCCGGGCGCCGATGGCGAGATCGGCGGTTTCGGCGGCCTGTTCGACCTCAAGGCGGCCGGGTTTACCGATCCGGTGCTGGTGGCGGCCAATGACGGCGTCGGCACCAAGCTCAAGATCGCCATCGATGCCGGCAAGCACGACACGATCGGCATCGACCTCGTCGCCATGTGCGTCAACGACATCGTCGTGCAAGGTGCCGAACCGCTGTTCTTCCTCGACTATTTCGCCACCGGCAAGCTCGATCCCGATCAGGGTGCCGCGATCGTCGGCGGCATTGCCGAGGGCTGCCGCCAGGCCGGCTGCGCGCTGATCGGCGGCGAGACCGCCGAGATGCCCGGCATGTATCACGGCAACGACTACGACCTCGCCGGCTTTGCGGTGGGTGCCGCCGAACGCGGCCAATTGCTGCCCACCGATGACATTGTCGAAGGCGACGTGCTGCTGGGCCTGGCTTCCTCCGGCCTGCACTCGAACGGCTATTCGCTGGTGCGCCGCATCGTCGCCGTCAGCGGCCTGTCGTGGAGCGATCCGGCACCGTTCAACGACGAGGCCACTCTGGCCGAAGCACTGCTCGAGCCGACCCGCATCTACGTCAAGTCGATTCTCAAGGCGATCCGCAACACGCATGGTATCAAGGCGCTCGCCCACATCACCGGCGGCGGCTTCCCGGAAAACATTCCGCGCGTGCTGCCCAAGGATTTTTCGGCCGAGCTCGACCTCGAGGCGATCGACGTTCCTCCCGTGTTTTCGTGGCTGGCCAAGACCGGCGGCGTGGCGCCGGAAGAAATGATGCGCACCTTCAATTGCGGCATCGGCATGATCCTGGCGGTCGCGTCCGGCCAGGCGGCGCAGGTCGCGGCCGTGCTACAGGAAGCCGGCGAGACGGTGACGCCGATCGGCCGCATCGTGCCGCGCCGCGACGCAGGCGTCATCTATCGGGGTTCGATCGGCCTATGAGCGCGCAGAGGAAACGCACCGTTGTCCTGATCTCGGGACGCGGCTCCAACATGACCGCGCTGATTGCCGCGGCCAGCGACCCGTCGTTCCCGGCCGAGATCGTCGGTGTCATTTCCGATAAGGCGGATGCCGCCGGGCTCGGCATCGCCAGGGCGCGCGGCATCGCCACGCAGGTCGTCTCACGTGCCGACCACGGCAGCAAGCAGGCGCATGACGCCGCCATCGACGCGGCCCTTACGGCCTTCAACGCCGAGATCGTGGCGCTGGCCGGCTATATGCGCATCCTTAGCCCCGGCTTCGTCCAGAAATGGCAGGGCCGCATGATCAATATCCACCCTGCCCTGCTGCCGGCCTTCAAGGGGCTCGACACCCATGCGCGCGCGCTGGCCGCCGGCATCCGCATCCATGGCTGCACCGTGCACTTCGTCACCTCCGAGATGGATGACGGCCCGATCATCGCACAGGCAGCCGTGCCGGTGATGGTCGGCGACACCGCCGATACATTGGCAGCCCGCGTGCTGAAGACCGAACACCGGCTCTATCCGCTGGCGCTGGGGCTGGTCGCCGAAGGCAAGGCGCGCATGGAGGCCGGCCGCACCGTGCTTGCCCACTTTGCCGACGATGCCGACAACGGCACCTCGGTGGTGATGGCCCCGGATCCGCTGCGCGAGGAAGCCGACCTCGAGCATCTGGCGCGCATCACGCCTTGAGCTTAGAGCGGCGATGAAACAGCTTCTCCTGCTTCGTCACGCCAAATCCAGCTGGGACGACCCTGATCTCGATGATTTCGACCGGCCCTTGGCCGAACGCGGAGTGAAGGCAGCCCGGTTGATGGGGCGCGAGCTTGCGACGCGCGGCTGGCTGCCGGACCTGGCGCTGGTGTCGGCGGCGCTGCGCACCCGCGACACCTGGCGGCTTGTGGCGGCGGAATTGCCCGTCCCGCCCCAGGTCGCATTCCTCAAGGCGCTGTACGATGCTTCAGCGGCGGACATTCTGAGCCAGATTGGTCAAACCGACGCTTCGAGCGGCAGCTTGCTGGTAATTGGCCACAATCCGGGCCTGGAGCAGTTGGCCAGACAGCTTGCCGGGCCGGGGTCAGACGCCAAGGCGATCGCAAGACTTGAGGAAAAATTCCCGACGGCAGCCTTGGCCCGGGTGGTCTTCGAAGGCGATTGGTTCGGCGTATCCCCCGCCCGGCTGACACATTGCTTGCGGCCGAAGGACCTGGGCGGCTAGTGTCCATGGCAGGTGCGGCAGGCCAAGCCCGCCGCACACCCGCCTGAGCCGTCAGTTTCCCCAGTTGCCCTGGCCGGATTCCGGCTGGACCGAATCGGGCATCAGCGTGAGGTCGCGGTGCTTGACCTGCCTGTGGGTCGAAGCCGTGTAGCTGTGGTCGACATTGACCGCGTGCGAGGTGACGGCCGGCTGATTGACATTGTCCGAACCATAGTTGTCGCTGCCGGCAAAAGCGGCACCAGTGGCAACGAGGATGGCGGCGGTAGCAAGAGCGATCCTGTTCATTCTATTTACTCCGGTATTCCTGATTCTGTCCGTCTAGTGGCGTGCCCCTGGGGAGGAAATTTCGCGTCGCTCGGACAGCCTCGATCTGGATTTTTCGTGCGCCGACTTCCAATCACGAAGACGTTCCCTCACGCGCGGCATCGGGACCTCGAACGTCGGCCAAGGGATTGAGCTCACCCTGTTTTATCAGTTGATCTCAGATGCTTATAAGGAGGGTGCCTGACGCATGATGCGGCGGTTCATCGAGCCAGCGCTCGCCATCCGTTCACGATTCGTCAACATAATTTGAACCAGTTGGTTCGATTTACCATCGGCGCTCCGACACCGATGCCGTCGGCCGAAATCCTGCTCATGCATAAAAAACAAGAGCGGCGGGCAAAGCCCACCGCTCTTTGTGGTCGCAGACTTCAGAAATCAACGACCCCAGATGCCCTGGCCCGACTGAGCCGGCACGTTGGCATTGGCATCACCCTGCGTCTTTACGGACTTCGGGATCGAGCCGGTGTGCGTGGTGTCGATGTCGGACACGGACTGGTTCGCAACAGGCTGGTTGGCATTGTAAGAGCCGTAGTTGTCGCTGCCGGCAAAAGCGGTGCCCGTGGCAACGAGGATGGCGGCGGCGGTGAGTGCGATCTTGGTCATTTCAATTATTCCTGAGTTCAAGGTTAGGTTGATATCGGCAGTCGCGATTAGCGGCCGAAGAGGTTGCGGTCAGCGCCCTGCGAAGCGGGAGCCCGGACGGTCTGCGTCGACTTGGAGATCGAAGCAGTGGCCGACTGGTCGACGGTGACGGCAGGCTGATTGGCGTTGGCCGAGCCATAATTGTCGCTGCCGGCAAAAGCAGTGCCCGTGGCAACGAGGATGGCGGCAGCGGTAAGAGCGATCTTGGTCATTTTAATTACTCCTGAGTTCAAGGTTGGGTCGATATCGGCAGTCGCGATTAGCGGCCGAAGAGGTTGCGGTCAGCGCCCTGCGAAGCGGGGGCCCGGACGGTCTGCGTCGACTTGGAGGTCGAAGCAGTGGCCGACTGGTCGACGGTGACGGCAGGCTGATTGGCGTTGGCCGAGCCATAATTGTCGCTGCCGGCA
>NZ_JAIUGP010000007.1:0-297495 GCF_020164655.1 Mesorhizobium sp. AD1-1
ACCCTCGGTCTCTGAACTGCGAGGAAGCGTTTCGGCAGCTCGGAGGGCCGCCTAACGTGGTCCCGCATCACCCGGCTGATGGGCAGGGCTCTCGCGGGTGCCCTCCAAACTTGCGATAGGGTCCAAGGTTCCGCTCACAAGCCTGCCACGTTTCGACAGCACTCTCGCCCCCAGTCGCCCGACTTCACGCACAAGCCAGCTTCGCCTGACGAACGCGTCCGGCCCCTCGCGCATTTACCCTTTGGTAACCCTCCTAAATTGGAAGACGAAACGTATCGGCTCCTTTTGCCTTTCATCGTGTTAGGGCTTGGAACAAACCAACGGAGCTGTGAGTAAAATGGCCACCGTGACCAACGCCAAGGGTGTTCCGCTCCCCTATAGTGGGTCCTCCGCAAGGTGGTACTCGGCGACGAATTCGGGCCCGGCCCTCTACGGCAGCATCTACAACGATTCGCTATATGGCGACGGCAGCGTCAGCGTCACGATGTATGGCGGTCAGGGCGACGATATCTACTACCTGTACTCCGCGAAAAACAAAGCGGTGGAGCTGCCCAACGAGGGAATCGATACGATCTCGACCTGGATGAGCTACAGGCTGCCGGCGAATTTTGAGAATCTGACGGTCACCGGCGATAAACAATATGCCTTCGGAAACGCATTGAACAATATCGTCATCGGCGGTTCCGGCCAGCAGACGCTCGACGGCTTGAAGGGCGACGATGTTCTCAAGGGTGGCTCCGGCGCTGACATTTTTGTCGTCAAACCAGGCAATGGCAGCGATCTCATTCTCGACTTCGGCGCCGACGACACCGTGCGCGTCGGAGGCTACGGCTTCACCTCCTTCGACCAGGTGCACGCCAACATGGTACAGTCGGGAGCCAACGTCCGATTTACCCTGTCGCCAACCGAGTTTCTCGTCTTCGCCAACAAGACCATCGACCAGTTCAGCGCCAACCAGTTCGATCTCGCCCTGGACAAGTCGCATCTGACGCTCACCTTCTCGGATGAGTTCAATACCTTGAACCTGCACAGCGGTTCGACCGGGACCTGGGATACGAACTTCTGGTGGGGTGCTCCGAACGGCAGCACGCTCACCACCAACAGCGAGCTTCAGTGGTATATCGACACCAGCTACGACCCCACGAGTTCGGTCAACCCGTTCAGCCTCCAGGACGGAGTTCTCACCATTACGGCCGCCCGGGCTCCCGACGCGATCAAGCCCTACATAAACAACTATGATTACACGTCAGGTCTGTTGACGACCTACCATTCCTTCGCACAGACCTACGGTTATTTCGAAATTCGAGCCGACATGCCTGAAAAGCAGGGTGCATGGCCGGCCTTTTGGCTTCTTCCGGCGGATGGCTCCTGGCCGCCGGAACTAGACGCAGTGGAGATGATCGGCCAGGATCCCAACAAGCTCACCCTGACCAGCCACTCGAGCGCGACGGGGTCGCATACAAAAGTGACCTCGACCGTATACGCAGCGGATACCGCAGGGTTCCACAAATATGGGGTGCTTTGGACCCCAAGCGAACTGGTCTGGTATTTCGACGATGTCGAAGTTGCCCGCGCACCAACGCCTGCCGACATGCACAAGCCAATGTATATGCTGGTCGACCAGGCTGTCGGCGGCATGGCGGGAGCGCCCGCCGACGGGCTTGCCGCCCCTTCTGAAATGCACGTGGACTATGTTCATGCCTACGCGCTGAATGACTGGTTCATCTAGATGCCATGCTGGAAGATGGAGTGAAACCGACACCCTTCGCCAACCGGTCTTGGACGCGTTCATTGCCGCTTGCGCCCGCGCTGGACCCGAGGTGAAGGAAGATGTCTCACATCCATCCATCTGAGCCGCCGCGAACGACGCTCACGACGGTATTCGCTTCCTTTCGCCGGGCATTCGCCGGCATCGCCTTGATGAGCGGGGTCGTCAACGTTCTGGCGCTGACCGGCTCGTTCTTCATGCTGCAGGTCTACGATCGCGTCATCCCCGGCCGCAGCGTGCCGACGCTTGTCGGCCTTTGCGTGTTTGCGGGCACGCTGTTCGTCTTTCAGGGCGTCCTCGAACTGATCCGATCGCGGCTGCTGGTGCGTATCGGCATGGCGCTCGATGCGCGGCTCAGCGGGCAGGTCTACATCGCACTGATGCGTCTGCCGTTGCGCACGAAGCTCACCGGCGATGGCTTGCAATCATTGCGGGACCTCGATCAGGTCCGGTCGTTCCTGTCGAGCGCTGGGCCGACCGCGCTGTTCGACCTGCCTTGGATGCCGCTTTACCTCGCAATCTGTTTCCTGTTCCATTTCTGGATCGGCATGACCGCGCTGCTCGGCGCCGTCATTCTGTTTGGCCTGACCTTGCTTGCGGAGGTGCGCACCAGGCAGCCCGCGAGACGTGCCAACGCACAGGCCGGTGCGCGCAACACGCTGGCGGAGGCGACGCGCCGCAATGTCGAGGTGCTTCAGGCAATGGGTTTTGGCCCACGCATCGCCGAGCGCTGGTCAGGCATCAACGCCGACTATCTCAGCACCAATGCCAAGGCGAGCGATTTGGCGGGGACGCTCGGAACGACATCGAAAGTCGTGCGCATGATGCTTCAATCCGGCATCCTGGCGATCGGCGCCTGGCTCGTCATCCATCAGGAGGCGACGGGCGGCATCATGATCGCCAGTTCAATCATGATGAGCCGGGCGCTGGCACCGATCGAACTCGCGATCGCGCACTGGAAGAGCTTCGTCAGCGCCCGCCAGGCCTGGGCGCGCCTGACTCAGCTTCTGGGGCTGCTGCCCGAGGCAGCAACAAGTGTCTCGCTTCCGCCACCGTCGTTTCGCCTCTCGGTAGAGGGCATCAGTGTGGCGCCGCCGGGCGAGCGTCGCCTTGTCGTTCAGGATGTGGGCTTCATGCTGGAGAAGGGCGCCGGCCTCGGCATCATCGGTCCGAGCGCTTCGGGAAAATCCTCGCTCGTCAGAGCGATCGCCGGCGTCTGGCTGCCAGTGCGCGGTACCGTCAGGCTCGACGGTGCGACGCTCGACCAGTGGTCGTCGGAAGAACTCGGCAAGCATGTCGGTTATCTGCCGCAGGATGTCGAGTTGTTCGATGGCACCATTGCCGAGAACATAGCTCGCTTCGAACCCCAGCCCCCCTCGGACAAAATACTGGCCGCCGCGCGCGCCGCCGGTGTTCATGATCTGGTGGTTCACCTGCCTGAAGGTTATGAAACGCGTATCGGCGAGGCCGGGGCGGCGCTTTCGGCGGGCCAGCGACAGAGGGTCGCCTTGGCGCGTGCCCTCTATGGCGATCCGTTTCTTGTCATACTCGACGAGCCGAATTCCAATCTCGATGCCGACGGCGAAGCCGCCTTGACGGCGGCGATCCAGGGCGTGCGCGACAGAGGCGGCATGGCCATCGTGGTGGCGCATCGCCCGAGTGCATTGCAAAGCCTTGACCAGATCCTTCTCATGACGAACGGCAGTATCCAGGCCTTTGGCCCGAAGAATGAGATCATGACCAAGGTGACCCGCCCCATCGGTGTTCCGTTAAAAGTTGTCTCAAGTCCTGAAGAGGCGGCGCTCTGATGGCGCAGAGGGCGACATCGGTGATCGACCGGACCATTCGACGTTATCTGCTCGGCGGCGTTGCGACCTCCATCCTTCTGGTCGGTGGAGCGGGCAGCCTTGCCGCGGTGACCGACCTCTCCGGCGCAGTCATTGCCTCGGGAAAGCTGGTTGTCGATTCCAGCGTCAAAAAGGTGCAGCATCCAACCGGCGGCGTGGTCGGCCAGATCTTCGTGCGCGAAGGCGATGCCGTGCAAGCGGGACAGGTTTTGATTCATCTCGATGAAACCGTCACCCGCGCCAATCTGGCCATCGTCACCAAGAGCGCGGATGAACTCGATGCCCGCCTGGCACGTCTCAAGGCCGAGCGCGACGGTGCAGGCGCCATCGGTTTTCCGCCGTCACTGATGTCTCGGCGGGACGATCCGGATGTCAGCGGAACAATGGCCGGAGAGCAGTCGCTCTTCGAGTTCCGCCGGCAGGCACGCGCTGGCCAGAAGGCGCAGTTGGCGGAACGTATCTCACAACTCGCCGAAGAAGTCTCCGGCCTGACCGAGCAAAAGGACGCCAAGAGCCAGGAAATCAAGCTGATCGGGACCGAGCTCGCGGGCATGCGCACACTATGGCAGCGCAAGCTGGTCTCGATCGATCGCATCACCGCTCTCGAGCGCGAGGCCGTGCGGCTGGAGGCTGAACATGGGCAGCTGACCGCGGCAATAGCGCAGTCGAAAGGCCACACGTCGGAAATCCGCCTGCAGATCATCCAGATCGATCAGGATCTGCGCAGCGAAGTCGCCACCGAGCTGCGTGAGGTCCAGGCAAAACTCTCGGAACTCGTCGAACGCAAGGTATCGGCCGAGGACCAGCTCAAGCGCATCGACATTCGCAGCCCGCAGGCCGGCGTCGTCCTTCAGCTTGCCGTACATACGATTGGGGGTGTCATCACTGCAGGCGAACCGGTCATGCTCATCGTGCCGGTCGCGGACCAACTGACCGTCGAAGTCCGTGTCGCGCCACACGACATCGATCAGCTGAAACAGGGGCAGGAGGCGACGCTGCGGCTTTCGGCCTTCAATCAGCGCACGACGCCTGAACTCAACGGAACCGTCAGCAAGATCTCCGCCGATCTCAGCACCGACGAGCGCACCGGCGCCGTTTATTACACCGTGCATATCGTTTTGCCGCGCGCGGAACTTGCCCGACTCAAAAGACTGACCCTGGCTCCCGGCATGCCGGTCGAGGTGTTCTTCACGACCAGCAGGCGCACGATGCTGTCCTATCTCGTCAAGCCCCTGGCCGATCAGATCCAGCGAGCATTCCGGGAGGAGTGAAACGCGCCTGGGCTGCAGCGACCGGCTGCTTCCCGCCGCGAGCATTTCATCGGCTGGGAAATTGGCGGAATGCTGCTTTCGGTTTATTGATGCTCGACGACTCCGTGCTGGCTCGATCCACTGGCCGCCTCCGAGGTAAAAGGCATCTTCTCGGCAGTGGCTTCGAACGGGCGCGCGCCGTCATCATCTCCACCTGTGTCATGGATGCCGTGCCGGGCCTGTGCCGTCGCACCCTGCTCTTGGCAACCGGCGTGTCTGGGTTGAAGTCGAACGCGGGCATGTTGGCTTCAATGCTCAACCAGCCTTGGGGTTAAGGATTGAGAAGCCGCGTGCCTTGAGGGGCCCGAGTCATTCGTGCTTGACATTTATGTTCCCTTTTTGTTCACTACGTCGTGCATTGCCGGAGAGGCCGAACGCCAGGCTCATGCCGATCAAGGAGCGACTTGATGTCGCTCACTGCATCACCCGCATGCACGCAAGGAGGAACCGCTATGGGAACGATGTACCTGGATGCCGAGGCCAAAGCCGAGCTGCACTCTGAAGCCGTGAAGCTTATCCATCGGCTATGATGATACGCCACCTGTGGTGGGATGACTGGCGTGAGCGTCGCGAACTGATCCAGCCCCGCCCTACGGCGACGATAGCGCGGATAAATAGAACGAGACCTCTGAGGAAGCTTGTGCTGACGCACTCGCGGCCTCCGCACGGCAGGGCAAGGCCGGAGGGCTGATCAGATGGGACTTGGTATTACGATCGCTCGCGCGACCCGTCGGCTGGTTGAATTGTTCCCGGCGTGACAGGAGAGCTTTTTAGCCATGCATGAACTCGTCGCTTTCATTCAAAGCAACTCTGCGCTGGTGGCGGCTAACCCGCTGGCCTTTGCTACGTCTGCCGTGTTGTTCGGCGGCAGCGGATTTGCCGTTGGGCGCTATTTCCTTGCGGAGCGCATTGCCAATCTGGAAAGCCGGATTGCGAGGCGCGACGAGGAGATCACGGACCTGAAGGCCAAGCAGAAAGCACCGGAGCCGGAAGGCCCCGTGCCTCTTTTCGAGATGACAGAGATTCTTGCACCCGCGCCGCTCAACTTCAACCGTCTGTTGGTCCCGCGGAAAGACACCCTCCATGCCAAATAATTTACTCTCCCAACAGAAAGCACCAGGCTGATCGTGGTCACGGCCTTCGACCGTCACGAGACCGGCGACCTCCAAACCGGCATGGCAGCCGACTGGACAGAGCGATACGCGCTACGAGACTGGCGGGCAAGCATGCTGGCGTCATTGCGTGGTCGCGCGAGGTAACCCTTCGGGGGGTGAGTATGGCGAGCCGTCAACTCTGTTTGTGGGTGGCGACGTGCCGGACATGGAATAGCGTTCGCTTGGCCTGGGAGGCCAAACATGCATGAGGACAAGGTTTCATCCTTGGCAGCTACTTTGAATGCGTTCCAGGATTCTTGGGGTTCGTCGGCGAGTGCAGCGATGCAAACGCGTCCACCTACTGTGGAATGCGGGACAGCGAAAAGATCAGACAGGAATGCCAACCCTACTCCATGATCTTCCAGTATGAGTCCTTGCGGATCACCTTTCCGTCGCGAAATGTGTAGAAGTCGCAACCTTGAACTTCCTTTTTTGCGCCCTCGCGGGTGGTTCCGGTGAGGGTCCATTTCGACATGCCCGTGTTGGCAGCCTCGTCCGCAAAGTGCTGCCCATTGCCGTAATGCACATCGGGCAAACCCTCAAAGCGTGTCGCAAGCGCGTCTCGCACGCTGCGCTTGCCCTCGAAGCGCGTTCCCCAAGGCTCGACGCCCCTTGGCATCTCCAGAACGCAGTCGTCGGCAAAGAACGCCATAATGCGACCGAGGTCGTGCGCGTTGAAGGCCTCGCACAGCTCCGTCAATGTGGCTCGAATGTCCATTCGCGAACGCCTCCTCGAATTCGAAGTAGGTCACTGGCGGCGGATCCGGTCAAGTGTCCAGCGAGACTCCCCGGCCATCACGACGATGGAGCGGGACTTCCGCCACTCACCCCTTCTTCGCGAACGCCCACACCATCAGCGGGTATTCCTCGTCGTTGCTCAAATCCCGCCACAGGCCATAGGCGCGGACCGGGCCGCCGATATGGGCCTTGGCGCAGGCCTTGTTGCCCCAGCCGTGCACCTTGACGTTGGCTTCGGCGAAGCCGCCCTCGACCATCAGCTGCTTCAGGCCGGCGGGGGTCCATCTGTTGTAGTCGTGCGGCCTGGCGTGGACGCGAAACAGGAAAGGTGTCGCCACCATCGCCCAACCGCCGGGCCTCGTCATGGCGTGGATGTTCTGCACCGCCGCCTGCGGCCGTTGCACATGTTCCAGCACCTGGTCGGCGATGACGATGGAATATTGCTCGTCGGTGCGGTCTTTGCAGATGTCGAATGCGGGGAAATCGACCGAGCGGTAATTGGGGCACATCGCCCGCCAGGTGCGGTTCCAGCCGGGCGAGATCTCGATCACGTCGGAAGCCTTGCGGTTGCCGGCTTCGAGAAACAGCGTGAACGCCTCGATCTGGCGGATGCGCAGCCAGTTGCGGGAATCGTAGCCAAGCAGCCGCTTGGCTGCCTGTTTGCCACGACTCTTCAGGGTGCCGGCAAGGCTATCAGTCATAACGACCTCCAGAACCCCGCCGTCCTTGCTGGTAGCACTATGTTATGGGCAAAAGATGACAACGCAGCGCCGCCGCCGGCGGCGCGATCAGAAAAAATATACGACCAGGGCTATTTCCCTACAACGGAACCGTTCCCATTGCCCACTTAGGACAACGGATGGGCAGACTACCTCTGCTTAATAATCGCCGTTATAGTACCTGTCGTCGCACGGCGCCGTGTAGATGCGGCCGCGGCGGTCCTGGTAGCGGCACATTTGTTCGCCGCGCCGTTGCGGCGTAGTGGCCGAGCCGACGACGGCGCCGAGCAGGGCGCCGCCGGCAGCGCCGATGAGCGTGCTTTCGGTGTTGCCGCCGATGGCCTGACCGACGAGGGCGCCGCCGGCGCCGCCGATCAGAGCGCCAGTTCCGGCCCGCTGCTGGCCTTCGGTCTGCGCGCACCCTGCCAGTGCTGCGGTCATCAGCACGGCGGCTATGGCTTTGCGAAAATTCATCTGACGTCTCCCTTGAATGCCTGAAATCCCTATGGCTCGTCCCGTGCGGCCGCAATGCGGCGGAACGGGGGCACGAGCCCTCACGATAAAAGACATGGTTTCTCGGGGGTTGATAGGAGCCTGCCTGCTATTTTCCGCGCTTCTCGGTTTATGGCAACAAGTCTCATTCGATACAAAGTGTCGATCAATGTGTAACGGGATTGTAGCCTCATACCGTTAGGATTGCCGGTCCAAGCGGACGTTCAATCTGCCTTTCAGGCACTGAATGATGGAACAGGCGCACACGGTCCGTCGACCTGCTGAGAACGCACAACGCGTGCGCGCAGCTCAATACGTGCGAATGTCCACTGACCACCAGAGCTACTCGATCGACAATCAGAAGGATGCAATCCGTGAATTCGCGGATGCGATGAATTACGACATCGTGGCCACATATGAGGACCCCGGTCGCAGCGGCCTGAACCTTGAAGGTCGCCCCGGCCTGCAAAGGCTGTTGGCGGATGTCGAAACGAAGAACGCGGATTTCGAAATCGTCATCGTCTACGACGTGAGCCGCTGGGGGCGATTCCCAAACCCCGATGAGAGTGCGTCGTACGAGTATCGGTGTCGCGTTGCCGGAGTGCGAATTGAATATTGTGGCGAACAGTTTACTAACGATGGCAGTATCGGATCAGACCTGCTCAAGGCGATCAAGCGCACGATGGCGGCCGAGCACAGTCGGGTGTTGTCGGTCAAGGTATTTGCCGGCCAGTGCAGGCTCATTCGAATGGGATACCGGCAGGGAGGGTCGTCCGGCCTGGGCCTGAGGCGCCGGCTCATCGACCAGCATGGGCGCATAAAGACCATGCTCGCTCTCAAAGAGTACAAGAGCCTCCAGACGGACCGGGTCATCCTCGTGCCTGGACCACCTGATGAAATTGCGACGGTGCGCTGGATCTATCATGAATACGTGAAGGCTGGTCGGACCGAGCTGCAGATTGCGCGGTCGTTGAATGCCAAGGGAGTGGTCACCGATCTCAATCGATCGTGGAAACGCGAATCCATTCGTCAAATACTCAGCAACGAAAAATACGTGGGCAACAACGTCTGGAACCGGCAGTCCTTCAAGCTCAAGCAAAGGAAGGTGACCAACGATACGACCCGATTGGTCCGCGCCGACGGCGTCTTTGAACCCATTGTGGAGCGTAAACTTTTCGACCGGGCTCACGCCATAGCCGACGCCCGCTCATCTAAGATGAGCAACGATCAGATGTTGGTTGTGCTCGCCCAACTTCTGAAGAGGCGCGGTACCCTTTCAGGCCCGATGATTGACGCGGCGGCTGACTGTCCGCCAAGCAGCCGCTATAGGAAAAAATTCGGCAGTCTGCTGCGGGCCTACAAGCTCGTTGGATACGATCCGTCTCAGAACTATCGATTTCTTGATATCAGAAGGCGGCTTCGTGAGATCTTCGCAGAAGTCGTGCATACGACAATCGCGACCATCGAGCGGGCGGGCGGAACTGCGGTGCGTCAGAGTGCTCTCGGCGTGCTTCGCGTCAACGATGAATTCACCGTAGCCATTGCGATGGGTCGCTGTCGCAACACGCCATACGGCTATCCTCATTGGGTGGCCTCTGCGCAACGGGGTCCTGCTGCGGACGTGAAAGTGGCCATCCGCATGAGCCCGGATAACCAGACGATCCTCGACTATCTGATTGCGCCAGCAAATGAGATTGGCGGGAAGCCCTTAAACTGCGCCTTGAACAAAAGGCTGGAATTCAACACTTTCTTCTACAAATCGCTGGATCCGCTGTTCGCCCTGGCCGAACGCGACGCCATCTCGGCCGCTCGCTGATGGTCACCGCCAACAGACCGATCTCGCTCCTGCGCCTTGACGCGATCAACATCACCAACCCGCGTGCGCGAGGCAAAAAATCCTTCCAGGACATTGTCGACAGCATCAAGAGCGTCGGCCTGAAGCGTCCCATCACGGTGACCACGAGGAATGTCGACGAAAGCGCTTTCACGCACGACCTGGTGTGCGGCCAGGGACGGATCGAGGCCTTCAGGTTGCTTGGCCAGACCGAGATTCCGGCGTTTGTGATAGAGGCAACTGACGCCGAGGCGCTGCTCAAAGGCTTGGTGGAAAATTGTGCTCGCCGGTATCACACCGCTTATGACCTTCTTCGCGACATCGGCCGGCTGAAAGAAAGCAATTATTCGGACGCCGACATCGCAGCAAAGATCGGTCTTTCGACCGAATATGTCAGAGGAGTTTCACGCCTCCTGTCGCAAGGCGAGCAGCGCCTTCTGCGGGCCGTCGACTCCGGCCAGATCCCGCTGTCGGTAGCAGTCGATATTTCCAGCGCAGACGAGCCCGGGATCCAGGCTGTTCTTCAGCTTGCCTATCAAAAGAACCAGCTGCGTGGTCATAAGCTTGTGATAGCGCGCCGCCTCATTGAGAACCGCCGCAGGCGGGGAAAAGGCCTGGGAACGTTCCTGCCAGAGCGCACGAAAAATCCTTCAGCGTCAGCGTTGATCAAGGCTTTCAAAGCGGACACGGACAGGAAACGCATTCTGGTCCGGAAAGCGGATGCGACTCGAAACCGCCTGCTGTTTGTAACACACGCCTTGCGGCAGCTGTTGGCAGAAGAGGCATTCCAGGACCTTCTTGCGGCGGAAGGACTGAACACCCTTCCACGAAACCTGGCGGCCCGGATCAGCAGGGTTGAGCCCGCATGACCATAAAGCATCCTATCCTTCCGGACGTAAAATCCGCTTTTGAGCGCGATACGATCCGCCTTCGGCTTGAAGACATCCAGCCGCTTCACCTGATCACCGAAAGCACCAAGGGAACCCCCAAATACCAACAGGTCAGGTCGTCCGTTCGCGAGATCGGACTGGTGGAACTGCCCGTTGTCGCAAGGGACAAGGACACGCCTGGAAACTACCTCTTGGTCGACGGCCACATGCGCATTGAGATCTTGCGGGAGATGGGCATCACTGAGGTTGATTGTTTGGTCGCCAACGATGACGAGGCGTTCACCTATAACAAACGGGTAAGCCGGCTCGCGACGATCCAGGAACACTTCATGATCCTGAAGGCCATCGACAGCGGCGTCCCCGAAGAGACCATCGCGAGAACCCTCAATGTCAACATCGGCCAAATCAGGCTCAAAAAGCATCTGCTGAAAGGGATATGCCCGGAAGCGATCGACATGCTCAAGGACCGCTTCGTTCCGACCAACACGTTTATCGAACTGCGAAAGCTGGCAGCCGTGCGTCAGATCGAGGCGGCGCAACTGATGATCGCCATGAACAAGTTCTCGATCAACTACGCAAAGTCGCTGGTCGGCGCGACCGCGCCCTCACAGCTTGCCGATACGTCGCAGCCGAAAAAGCTAGCCGGACTGAGCGATGCTCAGATCGCATTGATGGAGAACGAATCAATCAAACTCGATAAGGAATACCAGCTTGTCGAGGAGAGCTACGGATCCGACCACCTGGATCTAGTGGTGGCCAGGGGGTATCTCGGCCGGTTGCTGGAGAACGCGCGTGTCGTTCGATATCTCGCGCAGAATTTCCCGGAGATTCTCTCGGAATTTCAGAAGATGACCGTTGCTGGCTGAACCACCTGTCTAGCTAGTTTCTGCGAAGAGGCATTCCCGCCGATACGGTCAGCAATCGGCCAATGAGCACTCCTTGCCGCTAATTTGCGAAGAAAGATTTTGATAGGCACCTTAACTCGGCGCGCGCCCTGATACGGCCCCGCAATCGACGGCAACTGCTTGCCGCCTGCGCGGCCCTTTCAATCGAGGATGCCGGCCTTTCGCAGATATCCCAGGAGTCTGGTAGGGGCATCATTGTAGCTGATAGATGACTGCTCCGCCATGCTCAGCGAGCACCAGGCCGCTATTTCGGCAACCAAGGCCTCGCCTCCATCGATGGGCGCCGAAACAAGGTGTCCGTCATTGCCCATAGCAATTGCAACGGTGCCGTCCGCACCGTATCCGATCGCCGCAATTCTTTGAAATCGCCGGTCGCCATCGACACGGACGTCGAACAGTACCGAGCCGGCGGTCTTTTCGGCCGCGTCTTCCACCCGTTCGGAAAACGGGCGATTCATGCTGCCTAGATTTGACAGTGACTGTTCAAACAAGACGAGTTCAACGTACTGCGCATTCATGATGCGACTATGGGCGCGCGGGAGCAGCCCGCAATCCTGCCGTCGCCATTTCACACAGGAAACCCAAGTTGGATGGCAGGCGTGCCAGTGCGGAAGTGTTCGGTGTGGTTGACCTCACGACAAAAGCGGGGGCCAAAATCGCTCCCATCACCTTGGGAATGGCCATTCAGTTCGTGGCGAACGCATCGGTGCTGGATACGACGTTCGCCGAGCCGTGGTCTTCTACGGCGAACCGGCGACGCCGAGCCTAAGGGCGAGATTGCGAATGCTTGTCGACGCAGTTTGGCGGCGCGCTCTTGCGACCGTAACCCCACCACATCTTCCGGACGATGTATTTTCCGAACAGGCGCATTCTCCCTTCGGGGTGGCCGACCTTCCGCGCTGTATTGGAGCTACCATGAGCGCCCATTGATGGTCTTTATGACAGGGCACAGACCCAAGAAGATCGCGCCCGTCACTACCCGCTTTGTACGCTTCTGGTACTTGTCTTTTTCAGAAAGTGCGCCACAGAATAGACGATTGAGGTTCTGTCTCTCTGGGAGGATGGGATGGACATTCAAACACTTGTCCGGCCTGCGCAGACGGCGGCCAAGGAGTTGGTCCGAGAGGTCCTTTCGGGCTCTCAACCGGGCGCCATCATTTCCGTGAAAGCAACCATTGCAGCAGTGCGCGAGCGCGGCCTTTATCTCCATGAGACCGACTGCCAGTTGGTCGCGATGATCGTCGATTGTGCCACGAAACGGGGGCTTTTCGTTGCGTTCGACGTGCGCGAATCCTGATGCCCCTTCGTTGGTTCAACCCGCCTGTCTATGTCAAAACCGACCGACCGGGATTCCGCCTTGGGATCAGCCGTATCGACACTGCCGCCGAGGAACTACTGAAGTGGTCCAACCGTGGCCCCAAATGGCGACTGGCGGCGGAGGCCTGCCTGACGGCGATGGATGGCAAGATGCCGACCGACGACTTCCGTGTACTCTTCGAGGATGCGGCTGAGGAGGAGGAAATGCTGCTGCCCGATTAGCAATGTTATGTGCGTCGAGGAACATTCGCAGCCTGCCACCATTGCATGCCCGGATACAACGAGCGAAGCTGGCGTCGAATGAACTCAGGTGCCGTCCTGGTCGTGGAGGATGAGAGCCTTGTCCTCCTGGATATCGAACACTCGCTCCGTGAAGCCGGGTTCGAGGTGATTGCCGTCGATAAAGGGGACAATGCCATCGTGACCTTTGATCGTAACCAGAATGGTGTCGCAGCCCTCCTGACCGATATAAGGATCGGAGAAGGTCCCACTGGCTGGGACATCGCCCGTCACTGCGGACCGTCAACCCCAGTTTGCCAGTCATTTACATGAGTGGCGATGGTGCGGAGGACTGGCCGTCACTTGGAGTGCCAAACAGCCTCATGATAACCAAGCCGTTCGTTATGCCCCAGATCATCACGGGCCTCGCAAACCTTCTCAATTCACAAGCAGGGCTGGCAGCTCCTGGCTGACGTGCCCCCCAGTCACACGATCCCCTCGCTCAGACATTTGCATCAGACATTCCGATCTCCTAAATTAGCCTCGTGGTGCAACTGCGATACGGCTTAAGGCAAGACTCGGACGAGAGCTGGACGGTATTCGACGTGTTTACCGGACAGCCAGCCGATGCATGGGGGGCACCGGCGGAATATTTGGATCAGGAATACGCCGAAGATCTGGTAGGCATACTGAATGCCGAAGACCTCAAGCGCCGATTGTCACGAGGGAGGGTCGTATGATGGCAACCCACTGGTTCACCCCTCCGGTTCCCGTCATCGGGGAGCGACCCGGCATGACCTACAACGTCAACAGCGTGGAGGCCGCTTCCGAATATCTGGTGAAATGGACGAAGCGTGGCCCTAAGTGGAACCAAGCTGTCCGCGCCTGCATGGCCGCTATGGCCGGTGAGGCGACGGCTCAAGAGGCGCGGAGGTGCTTCAGGCTGGCTGCTATCGAGGAGGGGCAGTTCCGAGCTGCTCATGAAAAGACTGATTAGCCCGCCACCCCGCCGACACCAGCGGGCAGCATTACCGGATGGGTAGCTCGCTGAAGACCAAGCCAGATACAAACGTGGCGGAGTTCACGGGCCGGACCTAAGTCCCGCCGCCAAAAGCGCATTGGTCCTGAGCTTGGCTTCCGGTAAGGAACTGTCGGAGATCGAGGTTGGGTGGGCAGCCGCAGCTAGGTCCCTCCCCGCGGTCGTCGGTTCGCACGGGGGGCGAACCCTAGCCTTAAAAGGGATTGTAGCGTGGGATGGACCTATGACTACCCAATCTTCTACAACCGTCACGGGGCTTACCCTGACCGCAGTTTGCCGGATGGATCAAACTCCCCACAAAGGACTTTCAATGCCCATACTTGACGAGTTGGGAGATGCGGAGCTCGTTTTCGACTGCCCCAAATGCTGCCATCCTATTGTAAGGCGAGGATCATGGTTCAAGGTAATATCCATGTTTCGTTGCGAGGCCTGCAATGCCAGGATTCGTCTCGGCTACCCAGACAAGCTGGTGTTGTTCGAACGGCATCGCCATCTGATAAAAATCCCACCAGCGGATGCATCCGCTTTTTGAATGAGACCGTAGCTCCGCGGACCTACTCTGGAATTCCGGCGTCGAAATGAGCGATGGCTTCGACGAAAATGCGGTAAAGGCTATCCACATCCTCATCCAGCTCTATCCTCTTGATGCCGACCGCTTTGGCGTCGGCCAAGAGCTTGTGGGTGAGTTCTCCGATTGAGACCGCATCGGGAGGCGCTGTCTCTGGGATGTCGTTAGCAATCCATTTGTGCAGAAAGTTCATGCCGCGTGTGCTCATCTAAAGATCCACCAGCCGCCAAGTGCACAGAACGCAAGCACAACGACTGCGGCCGAGATCAAAATTCCTTTCCGGTTCTGCCACTTTGGTGCAGGGCCGGGGTACCAGCTTCTCGGCTGATCGCTCATATCGAGACAAGCAACGCCGGGAGATTAGGTTCCGCTAATTTGACGCGTTCGCCGAACGGCAAGGCGCCGGAGAGGTAAGCTCGACGCAGCTAGTCGGCTTTGTGCCTGCCGCTTAACCTTTGTTATTGCAGTGGTGCTGCCCTGCGGTATTTACGCTACGCCGCTGCGTAATATGATCGGTCAGCGAGAGCTTCCGAAACTTGAGCACGTGAAGGAATGGACCTATTTTGGGTGATGCCGATGCTCGTCATTGTCCACCTTTCGAGTGTCGCGAACGCCGCAGATCAACAGGATGGATTTGGCCGTGAAAGGAAGCCGACCGAGTATTTCGTTGTTGGATTTCGAAATACTCTCCCGGGCTCTTACGTCAGCCGTCCGGGATAGACCGGACTCCGATTGGAAGGTCCAGGCGCGCGAGCTTGTGCGCCTATACACGGGCAAAAAGTCAGCCGACGAAGATTTGATCGCAGCATTGCTTCATGCCAGTCGCGCCCAGTTGGACTTGGAGGCATCCAAGGCAGGTCGGCCCGGCAAGATTGACTGAATACCTCCACCTGCTCGACGTGCTCTCTCACCGGGTACTAGATAGCGTTTCTGATGCAGAACTAGATGCAGTGCGGCGCATTTGACCTCGGGCAACTGAGTTACGCGATACGCCGTTCTCAGCTGAACACACACTCAGCGCCAGTGGGTGCTGCATGGAACAGTTCCGGCAAATCAAAGTTCGGCTCCGAACGGAGACGGACAGGCGGTGACCCAAAGTTCCAACGACAATCGAATGCCAGAAAAGAAGCCGTTTGGCCGCGTGGGGGGGATGTCGCGCGAGCAGGCGGAAGAAGCAGTCAGATCGCGACGCAGGTACAAGATGGCGAGACGGGCACGGGAGTTGAAGCGAGGCTCGGCCATGCCTCGCATCGTTGCTGTCAGAAGCCAAGACTAGGCCGTTGCCGCTTCCGCTGGTCAGGCTAACGGGAGACGGGTGACACGCGAAAGGCCGGGGCGTCGGAATGTCGGTTGAGTACAAACCCGAACTTGGTACGTTTCCAACTCTGACATTCCTTCCAGGTCTTTTGTAATCACGAGATCGCCGACTTCTCTTGCGTTCACACGCGAGCGACGGATGCGCTCAGGAGCGGATCGCAGCGTTTTGTTGTCCACCTGTGTGGTCGCCGGATGTGCTGAAACGTAAGGTGGACTTTCGCCTCGCCGACCGGAGTCGCCGACCGTGTGCGCAAAGCCGCAGAGCAGTTCCCGCAGCCGCGTGTTGAAACGGGCTGCCACTTCAAACATACCGCTCATCAGCTTCACAACTCTTGTGCGCTCAGCCCAGCAGCACAGGTCGCGACGCCGTCTGGCCTGTCAGTCAGGAGTTTGCCACAGCAACGAAAAGCGATTGTCCCTGCCGGTCGATACGGAACAGCATTGGCTTTTTCTGCTGATGGGATTTCGCCCATTCCTCGCGAACGTCGGACGGCTGGCTCATGGTTCGGTTGTTGGCCGACACGATAACGTCGCCTGGCCGGATGCCGCTATCGGCTGCAAGACTGTTGGGAGCGACATCCTGGACGAACACGCCCGTGGTGTCGGCTTGCAGGCCGAGTTGCTGGCGCGCTTCGTCCGGAATGGCGCTCAGCGATAAACCAAGGCGCTGGTCCTCAGTCCCCGGGCTTGGAATGGCGCCGGTCTGTTCCTCCTGGTCCCTGCGTCGATCGACAGTCAGCGACAATTCCTGGTTTGTGCCGCCCCGGTTCGTTGTTACGGTGACTTTCGATCCCGGCTTCTGGCTTGCTGCCGCCAGCGTCAGGTCATGGACGCCTTGGATGTCCTTGTCGTTGAACCGGGTTATCACGTCGCCGGCCTGGATTCCCGCTTTCTGGGCCGGGCTGCCAGCCTCGACCGAGGCAACCAGCGCTCCCTTGGCGCCCGGCATTCCGAGCGCCTCGGCGATGGAGGGCGTGATCTCCTGAAGACGCACGCCGATGAAGCCGCGCTCGATGCGGCCAGTGCTGATCAGTTGGTCGACGATAGTCCGAGCTGTGCGCGAGGGGACCGCGAACCCAATGCCTATGCTACCGCCTGACGGCGACACGATTGCCGTGTTGACTCCGATGACTTCGCCGCGCGCGTTGAACAAAGGACCTCCCGAGTTACCTCTGTTGATCGAGGCGTCAGTCTGCAGGAAATCGTCGTAAGGACCGGCCTGGATATCGCGAGAGCGGGCAGAAAGGACGCCAACAGTGACCGTGCCCCCGAGACCGAAGGGACTGCCGATGGCGATGGTCCAGGCCCCTGGTTGCATCGCGTCCGAATCCCCCCAGGCCGTCGCCGTCATGTTGGGCCGAGGATCGACTTTCAATACCGCGATGTCGGTTGCCGGATCGCGGCCCACCACCCGGGCGGGCGCCGTCTCCTTGTCGGAGAACACGACGTGAATCTCAGTTGCGTCGGCGACGACATGGTTATTGGTGACGATGTAGCCTTCGGGACTGATCACAAAGCCGGAGCCGAGTGCTTCCCGCACCTGGGGCTGGATACGCCCTCCTCCGTCGAAGGGATTGAGAAAGTCGTTGAGCGTCGTTTGATCCTGGATGATCTGCCTGGTCGTGATGGCGACAACCGCGGGCAGCTTCTGACGCACGATTGCGCTGAAGTCGTTCGGAATTTCCTGTGCGGTGGCCGGAGCAAGGCCGCCAGTCGAGAGCATCAGGGCTCCTGTGATCAAGCCAATGCACAAGTTCCTAGAGAGGTAAGACATGACTGGTTCTCCTGCCGGATTCGGGTCCTTGATTTTCGCCCGACGTCAGAACTGAGATTCTCGCCGATTGTTTCACCGGCCCGACAAAATGGTTCTAAGGCGTTGACCACGGGAAATGTGACCCGTGCCAAGCCATTGAAACTTGCTTGAGACGTCCCAAAATTTCGTCTGGCGGGAATCGTGAGAGCCGCCAGACTCAAACACGCAGGAGATTGTCTGAAGCGGAGGACCATCAATGGAAGCAGCCATTTCGACCCATTTTGCCTCGATTGAACCCGTGGCCCCCGATGGTTTTCTGGACCGCTTGCTGCATCCGGCACGGCATTTCAAAGATCCCCACGACGTTTTGGCCGACGTTGCCCTGGACGTTCAGGAGAAGCGCGCCATCCTTTCGTCATGGGCGTCGGATGCCTGCGCGGTAGAATCCGTGCCAGCGCTTCGCATGCTGCCGGGGGCGGGTGAACCGGTCAGCTTCGATGCGATCATGGACGCTTTGCAACAATTGGATCAACCGGACGAGCTTGCCGCTCCCGATGGCGGTGACAGCGCGGTGGTGGCCGGGTTCGTGCCATTCATCGACCGGATTTAAGCGCGACCCGATTTTTCGTGCACCATGGACCCGTCGGCGAGTGACCCCGCCGGCGGGGGGTGGCATGGGCGCGTTTCGCCCGGATTGCCGCTGAAAATTTTCCTAATACCCCCTTGAAGGTGCAAGTCGCGATTTTAAATTGATGGTCGCCGGTCGCCTGATGGGGCCGGCAAGACCAGGAGGCGGCAAGGCTCTTGGCGCCTCCGATGATCCATGTTGCTCAAAGGAGGATGTGGTTATGAACCTCGATTTTACGCCCCTGTACCGGTCCAGCATCGGCTTCGACCGCATGGTCGACATGCTTGAAAATGCGAGCCGTGTGGCCTCGTTCGACAACTGGCCGCCCTACGATATCGCCAAGGTTGATGATGATGACTATCGCATCACGATGGCGGTCGCCGGTTTCTCGCAGGACCAGCTGACCATCACTCACCAGCCCAACATGCTGGTCGTGAGCGGGTCGCAATCCGGCGATGAGAACGGCCAGTATCTCTACCGCGGCATCAACGGGCGCGCTTTCGAGCGTCGGTTCGAACTGGCCGATCATGTCAAAGTTGCTGGCGCCAGCCTTGAGAACGGGCTGCTGAGCATCGATCTCAAGCGCGAGGTTCCCGAGGAGATGAAACCGCGCAAGGTCGAGATCTCCAGCGGGGCTCCCATGCCGAAGATCGAAGCCCCCAAGGTCGAGACCGAGAAGCTGGCGGCCTGAGCAATCCACGATGAAGGCATCGCTTGAGCCGGGCGTCCGGCCCGGCTCACAGACCTACGAAAGGAGAAAGACAATGAGCGTACGTGACTTGATCCCATGGGGCCGGGGCAACGGAAACTCGGCGCCCAGTCTCTTCCCTGATGGAGATCGAGACCCCTTCGTCTCCCTCCACCGGGAGGTAAACCGGCTGTTCGATGACGCCTTCCGCAGCTTCGGCGCCAGACTGCCGGCCTTCAGTCCCTCTTTTGCCGCCACTTGGCCCAGCGTCGAAATTTCCGACACGGACAAGGAAGTCCGCGTCACGGCGGAAATACCCGGCCTGGACGAGAGCGACATAGAAGTCCTGCTGGACAACGGGGCGCTCAAGCTTAAAGGCGAGAAGCGTTCCGAGACCGAGGACAAAGACCGGCAGTTCTCCGAGCGCTTCTACGGTCGCTTCGAGCGCCTCATTCCGCTCGGCTACGAGGTCGAGGAAGACAAGGTCAACGCCGCCTTCAAGAACGGGGTGCTGACCGTGACCTTGCCCAAGACCGAGCGGGCGCAGGCGAAGGCCAAGCGGATCGCAATCAACGGCAAGAACTGACGCACGGCAGTACGAGCAGCGGCCGTCACGGCCGCTGCTCGTACCACCCTTCATGATGGGAGGGACAGACAATGGAGACAGTTCAAAGCAGCGACATCAGAAACCCAACCAGGACCGCCGGCCGGCCGGACAATGACAATCGGCCTCGTGTCGACGAGCCGGCTTTGTCAATGGGGCGGTCAGTGTTTCCGGACGGCGTGACGGCACGGATCTACCAGCCATGCCGCTCGGCCATGACCTCGGCAAAGCCCCGCAAGGACTGGCGATTGATCTTCGAACCTCGCACAGCCCCGTTCATCGAGCCGCTGATGGGCTATACGGGCGGCCGGGACACCCTGACCCAGGTTCAACTGGATTTTCCGACGCTGGAGGCGGCGATCCGTTATGCGGAGCGCCAAGGCCTCAGCTACGTGGTGCAGGCTCCATCTTCTGGCTCTCAGGCCAAGGTCAGCAACAGGCAAGCATCGGAGGAGAGGCACGCCTTTTCCGACGTGGTTTGGCAACGGCTGCAATTGGCATGGCTCCAGGCAAGCCACAACTATGGCGCTGGTGCACAGGCAGCGCACATACAGACGGCGCTTTCCGAGCCCGAGACATTCTACGCCTCTCCGATGGAGGTGGTGGATGACCCGGTACTCGCACCCGAGGAGAAACGTGCCGTGCTCAAGAACTGGGCCTGGAACGAGTACCTGATCGACCTGGCCACCGCTGAAGGCATGCCGGAAAATGCACGTCCCACCCGATTGGACGAGGTTGAGCTCGCTCTGCTGGCCTTGGAAGGCAGTACCCAGAGATTCCAGACTCGGCTCAGCCCGGTACGATCCCGGATAGCCGCATGATGGAGGCAAGAATGGACCCACTGATCGTCTTCGACGCGCAACGGACCATCCCGAACCCCTTCGCGCTTGCGGTCGCGGCAGCAGGGCGGGTGCGCGCACTGGCGCGCGGCGCAGCGCCCCGGTTGGCGGCCAGCCCGAAGAGCCGGCCGCATCTCGCATTGAGTGAGATCGCCGGCAATGCGTTCGAACCTCGGGAGATCGAACCCTTCCTCCTGACTGAGCCGATCTCGCCGAAGGACTGCGTCCGTAGCAAATCCGGACCCAAGAAATTTCGCGGCGTCGGGCCGAACAGGCCTCTGCCGCACCCGCCCCTAAGTCGAGGGCCGCACTGACCGATATAAAGCGCAAAGCTGCCGTTCGGACGAAGATAAATGCGGTCAGCAAGTGGCTGGATTAGCGTCTTGAATCAATTCGAGCGAACCGTTCCGCTTGCGCCCCCTGGTGCTCGCCTTGAGCCTCAGAAGCCAACCTAACCGAATGTGATTTCACGCGGGAAGACCGGCCTTTCTGAAGCCTGACGTGAAAAGCTCGAGGGCGACTTGGTCGGCGAACGGGAGACCTGAAATCAGCCGGATAGTCAGGTCCCGTTTCCTCGCCAGGGCTTCCTCGACTTCAGCGCACGCCTTCTGCGTCTCGCCCAAATGTGCGTACGCCGCTGCGAGGAAGGCATGAATGAAGAATTGGTCGCCGGCCTTTTGGTACGAACCGACAGCTTCCGAGTACCTTCCAAGCAGGAAGAGGGAGCTGCCCTTCACTTCCCAGAACCATACCGGAGGTAGCGGGTCGCGCAGGAGCGCAGTTTCGAGCACGCTCAGAGCCATATCGGCCCGTCCGCCGTAGTTGAGCCAGCTTGCGTAGTCCCCTGCTATGTTCACGTCGAGCGGGTTCAACGAGCGCGCTTGCTCGAAATGCATTCCCGCGTCGCTGTGCTGGCGCATGTGCGTAAGCACCAGCCCCATGCTCTGGTGACAGACGCCATCGCTCCTGTCGAGAGCGAGCGCCGTTCGTGCCGAGTCCCAGGCGTTCTGTAGCGTGTGCGGATCGTTGTCGTACCAAAATCTGCTGACGAGGGCCTGCGCGAGGAAGGCGTGGCCTTGAGCGAACGTCGAATCGAGATCGACACACCGGACGAACAGAGGCTCGGCTTTGTCCATTTCATACCGGTAGAAGTGCGCGCGCCCCTGCAGGTAGTGATCGTATGCGTCCCACTCCGTCGGCGGCTTGCGTCTGGTACGGCTCGCTGAATCGGCCTCCGCTTGGCCTTCGACCATCGAGGCGATAAGGGCCGCAACCTCGTCTTGCAAAGCGAAGATGTCGTCGAGGGCCCGGTCGTAGCGTTGAGCCCATAAGTGGGTGCCGGTGGCGGCGTCAATCAACTGTGTGGTGATCCGAATGCGATCACCGAGCTTTCGAATGCTGCCTTCGACGAGGTAGCGAACGCCGAGTTTGCGATGGGCGTCTACAATGTCCAATGCCGGATGGCGAAACTGAAAAGATGAATTGCGCGCGATGACGAGGAGGGAGCGGAACCTGGCCAGCTCCGTAATGATGTCCTCGGTTATGCCGTCGCTGAGATACTGCTGGTCCTGATCGCCGCTCAAATTGGCAAAAGGCAGTACCGCAATCGACGGCTTGCCGGAGGCTGGTATCGCTCTGCGCGGTGCGCTCGACATCGTCTCTACAGTCCCGCTGAAGCGGTAGCCGACGCGAGGCACCGTGGCGATCCACTCGCCACCGTTGTCAGCCGGACCGAGCGCCTTTCTTAGTGTCGCGATCTGGACGGTAAGGTTGCCTTCCTCGACATTGGTGCCCGGCCAGGCAGCATCCATCAGCTCGGCTTTTGTCAGGATCTCACCAGGCCGTGCGATAAGCGCAGCAAGCAGCGTCAGCCCACGATGCCCAACAACGATCGGGACCTGCTCTTTTAGCAGCGTCCCGGTGTCGGGATCGAGCACGAACGGACCAAAAGCGATGCGTGTCCCCTGCATATGGGCATACTAGACGCTTCTGAAGTTTTCGGCATCGCTTAAATCCTGGGTCGATTTCGAGTGCCGATTGCGGCGAAACCCTTCAACGGAGATCGCCAATGGCCGGAACCAAACCATCCGAGCGGGCTGAGATCGACGGCCTCCTGGCGGTTGCCGAAGCGCTCCAGTAGAATGGGACAGAGCCGGTCAGGCCGCCTGGCCGAGGAGTTGATGGCAACCTACGCCTTTGCCTCGTTCAACGAGGCATTGTGCGCCTGCTGCTCGCGCCTCCATTTTTCGTCCTCGTCAGCTTCCTCTTCGTCCAATTCCTCCCGACGCTGCCTGATGGTGTTCATGGCGTGGTCATGGCGTCTACGAGCCCGTTCGAAAACGGTATTGGCCTTGGCAATCGCCAGCTCGCGTTGCCTAATCTCACGCGCGCGCTCGACCTCTGCTTTTGCGCGAGCGAGGGCCTCACGCTTTTTTTCCTTTTCGAGAGCCGCAGACGCTTTCAGTTTCGCTTTCTCTGCGGATTTCGTGTCAGCTTTCTTGCCAAAGTGCTCGCGTTGCGCAGTATCCTTTTGAGTGCGCTGATCCGCCTCGGGCACTCTTGGAAGCGCAGGCTTTTCCGTGAATTTATCGCGCGATCCGACCGGCCGGCGCAACACCACACCCGGCATGGCTTTCGCGGCTTCCATGACTTTTGGGTCTTCCGTCTGTTTGGCGAATCCGCGTTTGAAGATGTCCGGGTCCGATCCCCATGCCTCTGCGGCAGCCTTCATCGACGGTGCGGCGACGGCCAGATCAAAGAAGCCGATGGAGGTTTGATAGACCTTGAGTTTCTTACCCATCCCATAGAAACTCCAAAAGGCGCCTTTGGTTCGAGATTCATGGGCGCGATGGACCCTGTCGGTCAGCCCGTAAGGCCATTGAAGATGGCGTCCAGAATTATCTCGTATTCGCTCCCGGTGTCTTCCTCGATCTCGACGCTGTTGATCCCGAGTGTCTTGCCGTCAGAAAACAGCTTTTGCGTGAGTTCGGCGACGGCGATTATGTCGGGGCCGATGGTCTCGTGGACGTTGTTGGAGATCCATTGTGGAGAAAGTTAACGCCGCGCGAGCTCATGCGGCTATAAGCTGACTACGTTTATCAGGCTCCGCTGATGAGCTTCCCCTTGCCGAAGAACTCTTCCGGAACGGAGAGCGAAACTCCACATCTCTTCCCTGAAATCCTGTAGCGAGGGCGGCTTAGAGGTGCTTCTCGTCGCCGATCGAGTTCGCACCAACCTATTCTACTGCCGTTTGGGAGCCAGCCGAAGGCAAATTGCCTAGCAATCGCTACTGCCCGCTTGATAGAATGAGGGACGCCAAGCCGCCAGGTCGATTTTTAGGTCATTCTGATTGCACCGTTCCGCGCCTCAGGCGATCGACGAGCCCCTCGCCCTTCCCGCATCACCAGCAGCACGAAATGCCGGCCAGGGGCTGTGTGACGATTGCCTCAAGCGCCGGGCCCGAACGGAAAATAGCAAAACTCCTTATTTATGTGGAGAAATATCCCACCCACTGCGGAATTTCCCTCTCACTCTCGACGGCATATCATGCCAAAAAGAAGGCTGTGTTCGGTAGAGCCTGCGGTTTGATGGTCTCAGTATTACTGCAGTTGCCTAGCATTTCAGGGCAAGATGACGGCGTTCGGAGGATGTAAGCGGGCAGGAATAGAGGTCGGGGCTTTGAATCTGCGCAGCAGACGAATGCCCGATTCGGGTTCGGCTTGAACGAGCGCCACACTTCTCTCGGTCGGAACGGCGTCGACTGGGCGCATCGTCGACCAGTGCATTTTGTCGATCGTGACGGCCAACGCCTTCGTTCAACGCAAGCTTGTCGCATCGACATTAAGGACCTATGCCAATGAAATTGACAGACTTCAAAGCCCTGACCTTCGACTGCTACGGCACGTTGATCGATTGGGAATCGGGCATGTTCGAGGGGCTCAAACCCTTGACCAGCCGGCTGCCGACTCCGCTGTCGCGGAACCAAATACTCGAGGCGCATGCTCGTCACGAGGCGTCCCAGCAATTGCAAACACCCGCTAAGAACTACCGCGATCTTCTGCCGATCGTCTATAAACGTTTGGCGGAGGAATGGAGCTTATCAGCCACGTGGGCCGAGTGCATGGCTTACGGCAAGTTTGTAAAAAATTGGCCGGCATTCACGGACTCCGCTGGCGCCCTGCAATACCTCAAGCGTCATTACAAACTTATCATTTTGTCGAACGTCGACAACGAGAGCTTCGCAGCGAGCAACGAGAAGCTTCAGGTGGAGTTCGATGCGATCTACACGGCAGAGGACTGCGGCTCGTATAAACCCTCTGATGGCAACTTCGAATACATGATCAAGAAGCTTGAGACCCTCGGCATCCTGAAGCATGAGATTCTTCATACTGCCGAGAGCATGTTCCATGATCATGGCCCAGCGAACCGCCATGGCCTAGCTTCGTGCTGGATCTACCGGCGTTATGACCAGGAAGGCTTCGGTGCCACTCTGCACCCCGGTGACATGCCGACGTACGATTTCCGGTTCAACAGCATGGCTGATCTCGCCAAGGCTCACCAGGAAGCTCTCAGGGGCTGATTTTGCAAGGTTGCGCGAGAATGACCGGATTACCAAAACTGGACCGCATCGATATCAACATTCTCGCGCAGCTGCAGCAAAACAGTCGCCTTACGAACGTGGACCTAGCAGATGCCGTAGGCCTTTCCCCAAGTCCATGCCTCGCCCGCGTGAGGCGCCTTGAGGACGCCGGATACATCGTCAGTTACAATGCACGTCTTCAACTATCAAGGCTCGTGGAGCACATAACAGTATTCACAGAAGTTACGTTGAATGACCATCGGCGAGAGGATTTCATTAAGTTCGAGGCAGATATTCGCAGATATGAAACGCTCCAGGAGTGCCATCTGGTTAGTGGCGGCTACGACTACCTGCTTAAGTTTGTCTGTAAGAACGTCGCCAGCTATCAAGAACTTATGGAATCTATCCTCGATCGGAACATCGGCGTTGAAAAATACTTCAGCTACATTGTCATTAAAACGGTCTTTGACCGTGGCACCATCCCGTTGAAATCACTGGTCAACCACAGTTAGAGATCCTGAGCAAGGCACAAACTCTTGCCTTCGGCGGTGATAACATTGGATCTGCTCCACCAGGATTTCAAAGACATCTAAGCAGCGCGAAATCTGGCCAGAGATTGAGGGACAACGTCTCTCCTGGGTGGGCGCCAATTGGCATCGACTGGATACTGCCGATGAAAGATCACGCTATGGGCCGCATAGAAGAGGTGCTCGCACAACTGCCGCAGGAGATCGTCACCCGCGATCAGGATGTCATATCGGCCTACACGACGGACTTCCGCCGGCACTATACTGGCCGCACCACCGCCGTTCTGCGGCCGCGGAATACCGCGCAAGTCCAGCACATCGTCCGCGCCTGTGCCGGACGCCGTGTCCCGCTCGTGCCGCAAGGCGGCAATACGAGCTATTGCACTGCGGCCACCCCGAGCGACGAGGGCGACGAACTTGTGGTCAGCCTCGAAAGAATGAACTCCGTGCGGGACCTGGATCCCGCGAACCTGTCGGTTTCGGCGGAGCGGGCATCATCCTCAGCGACCTTCAACAGGTTGCCTTCGACGCCGATCTGTTGCTGCCGCTGGCGTTGGGCTCGCAGCAGTCGTGTCGTATCGGCGGCAATCTCTCCACGAATGCGGGCGGGATTTCCGTGCTGCGGTACGGGATGGCCCGCGACCTCGTCCTTGGCCTCGAAGTGGTGCTCCCCGACGGAAGCCTCTATAGCGAACTGGGTCCCCTGCGGAAAAACAATTCCGGCTACGACGTCAAGCAGCTGTTTATTGGCGCTGAGGGCACCCTGGGCATCATCACTGCCGTATCGCTCAAACTCGCGCGAAAGCCGCGACAGACCGTGACGGCGTTCCTTGCCATCAACGACATTGAGAGCCTGGCAAAAATCCTTGCCGCCGCGCAGGTCCAGACCGGTGAGCAGATCACGTCATTCGAGCACGTATCCCACTCATCGCTGCAACTGCTTCTGGACGCAAAAGAAGACCTGCGTCATCCGTTGCAGGAAAAGAGCCGGCATTACGTTTTGCTGGAAGCGGCGACGACCTCACCTGTCTTCCACCTCGAGGAGGCTGCCACCGGGCTGCTCGGCGAACTCTTCGAACAGGGCCTGATCACGGACGGGAGCATCGCCGCGAGCGGCCAGCAGCGCGCGGCGTTCTGGCATCTGCGCGAAAGCATACCGGAGGCGGAAGTTCACCACGGCGGTTCGGTCAAACATGACATCGCGGTGCGCACGTCGCGGCTGGCAAGCTTCATCGAAGCGGCGTCCAAGATCGTAGAACGCGATGCGGAGGGTGCCGTCCTTTCGGTCTATGGCCATGTCGGCGACGGCAACGTCCACTTCAACGTGGTCCCGCCGGCCCTTTCCGACAAGAGCACCTTTAAGCACCAGGTCGAGCGTGATGTCTCGCCGCGGATCTATCAGCTCGCCGCCGAGATGGGAGGCACGTCCAGCGCTGAATATGGCATTGGCCGGCTAAAGATGGACTTGCTTGAACGCTACGGTGCTCCAGGCAAACTGCGCCTCATAAAGGGAATCAAGGCTGCCTTGGACCCGGACGGCATCATGAATCCGGGGAAGGTCGTGGCAAACCCTTGACGGCACAGACCCATGGCGTGAGTTCACCGTGCGCGAAGCAGCCGTTTCGAATCCCTGCTTCGATAGCACCATCCAGCGCCAAGGGCGGCTCACAGGCGATTAACGTTCGCAGATATAACCTCGGCGATTACCGCCGCATCGCGGCGAAACTTGCCGACCGACACGCAGCGACCCTGGTCCAGCCAACCGGCTTCCTTCGCCGGCGCTTCTTTCACCGCGATCTCATTGAACGGGTTCGTCGCCATCTTGACGTTGGCGAGTTCGACCGCCGAACCGCCAGCTTTGACGCGCACTTGACGTTCGCATCCACAACCGCTTCACGGGCGCAAGGATCTTCATTTCCTGTCACTTGACTAGGATGGATCCTCAATAGGCACCGTGGCAATGGCCCTGATCGGTTAGATCTTTGCGTAGGCGTTAAGCGTCCTGAGCCACAGCTCGTTGTATGCTGCATCAGTCATGTAAGCCGCGTGGGCGGTCAGCGTGACATTTCCGTGCGAACGATAAGAACTGACTGCAGGCAAGGGCTCTTCGGGAAATACATCCAAGGCTGCATGTCCAATCTGACCTTCGGTCAACATCTGGAACAGCGCGGCTTCCTCAATCAACCCCGCTCTCGCGGTGTTAACGAGAATGAATCCCTTTGCCGGAAGGAGAAGCCGACGAGCGTTCAGCAGCCCCGCGGTCTCGGGCGTGAGCGACAGATGCAGCGATACGATGTTGGCATTCTCCAGGACCTCATCAAGGTCAGCAATGTAGGCGCGATGGTCGCGAGGCGTACGGTTCCAGGCCGCGACCTCCATGCCTATACCAGCAGCGAGATCGGCCATGCGGGCGCCGATGCCGCCCAGCCCGACAACCGCGATCTTCTGGCCCATCAACTGCAATCCGCCCAAGGGCGACCAGACGCCGGAACGGATGTCGCGGTCCATCTGCGCCACTTTGCGCGCCGCCGAAAACATCAACGCGCATGCGTGTTCGGCGACCGATCGGTCGCCATATCCCGGCGTCGTGTATACGCCGACACCGCGTTTGGCAGCGTCTTGCAGGTCCACATAGGTCCCCGCCCCAGTGCCCATGAAAATAATCGCCCGGATAGAGGGACAGGCATCGAGGACGCTCGGCGGAACGACTGTATGTTCGACGAAAAGCACGTCGGCCTCACAACCCATGGCGATCAGTTCCGCTTCAGTGGGATTTCCCCGATTGATCTTGACTGCATCAGGAACCGGCAAATTGCGGGCTTCAATGACGCGGGCCAGTTCGTCGGTGCAGTCTACAAATATCGCCCGCATCGGGTTCGTCCTTGTTGTCGGCTGGCGCAGGGTGATCTCTCTTTCCGCGGCTGCAATCACGGCCAGGCGCGAGCGGCCGTGAGGTTCTCATGCCCTATCCAGCGGCAGATATCTTGTCGGCATCCAAGGCCTCGGCCAGGATCCGCATGGCTTCGTCGAGGTCGTCATCGGAAAGGACCACCGGTGCCAGGAAGCGAACGATGTTTCGATGAACACCGCATTTGATCACCAAGAGGCCTCGCTCCCGCGCACGCACCATCACCTGCTGCGCGCGATCGGCATCCGGCTTCCTTGTCTCGCCATCCGTGACAAATTCGATAGCCCGCATGAAGCCAATGCCGCGCACAACACCAATGTCGGCATGGTTTGCCTTCAACGCCTCAAGCGCATCGGACAGCCTTGTGCCTAGAGCGACGGCGCGTTCCACAAGGCCGTCCAGCTCGAATGCATCCAGGACGGCAAGAGCCGCAGCACATGCTATTGGATTGCCACCATAGGTGCCGCCGAGTCCGCCCGGAGCCGGCGCATCCATAATCTCGGCTTTTCCAACGACGCCCGAGAGTGGAAACCCACCCGCAAGGCTCTTGGCAACCGTGACCAGGTCGGGCTGGATCCCGGCATGCTCGAAGCCGAAAAGCTTCCCGGTGCGGCCGAAGCCGGTCTGGATTTCGTCGGCTATGAGGACGATGCCATGGCGCTCGGTGATCTCTCGTAAAGCGCGCAGGAATTCAGGTGGGGCCTGGAGGAACCCGCCGTCACCCTGCACCGGCTCGATAATGATGGCGGCAACGCGATCCGGTGCGACTTGCGTGGCGAAGACTTCTTCGAGAGCTGCGATCGCGCCTTCAGTCGTGATGCCACGATAGCTGTCTGGATAAGCCGAGTGGAACACCTCACCCGCGAACGGCCCGAAATTTTGCTTGTATGGTTGGGCAAAGCCGGTCAGCGTCACGCCGAGCAGGGTGCGTCCATGAAAACCGCCTCGAAACGAAATGACGGCCGGACGGTTGGTATAGCTGCGGGCGATCTTGATGGCGTTTTCAACCGCCTCGGCGCCTGTGGTCAGGAAGACGCTCTTGTAGGCCGCGCCTTTTCCGATCAACGTGTTGAGACGTTCCGCTAGAGCGATATACGGCTCATATGCTGCAACCTGAAAGGCCGTGTGTGTGAGGCGTTTTAGCTGCTTCTCAACGGCCGCGATCACACGCGGGTGATTGTGGCCGACGTTGATGACGCCGATGCCGCCGACGAAATCGAGATAACGCCGGCCATCCGTATCCCAGATACAGGCGCCTTCGGCACGATCGACGACAATGGGATGCGCCGTGAGAATACCCCTTGGGATGTTGTTGGCGCGAGCGCTCAGGAGTTCGCCCGGACTACGCTTGTTCGACGACATGAAGCATTTCCTTTCTCAACCCGTCGCGGGCTGACAGTGTTTGGGGTAGCCGTGACGGGAAATCTCGAAAGAGACGGCGCCAGAAGGCATGCCGCCTTCGGCACACGCCTCCGACATCGCTATTGATTGGTTCAGATCATACCGCTTCGAACGCTTCGAGGCTGCCGACCGCTGGCCTGTCGCCGCCGGCATCGAGAACGCAGGCCCGGCCGGGAGAGACGTTCTCGGCCGTGATTCCGAGGGCTGCGATGTCTGCGGGAATCGCGGTGTTGAGCGCGAAGCTTGCGGCAAGACGGGCGGCCGCCGCGCCGGCCATCACGCCATTGCCACCCTGCCCCGCCAACCAGATGAAGCTTGGCGCCTCGGGGTCAGAACCGATAATCGGCTCATGATCGGCGGCGAATGTCCGCAGCCCGCCCCATTTGTGCTTGACGCTGTGGACTTCCATGGTGGTGAACCTGTGGATACGATCAATGGCGATCGCGACCTCGAGTTCATCAGCCTGCGCGTCACATGGCTCCGACTCCGCCATGTCGACCGGGGATACCATGATCCGGCCAGCTTCTGGCTTGAAGTAGAACGTCTCAGCGACATCGAAGGTCATCGGCCAGGTCCGAACATCACTGCCGGCCGGCGGATCGAAGACAACGGCAGTTCTGCGGAATGGGACGACATTGCGATAGGAAAGGCCTGCAAGCGCGGCGATCTGCTGTACCCAGCCTCCGGCCGCATTGACCACAACGGGCGCCTCGAAGGTTCCAGCCGGCGTGGAGACGGTCCATCTGCCGTTGGAACATTTAAGTGCTTCGACCTTACCATTCGTGACGAGCTGACCGCCACGGGCCCGGAGCATCTTCAGATAGCCTGCCAAGAGCGCATTGGTGTCGATATCCATGCAGTCCGGCTCGTAAAGAGCCGAGACGAATTCGCCTGCCTTTACGACGGGGCAGAACCGCAGGGCGTCTTCCGAAGAGGTCAGTTGGATGGCCACACCTCTGCGTGTCAATTCCTGCGTCTTTGCAGCGAGCTTGGCTTGCTCACCATCCCGGGCGAGAAAAAGCGCCCCACGCGGCGTGGCAAGCGGAACATCGGTGAAACCCTCTGGGGGATGTTCAAGGAAATCTCGAGAGGCGGTAACAAGCCGGCTCCAAAGGGCGGGGCCGTAATTTTCGGTCATCACCGCGGCAGACCGGCCCGTTGAATGATAGCCCGGCGAGGCCTCCATTTCGAGAAGAATGACCTTGCCACCATTGCTCAATTCATAGGCGGCCGAAGCTCCAGCAATGCCGGCGCCTATAACAATGAAGTCTGCGGTTTGCATGCCCATCTTTTGTTCCTCGAAATGGATGCTTTTCGTCAAGATGCGTTGCGGAGCCAGACTCAGAAAACCGCTTCGCCGATTTCGATCTCGTGCGCCGGCGCCAGCAACTTGACTTCGCCAGCTGTATTGCGCGCGCCAAGGACCAGGATCTCTGAATTGAACCCGGCGATGTTGCGCGGCGGCAGGTTGACAACGCAAGCCACCAAACGGTCCACCAGGTCCTCAGCCTTGTAGCTGGTGATCTGCGCGCTCGACCATTTCCGGCCAAGTGGGCCGAAGTCGACTTCAACCTTGTAAGCCGGATGTCTCGCGCGTTCGAACGAAGACACGGACAGGACGCGACCGATCCGTATGTCAACCTTGGCAAAATCGTCATAGACGATCTGAGTCTTTTCCATTTCTCACCTCGTTTCGCACAGTGTGCGCCTCTGCAGCAGCGCTGTTGAATAGATCGTCGGGCAATTTTGGCCGTTGCTGTCGATGTTGGATATCGCTTCGGCAGATTGTGCTTCGACATTAAGCGATGATCGGGGCAAACCTATTTTGGAGAGCGCGGTGACCATTGCCCAGCAACTGAAAGATCCATCGCTTTTTGCAGAGCTTTGCTACATCGATGGGAAGTGGGTGGGAGCAAACAGCGCTGCGGTCGTCCCCGTGGATAATCCAGCCACAGGCGCGATAATTGGCAGCGTTCCAAAATGTGGCGCTGAGGAAACAGAGGTCGCCATAGCTGCCGCGGAGATGGCTTTCAAATCGTGGCGGCGGAAGACTGCAGGCGAGCGCGCTGCCCTTTTGGAGCGGTGGTTCGAGCTCATGATCGCTAACAGTGACGACCTCGCGCGTATCATGACCTTGGAACAGGGCAAGCCGCTCGCGGAAGCGCGTGGCGAGATCGTGTACGGTGCCTCGTTCGTGAAATGGTTCGCCGAGGAGGCGCGTCGCATCTACGGGGAGACGATACCGGCAGCGTCGGTGGATGGCCGCATCATCGTGCAAAGACACCCTATCGGGGTCGTCGGGGCCATCACGCCGTGGAACTTCCCGAATGCGATGATCACGCGCAAGGCGGCACCAGCTTTGGCAGCCGGCTGCACGATTGTGATCAAGCCAGCAGAATTCACGCCCTTCTCTGCCTTGGCTCTCGGCATTCTTGCGCAGAGGGCCGGGGTACCGAACGGGGTCATCAACATTGTGACCGGTCAGGCTGCCGAAATAGGCCGTGCTTTGACAAGCAGTCCCGTTGTGCGGAAGCTCACGTTCACAGGGTCGACCCGCGTGGGCAAGATGCTGATGGAGCAATGCGCCGCGACGGTGAAGCGGGTCGGCCTGGAGCTGGGTGGAAATGCGCCGTTTTTGATTTTTGACGACGCCGATCTTGACGCGGCGGTCGCTGGGGTCATGACGAGCAAATTCCGCAATGGCGGCCAAACCTGCGTATGCGCAAACCGGATCCTTGTTCAGGATGGCCTCTATGACGCATTTGCGGAGAAGCTCGCCGCCGCAACCTCCAGGCTGATAGTCGGCGACGGCCTATCGGAGGGTACAACTGTCGGCCCGATGATCAATCAGGCGGCGATTGCCAAGATTCAGGAACATGTGGACGATGCTACGTCGAATGGAGCGTCCATAGTCGTCGGTGGCAAACGGCGGTCAGGCCTGTTCTATGAGCCGACGGTTCTTAGAGATGCGACGGTCGGTATGAAAATCGCCAAGGAAGAGACGTTTGGCCCAGTCGCTCCGCTGTTCCGCTTCTCGACTGAAGAGCAAGCGGTCGCGATGTCGAATGACACGCCTTTTGGCTTGGCGTCCTATCTCTACACACAGAATATCTCACGTGCCTTCCGCGTCGCCGAAGCTCTCGAGTTCGGAATGGTCGGGATTAATGCGGGCTCGGTCTCAACAACTGCCGCGCCCTTCGGCGGCGTCAAGGAATCCGGCCTCGGGCGCGAGGGATCCCATCATGGGCTGGAAGAGTTTCTGGAACTGAAGACGCTGCACCTTGGTGGCATCTGAAGGGAAATGCCAATGGAGCAGAGAATTCTACCGCCTGAATTTGACAATCCACCAAAGCTTTCGCCGAAGGAGAGCGTGTTGCGGCTCTTCTCTATGTCTTGTTCCCTACGTTCGGCCTTGCGCTCATTGTGTGGTTCCAGGCGTAGCTCAACGGCGCCTTGCAGATCAGCGCCCGCCGGACTTCTTCGCGTCATTCCAAAAGCTGCATTCGACCGATCGCCGCCACCAACCGGAATGATCGCAAAGGGGCTGAAGAATAATTGCGATGCATAAACCCAGCACCAACTTCATTAACACCGACGGGAAATCGTTGAAGGGAAAGATTGCAACACCTGCGAAACTCGCCGTCCTGGACGCACACGACGGAGACCTCCTAGCGGCGACCTGAACTGAGACCAAGCACTCGCCTCAATCGAACAGACGTCTTCAGGTACCCAAGAATTCCGGGCGTCATGTTTAAATCATTTGGCCGTGAGGCTTCCGGCATCGTGCGGAGCGGATCAGTATCACGGCAATTGCGGCAGCAGCGAGTTTGGGATTGTAGATTCGCTTGATTTATCGTGGCGGACACCAACCGGATTTCCCGAGCGCCGATTGCTGCAACTCGCAATGATCATCAGGTTCGAACTCGCTCATCCAACTCCGCCATGCAGTCAAGAAAAGCAGAAAGGACGGCAGGTGTTTGGCCGCTCCGCCATGCGAGGCCGACCCGATAAGGGATCGGCGTGCCTGCGCCGCCGATATCTCTGTATATGACGCCCGCCCGGGGAGAGGTTCGGAACTGCTCGGGCACCACGGCAACGCCAAGACCGGCCGCAACGAGGCCGACGATCGTCTCCATCTGGACCCCGCGCTGCGAGACGCGGGGAGAAAAGCCAGCTTCTGCGCATGATCGCAGGATCACGCCATATAGACCTGGACCTTCTCCTCCGGGAAATAGAACCCAAGGTTCTCTTGCCAGCTCGGCCAGCCTGAGCGGCTGAGCGGTCGCGCGCGCCAGCGGATGCGCGGTGGGGAGCGCGGCGACCAGGTGGCTTTCGATCAGGATTTTTGTGGAAAGGAGTCCCTCGGCATCGGCGGGAAGAGGCAATGCGACAATGCCGACATCCATGCGGTCCGCGGTAATGGCTGCGACCTGCCGCGCAGTCGTTGCCTCTTCCAACTCCACAACCACGGACGGTTGGGTTTGTCGGAACCGGGCGATGATCTGCGGCACCAATTGCCGAACCGCGCTGGCAACAAATCCCATTCGCAGGGTTCCGATCGATCCCTGTCCGGCCCGCCGTGTGAGCACGACTGCACGTTCGGCCTGCGAGATCGTGCGCATCGCTTCCTCACGGAAAATCTCGCCTGCCTGGGTCAGGCTCGTGATCCTGTTGGTGCGCTCGAAAAGGCGCACGCCTAGGTCATCTTCCATTTGCCGAATGGCAGCCGTCAAGGGGGGCTGCGCCATGTTGAGCCGTTCCGCCGCACGTCGGAAATTCATCGTCTCAGCGACGGCTAGGAACTGCTGGAACTGGCGAAGGCTTAGCATACGATACATTAATTGTATCGTAGAGCCATATCAACCGTATTCGACATATCGAACCAATTGCTTCAGTTTCTCGGGAGCGTTGATGGATCTGTGAGGTCATGAGATGTTTGAAAGGCAATTGGCGATCGTAACGGGTGGAGCTAGCGGCATCGGCTTCGGTATTTCTGAAGCATTGATCAAGGCGGAATACGATGTGGTTCTTGTCGGCCGAAACGAAGAGCGATTGGCATCGGCGGCAAAAAAACTCGGATCGGCCGTTCAATGGCGTTGTGCCGACGTTGGAAGACGCGCTGACATGGAACGAGCCGTTGGAGATTTTGAGCGCGTCTCGCTTCTCATCAACGCGGCCGGCTTCATCAGCCCGGTCAGTCTTGTGATGCCTCTGGACGAGGCAGAAAGCAACTGGGACGCAGTTATCGACGCTAACCTGAAGGGCAGCTTTCTCTCTGCGATGCTTGTTGCCCCCAAGCTGAAAAGCCCCGGCGGGACTATTATCAATATCAGTTCAATCGGCGCGCAAACCGGCGGTAGCCGGCCCGGCGGTCTCGCCTATGCCGCAGCGAAGGCGGGTATCCACGGTTTGACTTATGCCCTCGCGCGCGAACTGGCCCCGCGCGGGATCACGGCAAACGCTATTGCGCCGGGGTTTATCGCCGCCACCGGCTTTACTGGCGCTTGGCCGGAAGACCGCGTTGCGGAGATTGTCGCACAGACGCCGTTGGGGCGTCCGGGCACGCCGGCAGACGTCGCGGGTGCGGTTCTTTGGCTTGCCTCGGAAGCTGGTTCCTTCGTTACAGGCACAGTCATCCCCGTCAACGGCGGATGGCGAATTGGATGAGCGGAGACGGATGCTACCGCTCTCGGCGCTTGAAGGTCTTTTCCGAAAGTATGCCGTCGAGATCCGCGACGCTGTTTACGCCGCTCTTCGATTGAGCGGCGCCACAGCGCCTGCGCCTTGGCCAATGGCGATCTAAGATCATCGAATCTCTGCTGAAAAACTGAACATCGCGCTCTTCGAGCGTCTGCAGAGAGCCACCAGTTGAGACCGGGAGGCGAGGTAAACAATCTCGATGCCACCAGCGAAATGTTGGCAGCCCTGTCATATGGTGACATTAGTCAGGACGTGGTGCTGCGAACGCATTACTTGGCAGTGTTCCTTGATGGCCTGTTTGCGCGGATGACCGAAGCACTTCCTCACCACGCCCCGACTTGGCACGAAGTTCAATAGCGCTGGAACGGCCCACGCCCACGATAGAGAATAGCCGTCATGGGGCACCAAGCGTGATCGTTCGCAAGTGATGTCCCACTTACCGTTGGGAAAGAAGCGCACGCCCGATGGGTTTGCTTGGCTCTTCGCGAAGTACGAGCGAGGTCGTTACCGCACCATATTTTGCAATGGAGTCCACGATCGTCTCAAGCTGCCCCGGCGACGGGACGAGCACCTTCAGCAGAAAGCAGTCTTCGCCGGTCAGCCGCAGCACCTCGACCACATGTGGCATTTGAGAAAACTGTTTCAGACAGGGCTTTATGTTTTCGTGAGTGGTACGAAGGCGGATGACCGCCATCATGCCTAGTCCCAAGGCTGTGGGATCGAGACGCACTCCATAACCTGCTATGACGCCACGATCCTCCAGCCGCTTTACTCTCTCTGATGTCGCAGGCTGAGAAAGCCCGATTGCCCTGCCAAGTTCAGAGATGGCAATCCGTCCGTTCGCCTGAAGCGTTTCCAAGATGGCGATGTCAGTCGGATCCAATTGGGCGCGACGGGTTTCGGAGATGTTCATTTCTGACCTTTAATTTATCGGAACCTGGCCTCTTTTTCCGATAATTATCTATTCAGCGCTCGAACGAAAGTGGGCATCTTCCTCGAATCCACGAGGAAACTAACATGGCCGATATAATAGTCCTTCCAGGCATCGGAGGATCGGGCGACGCACATTGGCAGAGCCTGTGGCAACACGATAATCCACGGATGACCCGGTTCTCGCCTGAAAATTGGGATCATCCACGGCTCGCCGATTGGATTGGAGCGCTCGATATTGCGGTTGCCGGCTCAGAAAGGCCGCCGCTTCTTGTCGCCCATAGTCTTTCATGCCTCCTCGTCGCTCAGTGGCAACGCGTTTCCTCCCTCCCCGTCGCGGGCGCGTTTCTCGTAGCGGTGCCGGACCCCTCGGGCGCTGCCTTTCCTTCCGAAGCGAGCGATTTCGCTCCGACGCCTCTTGAAAAATTTCGGTTTCCTTCGCTTATTATTGCGAGCGCTGACGATCCGTACGGGACCGTCGGCTACGTTCGCAGGACGGCCGCCGCATGGGGCAGCGGCATTGTCGAGATCGGTGCGGCGGGTCACATCAACGGCGCGTCCGGATTGGCAGAGTGGCCGCGGGGCCGCGACCTTTTGGCGGCGTTCGCGGCCGGCCTGGAATTTCCAGGTAATATCGCGAGCGAAAGAAGGGTCTTCACCGACAAGCCTTGCAGCCGGTGCTTCGACGGCGACTAGATCGACTGAACATCATCTCGTTTTGCAGATCATGAGGCGCCACATTGGATGAGGCTGTCTTCGATAATCGCTACGGACCTGTCGATATCCCTCTTTTCGATGTTGAGTGGTGGGGCGAGACGCCAGATGGCGTTGCCACCTCCTGCCTTATTTATGTTGAGGCCCAACTCAAGGCATCGCTTCGAGGCCCGTTGGATGAGGTCGATTGCCGGGCGTTTCGTGTATCGATCTTCAACCAACTCGACACCGACCAACAGCCCTCTTCCACGTATGTCACCGATCACCTCGAACCTTTGCTGAAGTTCCCGCAGCCGCTCGGTCAGATATTGACCCATCTCCAGCGCTTTCTGAGCGAGAGACTCTTCGACTATGAGGCGTACGATGGCGAGTCCGACCTCCGCCGGCAGGGGGTCGGAGACGTGGGAGGTGTAGAAGTTGAACCCCTTGTTTCTCGCATCGTCGGCAATCTGCTCACCAGTGACGGTGGCCGCCAGCGGTACGCCCCCACCCAGTGTCTTGGAAAGCGTGAGGACATCGGGAACCACGCCCTCGGTCTCGAATGCAAAATTCGACCCCACGCGACCAAGGCCCGTTTGCGCTTCATCAAAGATGAGGATCATGCCCCTCGCCTCGCAAAGCTCCTTTAGCCGAGCGAGATAGCCTGGAGGTGGCACGATCATTCCTCCAGCACTTTGTACCGGCTCGATGATCACTGCGGCCGCAGCACCGACAGACCAAGAATCAAATTGCTCAAAGCCCACTTCCAGGCACGTCTTGTCACATTTTTCGCTGCAGTGCCGGATGGGGCATCGATAGCAATTCGGTGCCGGAAGGGAAAAGTTACCGGTTGCGGAAGGCCCGTAGCCGCGCCGTGCGGAAGCGTACGTGTTGGACTGAGCACCAGCCGTCATGCCGTGCCAGGAACCCGTGAAACCGACGATCTCGAATTTTCCGGTGTGGAGTTTTGCCAACCTGATGGCTGCTTCGTTCGACTCCGCCCCTGTGTTCAGGAACATTGCCTTCTGGAGTTGGGCAGGGAGGAGTTGGCAGAGTTCTTGCGCGAGGTCGAGTACCGCCCGTGACAGTTTCGTACTATCCAAGTGTATTACGCTTTTGCAGGATTTTTCAATCGCTTCGACGATAACAGGATGGTTGTGCCCAAGTGTTGCGCACATTTGACCAGACGAAAAGTCAATTATTTCACGGCCATTCTGGTCGTAAATGTAGGTGCCGCTAGCTCTTTCCACGATGGTTTCGGAGAAGTCCCTTCCATAGAAGAGCAAATTGTCGACACCAGGATGTTTTGGATCGAGTGACATTTTGGACCTTGAGCGCTGGAGTGAGCCGCAAGCTCGGACTCTATCTTCGGCGAGGGCGCGAGACACAACCGCAAAGAACTCATTGGACTCGTGAATTGGATTCACTATTTTGCGACGATCCGAAGTCCAGCGCACCGATGCAGGGGGTAAAGAGATGTCAGCAGGCAGTTTGCCACTCAGGGCCCTCGTCGCTTTCGAGGCTTCTGCAAGGCTCGGCAGCTTTCAGAGAGCCGCGGACGAACTTGGCCTGACGCCATCGGCGATCAGTCACCAGATCAGACTGCTGGAAGCAAGAATCGGTCTGGAACTTTTCGTGCGGGCTGGCCGCGGCGTAGTCCTCACGCATGAGGGGAAAAGATTCCAGGGCGAAATCGCCGAGGGATTCGAATTGCTTAGGCGCGCGATGAACCGCGTTGTCAAGAAAGGTCCTCGCGGTCAACGCAATCAGGTAGTCACCATTCACACGCCACCGTCTTTTGCTGCTCGCTGGCTTTTGCCTCGGTTGCCAGGTTTCCTAACAGCACATCCGTCGATCGACGTAAGAGTGGTCGCCGAAACAGGGCGAGCAGGTGTGGATCTGGAGGCGGTCGATTTTGCAGTTTCGTACGGCAGGGCAACGACAAAGAATGCGACCGAAACATTGCTGCTTCGAGAGACAGTTCAGCCGCTGTGCCATCCCTCGTTTGTAGAAAAAATGGGGGGAGACACGGTCAACATACTTCTCTCCAATCCCATAATCATCACGAGCGTGAACCACATATCTTGGGACAGATGGGCCGCCGCCAACGGGATCGAAATCGAAACGGATCTTGTCAGAGAGATACATCTCGACCCCTCCGATGTGGCGATCGAAGCAGCCGCAGCCGGCCTCGGCATCGTTCTCGAGAGTGATGTATTGGCCGAAGCCGAAATGACGAAGGGATTGTTGGTTCCTTGTGTGCCTGGTTCGGGTTTGATCTGGGATGCTTATTGGTTGCTGCAAGGCAGGAAACCCCAGCGCGCCGGATTGGCAGCCTTCCAAGAATGGCTCGTCGCCTGCGCCAGGCTGTCCATGTCTGAAAATGGCGCCCCTTCCGGCAAGGCGGCATGAATTGAATTCTTCGCTGGGCTGATTTTTCTTCGTTTGTCGCGCTTCTCTCTCGAATGATACCCGATCCGGAACCTTGCAGCGTTCTCTCATCCAGATCGCCGTAGCAGTTGTTCAGGAGACCGGGAAATGAATCTGCAAGCCTCAAATGACAAGTTGGTTTCCAATCGGGCCAAGTCAGGCGAACTCGATCTCCTGTGGGAAGAACTCGGCAGACATTACAGGGAAGATGAAGAGGACGCGTTGCGGCGTCTCAGCATCCAAGCCGATCTCGGTCAGGAGGCAGATCGGCGAATTAGTCGACAGGCTGCCAAATTTGTGGAGACGATGCGAGCCAAAGGGATCAGTGCGTCGTCACTCGAAACCTTCATGGCAGAATACAAGCTTACCGAATCCGAAGGTCTCGGCCTTATGTGCATTGCCGAGGCTCTGATCCGCATTCCAGACAGGCAGATCAGCGATGCGCTCATAGCCGACAAACTTGCTGGAGGCGATTGGCTCAAATTCACTGGCCGAAAAAAGTCTGCGCAGATCAACCTGTCGTCAATGGGTCTACACATTGCCGGTCGCAGTCTCCGATACTTCGGATCGGAGCAGATACCCGTCTTGGATAGCCTTCGTTCGCTCTCAGCGAAGCTCGGCGAGCCGGCAATCAGAAGCGCGGTGCGCGCTGCCATGGGCACACTCAGCCGCCAGTTCATCGTCGGGCAGACAATCGGCGAAGCCCTGCACGGAATGGCCCCGTATAATGCGCGTGGTTACACTTTTTCCTTTGATATGCTGGGTGAAGCTGCCCGGTCAGAAGCAGACGCCGAGCGCTATTTTGGCTCCTACCTGGACGCCATAGAGTCGATTGGAAAGATCGCCGCTGGCAAAACGCTGCGTGACAGGCCGGGCATCTCCGTAAAGCTTTCGGCTCTTCATCCGCGCTATGAATTCGCCCAACGCGACAGAGTTCTGGTCGAGTTGACGAAGCGACTGAGATCCCTGACGTTGGCGGCCAAACAGGCGAACATCAGCCTGACTGTCGACGCCGAAGAGGCCGATCGACTTGAGTTGTCGCTTGAGATCCTTGCCCGCGTTTTCCGCGATAGCGAACTTGGGGACTGGGAGGGTTTTGGTCTCGTCGTTCAAGCCTACCAGAAACGTGCCCCCTATGTGCTGGATTGGCTGGCCGCGCTTTCCGGACAAGTCGGACGCCGGCTGATGATCCGTCTTGTGAAAGGCGGCTACTGGGATACGGAAATCAAATTCGCGCAAGTCAAAGGGTTCGAGGACTATCCAGTCTTCACAAGGAAGGCTGCTACCGACATTTCCTACATCGCCTGCGTTCGCAAACTTCTGGCGAAGCCTGACTGCTTCTATCCGATGTTTGCCACGCATAATGCCAGAACCGTTGCCACGATATTGGAACTGACAAAGGAAACGCGCGATTTCGAGTTTCAGCGGCTGCACGGAATGGGAGAAGGTCTTTACAACCAGATTGTCGGCACAGGGGGGATCCGTATACCGTGTCGGGTATATGCACCTGTTGGTGGCCACGACGACCTCTTGCCCTATCTGGTACGCCGGCTTCTCGAGAACGGAGCCTCCAGCGCATTTGTCAGCAAAGTCGCGGACCCTGAGGTGCCGGTTTCCGAGGTCATTGCCGATCCTGTTTCTATCGTGAGGCAGCTACCCACACTGCGGGATCCCCGCATTCCCGTTCCGCCTCTGCTTTTCGGCGCAGCGCGAGCGAACTCCGGCGGCTATGACCTATCAGACAGTTTCAAACGCACGTCGCTGCTTCGGCAACTCGAAGAACTTGATGGTCGCCACTTTTCCGCAGCTCCGCTTGTAAACGGGGAGAAGAAAGCTGGCCCCTCACGGATTGCGCTCTCACCGATCAGCGCTGACATCACCGTAGGGTTTGTGACGGACGCCTCTCCCAGTGACATTGCCAGCGCGTTGCAGATAGCCTCGCAAGCTTGGCCGCGCTGGAACGCCACACCCGTTGAAGAAAGAGCGCGCTGCCTGGAAAGGCTCGCCGACCTGCTTCAGGAAAGGCAGGTTGAGTTGGTTTCCCTCCTGGTACGCGAGGCCGGGAAGACCATTCCCGACACGTTCCCGGAGATCCGGGAGGCCATCGATTTCTGTCGCTACTATGCTACCGAGGCACGGAGGCTACTCGCAGAACCCGTCCTGCTTCCAGGGGCAACAGGCGAGAGAAACGAATTCACCTATAGCGCGCGTGGAGTTCAAGTCTGCATCTCGCCTTGGAATTTTCCCGTTGCCATATTCCTGGGGCAGATCGTTGCCGCACTGGTTACCGGGAACTCGGTCATTGCCAAGCCAGCAGAGCAGACGCCGCTGATCGGTGCTTTCGTCTCGGATCTCATTCTCGAAGCAGGAATTCCGAAGGACGTGTTTCACTTCCTCCCGGGTACCGGCGAAGCCGTAGGCGCTGCGATCGTCGAGAACGCCATCGTGGCGGGCGTAGCATTTACTGGTTCCACCGAGACGGCGAAGCTCATCAATCAGAAACTTGCTGCGAAAGACGGGCCGATCGCTCGTTTGGTGGCGGAAACGGGCGGGCTTAACTGTATCATCGCCGACAGTTCGGCACTCCCCGAACAGGTTGTCAGGGACATCCTGCTTTCAGCGTTTCAAACGGCCGGCCAACGCTGCTCGGCGGCCCGGCTGCTCGTTGTTCAGGAGGAAATAGCTGACAAGGTTATCCGCATGCTTGCGGGCGCCATGGCGGAACTGATCACAGGCGACCCACGGAGCTTGTCGACCGACATCGGGCCGGTGATCGATGAGGCAGCACAAAAGGCACTTCAGGCGCACATCGACACGATGCAAAACAGCGCGAGGCCAATTGCAGTTGCTCGACTTGGCAGCAAAGCAACAGGCACCGGCTTCTATATTGCGCCACACGCTTTCGAAATCACTTCTATCGGCGACCTGAAGCGGGAGGTATTTGGACCGATCATCCATGTCGTCCGATATTCGTCTGACAAGCTGCATGAGGTCGTGAACCAGATCAACCAGTCCGGCTACGGCCTGACCCTGGGAATACACAGCCGAACCGATCGAAACGTCAACCTTGTTCGTTCCAGAGCAAGAGCCGGCAACATATATGTAAATCGCGACATCATCGGAGCCGTTGTCGGCGTCCAACCCTTTGGCGGTGAGGGCCTGTCCGGCACGGGTCCAAAGGCGGGCGGACCGAACTATCTGATGCACTTCCTCACCGAGCGTACCCTGTCGATTGACACCACCGCCGCTGGTGGAAACGCGAGTCTCGTGGCGGAGCAGTATGACTGACAGGCCGCATCTGCGTCAGCGGAAAATGGATCTGATTCACCGGCCGCTCCGATCAAATCGTCTGCTGCCTGCAGACGGCTTATCCATCACTCATGGAGGATGCGCACCAACCCCGGGAACGCTGTTCTGGATAGCAGGCAGGCACGGTGGAACACAGTCTAACGCCCCTGCATACGCCGCTTCTCTCCGAGGCATCTGACAGCCGGGCTTACGAAGGTAGAGGGCCATTCTCAATCGGCGGAAGCATTGACTTCAGCCACGCATGGAACAACTGAACTCTCAACAGCTGCCCGTTCTGCAGTGGGTAAACCACATAATAAGCCAACTTGCTTGTGACCAGGTGGGAAAATGGTGCAACCAACTTCCCGTCTCGCACCAAGTCAGCTACGAGCACATCGCTTTCGAGCACGACTCCCATCCCTGAAACAGCCGCGTCTATTGCCAAGTGTGACGGGTCCAGGCGAATGCCACGTCGAGAATCGACTCCCGATATTCCCATGCTTTGTAGCCAGGCTCGCCACGTAATCAGGTTCCGTTCTGTGTGAATCAAGGTCATCTTGGAGAGATCCGACGGATCTGAAAGACCACCCACCCGCTTCAAAAGGTCCGGTGAGCAATAGGCCTGATAGCGGTCGACGATCAGTGGTTCCGTGTAGCAATTCGGAAAATTTCCAAAGCCGTACCATATCGCCATATCAAGCCGCGATGCATGGAAGTCAGCTGGTTCGTAGGTTGCTACAATTCGGACATCCAAGGTTGGGTTTTGGGAAAGAAATCCATCCAGACGCGGCAGCAACCAGTTCGGGCCGAAGGATGGAGATGTCTGGACGCGCAGGACGTCCTTCGCAGGGGTCCGCATGATCAGCGATGTAGCATCGTCGATCTGCTCCAGCGCATCGCCGACAAGGGCGAGATAGTTGGTCCCTTCCGGGGTGAGCTGAAGCTCCCGGGTCAGCCGGGCAAAGAGCCGTACGCCGAGATGTTCCTCAAGGGCGGCTATCTGGTGGCTGACGGCAGAAGGCGTGACAGACAGTTCTTCCGCCGCGTTTTTGAAACTGAGATGTCGCGCAGCGCACTCGAAGGTTATCAGCGCCTTCAGCGGCGGACGATGATTTGACATAGGCGAAATTACCTCATCCCAGGACTGAATTTTCATCGTTTGCCAGCACAGGTTCAGGCGCACGAAACTCAGCTGGCGATTGATACCCTCACGTCGAGATGAGGGATGCGGAAACAACAAACTTGTCTCCAGCGCCCTATAACAGCCATCCAGAGGTAGAAGCTATGAAACTGAAATTCATGTTCGCTGCAACGATATTCGCTGCCCTCACGGGGGCGAGCAGCGCCGAAGATATCAACGTCGCTCTCGCCGGGCCGATCACTGGGCAATATGCCGCCTTCGGGGAGCAGTTGCGGATCGGAGCTCAGGAAGCGGTTAAGGACATCAATGCTGCAGGCGGCGTTCTTGGGCGACAGCTTAAGCTCGTCGTCGAAGATGATGCATGTGATCCAAAGCAAGCCGTGTCGGTGGCGAACCATGTGGTCGCGGAGGGGGCTGCGGTGATGATCGGCCACTTCTGCTCGGGATCGACAATTCCTGCATCCGAAGTCTACGCCGAAAACAATCTTCTGGAGATTACGGTCTCGTCGAATCCGGCCGTGACGGATCGTGGCCTGGCACAGATATTTCGCATCATCGGCGGCGACGACCAGCAAGCAATTGTTGCCGCTGATTTCCTGGGGAAGAAGTTCCTCAAGGCACGTTTCGCGGTTGTCAACGACAAGTCTACATATGGGCAAGGTCTTGCCGATCTCGTGTCGGCCAAACTTGAAAATGGCGGTGCGGACGTCGTCGTGAAGGAATCCGTAAACCCAGGAGAGAAGGACTACTCGACCCTGATCACGCGCCTGAAAGCCGCCAATGTGGAAGTCCTGTACTACGGCGGATATCATTCGGAAGCGGGCTTGATCAAGCGCCAGGCTGGCGACGCCGGGTTAAAGATGCAACTGGTTGGCGGCGATGCGCTGGGAACCTCGGAGTTCGCAGCCATTGTCGGCGCAACTGGCAACGACACGCTGTTCACATTCCCTGCGGATCCGAGCGCCTCGCCGGCTGCGAAAGCAATTGTCGAGCGACTCCGCGCCAATAACATCAATGCCGAAGGTTATACCCTGTACGCCTACGCATCGGTCCAGGCATTCGCGGAGGGGGTAAAGGCCGGAAAAAGCGTCAAAACAGATGATGTTGCGAAAGTTCTTCGCTCGGAAGGTGTCGACACGATCATAGGCCACGTCAAATTCGACGCGAAGGGCAACATCGATGCCCCCGGCTTCGTCATGAACGCCTGGGATGGATCAAACTACAAGCCGGCCATCAACTAGCTTCGGTTTTCGTTCTTCACGAGCGGCTCTCCCATTGTCGCTTGCGAAGCGGCCGCTGGCAAAAATTTGCGAGCGGCCGTGAGGTGCAAAAACGCACAGCACGGCCGATGGCGTCTCACTGGGAATCTCCGATGCAACGATCTGATCTTGCCGGCAAATCGAGCCTGGTGACTGGCGCTTCCGGCGGGCTTGGGCACCACTTCGGCCGATTGCTGGCGCGTCAAGGTGTGATGGTGACGTTGGCCGCAAGGCGTGTGGAAGCACTTGAGAACGTGTGCGCGGAAATCCGGAAACTGGGTGGAAGCGCCCGGGCTCTTCGACTTGATGTGGCCGACACGGCTGCAGTCGATGCAGCGTTCGCGGAAGCGCCACCGTTCGACATCGTGATCAACAACGCCGGGGTGAGCCTGCCGGGACCAGCGTTGGAGACAAGCGAGGCGGAATGGGATTCCACAATCGACGTGAATCTCAAGGGCTCATTCTTCGTTGCAAAGGCTGCAGCGTCGGCGATGCTCAAGGCGGGGCGCGGCGGCTCAATCGTCAATGTCGCATCGATCCTTGGCATGCGCGTGGCAGGCAGCGTGTCCGCGTACGCCTCCTCCAAGGCCGGCCTGATCCAACTTACCAAATCGCTGGCATTGGAATGGGCGCGCCACGGCATCCGGGTCAACGCGCTATGCCCCGGCTACATCGAAACCGACCTCAACCGCGAGTTCTTCGCGACCAGTGCCGGCATGGCCTTGATAAATCGCATTCCGCAGCGCCGCCTTGGACAGCTTGAGGACCTCGACGCGGCGCTGCTGCTGCTGGCATCGGACGCCGGCCGCTACATCACTGGCGCCACGCTTGCCGTCGATGGCGGCCATCTCGTCTCGTCCTTGTGAGGCTCGCATGGATTTCCGCATTTCGCCTGAGATCGAAGACTACCGCCTGAGGATTGCCGCCTTTGTCGAGCGCGATATCCTGCCGCTGGAGGCTGACCGTGCCTGCTACGACGCACATGGCAATGTCGCGCTTGTCCTGCTCGACAGCCTGCGCGCCAAGGCGCGCGCAGAAGGGCTCTGGTGCCTCCAGCTCAAGCCCGAGAACGGTGGTGTCGGAATGTCCAAGATCGGCATGGCTGTGTGCTACGAGGAGATGAACCGCTCGATTTTCGGCCCGGTGGTTTTCAACTCGGCCGCGCCCGACGACGGCAACATGCAGGTGCTGGAAACGCTTGGCACGCCCCAGCAGAAACAATGCTGGCTGCAGCCGATCGCCGAAGGCAAGGTGCGCTCCGCTTTCGTCATGACCGAGCCGCATCCGGGCGGCGGTTCGGACCCTTCCATGATTGTGACCAAAGCCGAAAAGCGCGGCGACCGCTATGTCGTTTCCGGCCGCAAATGGTTCATCACGGGCGCCGAAGAGGCGAGCCATTTCATCCTCATCGCCCGCACTTCCGACGACCCGCGCAGCGGCCTGACGGCCTTCCTCTATCACAGGGACCAGCCGGGCTGGCGCATCCTACGTCGCATCGGGATCATGGGGCCGGAGGAGCATGGCGGCCATTGCGAGCTGGAGTTCGATGGCCTCGAGATCGCCGAGGAGAACATTCTTGGCGGGCTTGGCCGTGGGCTGAAGGTCACCCAGACCCGCCTTGGGCCGGCACGGCTCACGCACTGCATGCGCTGGCTGGGGCTTGCCAAGCGGTCAATCGAGATCGCCACCGCCTATGCGGCCGAACGCACCGGATTCGGCCAGCGGCTCGCCGACCGCGAGAGTGTCCAGATGATGCTGGGCGACCTCGCCATGCGCATCGAGATCGGCAGGCTGCTGGTCATGAAGGCGGCATGGGCGCTCGATCAGAACGCCTTCGCGCGCAAGGAAGTGTCGATGGCGAAGGTCGTGGTCGCCAACGTGCTGCACGCCGCGGCCGATGCCGGCATCCAGATCAACGGCGCGCGAGGCTATTCCACCGACACCGTGCTCGAATGGATCTACCGCTATGCCCGGCAGGCGCGGCTGGTCGACGGCGCAGACGAGGTGCACAAGATGGTGCTCAACCGCTTCCTGACAGAGGAGGGCCGGCAGTTCTGGCAATGGCCTGTCGAAGGTAAAGCCGTGGAGGGCGCGGCTCGATGAGACCCGATGTCGCCATCGTTACAGGAGCGGCGCGCGGCATCGGCGCGGCCATTTGCAAAAGACTGGAGGCCGCCGGCTGGCGCGTCGCCGGCCTCGACCGCTCATGGGATGACGATAATGTCCATGTGCCGGTCGTTCGCGAGACGGTCGATGTGACCGATTTTGACGCTGTTCGGAACTGCGTCAGCCGCATCGAAAGCGGCATCGGCCCGGTTGCCGTTCTCGTCAACAATGCCGGTATCACCCGCGACGCCATGGCTCACAAAATGAATCCTCGCGACTTCACAGCGGTCATCGATGTGAACCTGGCCGGTCCCTTTCACCTTATCCGTGCGGTTCTTCCGACCATGCGCGAGCACGCCTTCGGGCGCATCGTCAGCATCTCCTCCATGAACGCACAACGCGGCCAGGCGGGGCAGGCCAATTACGCCGCCGCCAAGGCCGGCCTGATCGGCCTGACAAAGGTGGTTGCCCTGGAGAACGCGGCCAGGGGCATTACCGCGAATTGCGTGGCGCCGGGTTTCATCGAGACCGACATGACAGCAGCCATGCGTGGCGATGTCCGCGACGCCGAGATCGCCCGCATTCCGGCCGGACGCATAGGCGCGCCGGCCGATATCGCAGGCACGGTGGCGTTCCTTGCCTCCAGCGAGGCAAGCTTCATCACCGGTCAGGTGCTGTCGGTCAATGGCGGGCAGTTGATGCCATGAGTTCCCGAAGCTCCGCTTGCCCAGACCAGAAGAACCGTCGATGCTGATCGAACCGCATCTCGCCCCACGCCCCGCCAACCACAGTCCGCTGACGCCGCTTGGCCTGCTCGACCATGCGGTCGAGGCGTTTCCCACTCGCCCCGCTGTCGCGTGGCGCGACCGCACCTGGACGTACGGAGAGTTTGCGTCACTGGTGGCGCGCTTTGCCGGCTTTCTGCGTAGCCGGGGCGTGAAGCCGGGTGACGTCGTCTCCATCGTTGCGACGAACCGACCGGAAATGCTTGCAGCGCACTATGCCGTGCCGATGCTCGGCGCCGTCCTGAACGCGATCAACACGCGGCTCGACCCCGACACGGTCGGCTACATTCTCGAACATGCGCAGAGCGTCATGCTCATCCTCGACCCGGCGTGCTCGATCTGCCCCGAGATTGCCGGAAGCGTGCCGGCCTTCATGCTCGGCAATTCCGATGAAGGACTGAACTGCCTCGACCTGCTGTCCGAGAGCGACACGGTCGACTCCCTCGATCATCGCGCGTTCGTCACCGACGAATGGCAGCCGATCTGTCTCAACTACACCTCCGGAACAACCGGCAGACCCAAGGGCGTTGTCTATCATCATCGCGGCGCCTATCTGAACGCGCTCGGCAACGTGCTGGCGCTCGGCCTAACCCACCGCACAGTCTATCTGTGGGCGCTGCCGATGTTCCACTGCAACGGCTGGTGCCACACTTGGGCCATCACGGCTGCAGGAGGCCTGCATGTCTGCCTGGACCGCATTGATCCGGCGCTCATCTTCGCGGCGATCGAGCGCCACCAGATCACGCATCTGAGCTGCGCGCCGGTGGTGCTCTACATGCTCCTCAATCATCCCGACCGCCCGGCCGCGAACCCGGCCCGGCGCATCACCGTCGCGACCGGCGGCGCCTCGCCGACCACCGCGCTCATCGAGGGCATGGACGCACTCGGCTTCGATCTCATCCACCTCTATGGTTTGACCGAATCCTACGGCCCGGCGACGCTCTGCAACCTGGATGACGACGTCGCGATGGCCGACGCCAAGACGAAGGCGAGCATCCTCGCCCGCCAGGGCGTGCCGCACGTCATGGCGAGCCGCGTGCGCGTGGTCGATGACAACGGCAAGGATGTCGCGGCTGACCGAATGGCGATGGGCGAGATCCTGCTTGCCGGCAACACGTTGATGGCCGGCTATTACCGCGATCAGGAGGCGACCGAAAAAGCCTTCGCCGGCGGCTGGTTCCACACCGGCGACCTCGCTGTCCGGCATCCCGACGGCGCGATCGAGATCAAGGATCGCTCGAAGGACATCATCATCTCCGGTGGCGAGAACATTTCGAGCCTGGAGATCGAAAGCGTGCTTCATCGCCACCCGGCGGTGCTGCTCGCCGCCGTGGTCGCAGCACCCGATCCGAAATGGGGCGAGGTGCCCTGCGCCTTCATCGAGTTGAAATCGGGACAGCAGGCCGCAGCGAAGGAATTGCTCGCCTTCTGCCGCGAGCGACTGGCGGGCTTCAAAGTGCCGAAGCGCTTCGTGTTCCGGGAGCTTCCCAAGACGGCGACGGGCAAAATCCAGAAGTTCGTGTTGCGCGAGGAGGCGCGCTGACATGCCGAACGATTTTGCCGATATCGATGCGTCCCGGCTGCAACTGTTCCTCGACGGCCATTTCGGCGAAGGCGGACCGATGCGTCTTGAGCGTATCGGCGGCGGCCAGTCCAATCCAACGTTCTTCCTCGATCACGGCACCCGCCGCATGGTGCTGCGCAAGCAGCCGGCCGGTCCGATCCTCAAGGGTGCACACGCCATCGACCGCGAATTCCGGGTTCTGAGCGCGCTCGCCGGCACGGACGTGCCAATCCCGAAGCCGGTACTCTACCACGCGGAAAACGACGTGGTCGGCCCGTCTTTCTATCTGATGGAGTGCGTGGAAGGCCGTGTTTTCCACGACGCCGCCCTGCCCGGCATCGAACCGGTCGAGCGCCGCGCGATTTATCTCGCCATGGCCTCCACGCTGGCGAAGCTACACAGGATCGATCCCAATGCGGTCGGCCTCGGCGATTTCGGCCGCGCGGGCAACTATTTCGAGCGCCAGATCGCGCGCTGGTCGAAGCAATGGGCCGAATCCCCGACCAGGGACATTCCGGAACTGGACAGGCTGGCGGATTGGCTCAGCTCGAATCTCCCGCCCGACGACGGGCAAGTGGCGATTGCCCATGGCGATTTCCGGCTCGGCAATCTGTTGTTCCACCCGAGCGAGCCGCGCGTGGTCGCCATCCTCGATTGGGAATTGTCTACGCTCGGCCATCCGCTGGCCGATCTGGGTTTTTGCTCGATAGCCTGGCACACGACACCGGACGAATATGGCGGCATTCGCGGGCTGAACCTCGCGGCACTGGGCATTCCGGCCGAGCCGGACTTCCTTGCCGGCTACTATGCAGACGCGCTTCCCACAGGCCTGCTTCTGCCGTTCCACGTGGCGTTTTCGCTGTTCCGCTTCGCAGTCATTTTCGTTGGCATTGCCGACCGGGCGCGCCAAGGCAATGCCGCCGGCGACAATGCCGAACAACTTGGCAAGTTGGCGATCCGCTTTGCCGAAAGGGGCATGAGAGCGGCGCGCGTCCAACCCAGCATTGGCTCGTGACAAACAATGTTGCGGTGTTCGATCGGAGACCACAATGCCCCCTTTTGATGCCATTGCCGAAGGCACAACGCCACCCGCTTGGCATCGATGCTGCCGCAGCCAGGCGATTGCCAGCAGCGTGGAAGGCGCTTGGGGGCAAGGCGGGTCGGTGTTGCGTGCGATTCTCGAACAGCGCGACACGCGCGCCGCGCCGAAGCCCGCGTCGGCTGCGGACACAAGCGCATCGAGCCGTGCGAGCGTCGCGCCTGCGCAAGCGGGGATGCATGCAGCGCTGGTTCATGCCAGTCCCCCTGCATTCCGCGCTACTCGCCCGCGCCGCTGTGGTCCTCGGCGGTCAAGTCGCCTCATGTCCACCGTGGCTCCCGTTACCAACCACTTCAGTTTGCGGCTCTCGGATGATCATCAGGCCGAGCAGTCGCCCAAGCCGGTTCTCCAGACCATCCATCAGACTGTAGACCACTGGCACATAAAGGAGGCTAAGAGCGGTTGAGCTGATGAGCCCACCGATGACGGCGATGGCCATCGGCGCGCGGAATTCAGCATCGGCGCCGATGCCAAGCGCGATAGGCAACATCCCGGCGCTCATGGCAACCGAAGTCATGACGATAGGCCGCGCCCGCTTTCGCGCAGCGTCGAGGATGGCAGTCGTAAGGTCGAGACCTTGCTCGCGCCGCGCGAGGATCGCGTACTCGACAAGAAGAATCGAGTTCTTCGCGGCAATTCCCATGAGAAGCAGGATGCCGATGAGTGCTGGTACAGCAAGCGACCCGCGCGTGAGCATCAGCGCCCCGAGCGCACCGCCAAGCGACAATGGGAGGGCCGTAAGAAGTGTAATCGGTTGAACAAAAGTGCCGAACAGCAGAACAAGCACAGCATACATCAGGACGACACCGGAACCGATCGCCACAGCAAATCCGCTGAAGAGCTGCTGCATGCGCTCAACATCCCCGGCCGGAACCTCCATCACTCCAGGCGGAAGAGATTTCATCGCAGACATGGTTCGCAGTCGCTGGGTCGCCTGGCCGAGCGTGAGACCAGCCAGTTCCCCTTCAACCGTCGCGCTGCCTCGCCGGTCCAGCCTGTCGATCTGAGCAGGACCAACGTCAAAACTCATATCGGTCACGGACCCGAGCGGGATGGTCCCGTTGCCGGCAGGAAGCTGCAGCCCGGCGATCCAGGCAACGTCGTCGCGCGCGTGCTCGTCCAGCATGACCCGGATCGGGACCTGACGGCCAGTCAGGTTGAACTTGGGCAGGTTCTGCTCTGCCGCGCCGAGGGTTGCAATGCTTACGGTCTCGGCGAGCATGGCCGAGGAAACTCCCATTTCGGCCGCCTTGTCGGGCTTTGGCCTGATCACAAGTTCAGGCCGGGCGAGGCTTGCGGTCGAGCCTGCGTTGTTGATGCCTGATACGCTTCGCATGTCCTGCTCCAGCGCGTCTGTTGCACGCGCGAGCGCGGCACTATCGTCGGCTGTCAGCGTGATCGCGACCTTTGCCCCGGACTGGCCATCAGCGCCGAAACGCATTTTCGCCCCAGGAACGGCCACAAGCGCGGCGGCGGCAACGGCTTCGAACTGCTGCTGCGAGCGGTCGCGCTCAGTCCTCGGCTTGAGATTGACGGTAATGGTGGCCCTGCGCACCTCCCCTGCGGATGACGTGCCCAGGGCTGCGGCGCCTTTGCCCCCCGACGTCTGGGTGCCTATGGCGGAATAGATGGATTGGACTTCGCGATATCCCTTCAGGATCTCGGTTGCTCTGAGGACTGCCGCGTCAGTATCGGCCAGGGTGGAGCCGGCGGGCAACTCGAGCGACAGCATCGACCGGCCAAGGTCGCGGGCGGGAGAGAATTCGGATGGCATGAACCGCACGAGTCCCATCGCGGCGACGAAGAACACGATGCCGAGCACGAGGGTCATCCACCGAAAACGCAGCGCGATCCTCAAGACAGAGAGGTAGGCGGGCAGCCAGAACGGCTCGTCGTGCTCCTTCGGAGCCGCTTTCAACAGATATGCCCCCATGAGAGGCGTGAGCATGCGCGCCACGAGCAGCGAGAAAGCGACGGAGACACAGGCGGCAATGGCGAAATTTCGGAAGAACTGACCAGGCAGGCCGGGCATGAAAGCCACCGGCAGGAAGACGGCGACGATTGTGGCGGTGGTGGCGACTACCGCGAGCCCGATCTCGTCCGCCGCCTCCATTGCCGCCTCGTACACGCTTTTACCGGTCTGCCGCATATGGCGAACGATGTTCTCGATCTCGACAATGGCATCGTCCACGAGAATGCCGACCACGAGAGCCAAAGCGAGCAGCGTGATATTGTTGAGCGACAGGCCGAATGCGCTCATGACGGCAAAGGTGGGGATGAGAGACATCGGCAGTGCCACCGCAGAGATGAGCGTTGCCCTCCAGTCGCGCAGGAACAGCCAGATTACGATGACCGCCAGCAGGGCCCCGATCCACAGCGCCTCCAGCGCAGCAGCGTAGCTCTCCTCCACGAAAGTGGTGGACGATGTGACTTCACGGATAGCGACATCGTCATGTTCCTGGTCGAGCTCCTTGACCTTCTCTCGCACGGCTTCGGCAACGTCGAGTTCACTCGACCCGACAGTCCTGTAGACGCTGAAGGCGACAACTTCCGCGTCGCCGAGGCGGGCACGTTGGCGCGGTTCCGCCCAACTGTCCTCGACCAGGCCGATGTCCTTGAGCCGAGCGGTACGCCCGTCAGAGAGCGTCAGGCGTGTGCCGGCGAGCGCCTCGATGGTCCGTGCCGCCCCAAGAGTGCGTATTGCCTGCTCGCTGCCGCCAATGGTAGCGCGCCCGCCTGGCTGGTCGGTGTTGACCTCGCGCAGCTGTTGGTTGACCTCGGCAGCTGTGATCCCGAGCGCCATCATGCGATCGGGATCCAGCGCAACGCGGATCTCGCGGTCGACGCCGCCGGCCCGCTCGATTTTCGAGGCGCCATGAACCGAGAGGACAGATTTGGCGACATCGTTGTCGACGAACCAGCTCACGGCCTGGGGATTCATGGAGGGGGCGGTGACCACAAAGGTGAGGATCGCCCCGCCCGAAACGTTGAGTTCCTGGACAAGGGGCTCCTGGATATCCGCCGGTAGGCTCGCCCGGATACTTGCGACGGCATTTCGGACATCATTGGCAGCCTTCTGTGTATCCGTGCCCAAAGCGAATTCGACATTTGTCGTCGAGACACCTTCTTTCACAGTGGATCGGATGTGATCGACATTGCCCAGGCCGGCAACAGCGTCCTCGACGATCCGGGTCACCTGGGTTTCAAGCTCGGAAGGCGCAGCAGAAGCTTGCATCACCGTCACGGTCACCGTCGGGATGTCCATGTCGGGCATGTTGTTGATGCCGAGATTGATAAATCCCAGCACGCCGGCGAGCGTGAGGACCAGGAACAGAACGATGGTGGGAATCGGGTTGCGGATCGACCACGAGGACAGATTGTTCATCGGCCTACCTCCGCACCATCGGCTGTCGCGAGTTCGACATGTACGCGATCGCCGTTTCGCAGAAAGCCGGCGCCCTTTACGGCGATGCGCTCACCTGGGGCGAGGCCGGACACTATCTCGATCCAGCCCCCCCGCCGGACACCCGTTTCGACGGGCCGCAGCGAGACTGTGCCTTCCTGAACCGCGAAGACCGCCTTCCCGCCGTTGCGCCAGACCAGGGCTTTCTCCGGTATGGCAAGGGGAACTCGGCGGCGTGTGGTGATCTCCACGCGGGCGAACATGCCGGGCAAAAGACCGGAATCTGAGGGAAGAGCCACATGGACGGTGCCGAGGCGGGTCCGCGGATCGACAATTGGCGCCACTGCGCGGATCTCACCCTCAATCGTTCGCCCCGCCGGACCGGTGACCGCAACCTGTCCCCCCCGGATGACCTCGAACAGATCTCCCTCCGGGACTTTGGCCTCCACCTCGAGCCGGCTATCGCGCACGATGCGGAACAGTTCGGCACCGGTCTGCACCACCTGTCCAAGAACAGCGGACTTCTTTGAAACGTATCCGGAGGCGGGGGCGCGGATGCTGGCCCGCGCCAGCTGGGCATGCAACTGAACCAGGCCAGCTTCTGCGACCGCAAGACGCGCAGCAGCCGTCTTTTCAGCGGTTGCGCGCTGATCCGCATTCTGCCGGCTGGTGGCGTTGCGTTCCAGAAGCTGTTGCGCGCGCCCTAGCTCGGCTTGGGCGGCCTCGAGATTGGCCTTCGCCTCGGCCACTGATGCCTTCTGCTGTTCCATCTGGGCCAACAACTGAACATCGTTCAAGCGCGCCAGGAGTTGTCCCTTCTCGACGTGATCACCCTCACCCACCAGCACCTCGGTGATGGCCAGTCCCGCTGTCTCGGCAGCGACTTGAAGTTCCTCCCAGGCCACCACAGTGCCGGTCGCCAGCACGGCCTCGTCGATGCGATGTTCCTCGACCGCGGCAACCGTGACGGTCAGTGTCGCTGGCTTCGACGCATTGTGTAGTGCCGGCTGGGCAGCCGGCGACTCCATGAAACGACTGTAGAGCGCCGGGACAACGAAGAGCGATAGAACAGCGGCAACGCGGAACAGCGCGAAAATCGCGGCTGCGCGCACCAGCGGACGAAGACGCCCAAGCGCGCTTCGCAGGTGGAGTACTAAAGAGCCTATCATGATGGGAGGCGCCGTCGCGGCGAGTGTCCTGACTTGTAGCTACTGCTGTCCCAATCCGAAGACGGCGAGGCACTGCTCAGGGAGCTTGTCCCTGTTCTCCGCGACGCAGCGCCGGATCGCAGCCTTGGTTGGCAGCAACGTCCGGCACAGCTTGCGCACTTCCCGCTTGCACATTTGCCGGACTTCCGCACTCACTTCAGGCTGCGAGCTCTGCTCCTGCTGGGCGGCGGCAGTTCCGGGAAGAACAAGGGTTATAAAGGCAAGAATGATCGAAAGCCGGGTCATGTCCAGCACCTCCGTGGGGTTGCAAGGCAAGAACATAGGCTTTCGCTGAAGGAGCCGGGTTTAAGTGATATTAAGAGATGTTTCGCCGCATGCGCATGCGGCGGAATCCGATGGCCAACGTTAACAAAATTAAACAAATCAGCTGCTGACGCAGCAGCGCTTTGAACCGAGAATAGGCGGATGCTCGAATCCGTAAGGGCCATGTCGATCGCACATCTCCCGCAAGGCGCGACACCACGCATTCTTCTTGTCGAGGACGATCCGGAGATTTCGCGGATGCTCATCGACGTGCTGACGGAAAGCGGCTTTGCCGCTTCAGCCGTTGGATCAGCCATTGAGATGGACAAAATTTTGAATGGCGAGCAGGTCGATCTTGTCGTCCTCGACATCATGTTACCTGGTGAGGACGGACTCAGCGTCTGTCGCAGACTGAGGGCGGGTTCGGCCATTCCGATCATCATGGTGACGGCGCGGGGCGAGGCTATCGATCGCATCGTCGGCCTCGAGATCGGCGCCGACGACTACATTCCAAAACCCTTCAATTCCCGCGAACTCGTAGCACGCATCCGCGCGCTCCTGCGCCGGGCGCAAACTGCGAACGGCAGCGTTGCGTCGCGGGCCAGGCCGCTGACCTTTGCAGGATGGACTATCGACCCGACTGCACGTCAGCTTTATGATCCAAACGGCGTGAGGGTGGCAATGACGAGTGTGGAGTTTGACGTACTCATCGCCTTTTGCCGCAACGCAGGCCAGATACTCTCGCGCGAGCAACTGCTTGATATGGTTCATGGCGGTGCGACGGGACCGATCGAACGCAGCATCGACGTTCACGTCAGCCGAATTCGCCAGAAGATGGAAACGGACCCGCGTGATCCAACGCTGATCAAGACGGTGCGCTTGGGAGGGTACATGTTCACGCCCACCGTGGTGGAGATGTAATGTCGTTTTCGGACCGGTTGCGGCTTGGGAGCATCACGACACAAATCACCGGGATCGTCGCAATATCGGTGCTGCTCGGCGCATTCTTCACCATAGCTACGGTTCTGCTTTTCGCCGACGGCGCTGCCTCGAAAGCCAGCCCATCTGCCGCAGCTCAACAGATCGCGCAGATTGTCGAACTCATGCAGGCTGCAAACTCCGGCGAGCGCGCCGCGATATTGCAAGCTTCGCGAAAGGCCGGGGTCAAAGTCGTGGATGTTGCGATTTCCGAGTTGGAGCCGGCAGTTGCCCCAAGCCTACCGTCAATGTCCCGACTAATAGAGCGCCAACTGGAATCGGGCTGGGGGATCGACATGATAGAAGGCGATCGATATTCCTCAGGTCCCGAGCATCAACTCGTCGCCCGAATCGATGACGACACGGCTCTTGTCTTTGATGCATCGACAGGAACGAACCTTTGGCGGCTGATCTGGGCGCCGACAGCGCTTACGCTCGTCATTGTCCTGGTTTTCATCGTCCTTCTTTCCGTGTATGCGGTGCGCTGGATCATAGCCCCCCTGTCCTCGCTCGCTGAGGCTGCCCATTCGTTCGGCCGACATCGGGGCGCTGAGCAGGCCGTGAGCCGCAACGGACCGCGCGAGATCGCCGACGTAGCCGATGCCCTCAATGAAATGCGCACCCGCATCCGCAGCCTTCTCGATGATCGCACACGCATGCTCGCGGCGATCAGCCATGATCTGCGCACCCCACTTACGCGCCTGCGGTTGCGCGTAGAGCGGGTTACCGAGGATGGCCTGCGGGACGGCATGCTCCATGAGATCGAGCAGATCAGCCATATGCTGGATGAGACGATCAGTTATCTGCGCGAGGACGCCCGCTCGGAGGATACATCGCGCGTCGACTTGCCAAGCCTCCTCCAGACGATCTGCGCGGATTTCGCCGATGTCGGCCACAATATCAGCTATAAAGGCCCGAGCCGGTTGACTTGGCTGTGCCGGCCAAGTGCTCTCACCCGCGCAATCAGCAATATCGTGGCCAACGGCGCCAAGCACGGCGAGGTGATCGATGTGCGGCTGAGCGTCGGTGGTGATGGAAAAGCCGAGATCGACGTATCGGATAACGGGCCGGGTATCCCGGACGACCTGAGAGAAAGGGTCTTCGAACCCTTCTTCAAGGCGGATAATGCGCGCGCGATAATGGGCGGGGGTTTCGGACTTGGCCTGTCTATCGCTCGAGACATAGTGCAGGGCCACGGCGGAGGGATTGAGCTCATTCAACGACAGCCTCACGGGCTGACAGCCAGGATCACACTGCCCTCAATGGCCGTCGACCCTAACGACAATGCACGCTCCGACGCTGCAATATTCCTACACAATTCTTAAAGCCGCAATGGCGCGATCTGGCCAAGAGCCTGGTATTCGACTTCACCGGGTGTGAGCGGATTGAGGCCGGGTTGCTCGATTGGATCATCAGCAAGTCAGGCGCTGCCCAGCTATGAATTTCAAACTGACCCACTACCGATCCTCGCCCTGGAGTGCGACCTCATTCGCAAGTTCCTCGGGTAACCCGTGATCTGCCCGAGAGAGCGCCAGCATGTTGTTGGCCGCCGTCTGCCTGCCATCTGGCCGAGACCTACATCGGAGGGGACGACCGTAGGCAAGGGGAACCAAGTTATCTGAACGCTCGTTGCTTCCTTCAGGCTTTGACGGATTATCATGTCGCCGTCCAATCGATACGGTTTGCTGGGGGCGCCAGGCTTTGCAGTCGCGGCAATCGCGATGTTTCTTGCCGTCACGGCTCAAGCAATGGCCAGCAGCTATATGACCCTGCTCGCCGTTGAACGAGCCGGCATGTCGCCGTTCGAACTCGGTCTGTTCCTCACTTTGTCAGGCATCTCCAGCATTGGTGCCACATCTCTATTCGCTCGTACATTTGACAGCAGGCCACGCCTCTGCCCCCTCGCGCTGCCCCTAGCTCTGGCCGCTTTGGGCTATAGTCTCTGCACGGTCATTGTAGATCGGTGGGCGCTGATGATTGTCGCATTCCTGCTTCTCGGGCCAGCCACCGCGAGCTTCGCGCTGATCTGCGCGGTCGCCAAGGGCGGGCTGGATCAACGCGGTTCGGCGCTCGCCGCACAAGGCATGGCAGCATTGCGCATGATCGCTTCACTCAGCTGGGTCATCGGCCCGGCCTTGGGTGCTTTTTTGATCCACGTCTGGAGCTATGCCGGCGTCTACGGCGTCGCGTCGTCCTGCAGCCTGGCGGCATTCGTTGCACTCTTCGCTTTCCGGCCACCGATGATGCCGGCGGTCACGACGAACGAGAAGGTACGACCAATAGCTTTTCGGTGGGCTATCCAGGCGGCCTTGGCCCTTACATTCTTCAATATCGCGATGTTTATGGGGTCGACGGCGCTTTCGATCGTGGTCGTCAATGATCTCGACGCCAGCGAGCGCGATGTCGGGCTGATGTTCAGCCTCTGCGCTGCCGTGGAAGTCATCGTCATGGCGCTCTTCGTCCTAGTACCAGCAAAGCGGGCGAACCGATCGCTCCTCGTTGCAGGCTTCGCGGTTTTCTCATTGTACTTTTTGAGCGTGGCTCTGCTGCCAATGCTGCAAGTGATGTATGGCGCGCAGGTCCTGCGCGCAGTTGGCATCGGCATCATCAGCGTCGGCGGAATGCAGCTGCTGCAAGAACTCAATCCCGGCCGCGCCGGTACGGCATCAGCCCTTTTTGCCAACACAACGAACGCGGGTTGGCTGGTCGCCGGCATTGCCACCGGAACCTGGGCGGAATTGTTCGGCTATCATTCCGTTTTCGGGCTGTGCGCGGCTCTGAGTTTTTTCGGCGGCGTGCTTGTGGTCTCGGGTTCGTCGTTGCTTGCTGCCGAAACGAAATCATCTCGAGCATGATGGTCACATTGCAGCAAGCTCATTGTGCCGTGCCCAACAAGCTGCCACCTGGCGACCCGTTACCGGGCGTGTCAGAAGCGCCCGGTGAACCGCAAAAATATGCTAGACCTAAACGTTCGGATTTTGCTCCGGGATCCAGTGGCGGCAGCGCGGAATGGCAGCGGCCTCATCCCGGGCATAGGCCCAGAATTGACCTGCCTTAGTCTTGCCGTGGTCGGGAACCTCGGGGATGGGCGCTCGCCCTTCCGGGTAGCTGGCGCAGATGCACTTACGGATGTGGTCCACGTCGACCGTAGAGGCAATGGTCGCCAGAATTCCGCGCCAGCTGCAGGCTGCGGCTGAGCAAGCGAGAATGCGGTTCCTACTCGCCTAGCCCGGCGAGCAAGCGTGCGACATCCCCACGCCGGAACCCAAAGCCGGTGGCGGTCTCGACTTCGGTGATCATCGTTTCGATTTCGGCAGGCGGGCGGCGGGAAGCGAGGAAGAGCGGGCCTCCCTTAAACTTCGAGAAGCCGAAGCCGTTCACCAGAACGAGGTCGATCTCCCTGCCAGATCGTGCGCTGCTCTCTTCGACGATCAATGCCGCTTCATTTAGGACCGCGCCCAGTGCGCGACGTCTGATTTGTTCGCCCGACAAGGGCATCGAGGATTCGCGCTTCACGGCGTACCGTCTGACGATTTCTGTCACGATTGGGTCCGGTTGCGCCTTGCCGGTCGCGCCTGCGTAGGTGTACCAACCCGCGCCGGTCTTGCGACCAAGACGCCCCAGCTCGCAGATTCGATCGGCAATTTCGACATAGCGCTCCCGAGGATCACGGGCAGCAGCCTTGCGCAGGCGATTGCGCCACGCGATGTCGAGCCCCGACAGGTCTCCGGCTGCGAAAGGGCCCATGGCGAAGCCCAGTTCCTCTACCGCGGCGTCGACCTCATGAGGGAGCGCGCCTTCTTCCAGCAGGAACTCGCACTGCTGACGGTACTTCGCATAGATGCGGTTCCCGATGAAGCCTTCCGAGCATCCCGTGACGATCGGAAGTTTTCCAACGATTTTGGACACAGAGACGCCGGTCAACAAGACGTCAGGTGTAGTGCGTGCGTTGCGGACAACTTCGACAAGCCGCATCCGGTGCACGGGTGCGAAGAAATGCAAGCCGACGACATCTTCGGGCCTGCCTGTCGCCAGCGCCAATTCGTCGATATCGAGATACGATGTGTTTGATGCGATGATCGCACCCGGTTTCAAAACCAAGCCGAGCGCAGAAAGCACCTCCCGTTTGGCGGCCATGTCCTCGAATACGGCTTCGATGATCAGATCGGCATCGGAAAGCCCATCGAGACTCATCGATGGGATCAGGCGTCCCCAGACTGCATCGAGACCACCGGTGCCGAGCCGGCCGGATCTGGCCAGATCATGAATCGCGACAGCAACAAGATCGAGACCGCGTGCAAGCGCCTCCTCCGTCGTGTCAACCAACGTCACATGATACCCGGACGCGGCAAAGACTGCCGCAATGCCGGCGCCCATCGTCCCGGCGCCGACGACGCCGACTTTCTGAATGACTCGCGCGGCCCGTCCTTCCATCCCTTCGAGTTTGCTGGCCTCACGCTCGGCAAAGAAATTGTAGCGCAGCGCCGCCGCATCCTCCCCGATTCGAAGCCGCTGGAAGACCTCGCGCTCGCTGGAGAGCGCCTGCTCGAACGATGTGCTGATGCTTAACTTAATGACCCTGAGCGCTTCGCGCACGGCTTCCCGGCCGTGCCCCTTTCTTAGTGCGGTTTTTTCTGCCAGGGCGAGGTCACCGGTCGCGTCACTCGGAACTGATCGATCTCGGACCCTGCTCTTGCGGCCTGCCATTCGTCTCACCCAATCAGCAGCGAAACCTGCCAGATCACCCTCGGCGATACCGTCGATCAGACCAAGCGCAAGCGCCTCCAAGGCAGCAACACGCCTACCAGACACAATCAGGTCGAAGGACTGTGCAATGCCTACCAGCCGCGGCAGGCGCTGCGTCCCACCGGCTCCAGGAATCATTCCCAATGTTACTTCCGGAAGCCCAACCACGGCTTCACGCGTTGCAAGGCGCCCATCGCAGGCGAGCGCCAATTCGTAGCCACCACCCAGGGCAACGCCGTCGATCGCCGCGACGATCGGCTTGCGACACTGCTCGATCTCGAGAATGACCGACGGCAGGTCCGGCTCCTGCAGGGGCTTGCCGAACTCCCTGATGTCTGACCCGGCCATGAAGGTCTTGCCGGCACCGATGATGACACCACCAACCAGGCCGTCGTCGGCCGCCAATCGACGAACGGCATTGCGAAGTCCCAGCCGTACGCCGGCCGACCCAGCATTGACTGGGGGATTGTCGATAAGGATGAACCCGACGTCCCCATCGATCCGGAGGCGGACTGATGCTGCACTCATGTCCAATGTCCCTGCATGCAAGGCCGGTCAGTTTTTGACGAAATCCGCTACCGCTTCGAAAAGTTGAATTCGGCTGCGCTCATACGGCATCCAGTGTGTAGCGTCGGAAATGACCACTTCCTTGACCTCGGCGTGGGCCACCCGCCGCCCAAGCTTGGTGTCGGCAAAGGTATCCAAAGCGCCTCGCAAGACCAGCGTCGGAGTACGCAGCCGAGCGGGATCGAATGCCGGCTTCCCCGACCAGGCATTGTGGAGGTCAAGCAGGGGTCCTGTGGGCCGCGCAAGCATGGTCTCGCCGGAGGAAAGCGCACTTTGTGGTGCGCGCGCGACGACATCGATCACCTTCTGTATCGTTGCTTCGTCAACAATGTCCTTCCGCAGGCCAAGCATCCGCCTCCATGCGGCCACCGCTGCTTCGGGCAGCATGGGCAAATAGGCCGGCATACTCGACGTGATCGTGCCGGAAGGTGACATCGCGGCCATGGCCTGCGCGCCTTCGGGATAGCGTGTCGCCTGCATTGCACCGACCAATATGAGCCGGTCGATCAGGCTCGGTGCCGAGATTGCCGCCAACGCCGCAACGATAGCACCCCAGGACCAGCCAAGGAGGTGGAGCGGCCGCTGGGAGGACTGTGCCTTCAACCACCTCAGGAAGGTTACGACGCACGGCGCCGCTGCCGCCGCCCGGGTTGCTTCAGGCCCCAAGTCCGGCCGGTAGGACGCGCCGAAGCCCGGCAGGTCGATAGCCCAAACCTCGATGTCACGTCCGGCGAGATCGGCCGTCCACGAGACGCCTGGGACATCGAACGCATCGGCGGTGGGCACGCCATAGCCATGCAGAAGCACAATCACCGGCTGATTTTCCTTTGCCGCAAATCTGCGGCGAAGGACGCGGATCCTCGCTTTTTCTCCAATGTCGACAAACATCTCGTGTCTCGATTTGCTTTGTGGCATCGCCTATCTCGCGAACGCCGAAGCCATGGATGCAAGGGACATGCAGCAATCCTTTTCCAGGTTTCACTGGCATTGCCCTTCGGGGCGTCGACCAGGCAGATGTGGTTCAGATGCGGTTTTATGGAAGCCAATAGGGACAATCGGCGCGCCGGAAAATTGCAGTTTTGACATGGTCGATATTAGACCCGTGAATTTGTCCCGCTGCCCATCAAGGTGCGGCGCCGAAAACACCGCGGTCCTGGAACGTCCCGGGTCAGACGCGCAGAGTCCCTGCGGCTACGAGAACGACGCTGCCACCTACGCGTGCGGCGCAAACACCACCGTTGGTGATCGTCAGTTGCAGGTCCAGCTGACTTGGGCGGCCCATCTCGTATCCCTGCAGCAGTCGAACCGCGTGCTCACCGTCGGGGAGCGAGGCAAAGCGCGCGAGCACGCCCGAGAAGGCCGCGGCCGCCGAACCTGTCGCTGGGTCTTCGGCGACCCCAAGCGCCGGAGCGAATACGCGAAGCCGATAGCTGCCATCTGGTCCATTCGTATAGGCAACAAGCGCTCGTGGCATGGGCTCCGGCAACACTTCCCCCCAGCGTCCGCCGTCCAACCTAATAGCGCTCAAGGCCGGCAAGCCTGAAAGCGGCACAAAGACGAATGCAAACCCGGAACTGAATATGCTCGGCACATGCGACTCAAACCCGATATCGCGTTCGGACAAGCTCAGGAGGCTTGCGAGCCCTGCCGGTTGGACATCGATTGGTGACTGCTGCGGCAAATCCGGAATGTCGAAGGCGGCGTGGCCCGTACCGATCGAGCGAGCGAGTGCCTGGCAATGCACAGGCCCAACCTTCTCATCCAAGGTCAGCATGCGAAGCTCCTCGCCACCGTCCTTGAGAAGCGAGCAGATCAAAACCGCCGCACCGATCGTCGGGTGTCCGGCGAACGGAATTTCAGCCGTCGGCGTGAAAATGCGGACGGGCACTTTCCCGCCCAGGCGGCCGGTCAGGAAGATTGTCTCCGAAAGATTGAATTCCTTCGCAATCGCCTGCATGGCGCTGTTGCCGAGGTCTTCGGCATCAAGGACGACGGCAAGAGGATTGCCGGCCAGTGGGCTGTCGGTGAAGACATCAAGAATGAAATAGGGCCGGGTCATGGGGATCTCCAAAAGTGGGTTGTGCGTTGGGTTTAAGCAGGGTTGCCTGCGGTGGTCAGCCTCAACCAACGAACTGTCTCGGCGAAAAAGACCGAGGAGAGGTGCGCCAATCACGACTTCACCGCCACAAGGCTTCATCGCGCTCGCATCGTGATGGTCTTCTTGATCATGTGTTCGAGAATTCCCTCCTCGCCTGACTCGCGGCCAAGGCCACTCTCCTTCACCCCTCCAAAGGGAATTTCCGGAAGAGCCACCGTTGTGCTGTTGACCGCAACCGCTCCCGCCTCGATGCGGGAAGCCAGCCTCTGGGCACGGCGGCCGTTCTCGGTGAAGACAAACGACGCAAGGCCAAGAGGAAGCTCGTTTGCCCTGCCAACTGCCTCAGCTTCGTCGTCGAAGCTGACGATCGGTGCGATGGGCCCGAAAATCTCCTCCTGGAGAACGCGTGCTTCCCGGGGAACATCCGTCAGCACCGTCGGCGCGAAATAGTGTCCGGTATTGCCCGTCCTTTGGCCACCGAAGGCGATCCTGGCGCCTCTTGACACTGCGTCGGCCACAAGGTTCTCCATCGCCGAAACCCTCCGGGCGCTGGCCAGAGGCCCCATCGTCGTTCGCCCGTCGCGGCCATCTCCGACCACGATGTCTGCAGCCGCTCTGGAAAAGGCATCCACGAACCTGCCATGCGCCGACCGCTGGACGAAGAAGCGGCTGGGCGAGATGCACACCTGTCCGGCATTGCGATACCGGGCTGCGGCGGCTTCCTTCGCGACGGCCTCGACGTCCACATCGTCGAAGACCAGGACCGGAGCATGCCCGCCGAGTTCCATGGTGACTGGTTTCAGGCCTTCGGCAGCGAGCGCGGTAAGGGACTTTCCAACCAGGACCGATCCCGTAAAAGCGACCTTGCGAACGATCGGAGATTTGATCAGATGGCGCGCGACCTCCGGCGGGTTTCCAAACACCACATTGACGAGTCCGCGCGGAGCCCCGGCTTCGGCGAACAAACGGGCGATTTCCAGGGAACATCGAGGCGTCTCCTCGGAAGGCTTCACGATGATGGAGCATCCGGCGGCGACGGCCGTACACATCTTGCGGCCTGGATTGAAAGCCGGGAAGTTCCAGGGGGAAAAAGCCGCGACAGGCCCAATCGGTTCATACTCGACAAAGAGCCTCAAATTGCGGTCTCGCGAAGGAATGACGCGGCCATACGTACGCTTGCACTCCTCCGCCGCCCATTCAAACGACTCGGCCGTCACGGCAATTTCGGCAAATGATTCAGCGAGAACCTTCCCCTGGTCCTCGGTCAAGATTCGAGCCAGCGCCTCGCGATCGCGACGAATGAGGCCGGCCACTGTTCTCAATAGGGCCGACCGCTCGAGAGGCGTGCTGTCCCGCCATTCGGCGAAAGCGCCAGCACTCGCAGACAAAGCGTCGTCGAGGTCCCGCGCATCCGCCAGTGTCAGATCGGCAACGACCTCGTCGTCGGCTGGGTTCAGCACCGACATCGTTCGCCGCCCGCCTCCCACCCTTGATTCGCCGTCGATGAACAACCCCAGAATTGCTGTCATGTTATGTCCTGCTCTGGGCTGTGGCGCCAACGCCCGCCTGTTTTGCGAGCGCTTCGGAACGTATCTGGCTGATCGTGCTGCCGGGTGGGCCCGCATCGGCCGGCAGCCGTATTTCAATGACCGCGACGCGTCCTGCCGCAGCCGCCTGTTCGAACGCAGGCGCAAAATCCTCGGTTCGCTCGACGGTGGCCGCGAAGGCGCCAAAACTTTCCGCCCATCTCACGAAACATGGATTGACGAGCCCTGTGTCTACGCCACGGCCGGGGTAGTCCCGCTCCTGATGGACTCGGATCGAGCCATACATGTCATTGTTCAGAACAAGAATGATTGGAGCGATGTCATATTTGACGGCCGTCGCAATTTCGTTGCCTGTCATGAGGGCGCCGCCATCGCCGCAGAACGCGACCACCGTTTTCTCCGGAAAGATCAGTTTGGCCGCAATGGCAGCGGGAATGCCGTAGCCCATGGCGCCGTTCGTCGCTCCCAGTTGGGAAGGGTACGTTCGGTAGACATAAAACCGCTGCATCCATCCCGAGAAACTTCCGGCGTCGGTGGTCAGAATCGCGTGCGGGTCGAGCCGTTCCCGCAACTCGCGCATGATCTCCCACATGTCGAGGGACGTGCCTGGAGGAGGAGCGATCGGAGCGAGATGCGCCAGATAGTCGGACCGGAGACCTCGCATCCATCCATGCCCCCTGCCTTTGCTGACTGGCAGTGCTGAAGCCAGGGAGGCGAATTCACCAACGCTTGAGCAAATTCCGAGCGCGGGAGCGTAGACCCTGCCGATTTCGCTCGGGTCGGGGTGGACATGAACCAGCGTCTGCGCCGGGCATGGCGGGATCAGCAGATCGTAGTGCTGCGTTGTTTTTTCCCCCAGTCGAGCGCCGACGGCCAGGATGAGATCCGCCTCCCTGATCCGATCCGCCAAGCGCGGGTTGATCCCGATTCCCACGTGGCCAACATACGCGTCGCTTCGATTGTCGATCCTGTCCTGGCACCGAAACGTGCCCGCAACCGGGAGATGCTGGCGTTCCGCGAACGCGCGCAGAAGCTCCGACGTATCAGGCGTCCAGCCGCCTCCGCCCACGAGCATGACGGGTTTGGACGAAAGCCGCAGAAGCTCACGAAGCCTGTCCATCGATGCAGCCGATGGGGCGGGCTGGACAACCCGATAGGGAGGCGCGGCCGCAGCATCGGTCAACCCGGCCAACATGTCCTCCGGCACGACGAGCGCCACGGGCCCAGGACGCCCGGATGTCGCCAGGTAGAATGCGCGGCTCAGAAGCTCTGGAATTCGATCGGCCGACTGAATCCGGCCGACCCACTTGCAGACCGGCTTCAGGAACGCCCTGAAGTCGATCTCCTGAAAGGCCTCGCGGTCCTCGAAGCTCCGGTCGACGTCGCCGACAATCGCGACGAGCGGCGTAGAGTCCTGGAACGCCGTGTGGAGCCCGATGGTCGCATTGCAGGCACCCGGTCCGCGCGTGACCATCAATACGCCCGGACGCCCAGTCAGCTTGCCATAGGCCTCGGCCATGTTGGCCGCCCCGCTCTCATGCCGGCAGGAGACGACCTGTATTCCAGGCTCATCGACAAGAGCGTCAAGGATTGGCAGGTAGCTTTCGCCGGGTACGCAAAATATCCGCTCGACCCCGTGGATCCGAAACGCCTCGGCTACTGCCTTGCCGCCCGTCCTGAGTCGACGCGGCGTCAGCGCATCAGGAGAGTTCATCCGTGAAGCACGATGATGCTGAAAATCTGCTTTCGACATCTCAGCGCTCCGTTGCCGCGACGACCTGAATTTCGACCAGGTTGAATGGTTTCGCGAGTTGGGCGCCAACCGTCGCACGAGCGGGCGGGTTGGCGGTGTCGATCCAGCTATCCCAGACCTCATTCATCGCGTCGAAGCCGCTCATGTCGGCGAGCCACACCTGCGCGTAGAGGATCGAGGACTTGTTTGCTCCGCACTGGGCGAGTTGCGCGTCGATCCTTGCCAGGACCGCAGCCGTCTGCTGGCGGAGATCCAGCTGCGGATCGTTGGCGACCTCTCCGGCAAGGAAGACCAGGTGGTCGAACTTGACGGCCTTGCTTAGACGCGGGCCGACGCCGAACCGTTCAATCATCTGTCGATCCTCTGATTGCAATGCGATGGGACGCGGCGGATACTCACGCGTCCATCCGATACTCAGCGGTGGTGACAAGGGCGTCCACGGCGACGACGCCCTCACCGGCGCGCTTCACGATGAGCGGATTGATCTCTGCCTCAGTCACGATCGGCTCATCGAGCAAGGCGAGGCGGGACATGGCCACGACCGCGTCCGCAAGCGCGTCGAGATCGCCCCTGGGCAGACCCCGGTAACCACGAATCGGAGCCAGGCCCTTGACTTCGTCGATCATCGCCAGCGCCTCCTCGCGTGTCGTCGGCGCGAGCCGCGTGGCGAAATCCCGATAGATCTCGGTGAGCACGCCACCTGCTCCAAGCACGACAATCGGTCCGATCTGCGGGTCGCGACGGAAGCCGAGCACAACCTCGGCGAGACCCTTTTCCATGCCCTGCAGACCGATCCCGTCGATGCGCGCGGAAGGTTGAAAGACCAGGGCGGATTCAACGATTTTCCTGACGGCGAGTTCGAGTTCGCCGCGGCCGGAGATGTTGAGGGCGACCGCGCCGGCTTCCGTCTTGTGCTGAATATCTGCCGAGATGACCTTTACGGCGAGCGGGTAGGACAGGTCGGTCGGAAGGTCTTCGAACATCAGGAAATCGCGCAGCACGAAAGATGCCACCTGACGTATCCCGAGACGACGGAACACGTCAGACGCCCGCTCCGGGCTGATCGAGCCAGCCTGCCCTCCCGCTTGGAGAATCCGCTGCAAGCTACTCAGGCTAACCGCAGGCACCGCGTCTCTGGCCGAGGGCGGTCTGCATTCGAGGAAGGCGCGCACGCAATCGGCGGCCGTTTCCGGGGTCCGGAAACCCGCAATGCCGGCGCCCGCCAAAATCCGTAGCGACTCATCCGCATGCGGGACGAGGAAGACGCCGATCGGCTTGCGGCGCGCATTGTGCTGTGCGGCGGCGAGGACGCCAGCGAGCGCAAGCTCGGGCTTGAACTGGGCCGACGATCCGATTACCGGGATCACCACTTCGCTTTCCTCTCCCGCCAGCAACACAGCAAGGGCAGCCTGCGCGTGCTCCTTGGTCGTGCCGGCAAGAGTGAGGTCGACCAGCCTGGATCCGGCGGTCTCAATCCCCAAAGAGAGCAAGCACTCTCTTGTTTGCGGAGCGGGGGCGAGCGCCTCAACGCTGCGAAGCGAGAGCTGGTCGACCACCATCGCTCCGCCGCCGCCCGTCGTCGTCATCACGGCCACCTGTTTGCGTCGGGGGCGGGACAGGTCCGCGCCCATCATCAGATATGGCAGCTCGATGAGAGATTCGATCATATCCACCCGGGCTATGCCATGCTCCCGAAAAAACGCATCCGCCGCCGCGTCCGCCCCGGCGATCGCACCTGTGTGCGATGTCGCAAGCTCCCGGCCCGCGTCGGATCGGCCGAGCTTGTAGGCGATCACGGGTTTGCCCGCCGCCTGCGCCCGGCGGGCCATGTGTGCCAGATGGACCGGATCGCGGACCGCTTCGAGGAACAGCAAGATGGCGTGCGTATCGGGGTCGTCGACGAGCAGGTCTGCGATCTCTCCAGCCGAGAGGTCGGCCTCGTTGCCCGTCGAAATCAGTTTAGAGAAGCCAATACCCCTCGCCTGCCCTCGCGACAGCATCGTTCCCAGAACGCTGCCGCTCTGGGAGACCAGCCCGAGCGGCCCCGGAAGGAGTTCCTGCACGTCGAGCGCGGCATTCGCGCAAAGCGCCGTAGCGGCGTGCAGGTTGACAATGCCCATGCTGTTCGGGCCGAGGAGCCGCATCCCGCCCTCCCGTGCCGCGGCCACAACACGGCGCTGCAGATCGTTTCCCAACTGGCCACTCTCGGAGAATCCCCCCGCGAGGATCGTTGCAACCTTGGCTCCCTTGGCCACGCAGGCTTTGACGGCCTCCTCGACCCGAGACGTGCCAACGAGCACGAATGCGTGGTCGACGGGCACATCGATTTCCTCGATCGAGCCGTAGCACCTCTCGCCGTCAATCTCGCGGCGCTCTGGATTGACAAGAACAAGGCGACCCTTGAAGCCGTGGCGCCGCAGATAACGCTGCACGCGCCCGCTGCTTTTATCAGGGTTTGCCGAAGCGCCGATCAGTGCGACCGTTTCCGGCGAAAAGAGCGCTCGACGAAGGGACTCAGGCGACGCCGTTGCCATGTTGCGCCCTCCGTTCATGACGCACCGGCCCGAGGCTGCTCAGCCTGTCGACGCTGAGAGATCTTACGCCCGAAAACGCCCTCGGCGATGCGGTTGAGCATGACCTCAAGCGACCCGCCCGCAATCTGCCAGCCCTTGCATTTGCGGAAGCAGAACTCGACAAGCGCCTCTTCGCTGAAGCCTAATCCGCCCATGATCTGAACGGCCTCGTTCGCGCAGTCGAAGCCGATCTTGTTGCAGGCGTACTTGGCGACCGCCGTCTGCATTGCATCGGGAAGCTCGCGTGCTGCGGCTGTCGCACACCGGTACAGCAGCAGTTGCGCCGACTGAAGGCCGACCTCCATCTGGGCGAATTTCCACTGAATGCCCTGGAAGTCGGCGATAGGTCGACCGAACTGGCGTCTGTTCAGGGCATAGTCGCGCGCCTGCGACAGGCAGAAGCGCCCATAGGCGTAGGATCGTGCAGCGTTTCCAATTCGCTCAACGTTGAAGCCCGACATCTGCCGTTTGAACCCTCCTGGCCCCAGGAGCACGTTCTCAGGCGGGATGAAAACGTCGTCAAAGTAAAGCGGACACCAGGCTTCCCCGTTGAGAAAGTAGCTCGGCTCCCCGATCGAGAAGCCTTCGGCGCCACGCTCGAGGATGATGGAACCGATCCCCTCCAGTCCGGGGCCGAATCTGCAGTACACGACGAAGAACGCTGAATGGTCGCTGTTCGTGGTGAAGCATTTCTGGCCACTGAGACGCCAGCCCGTTCCGTCAGGCCTAAGGCTTGTGGTCAGTTCGGTAACGGCCGAGCCTGCCCCGGGCTCGGTCATCGCAACGGAAACCGTTGTGCGGCCGGAGAGGAGATCGCTGTAATATCTCTCCTTCTGGGCCGGCGTGGCGAACTCCGCAAGCGTACGGATTGCCCCGAAATTTCCAGCCTGAAGTACGTCCGCGCTCCTGGGACAGACGAGCGCTACCTCTTCGATCGCCATCACAGCGTCGAGAAGAGTCCCCCCGACCCCACCGTCGCTCTCGGGGATCATGATTCCGAACAGCCCGTTGTCGGCCATGAGACGCGCAACGTCGGCCGGGAATTCGCGGGCATGGGCACGTGCCAATGCCCCCTCGGCGAGATGTCTCAGCGCAAAGCTCCGGACGCTGTCACGAAACATTCGCTGCTCTTCATTCAACTCGAAATCCATCGGGCTCTCTTCTGTTTCTCACCGTCATCGTCGGGCGCGGTTGCGTGGATTCAGCGCGAGGCGTGGGGCGTGACGTAGCCGAAAACGAGGTCGCGCTTCAGGGCATCCGGGGCGCGGTCGCTTGCCGGGCCGCAGCCGCCGCCTCCAGCAGACAGGCAAACGATCGTGTCGCCGGGCTCGAGCTGCATGCCGTAGGTGCGGCCGCCAACTTTCTGGTCGCCGCGCTTTGTTGCAATCCTGATGTCGTTCAGCGCTCCTGGCAGGCCACCACTGACACCGTAGGGCGCAAGGCGCAGGCCTTCTCCAGCAGCATTCAGGATCGCCGGTTCGGCACCGGCGTACCGCATTTTGAACACTCCACCGAGACCACCACGGTGGCGGCCAGATCCCCCGGAATTGGCTCGCAATGCGTATTCCTCGACGACGAAAGGATATGCGCTTTCGGTGCGTTCAATGCTTGGCGAGGGAGTCCCGCCGGGGTTGTGAATGACCCCGAGATTGCTCCAGCCGTCATGCCGGGCGTTCGCACCGGCACCGCCGCGGTTGAAGAAGTAGTGCCAGATGAACGAGCGGCCGGCCCGATCCTTGCCGGCGACGGCGAAACGAAACCGCCTCGCAAAGCCGCCCATCACCGCGTCTGGCGCCGCAGCCGTCATGGCCTTGAGCACCGCTTCGATGATCGCGCTTGCCGTCAGAATCGTGCAGGCGGCGACCGGCGCTGGGCTCACCGGATCGACCAGAGACCCCGGCCGGGTCCGGATCTCGATCGCTCGTGTGCTGCCATCGTTTTGCGCGCGCGCATCGTCGCTCAGATACTGGAATGCGACGTAGACTGCAGCCCTCGTGTTGGCGATCGGGCTGTTGATGAAGGAAGTAACTTGATCACAGCATTCAGTAAAATCGACCACGGCACGGTCGTTCCGGATCTCGACCGTGACGGGTATGGCCACGCCTTGACCCGACGCGCCGCCACTCTCAAGTTCTCCGACGCCATGGAAGATACCGTCCTTCCATTTTGAAATCTGGACGCGCATGGCCGCTTCGCCAGCGTCGAGAATGGCTTCGATGCATCCGATGACGTCGGCCCCGCCATACCGGCGAAAAAGATCTCCCAGCCTGTCAGCGCCGATATTTACCGCCGCAAGTTCCGCAAGCACATCGCCTTGCGTGTCCTCCGATTTTCGCGAATTGCTGGCAACGAGCCGGACCAGATCGTGCCGCAGCGTACCGCCTTCGACCAACCTGACCGGCGGGATGCGGAGCCCTTCCTGCCAGATCTCGCGCGCATCGGGACTGTATCCGCCTGCCGACATACCGCCGATGTCGCCTTGATGGGCTCGCATCGCGACCCAGAAGGCCAACCGACCATCGGTGAAAACAGGCTTGGCAAGAGTGATGTCCGGAAGGTGGCTCCCACCCCAGTAGGGGTCATTCGCCATCAGCACGTCACCCTCGGCGAGGTCCGGGAAAGCTCGAGCCATTTCGCGGACGGCCATCGGCATCGCGCCCATGTGGATTGGAACGCGCTCCGCCTGCGCCAGGACGCGCGCATCTGCGTCGAGCACAACGCCGGAGAAATCCTGGGATTGATTCAGGTGCGGCGAGAAGCAGGTGCGGGTCATGGTCTGCACCATCTCCTCGGCGATTGCCTGCAGCTTGTGGCGGACCACCGTCAGCGTAAGTGGATGAACACGTGGCCGCTCCGTCGGCAGGGCGGGAGCATCGCTCGTGGCTAGGGCGTTGTTCATTCGACGGCTCCTGGGTGGATGCAAAGACTCCCGATGCCGTCGACCACCGCCCGGCTACCAGGAAGGACAAGGATTGACGTCGAGGCGGAATCGACGACGGCGGGACCGTCGAACATTGACCCAGCCCACAAGTCGTCGAACCAGTAGACAGGGACGTCGATCCACCCGTCGAGATAGATCGCCCTTTGCCCACGCGGCAGCGCGCGTTCATCCGACCGTCTTATGGTAGGCAACTGGATGGGGGGCAGCATCCCGAAAGCGCTCACATGGAGGCTATCGACCACGCCCGCCTCCGTCTGGTGGGCGTGGCGATAAAGTTCCTCGTAGCGAGCCACGAACCGGTCGGCGATCCAGCTGGTGCTGTCGCTTCGCAGGTCCGCCTCAGACAGCGACACCTCGACTGTGTAGACCTGCCGCTCATAGCGACACTGAAGGTGCCCGATCAACTGGATCGCCTCGTCTGCGAAGCCCTCCGCCTTGAGGCGGCACCGCGCGGGTTCCGCAATTCCTTCATACAGCGTGCGCAGATGATCAGCTGCAAGTTCGGGAATCCTTGCATCGACGGTAACCTGGAAGTCGTGCCTGACGTCGGTCGAGAGCATTCCAAGGGCCGACAGGACCGACGCCTCGCGAGGAATGATAACTTTCGGTATCCTCAGTTCACGCGCGACCGCATCGGCGTGAACTCCGCCTGCCCCGCCGAATGCGATCAGGACGAAGTCGCGTGGGTCGAGACCGCGTCGAACCGTGGCGGCGCGGATTCCCTCAGCCACGCGCGAATTCGCCAGTGCATTGATTGCCATGGCCGCTTCTTCGACGCTGAGTTCCAGGACGCCAGCAATCTCGCCGGTCAGCGCATGACGCGCCCGAGAGGTCGAAAGGTTCATCCGGCCGCCCAGGAAGGTCTGATCGGAGATGTAGCCAAGGATGAGATTGGCGTCCGTCAGCGTGGGGCGCTCGCCGCCGCGCCCGTAGGATGCCGGTCCTGGCGCTGCCCCCGCACTCATCGGTCCCAAATCGAGAATACCGCCCTGGTCAATCCATGCAATTGACCCGCCTCCCGTGCCAAGGGCGGTGATATCGACTGCCGGAACGGCAATTCGCATCTCATGGACTTCGAGGCTTTGGCGCTCGAGCGGCACGCCTTTCTGGATCAGGCACACGTCAGTGCTGGTTCCTCCCATGTCATAAGTGACAGCCAGAGGAATGGCTTCGCGCCTTGAGAGCATGGCCCCAGCCATCGCGCCTCCGGCCGGCCCGCTGGTGATGGCTCCGACGGCGTGGTTGGCCGCTTCGCCGACAGGCAGCACGCCGCCGCTCGATTGCATGATAAGCATCGGACGAGCCAAGCCTTCGCTCGACAGGCGATCCTCGAGTCTCTGAAGATAACGATGAAGGCCCGGCCCAACATATGTGTTGATGGCCGCCGTCGAAACCCGGTCGTACTCGCCTTCCCGTCCAAGGATTTCGTGCGACAGCGAAAGATATGACTTCCAGCCGGTCCGCTCTACAATCCGCCGTACCTGCAGCTCATGCTCAGGATTCCGGTGGGCATGGAGGAAGCAGACCACGAGTCCTTCCACGCCCTCCTCCCGGAGATCCTCGAGGGCCCGCTCGACGTCGGCGACTGAAAGCGCCTCGTGCACCGAACCGTCCCACAACACCCGTTCGGTAACCTCCTTGCGCAACGGGCGAGGGATCAAGACCTCTGGATACGGAGTGCGCAGGCTGTACCGGTCAGACTTGGTCCCATCGCGAAGCTCGATCAAATCCCCGAAGCCTTGCGTCGTGATCAAACCGATCTTTGCGCCCTTGCGCTCGACGAGGATGTTCGTCGCCACGGTGGTGCCGTGAAGGAAAAGATTCACCCCTCCAAGGAGTTCGCCCAGTCCGACGCCCAGATTCTCGGCGAGAAGCGCGAGGCCATCAACCACACCGCGGGAGGGATCATCAGGTGTGGAAAGAGACTTCGTTGTCAGCAGCCCGCGCTCAGGGTGGGCAAGGACTACGTCCGTAAAGGTACCGCCGATATCAACGCCGATGCGCATAAGAAGATGCCTTTTTTAATGAAGCTCGAATCGGGCCTGAACGACGGCGTCCTGCGGCTTGACCATGTCAGGCCGATCGGGTCGTAGGTTGTATGGGTGAGCCGACAAACCCGTCGCGCGACTTGGGGAAATGCTCGACGTCGAAGACAAGGGATCGCATCCTGCTCACCCAATGCCCTGGATGGGGTTCGCAGCGTGTCCGCGCTGAAACAGAGTCCCCGAAGCCAGCAGCAGTCGACCCAGTTTCCTGCGGTGAACAGCTTCGGATCTGTCAATGTGGCCTGTCATCACTTTGCCCTCTCAGCAACGCGCCGCGCCTTGGCCTTGCAGAATGAACTCTACGATCGACGGGAGATCACTTGAAATGAATGTTGAGCATCTCCAATATGCGCCGCATGAATTTACGCTCCGTGGATCTCAATCTCCTCGTTGTCTTCGATTCCCTCATGCAGGAGGGGCGAGTGTCGCGGACGGCCGACAGGATCGGCATGAGCCAGCCTGCGGTGAGCCACGCCCTCAATCGTCTGAGGGGGCATTTCAACGACCCGCTTTTCGTACGAACACCACAAGGCATGAAGCCGACGAGCCTCGCGCTTGAGATCGCGTTAGACGTGCGGAGCGCGCTGGAGCAAATCGACACCGTCTTCGACCGCAACAACGATTTCCGCCCCGAGGAAACGCAGCGGACATTCACCGTGGGCATGTCCGACTACAGCGGGTTCGTTCTCTTGCCGAGCCTGCTCCGGGCGTTCCAGGAGAAGAGCCCCGACTCGGTCCTGCTCGTGCGCGGCATCAACAGAAACACCGGTCCGATTCTGCTCGACACCGCCGAGATCGACATTGCGATAGGGCTGATTACTCCACGCGAGGATCGTCACAATGCATGCAATTTGTTCAACGAACGGTGGGTTGCGATCTGCTGCGAGACCAATCCGCTTGCCTCGGAGCCGCTCACGCTCGAGTCCTTTGCATCGGCCTCCCACCTAAACGTTTCCACGCATGGCGAAATGACCCACCATCTCGACCAGTTGCTTTCCGATCACGCGCTCAGGCGGCGTGTCGTCGCCAGCATCCCACACTTCCTGCTCGCACCCTTGGTGATCCGGCAGTCACGGATGATCGCGACGGTCGCATCGCGCTTGGCGGCGCATCAGGCTGAGGCGCATGGCTTGCGGACAAAGGACCTTCCCTTTCCTGAAATCGACTTCAACATCGCTATGGTTTGGCACCACCAGACGAACAAGCACGCTGCCCACCGCTGGCTCCGCTCTGTTGTTCTCGAAGTCGCCTCCAGCGTGTAGAATCGCCATGGGCTGAAATTCACCCTGGAATTGCGTATTTGCGAACAGCGAATTTAGACGAGCGCGCGTCCTCGCCCAGATTTGTGGCTCACGTGGAAGCGGGAACTTCCCGTGGCGGGTCGAGCCGTGAACCGCCCTGTTTGCACCTCCTCAGGGCGTCCCGAAACGCACCGAACAGCGTCGTTTTTGCGCTCGGCAACCAACGGCCTGTCGTCGACAACGATGAGGTCGAGGTCGACACGCAGCGCCGCATCGCGCACCACCTTGCCGCCGACGTGCACGCGCCCTTCCGTGATCAGCACTCGGCCTGTGTGCGCGAGCACAGGCCGCGCTTCGACAGCGCCCGGTCAGGCTGCAATGGCGGCGTCCGCACCGCATCGAATGTCGATGTTGTCACCCGTGGCATCCGCGATAATCTGCGCCGCATGAGTGAGTCTGCCGCGCCGATCATCAAGACCGTCGTCATCGGTGCTGAGCCAGCCAGGGTCTGGTGGATACTGACGACGCCAGAAATGATCCCGCAATGGATGTCCGACGAGGAGTTGACCGTCAGCCTGCAAGGGCATGCCGGCGGCGCGATCGTGATGCGCGGACTGCTGCACGGCATGCCGTTCGAGAACCGTGGCACCATCCGGACCTTGGAACCCGAGAGGGCGTTCGCCTACAGCTACTGGAGCACGCTGTCGGCCTCGCGTCTGGCCGACACACCCGAAAACCACACCCTGGTCAGCTTCGACCTGGCGTCGGCGGATGAGGGAACGCTGCTGACGCTGACCCTCAGTGATTTTGCCGAACCGGCGATCCGCCCGCATGCCAATCTCTACTGGGGGCCGACCTTGCAGATCCTGAAGGCGTTTTGCGAGCGCGCTTGAGGGCGGGCGTCATCGCGGTGGATGGGTCGTCCTGTGTGCATCTCGTTGACTACACGGCGCCCATAGCCGGGCGTTGGCCCTTCGGTCGGGCGGGTATGGGGCGACCGAACCGATCCCTATAGGCGCTCGGCGGAATAGATAAGCGGCGCATGAATGCACGCCGCATTCGTTCCTCATCACCAAATCCGCATATGTCGGCTATGCGCTTGATGTCGGTGCCGCCGTCTTCCAGATGGCGGCAAGCAGCTTCGACACGAAGCTCCAGGACGAGGTTCGCCGGTGTGCCCCCGTGCCATCGGGCGAAGTTGCGAGCAAAAGTCCTCGGGCTCATTCCCACCACTTTCGCCAGCCCATCGACACTGAGATCGGAGTTCAGGTTGTTCATAATCCATGCCGGAAGATCGGCGAGCTTGGCGACCGGAGGCATGGTGCCGAGGCGGGTTTGCGCGTCAAGCGCGCTGCTGAACTGCGCTTGCCCACCCGGCCTATGGAGAAAGACCACCAGTTCCTTCGCCACCGCCAGGCTCACTCGTCGGCCATGGTCATCTTCGACAAGGGCAAGCGCGAGGTCGATTCCAGCCGTCATTCCCGCCGAGGTCCAGATCGCGCCGTCCTGCAAATAGATGGGGTCGAGTTCGACAAGCACATTCGGGTGCATTGCCTTCAGTCGCTCGACTTCACACCAGTGCGTTACCGCGCGATGTCCATCGAGCAACCCGGCCGCTGCGAGAAGGAAGGCACCATTGCAGATGCTGCAGGTGCGCCGCGCGGTCTTCGATATCTTGCATATCCATTGAACAAGCGGCGCATCCGCCGTGAACGTCCAAGCATTCAAGCCGCCGACAACGATGAGGGTATCGAGCGCGTTCGGGTCGATGGATTCCAGGCTCTGCGTATCGACCGACAGGCCGCAGCTCGTCCGCACCAGCCCTCCGGCTTCCGAGAGAAAAACCAGATCGTATCCCCCCTCAACCTGCGAAAGCACATGATTGGCAACACTGAAAGCTTCCGCTGGACCGTTGAGGTTCAACGCCAACGCCTGATCGAACAGGCCGAAACCAATTATGCGACGGCCCAAGTGCGCCTCCTTTTGGCAGAAAACGAGGGATTCATGTCATATATGACATTGCGCCGTTTGGATAACTTCCTTGGAAACAAGTCAAGGATGACGCCAGAATGGACACACATACGGTCAGCGCCGCCAAGGATCAGCGACAGTCATCTGGGCTGTTGTCGATCCTCACACTCACGCTTTGCGCCTTTTCGGTCACGACAGCGGAGTTCGTCATCGCCGGCATCTTGCCGCAGGTCGCAGCGGGCCTATCGGTTTCCATTCCCGCGGCGGGCCACCTTGTAACCGCCTATGCAATCGGAATGATCGTTGGCGGCCCCTTGGTGACGCTGCTGACTGTCGCCGTCCCTCGCAAACCGTTGATGGTGGCGCTCCTTCTCGTGTTCGTTGCTGGAAACGTCTTTGCGGCGGTGGCCCCAGGCTACGTCGCCCTGCTCGCCGCGAGAGTCCTGAGCGGATCGGTGGTGGGCACCTTCTTTGCGTTGGCGGTTGTCGTCGCGGCTTCGCTTGCCGCACCTGGCAAGCAGGCATCGGCCATTGCAAAGGTCGCATTCGGCTTCAATCTGGCGATGATCCTCGGCGCTCCGCTTGGAACGCTGATCGGTCAGGAGTTCGGCTGGCGCTCGACCTTCATCGCTATCGCGATTTTCGCCACCATCGCGGCGGCGTTTCTGGCCAAGCTGGTTCCTGTTCGGGGAATCCCCACCACCGGGTCGATTGTCGGCGAGCTCCGCGTTCTGAAGGATCGCGATCTTCAACTTGCGCTTGCCACGACCGCCGTGGGGAACGCAGGGGTCTTGATGTTCTTTGTCTACCTCGCTCCGCTTCTAACCAATGTCAGCGGGTTCGTTCCCGATCGAGTGCCGGTACTGCTTCTGCTTTACGGCGTGGGCGCCACACTGGGAAACCTCGCCGGTGGATGGCTGTCGGATCGGGCGTTGATGCCGTCCATGATAGGTCTGCTTCTGAGCCTTGCCATTGCGCTTGCATTGTTCTGCCTGGTCGGTGCCACCCAGCCCGCCGCACTGGTGATGGTATTCGTAATCGGCGCGCTTGCCTTCTCGGTTATCCCTGGAATGCAGACCAAAGTGCTCATTGCTGCTCAGCAGGCACCGACATTTGGGATAGCCTTCAATGCCTCCGGATTTCAGATCGCTGCCGCTCTTGCAGCTTGGGCCGGCGGCGCAATCATCGACGGCAGCCTGGGGCTTGTTTTCCTTCCTCTCATCGGGGCTGCCGTGACTGTCGCAGGCGCAATTCTGGCACTCATACTGCTCGAGCAGAGCAAAAGTTAGCGGCAGGTCGATCATGGTCTTCACGCCACCCAGCATTCGGCAATGCTATCGCTCCCGCTTGGCTCTAGCAAAGCCCCGGTCCGTCGCGATAAACCGCTCAAGCATGGGCACAATCAGGCGAAGAGGATCAGTGGAAGGCTGACCCGCATCGCGGCCAAGGATCTCAGCATATCTGGACAGATCGCGGTGCAGCGGCGCCGGCAGTTCCACTGTGACCTTGACCGGCTTGTCGTCTGCAATCGGACCGAGTTTCAGCTTGGCCATTTTCAGCCTCCGTAGGGTTCGAGCACGAGATCGCGCGTCACGATGACACGCACATTAACGCCCGGCCGTATCGTCAATGTCGGCGCGATGTTGAGCTGGCGCTGTACGATCTGCTGGCCCACCTGGCTGAGGCTGTCGGAGGCGCCACCGCGCAAGGCGCGCACGATGTCACTCTCCTGGCCGGACGAGCTGGCCTCAGCGCCAACGCTTAGGATGGTGGTGAGTGCGGCCGCCTTGAACAACTCGGCCCAATGGTAGTCGACGCCGTCCTCAAGGCCGGCATAGCCTTGGGCGTCGGTGCCAGGCTGGCGTTCAAGAACAATGGAGCGCCCGTTGGGAAAGACCAGCCTGCTCCAGACAAGCAGCACGCGCCGCTGACCGAAGCCGACGCCGTTGTCGTATTGGCCAATGACACGCGTGCCTTGCGGGATCAGCAGCGAGCGACCCGTCGGACTGTCATAGACATTCTCGGTCACCTGGGCGGTGATCTGACCGGGCAGATCGGAACGGATGCCGGTGATGAGCGCCGCCGGGATGACGGCCCCTGCCTGGAGCACATGGGGCGACGCCGGCGGCGTGACGCGATCCGGCGCCACGGTGCGCCGATCAGCGGCCGCATTCAGAAACCCAAGTTGACGGTCTTGGGTGGTCGACGGGCCGATCAGACCGGCAAGGTCGGGGCTGCCAAGGTTCGGCGGGGAAGTTCCTGCGGGTGCGGTTTCGGCCAACGCCGCGATTGACTGTCCCGTCTGGAAGAAAACACGCGACGTGCGGGCCGCCTCCTCTTCGGCCCGCCGGCGCTGTTCGGCCTCGTCAACCATAGGCGTTGCGATCGTAGGCGGCACGACGGGCTGTCCCTTGTTGTGGGCATCAAGCATCGGCCGGCCAAGATCGCCAGGCAACGGCGGTCCAAGAACAGGGCCGGTATAGTCGCGCGGCAGGCTGGCCAGTCCGTCGGCGGGCTGCCGGTTGGACGTCGAGTAGAGCTCGTCGCCATGTCTGCCGGCTTCACTCGTCCGAAGCGCGTAGATCAGCGCGCCGCCGACGCCAAGCGATGCACATAAGCCAATGCCGGCGAGCACCTTGCGCGACAGGCGCGTGACGCGCGGCGGATCGGCGCGAAGCTGCATGGGGGCAGCCGGGATTGCGTTCTCGCTCATGATTGCTCCCCTCCCCTTTGACGAAAGGCGTTCTTTGCATTCCGCGCCGCGTTGCTGCCCGAGATCCACAGACCTCTCTTCGTGGCATCGGTGCGAACGATCCTGACGGTCTGTTGCCGCTTGCCACTGCCGAGCCGCAGTTCCGCCGCGCCAAAGAGACGGTCGACGATCAGGGTGTTCTGGTAGACGCGGCTGTTGGCAATCTGGGCCTCGCCGTCCGGGCCGATGACGAAGATGGGCGGCATCTCGCCTTGAACGATCCCGCCTGGAAACTCGACATAGACCCGCCTGCCGTCGTCATAGACGCTGACGGGCCTCCAGGGGGGCGCGTCGCCGGTGAGACCATAGCGGTGGTTGCGTGCGGTCATGGCGGGAATCACTGGTGTCGCGGGGATCGCCCGCGCTTGGCCAGCCGGCGGCGCGGGATAGGCCCATGACACGGCGGGCATGTACGGCTTCTCGCCCGATTGCAGCTCGATCATGTAGCTGCGCCGGTCGGTGGTGATAACGAGATTGGTGTTGATGTCCGAGCGCGAAGGCTTGACCAGCACATGGACGCGCCTGGTGACGCCCGCTCCGCTTTCGGTGGCACCGATGATCCAGCGCGCGGTATCGCCCGCCGCGATCGGACCTTCGCCGGTCAGGCTTTCGCCAGGCTCAAGCGCGATGTCCGTTATCTGTCCTGGAGCGGCATAGACCTGATAAAGGGCTCCTTCACTCCAAGGATAAATCTGAATGGCATTGTAATAGCCCTCACGACGCGGCTGGACCCGCGCCGCCGCGTTGGCGTTCTCGACGCGCGCCACCGGCGTGCTGCCGGCGACACCGCCGCGGGCCGGCACCCACCCTGGTGGAACGTGCGGCGGTTTGGGCCTCTCATCGAGTGCGGCCACCGGAGCGGCAGGCAAAGGCGGCACGGAGGCGTCATAGGAAATCTGAGGTGGTTTTTGCGGTGTGGCGCAACCGGCAAGCAGGGAGCCCGACAACAACGCCGCGGCAAACGCCGACCTTCTCCAAGCCGGAGTGGCGATGACACCGAATGGCTGGTTCATTGGCTCAACTCCCGCGACCAGTTGATGGCGTTGACGTAGATCCCAAGCGGATTGGCCCGCAGCCGCTCAGCGTCGCGTGGCGGCTGGATCACGGTTGTCAAAATGGCTGTCCATCGCTCGGTGGTGGAGAGCTGGCCATTTTCGTAGTGATGCTCAGCCCAGGCGACGCGAAAGGAATCCGCCGAGGCACGAATGACGGACGAGACATCGACGGAGACCTGCTGCTTGCCGACCTTGGCGAAGGGGTCGTTGACACGGGCATAGTCGTTGAGTGCCGCGGCGCCCCCGTCGGTGGTCCATTCATAGGCGCGCATCCAGTTCTGGCGCACGACGATGGGGTCGGCCGGGATGGAGCGGACCTGCTCGATGAAACGAGCGAGATGCCAGGCAATTTGCGGGTCGGTCGGCCGATAGTCCGCGGTGGCGGGCGCCAGTGCCTGCGCCTGTCCGAGCGCGTCAACCTGTACGACCCAGGGGACCACGGTCCCTCGCAGTGATTGTGAAACGAGCGTGGCGGCCAGGCCGGCCGACAGGATCAACGATCCGAAGGCCATCAAGCGCCAGTTTCTGGCCTGTACGCGAGCAGAGCCGATGCGCTCGTCCCAGACCTGCGCGGCCTTCTGGTACGGAGTCTCGGGCTGAGGCGCCTTGCCGTAGTGGGTTGCGGGCCGTCGAAAGATGTTCATGGGTCATTTGCCTTCGGAGAGGGAAACGGAACTGCCGCTGCCATGGGCGTCGCCAGCACGAACCGCATGGGCGGCGGTCTGGACGCCGTGCGACAGGCGCTGGGACCGATGCATGCGTTTGGCCCAGTCGGGTGTGTTTTGTGCCACTTCGCCCGGGCCGGCCGCGAGGGAGACGGAAGGGTCGTTTGCGCGTTCGGCATTGCCCCCACCCGTCCCCGCTGTCGCGGCCTCCCCGAGCTCCGCGTCCGTGGACCGCGGGCTAGCCGAGGAGCTCGATTGCACGGATTCACCGGCACGCGCGGCGGCGCGCCTGAGCGGCGAGCCATTGTGCGAAACGGCGCCGCTGCCAACGCCGCTGCCCAGGGCGGAGGCGGCGGCTGCGGTGCCGCCCTGGCCGGTCGCGCCTGCAATCGAGCCGCCACGCACTATGGAGCTGCCTGCGGAGAAAGCCGCCGAGCCGCCGCGGGCTGCGAGGCTTGCGGCGCCGCCGGTGGCAAGCATCATGCCGCCTGCGGCCAGGCCTGTACCGACGGCGGCGCCCGCACCGAGTTGCGGTCCGCCAGAGACGATGCCGTTGGCAATGCCCGGGCCGAAGATGCCGAGACCGAGAAGCGACAATGCAGCCAGCACGATTGCCATGGCTTGATCGATGGTGGGGTTTTCGCCGCCGAAGCCTTGAGTGAACTCGCCGAACAGCGTCGAGCCAATGCCGATGACGACGGCCAGCACCAGCACCTTGATGCCCGATGAGATGACATTGCCAAGCACGCGCTCGGCCATGAAGGCAGTCTTGCCGAAGAGGCCAAAGGGGATCAGCACGAAGCCGGCCAGCGTTGCGAGCTTGAACTCGATCAGCGCTACGAAGAGCTGCACCGCCAAGATGAAGAAGGCGAGCAAGACGAGCGCCCAGGCGAACAGAAGGCAGACGATCTGGAGGAAGTTTTCAAAGAAGGAGACGTAGCCCATCAAACCGGAGATCGCCTCGAGCAATGGTCGTCCCGCATCGAGACCGGTTTGCGCCACCTTGCCGGGGTGCAGCAGGTCCTGCGCCGAGAAACCGGTTCCACTCGCCTTCAGGCCAAGACCGGAAAAACTCTCGAAGACGATCTGGGCGAGACCGTTCCAGTTCGAAATCAGATAGGCAAAGACACCGACGAAGAGCGTCTTCTTGACGAGCCGCGCAAGAATGTCGTCATCGGCGCCCCAGCTCCAGAAGAGCGCCGCGAGCGTCACGTCGATGACGATCAGTGTGGTGGCGACGAAGGCGACCTCGCCGCCAAGCAGGCCAAAACCACTATCGATGTAGCGGGTGAAGGTGGCCAGGAATTGGTCGATGACACCGGTATTGCCCATGTCTAGGGGGCCTCGCGCAGGGCAGCATCCGGCGCGTCCGGCTCGACAATCGAACGCCCCGATGGCGCTTTGAGGCCGAGGAAGCGATCGCGCTGCGCGGCCCACAGCCGCGCGCATCCATCGTCACGCAGGGCAGCCTCGCCGAGGACCTGGCAGCGGCGCAGATCGTCGCGAAGCAGGTTCGGCATCGAGCCTGCGCTTGTGCGCGCGCCCTCGCCCGCCGGCTTGTTCTCCTTCCGGCTCATACCGAGCGCGGCTGCCGTGACGGTCGCGACAAAGATGACAGCCACCGTGCGAGCGAGCGTTTTTCCGTCCATGGTCTTCGACCTCAGCGATTGAACATCTGGACCGAGCCGGCCTCGTAGCCGGAGCCTGGCGCCAGGAAGCGGCGGCGCTGCTCGCGGCCCTGATCGACCGCGGCGGCACGTTCGGCCTCAGTCAGCGCCTGGGCGCGGCCGTTGGCTGCGACCACGGCGGTCAGGTCCGCGAGCTGCTGGCCCTGGAGCGCAAGAAGCTGATTGCCAGCTTGCGTCGCCTGCAGCGCTCCGGTCGCCGATTGGCTGGCGCCGACCAGCGCCGTCATCTGTGCGCGGCCGGTCTCGATGTTCCCGACGACGCCCGCCTGGATGCGCATCGCGTCCTGAAGGCCGCCCACCGTGTTTTGCCAGCGCGAGCGCGCCTCCGTCACGAGCTCCCGGTCGGATGCAGAGAGCGGGACGCTGCCGTATTGCTGCTGAAAGGCCTTGTCGACCTGCTGGACGTCGAAGGCGATGTTTCGTGCTTGCCCGAGAAGCTGTTGCGTGCGTTGCACCGACTGTTGCAGCTGCTGCAGCGAGGACAAAGGCAGGCTCGCCAGGTTGCGCGCCTGGTTGATCAGCATCTGGGCCTGGTTCTGAAGCGAAGTGATCTGGTTTGTGATCTGCTGCAGCGAACGCGCGGCCGTCAGAACATTCTGGGAATAGTTCGATGGATCAAACACGATCAAGGCATAAGCTGGCGCAGTCATCATCGGTGAGATGGCGACCGGCGCCGCGAGCATCGCCGCGACGAGGAGCAGAGCGCGTGGGCGGCTTTGGCGAACAGTCATGGTTGCGGGTCCTTTTCAGGTTCGGAAAGGGTTAGGTTGGGAATGAGATCGGCGGCCCAGCCGACGTCACGGGCACGTAGCCAGGCCGCCAGGAAGCCGTGGCGGCCGTGCTCGGCGGCGATGCTGCCGATCAGGGCCTGATCGCTCTTCGAGGCCGCGGCGCAAAGGGCCAGCCCGACCTCGGACAGGCCGAGCTCGAAGAGACGGTTGCCGCGACGGGACTGGCAGTAGTAATCGCGCTTGGGTGTCGCTCGTGCCAGGATTTCGATCTGGCGGTCGTTCAGGCCGAAGCGCCGGTAGATGGCGGTAATCTGCGGCTCAACCGCGCGCTCATTGGGCAACAGCAGCCGGGTTGGACAGCTTTCGATGATGGCCGGCGCGATGGTCGAATTGTCGATATCGGCAAGTGACTGGGTGGCGAAGACGACGCTGGCGTTCTTCTTGCGCAGCGTCTTCAGCCACTCGCGCAACTGCCCGGCAAACCCCTCGTCATCGAGGGCAAGCCAGCCTTCGTCGATGATGAGCAGCGTTGGACGCCCGTCGAGCCGGTCACCGATGCGATGGAACAGATAGGACAGGACAGCCGGCGCGGCTGGCGTGCCCACCAGTCCTTCGATCTCGAAGGCCTGCACGGATGCCTGGCCGAGGTGTTCGGCCTCGGCGTCGAGCAATCGGCCGTGGGCGCCTCCGACACAGTACGGGCGCAATGCCTGTTTCAGGTCATTGGCCTGCAAGAGCACACTGAGCCCGGTGATGGTGCGCTCCTCGACGGGAGCCGAGGCAAGCGACGTCAGCGCCGCCCAGATATGCTCCTTTGCGTCCGGAGTGATCTGGATGCCCTCGCGCATCAAAATCGCGACGATCCAGTCAGCCGCCCAGGCGCGCTCGTATGTGTCATGAACCCGGGCGAGCGGCTGCAGCGACACGGAGGCGTCCACGCCTTCGGTGAGGTGGCCCCCGAGATCGTGCCAGTCGCCTCCCATGGCGAGAGCCGCGGCGCGGATAGAGCCGCCAAAGTCGAAGGCAAAGACCTGAGCGTTGCGGTAGCGGCAGAACTGCAGCGCCATCACCGCGAGCAGCACCGACTTGCCGGCGCCAGTGGGGCCGACGACCAGCGTATGACCGACATCGCCGACATGAAGGACCAACCGGAACGGGGTCGAGCCTTCGGTCTTGCCGTAAAGCAAGGGAGGACTGACCAGATGCTCGTCCCGTTCCGGCCCCGCCCACACGGCCGAAAGGGGCATCATGTGGGCGAGATTGAGCGTTGAGATGGGAGGCTGGCGGACATTGGCGTAGGCATGCCCGGGCAAGGAACCGAGCCAGGCATCGACGGCGTTGACGGTTTCGGCAATTGCCGTGAAGTCGCGGCCCTGGATGACCTTCTCGACGAGCCGTAATTTCTCGTCGGCCACGCGCGGGTCGCCATCCCATATGACGACAGTCGCGGTGACATAGGCCATGCCCGCCATGTCGGCGCCGAGCTCCTGCAACGCCGTGTCGGCGTCGGCCGCCTTGTTGGCGGCGTCGGTGTCGAGGAGAGCCGACGCTTCGTTGGTCATCACCTCCTTGAGGATGGAGGCGATGCTTTTGCGCTTGGCAAACCATTGCCGCCGTATCCTGGTCAACAGTCGCACAGCGTCGACCTTGTCGAGCAGGATCGCGCGGGTCGACCAGCGGTAGGGAAAGGCCAGCCGATTGAGGTCATCAAGCAGGCCGGGTGTCGTGGCGGTCGGGAAGCCGACAATCGAGAGCACGCGCAGATGCTTGCCGCCAAGTCGTGGCTCGAGCCCGCCGGCGAGCGGTTCGTCGGCCAGCAGCGCATCGAGATAGATCGGCGTCTCGGGGACGCGTACGGTATGGCGTTTGGTCGAGATCGTCGAATGCAGGTAGGTGAGCGTTTCGCCGTCATCGAGCCAGTGGCATTCCGGCATGAACCCGTCGAGCAGGGACAGCACGCGCTCCGTCCGGTCGACAAAGGCGCGCACGATCTCGCCCGGATCCGCGTCCGACTGGTCGCGACCCTCATAAAGCCACCCCTCGGCGCGCCTGGCGTCTTCGGGCGGTGGCAAAAACAGGAAGGTGAGAAAGTAGCTCGATACGAAATGAACCCCCTCCTCGTCGAAATCGGCTTTGCGCTCGGCGTCGAGCAGGCTGGAGGCCGCATTGGGAAACTGGCTCTGCGGATAGGAGGCGGCTTCGTGCCGCTGCGCTTCGACAAAGACGCTCCAGCCCGAGCCGAGGCGACGAAAGGCATTGTTGATGCGCGACGCCACCGCAACCAGCTCAGCCGCGACGGCGGAGTCGAGATCGGGGCCGCGAAACCGCGCGGTACGCTGGAAACTGCCATCCTTGTTGAGCACGACGCCCGGCACGACGAGTGCTGTCCACGGCAGATAATCGGCAAGGCGAGCAGCGGTTCGGCGGTATTCGGCAAGGCTCATCATGGCGGCGCCCCTCAAACCGACAGATGTGCGGGAAGCCGCAGGTGTCGGCGCCCAACCTCGAAAAACAGCGGATCGCGCCTGGCGGCCCATACCGCCGTGAGATGCCCGATTGCCCAAACGAGAAGACCGACCAGCCACAGCCGCAGCCCAAGACCGACAGCGCCCGCCAGCGTGCCATTCAGGATCGCTATTGCGCGCGGCGCCCCGCCAAGCAGGATCTGCTCCGTCAGCGCCCGGTGAACGGGCACGGTCCACCCCGGCACCGCGTCGAGTTGTTCAAGAGCGGTTGTCATCAGATCAGCGCTCCGCCGCCGAACGAGAAGAACGACAGGAAGAAACTCGACGCCGCAAAGGCGATCGAAAGGCCAAAAACGATCTGGATGAGCCGCCTGAAGCCGCCCGAACTATCGCCGAAGGCCAGCGTCAGGCCGGTGACGATGATGATGATGACGGCGACGATCTTGGAAACCGGTCCCTCGACCGACTGAAGAATCTTTTCGAGTGGCTGTTCCCACGGCATCGAGGAGCCTGACGCATGGGCGCTCGAGGCGACGAGGAGATTGGCGGCAAGGGCGGTGGCCCCGGCGGCCAGGCGGCGTTGACAGCGTGCAAGGAGGCGGATCATGAGGTTTCTCCCGGGTTGATCGGTGTGGCTTCGGTAATGCGATAATCGCCGTCGGGGCCGAGCCCCTCGACCCGGACGAGTTCGACAAGCCGTCGCGCGGTGCCGCGTCCCGACAGGACGGCGACGAGGCCGATCGTGTCGGCGATCAACGCACGCGGGACAGTGATCACGGCTTCCTGGATAAGCTGCTCAAGGCGGCGCAGCGCGCCGATGCCGGAGCCCGCATGAAGGGTGCCGATGCCGCCGGGGTGCCCGGTTCCCCATGCCTTCAAGAGGTCGAGGGCCTCGGAGCCACGCACCTCGCCGATGGGAATGCGATCGGGCCGCAGGCGCAGCGAAGAGCGAACCAGGTCGGCGAGCGTGGCGATGCCGTCCTTGGTGCGCATTGCGACAAGGTTGGGCGCGGCGCACTGCAGTTCGCGGGTGTCCTCGATGATGACGACCCGATCCATCCCTTTCGCCACTTCGGCGAGCAGCGCGTTGGTCAGCGTGGTCTTGCCAGTCGACGTGCCGCCGGCGACAAGGATGTTGGCGCGTCCGGCAACCGCGGCGCGCAATATCGCGGCCTGACCGGCGGACATGATGCCTGCCGCGACGTAGTCATCGAGCGTGAACACGGCGACGGCGGGCTTGCGGATGGCGAAGGCGGGTGCTGCGACGACGGGCGGCAACAGGCCCTCGAAACGCTCGCCGGTTTGCGGCAACTCGGCCGAGACGCGCGGGGCACGGGAATGGACCTCGGCGCCGACATGATGGGCGACCAAGCGCACAATCCGCTCGCCAGCGGCAGGCGCCAGCATTTCCCCTGTGTCGGCCAGCCCCTCCGAAAGCCGATCCACCCAGATACGGCCATCCGGGTTCAGCATTACTTCGACGATCGCGGGATCGTCGAGAAACCGGGCGATGGCGGGTCCGAGCGCGGTGCGCAGCATGCGCGAGCTGCGCGCGCGTCCTTCGCTATCGTTGTGCGATATAGCCATCCTGTCCCCGTTCGAGCCGGGAACGCGTCAAACAACGCCCGGTCGGGAACGATCAAAAGAGCCCTGAAGGGATCGGATTCAACGGGTTTCAGCCGTCGTCGTAGCGTAGCGTGCAATGACCGGCCAACGGCGGCGCCGACGGCAGCCGCGCTATAACATGGACTGCCGCAATACTTTGTACATGTTTATTGACACGCGACTCCCGCCAGGTTTATGAGAGAACCACCGATGGCCTGCTCCTACAGGCGATCGTTCTTTCCACAGGGCGGAGGATTGCCATGAGGTACGGTCCGGAGGGCGCGATTCTTCAGCGCAGAGCCGCCCCCCTCGGGCACGCCGGAACGATACCGACATCGCCGCAGCCCGCCTCGACGAAGAGTGGTGGCACCCCGTGAGCATGATCGAGATCTGGCTAGGCATTCTGCAAGGGCTGGGTATCACCGCTCAGGTTACGGCCTATGGTCTGGTCTTTGCGGTCCCCTTCGCGATCGTCTTCGGCGTCGCGCAGTTTCTGACCAGCGGCATCACCCGCTTTCTGGTTACCGCCGTGATCGAATTCTGGCGCAGCTCAGCGGTCGTCGTCCTGCTCTTCTTCTTTTATTACGTGCTGCCGGTGCTGGGGGTCACTCTCTCGGCGCTGACCGTCAGCGCATTGGTGCTCGGTCTCAACACCGGCGGCTATGCCAGCCAGGCGGTTCGCGCCGGACTGCAGTCTCTGCCCGCCGGCCAACGCGAGGCGGGCATGGCGCTAGGCCTCTCGCGCCCGGCAATCCTGCTCCTGATCGAGCTGCCGCAGGCGCTGGTCGCGATGAGCCCGACCTTCGTCAACAACCTCATCCAGCTCGTCAAGGCGACTTCGCTCGTCTCGTTGGTCACGCTGACGGACATGACCTTCCGCGCCAAGGAAATCGCACAGACCGACTACGACCCCGTCGCGATCTATTCGGCGCTGCTGCTGGCCTTCTTCGTCGTCTGTTATCCGATCGCGCTTGCCGGTCGCTGGCTCGAGGCGCGGGTCAATCCTGAAAGAGGAACGCCGCGTGGGATTTAACGTCGATTTCGCGCTATCGACCGTCCCGACGATCATCGGGGCGATCGGAACGACCCTGCTCGCAACGGTCTTGAGTTGCCTCGGCGCTTCGGCGCTCGGCTTCGCTTTCGAAATGATCCGCCGCGGCGGCGGTGCGACTGGCCTCGCCGTCCGCTTCCTGATCGACTTCATCCGCTCGACGCCGGTTCTGGCCTGGCTCTATTTCCTGTACTTCGTCCTGCCCTTCTATGGGATCCGGCTTGGCGCCATGACGGTCGGCATATTGGGGCTGAGCCTGTACTACAGCGGCTATCTGGCGGAGGTGTTCAAAGCCGGGATCGACGCGATCCCGAAGGGCCAGCAGGAAGCGGCCAGAGCCTTGTCGCTCAGCCGCCGCGACACGGTCGTTTTCATTGTCGCGCCGCAGATGTTGCGCAACATCGCCGCGCCGTTGGGCAACTATCTCGTCTCGATCCTCAAGGCGACGCCCTATCTCGCCATCCTGGCCGTGCCCGAAATGCTCGGACGCGCCTTCGATATTGCCTCCGAGACCTATCGATACGCAGAGCCGCTGACCGTTGCCGGCATTCTGTTTCTCGCCTTGGCGCTGCTCATCTCTTACGGCGTCAAGCGCATCGAGCAGCGCCTGCTTGCAGCTGGACGCCGCTGATGCTCGCTCAAGCCCCCCATCCAGTCCAGGCCGTCCAATCCATCCCTCATGTCCTGATCGACGGCCTCAACAAGTGGTTCGGTGCCCTGCACGTTTTGAAAGACATCGATCTTTGCGTACGCGCGGGCGCACGCATCGTCGTTTGCGGGCCGTCCGGCTCGGGCAAATCGACGCTGATCCGCTGCATCAATGGTCTTGAGCCTTTCCAAAAGGGAACGATTCAGTTCGAAGCGGCAACTCTGGACAAAGATGGCCGCGATACCACGAAGGCGCGCCGGCAAACGGGCATGGTGTTTCAAAGCTTCAATCTGTTCCCGCACCTCACCGTGCTCGCCAACTGCACGCTGGCGCTGCGCCGGGTTCTCCTGAAACCGGCGCGGGAGGCCGAGGAGATCGCCATGCAGCATCTGACAGCGGTGCGCATCCCCGAAAAGGCGCAGGCCTACCCGGCCCAGCTCTCTGGCGGCCAACAACAAAGGGTGGCGATCGCACGTGCGCTATGCCTCAATCCCCGCATCATGCTGTTCGACGAACCCACCTCGGCGCTCGACCCGGAAATGATCAAGGAAGTCCTCGACGTCATGATCGCGCTCGCGAAAACCGGCATGACCATGGTCTGCGTGACGCATGAAATGGGTTTCGCGCGCGAAGTCGCCGATGAGATCGTCTTCATGGACGAAGGCCGCGTTGTCGAGCATGCCTCTTCAAAAAACTTCTTCGCTCGGGCCGCTCACCCACGCGCCCGGCTGTTCCTGGATACAATCCTGAGCCATTGAGAGCAGATGGGTGTCGACCCTGCGTGCCGCCAATCGCTGCGCAAGCGCGCCACATGCCGCAATCGCCGACCAGGTCACCACTCCGGCGCGAACGCGTAGCCGGCCGAGCGGACCGTGCGGATCACATCGCTTCCCACGGACGCCCGAAGCCTCTTGCGCAGCCTGGCTATATGAACGTCGACACCCCGCACGTCTGTTGCAGCGGCATGTTCAGGCCACGCGGTCGCGACCAGCTCCTCGCGGCTGAAGACCTTGCCAGGCTGCGCCAAAAGGCTGCGCAAAAGCTTGAACTCGATCGGCGGCATGACGATTTCTTCTTGCCTGAAGAATGTCCGGTGAGTCTGCCGCTCCAGCCGGAAATCGCCCTGCACCAACTCACCCGAATCCGTCTCGCGCGATAGCTTCGCAAGGCCCGCTTTGCCATGCAGCCAGGCCAGAAGCTGTTCGGGGGCGAACGGCCGCGAAAATATCTCGTCGGCCCCGGCCTTGATTAAATCGAGATGCAGCTTGCCCGAACGCGGGGCAACCAGGCTCACGACCGGAGTCCCTTTGGTTGCGGCGCCAGACTTCAGCCAGGTGCACTGTTTGACCACTGCACGGTCGCCTGGATGGCAGTCCATGATCACGGCAAGCGGGGATGCCGCCTCGACGGCGCGTGCAATTTCCCGGTCTCCCGTGAGCAGTCGAATATCGAAGCCAGCTACCGAAAGTATGTGCCCGAAAACCAGGAAAAAATCCGGGTCCTTCGAGGAGATCAGGACCAGCGGCTTCATGAGTCCATCAACCGGGTTAGACACATCATAGGGCTGACTACCGCGCAATTGGGCGCGATGACAATATCCTTGGGTTTCTTTTAATCCTTACGACCTTTCTGAGTCGTGCCTCAGCCCAAGTTTCGGGTGTCTATGGATAAAGCGGGAATGCATCGAGGTGGACGGCAGCTTTGCACCCAATCTAGGTCATTCAGCCGGTCTGTCCCGTTCTCCAGAAGCGGACATTGCTGGCGTCAACGCCGCCGGCGAGGTTGCGCCATCTGGACGTCGAGCGTTTACCTCAGTACCTTACGATTTGCGCCAGAACGGGCAGTGGCTTCGCGCGGGGGCCACTTCCTTGTCCGCTTTTCACCGCCCTTCGAGAATAATCTACGTATGCCGGAAGCGATCGATTCGGCTCTCGCCGCGAGTTCCGCACTTGTCGTACTATAGGTCGCGGCATATCATTTCGATCCGCTTCTCCGCAGATGTGGACTGTTCGAACAAGTGTGATTGCGCGAAGTCGGGTTTCAACATCAACCTGTCGCCTGGCTTCAGATTGTGGCGCTGCCGGAACGCGGCAGTCACCTCCTGTTTGCCAATCCGGGCCAGGACCAGTGTTTCGGAACCGGTCGGCTCAACGACACTTACGATGGCCTCAAGCGCGTTCGGTGTCCCAAGGGGTACGGCTTCGAAATGTTCCGGACGGACGCCGAAGATGACAGGCTGACCTCGGATATCTTGATGTGCGGCTGGCAAAGCCAGACGCGCTCCATCATTCGTGACGAAAGCGCCGTCGCGTCCTGCGTCGATCCGACCTTCCAGGAAATTCATTGCAGGCGAGCCGATGAAGCCAGCCACGAAACGATTGACCGGCTTGTCGTAGACATCGAGTGGCGCGCCGGCCTGCTCAACCCTGCCGTCGTTCATCACAACGATCTTGTCGGCCATCGTCATGGCTTCGATCTGGTCGTGCGTGACATAGATGATCGTGGTTCCCAACCGCTGATGGAGCTCCTTTATTTCCGATCTCATCTTCACACGGAGCTTCGCATCCAGGTTGGAAAGTGGTTCATCGAACAGGAACACCTTTGGATCGCGTACAATGGCGCGTCCCATGGCCACGCGCTGACGCTGGCCGCCGGAGAGTTCACGCGGATAGCGAGCGAGAAGCTCGGTCAGACCGAGTATTTCCGCGGCGCGGTGAACCCGCTCCTGCAGGACCTCACTGCTCTCACCACGTAGCGTCAGCGAGAATTCCATATTCGCGCGGACCGTCATGTGCGGATAAAGCGCATAGTTCTGGAACACCATGGCGACGTCACGGCTCTTCGGCGCAATGTCGTTGACTACCCTGTCGCCAATCCGGATTTCCCCGCCGGAAATATTCTCCAGTCCCGCGATCATCCGCAGCAAAGTGGATTTTCCGCAACCCGACGGGCCCACAAGGACGACGAACTCACCGTCCTCGATCTCAATCGAAACGCCGTGGATAACCTGAGCCGCATCATAGGCCTTACGTATGTTTTCGATTGATACCGATGCCATTTCTGTCTCCGCGGGATGAGATCAACGTTCTGTTTGAAATTGTCCATTGACAGAATATGGAACTAAGTTCAAGAAATAAACATCGTTCAATAAGGGTGGATCATGACCGGCAGCGTCGTCGATCGGGCATTTCAAATCGTGGAATTTCTTTCCACCCATGCGGATGGCGTTCCGCTTCAGCATATCGCCGACAGGATGCAGATGCCGAAGAGCGGCGCGCACCGGATGATGGCGGAACTCGTCCATATCGGCATCGCCCGGCAGGATCCGACCACCAGTCATTATGTGCTGACGATGAAGGTTCTTTCGTTCGGGCTAGCCTTTCTGGCGTCCAGCGGCGTCGTGGATCTTGCGCAGCCCATCCTTGACCGTCTCGCGACGCGAAGTGGCGAACTCGCCCGTCTGGCGATCGTCGGCCACGACCAGCTGACCTGGGTGGCCAAGGCTCAGGGCGCCCGTTCCGGTCTGCGCTATGACCCCGAGATGGGGCAGCAGCCGACACTCTTCTGCACGGCTTCCGGCCTGGCCTGGCTTGCAACGCTCGACGATCATGAAGCTCTGCGCATCGTCACGCAGCAGGGCTTCGGACGGCTCACCGATTTCGGGCCAAACGCGCCGCGCACAGTGAATGCATTTCTCACGAAGCTGGGCGAGGTGCGAAAGCAAGGATTCGCGATGGTGGCCGACAGCGCCGAACTCGGAACGTCGGCGATGGCAGCAGCAATCCTTCATCCAAAGAACGGGCGCGCGCTTGGAACGGTCAGCATCGCGGGACCCACCATCAGGCTTACCCATGAACGCGCTGAAGAACTGCGGGACGATCTCATCGCCGCGGTGCGAGAGCTGTCGATGTCCAGTGCGGCTTCCGAATTTCTGACGACGACCAGCCGAATGGCGCTGGGCAAGCAGGCAACAGCATAAAGGTCACTTATGGAACGTCTCCTCGATCAACCGGGCATCATTTCGCGTCCCATGGCTTCGCGGCTCCCAAGACCGTTCCGCGGTGTGATCTCGGCCCCGTTCATGCCCATGAACGAGGATGAGTCGATCGATTGGGCATCGCTGGAGCGCTACATCGACTGGGTCGCGAGCCAGAGGCCGGCTGCAATCGCAGTCAACATGGATGCCGCGGAGGCGCCCGCGCTGACGTCCCAGGAAAGGCTCGACGTCCTGCGAAGATGCGTCCGGGTCATAGACGGACGGGCGCCTGTCATTTCCGGATTGATCGGGGGCTCGACCGCCGGGATGATCCGGCATGGCCTCGAACTGGTCGCCGAAGGAGCCGAGGGATTTTGTGTATTCCCTCCGCTTCCGGTCTTCATAGGATCTCCCATCTCGGCGGAGATGATCGGGCGCTTCCACGGTGAGATCGGCGCAGCGCTGGATCGCCCGCTTATTGCATTCCAGTTTCCCCGCGGTTGGGGACCCGATTATTCGGGCGAGATGCTCACGGCGCTGGCCGAGATTCCGCAGGTCATCGCAATCAAGGAGTCATCGTTCGACGCCAATCAGACGATACAGACCGTTCATGCCGTCGCGGCTCTCGACAACCCGATTGGCGTTCTGACCGGAAGCGACACGTTCATCTTCGAGGCAATGCTCATGGGTTGCGGCGGCGCGCTGATCGGCTTTGCCGGCACCGCCGTGGCTGAACTGGTCGCCATGCAAGACGCCGTGCACGCCGGAGAACTGCAGCGGGCAAAGGAGATATGGGATCGGCTCGGGCCAATTGCACGCTTCTGCTGGCGCGCGCCCATTCGCGATTTTCGCCCGCGCATGAAGGAACTGCTGGTCATGCAGGGGCTGATCCGGACCGCCAGCGTCCGTCGCCCGCAACTCGGAATTACAGCGCATGAGCGTGAAGAGCTGCGCCGTCTGGCAGCAACCGCCGGCCTGATCTGACACCAGGAGCAGATAACAGAAACATAGGGAGGAACAATCATGACCATTACCCGTCGTGGGCTTGTCGGCGCCGCAGCCGCAGGAACGATGCTGTCCGCATTTCCCGCGCCTTTCGTGCGCGCTCAGACCAAGCGTCCGCTGGTATTTTGGCACAATTTCACGCAGCAGGCGCGCGCTGACCATCTGCGTGCGGTCGCCGACAAGTTCGAGTCGGAAAATCGGGATATCGCAGTCAGCATCGAGGTTGTACCCTTTCCGGCCTACGCGCAGCGCTGGCCGGCGGCGCGAGCGGCCAACGGATTGCCGGACGTCACGACGCTCGAGGCGCAGAACGCGATCCCGATGTTCATGGCAGGCGCATTGAATCCCATGGACGGCGTGTTGAAGGCGCTGGGCAGCGACACGGTGTTCACATCCAATCTCCTCGACGCCGGGCGCTTTCAAGGCTCGATAATCTCGACGCCCTTCTACGCGCACAACCGCATCATGATCTATCGCAAGGACCGCCTGCAGGAGGCAGGTCTCAGCGTCCCGCAAACCTGGGAACAAGCGCTCAAGGCCGCCGTGGCGACCACCAAAGCGCCGGATCACTACGGCTGGATTCTGAAGCTCTCACGCGAGGACAATGGCGGGGGGTTCATGCTCTGGATCATGACCCAATCCGCGGGTGGAAGTTTCTTCGACGCGGATGGCAATGTGACTTTCAATTCCCAGCCTGTCCGCGACGCGGCCGAGTTCATGGCCGAGATCGCCAGGACAGCGAGCGGTCCAAGCGCCGTGACGAGCAAGATCAACGACAATTTCAACCTGATGAGCAGCGGCAAGCAGTCCTTGACCGAAGACAGTTGCGCGCTGATCTCGGTGGCTTCGGCCAAAGCGCCGGAAATCGCCGCGCAACTTGAAGGTACGTCAATGCCGCGTCGGGAAAAGGTCGGCAATCTCATCGGTTCGATTGCGCTCGCGATGCCAAAGGGGAACGGAAATCCGGATGATGCGGCACGCTTCGTCCAATACCTTTATCAGCCGGACAACTACGTGCCATTTCTTCATTCCATGCCGCTGTTCATGTTTCCCACGATGACCGATGCTTCCGTGAACGAGCGCTTCGCCGCCGACCCCCTGATCCAGAAATATCCCGGCGCCATAAAGGCAACTCTGGACGGATTGGCGAACGGCGCCCTTCCCGGGATGGAAAACGGCGCCAACCCTTACGCTTCGGTCGTGTTCTCGAGCCACATCTGCGAGGAGATGTTCCACAACATACTCCTCCAGAAGATGCCCATTGCCGACGCAGTCTCGCAAACCGCCGCCCGGATGGAAACGCTGATATCGGAAGTGAAGAGCCGGCTATAGCCGGCTCGCCGCCTTCGCTTTCGCATCCTTGCATCTACCTGACGACCGCCATCGCAGGATCGAGAAATATCGATGACAAATGCGCTTAAGAAATCGATCGGCGAACCGGTGAAGACGGCATGAACGGGCAAGGGATGAAGATGCTGGACGCGCGCTCCCCCGGCCCAAGGGGTGGGGGGAGTGCGGAAAAACAACCCGGCGTCCTGGGAAGGGCTGCGAACTGGCTGGACGCGCGCCTCACCATCGTTTTCCTGATACCCGGGCTGACGTGCCTGTTCGCGTTGACCCTCTATCCTGTTTTCTACAACATCGTCATCAGCTTCACGAACAGCAGCCTGCTGTTCCCCGGCGCGGCATTCTCGGGCCTCGCCAATTACAAGCAAGTCCTGGCCGATCCGCAATTCTGGTGGTCGTTCGCCCGCACGCTGGTTTGGACGCTGATTTCAGTGCTCGGACAATTGCTGATTGGCCTCGTCGCGGCCCTCGCGCTCGAAAGGGTCACCCACGGCCGCACGGCCCTCAGGCTTGCGCTCGTCGTGCCTTGGGCGTTTCCATCCATCGTCCTGGCCTTTTCATGGCGGTTCATGCTGGACCCGCTCTATGGCGTCACCAATCATCTCCTGATGATCGTCGGGCTCATCGATGCTCCGGTAGCATGGTTCGGCGATATGAACTGGGCCATGCCCGCGGTTGTCCTGATGAACATCTGGTTCGGTTTCCCGTTCATGATGGTCGCCATTATCGCGGGCCTCCAGAGCATCCCGCGCGACCATTATGAAGCCGCCCGCGTCGACGGAGCATCCTATTGGCAGGAGTTCCGCTATATAACCCTTCCCGGCCTGCTGCAGGTTCTCGCCGCGCTCGTCGTGTTGCGCACGATCTGGGTCTTCAACAATTTCGAGTTCATCTTCCTGTCGACCGGGGGCGGCCCCGTCGACGTGACGACAACGCTGCCGCTCTATGCGTTCAACGTCGGCTGGCAGCAGTACAACATAGGACGAATGGCGGCGGTGTCGGTCATCATGATAGTCATTCTCATGCTCGTGCTCGCGGTCTACTTTCGCATTCTCAGATCCGCGCGTTCACGGACCGGAGGCTGAGATGTTCAGGACATCACACGCCTTCGCCTACGGCATCATCGGCCTGTTGACGGTTTTCGCGCTGTTCCCGCTGTTCTGGATGGTGTCGTCGTCACTCAAGAGCTACGCGGACATCTACACATTTCCTCCGGTCTATTTTCCGGAAAGCATAAGCCTGCAAGCCTATGAGAGAGTGCTGACCAGCACGCCTTTCGCCATGTTCTTCTGGAACAGCCTCATCGTTGCCACGGCATCTACTTTCATCGGGGTCGCGCTGGCCTGCATGGCCGGCTACAGCCTGTCGCGCGCGCGCCTGCGAGGGCGGGAATTCCTGCTGAAGGCGATCCTCACCGCCTATCTGTTCCCGCAGATCCTCATCGTCGTCCCGCTCTTCACGGCCATCTCGGCGCTGGGATTGGCCGGGACATATGCCGGCGCAATCATCGCCTACATAACGATCATCTTCCCATTCTCGACCTGGATGATGATGGCCTATTTCTCCAAGATACCGGAAGAGATCGAGGAAGCGGCCCGGATAGACGGCGCGAGCAGTTTCCATATCTTCTGGCGCATCGTTCTGCCGCTCGCCGCTCCGGGCGTCGTCACGGTTCTCATCTTCTCCTTCATCAACGCATGGAATGAGTTTCTGCTCTCGCTGATCATTCTCGGCGGCGGCGAGAGACGGACCCTGCCTGTCGGTCTCTTCAACTTCATAGGCGGCGAATTCGCTCAATGGGGTGAGATGATGGCGGCGACCACGATGACCATGCTTCCGACACTGATCCTGTTCCTGATCATTCAGCGGCGGCTTGTCGGCGGCCTGACTGCCGGCGCCGTTCGAGGCTGACATGACTCCGCACCGCTATTGGCCTGTCGCCGCACTTGCAATGGACCCAAGGCTTACCGCCGATCTGCTGGGGGAAAAGCAATGGCGTCGCTTGAACGGGATCGTGCAGGTTCCCGACCGCAGTCCGATCCTGGACTTTCACGCGAACGCGCTTCACCACTTGGGGCTAGTCGAGGTGCTGTTGACCGGATGGGGCTGTCCGCGGGTTGACGGCCGGACGCTCCATCTCATGCCGAGACTGAGGCTGATCGCGCATACCGGGTCATCGGTCAAACCGATCGTGACCGATGAACTGTGGCATCGCGGGATTCTGGTAAGTTCGGCAGCGGCAGCCAACGCAATACCCGTAGCCGAGTTCGCCCTCGCCGCCATTCTGTTCGCCAACAAGGGTGTGTTCCGCAGCCGGGAGGAGACCAGGCGGCTCAGAGGCTTCAAAAGCCATCCATGGGTCGCGCCAGGTTCGGACGGAAACCTGGGAGCGGTTGTCGGCATCGTCGGCTTCTCAAGGACTGGCCGACGGCTGGTTCAACTTCTCGCGTCCTTCGACCTTGACGTCCTTGTCTATGACCCGATCGCGAAGCCGGCGGAGATCGCCGCCCTCGGCGCCAGGCAAGCAAGCCTTCAGGAGCTTTTTGACCAGGCGGGAGTCGTCAGCCTTCACGCGCCGTCACTACCTGAAACCCACGGGCTGGTCAGCGGGTCGATGCTGGCGCGGCTTCGCGATGGCGCGACGATCATCAATACCGCGCGGGGTGACCTCATCGATCAGGATGCACTGGAACGCGAACTCGTGTCCGGTCGGCTTTTCGCGGTGCTTGATGTCACACGACCGGAACCGCCGCCTGCGTCCTCACCGCTCTACGAACTGTCAAATGTGTTCCTGACACCGCATATGGCCGGGGCCGCGGGCCGCGAAACCAAACGCCTTGCCGACCTCGCCATCGACGAGATCAGCCGATTCATCGCCGGCGAACCGCTGGCTCATCAGGTCACCCCCCAAATGCTCCAATCGATCGGATAGGCATGGGCATCTTGCTGCACACGATGGCTACCCCGGAAATGACCCCCGAGGAGGCAATTCGGCTGGCGTCGCGCCTCGGATTTGATGGCGTCGAGCTGATCTGTCAGGCGGACTACCGATGCGGAGTCTCGCCTGTGGAATCTGAGCACGCCGTCCGTGCACTGGGGGTCGCGGCTGCCGGGCTCGGCGTTCCGGTCGCTGTCCTCAGCTCGTACGAAAAGCGCTTCGCGGTCCCTGGAACGGCCACGAGAATGCAGGCAATCGACGGGGTCCGCCGCGAGCTCGACTTGGCGGCTGCACTGGGCGCCGGCCAAATCCGTCTGCTCGCGGCTGAGGAGGTCGAGGCGGCGGCATGGGAGGCGGCGCTTGACCGCTTCAGGGCGTCTCTGACCTTGATCGCGGATCATGCAGCGGAACGTGGGATCGAAATCCTGATCGAAAACCACATGGACACGATGGCCACCTCCGCCGCGCGCACCGTCGCGGCATGCGGGTCAATCGAGCGCAAGAATGTCGGCATCCTCTATGACCCGGCCAATCTTGCGACTATCGGCGCGGAGGATTTCCACGACAGCTTCGAGTTGCAGAAGACATTGATCAGGCACGTCCACGTGAAAGACGCGGTGCTGGAAAACGAGAAGCGAAAATCCGTCGTTCCAGGAGAAGGCAGCGACCCCTGGCCGGAAACGATCCGCGCGCTTTATGCGGATGGCTATCGCGGTCATTATTCGCTGGAATATGAACGGCGATGGCTGGCGCATCTGCCTCCTGCCGAAGTCGCCTTGCCTGCCGGCAAAAATTTTCTTGAGCAGTGCCTTGATGATGCGAGGGCCGAGGATGCGGGCTCCCTTGCGCGGGCATAAATCGGCTCATTTCGCCATGGGCTCGGTCGGACGGCGGCGCCACGCGCTACTTTGGAAACAGGCCAACATGTGTCCGGCGGCAAATGCGTAAACACAGGGCGGTAGGTAAGATGACAATGCGTTTCGGCATCGTAGGCTGCGGGATGATGGGACAACTCTATGCGGAGAAACTAACTGCCCTGGGCCATGTCGTAAGCGCCGCCTGCGATCCCGACCTCGCTCGGGCCGAAACGGTTGTCGGGAAAAAAAACGCCTATGCCGATCACAGGGTCATGTTCGCTTCAGGCGAAGTCGATGTGGCTTGCATATGCAGTCCGACGCCATACCACTGCAAGGCCGTGCTCGACGCGGCGGAATTTGGGCTGGATGTCTTTGTCGAGAAGCCCATGGCGACATCCCTGGCCGAGGCGCTACGGATGTCGGCTGCGGTTGCCGCCGCCGGCCGCCGCATAGGATTTGGCCTCAAGATGCGGTTTGAAGCGATTTTCGACCAGACCAACCAACTCATACGCAACGGTGAAATCGGCAATGCGGTCTCGTCCACGATGGCGTTCTATCAGCCGGTCCCGCCGGGCGAGCGCATCTGGTACGTCGATGTCGGTGTTCTTCGCGACATGCTGGTGCATACTTTCGATCTTGCGATCTGGATGAACGACGCGCTTCCGGACAAGACCCGTGCCACCACTCTCAATCGTTTGGGGCGAGCCGGAGAGGACTGGGCGGAAGTGGACATCGTATTCGAGGGTGGCGCCCGCGCCCATATCCACGGTGGCTACATGCCGCGATTCCCGAATATTGCCGGCCATGACGACATCGCTTTCCATTTTGTGGGTGAGCGGGGGTACATTCTGGGCAAGCGCCCGAACCACCTATTGTTGGTCAATGCCAAAGGCATACGCATGTTCGACGTATCGCCGGTTGATGCATTTTCCGCGGAACTTGCTTCCTTCGCAGAGGCCCTGCGCACTGGCTCGCAACTGCCCGTCTCAGACAAACAGGGACTCGAAGTACAGGCGATCATCGCTTTGGCGGAAACATCGGCAGCAACAGATAGTGCGTGGGTGCGCTAGTCATCCAGGGAGATTGGCCGAGAGCCTGGGCTGGTGAATTCCGGAGCACTATGCAAGGCCTTGGCTCAAGTACCGTCGGATAAGCACGTTTGACATGATAAAGGTGGCCCGCCCCGTTCATGCAGATCGGCTCCGCAACTAGCTCGTACAACAAGCAGAAAGCTCAATTTTGTCAATAACGGCCGTCGCGAGATCGCGCGTGATGTCCGCTTGGTGGCAGAGCATGCTCGTTCAAGGCAGCAAATTCGAACGACTGCCACAGGTCAATTCCCGAACTCGGTCCCAGCAGGTTGAACGTCTACATTTTTCGTTGCGAGGCCAGAAGCTGCCAGTCTGCTACGGGCCCCAAAATGGTCGTCGAATATTTCTACAATTCGCGATCGATTGGCGGTCTTTGGCCGGCGAACTTCAACTGGCTATGGGTTTCATTCTAGACTAGATCTTGTCCGCGAGGATGACGCCGCTGATGCCGTAGGCGCGGCGCGTCCGTTCAACAGCCTCGGGCGTGACATCGATCAGCAGCGCGATGATATCGCCGTCGGGGTGCTCAAGAACGTCGCCGAGCTCGATCAGCCTCCAGCCAAGCGCACGCAGCCGTTTTGGCCAGAATGTCTCGCACACCACACTGATCTGTCGAATCCCCAAGCGTTGCGCGACCTCAAGCAGACCGCAGAGAACCAAGCCGGCGATCGGCGACGGAGTGCCGTGCGTGCGAAGCGATGGAACGACGAAGAAACGCGTCCATTCGAAGATTTCAGCCGCTCTCGGAGGGCTACCGCCGGCGAGACCCGGGAAGACCTCGCTCATGAGATGCGGCTCCAGCGTCGGCACGAGGCGGGAGCCGCCTACGATCTTGCCGTTGGTGTCAAGCGCCAAAACATAAAGCGTATGCTCGTTGTCGAAGGCGTCGATCTCAATGTTGATGGGCCGGGCGACGTCGCGCCATCGCCTCTGCTTGACGTAAATCTCGTAGCGTATCCGAAAGTAGCGCTCCAGAACTTTCCTGTAGTGCTTCCTGTTATCCCAAGTGACCAGATGTATACGAACCATGACGCCTCCAGGTGGAGGGTCGTAGGAAAACGGACTTGCCCTACGTATGACGGTATTCAGGTATTGCTAAATCTGGATTTCCTGCCTTCGCAGCGCTTTGACGATGGCATGCGCGACGTTGCTCGCATCGAGTTTTCCTCGAATGTTGCGCTGGTGGCTTTCGACCGTGTTCGTGGTAACGCCGAGGATACAGGCGATGTCCTCGGTGGATTTGCCTTGCGCGCTCCACTCCAGGAGTTCGCGCTCACGCGCCGTCAAGGGCGTGGGCTCATCGCCATCGCTGGGTGTCCCCAGCCCCGAGAGGCTGCGAAAGGTATGCACGCAAAGCGTCTCGATAAGGGGCATGGCGCTTGGCGGCACGTCCATCCTGTCACTCGCCATCGTGACGACGCCTGGCCCGGCCAATGGGACATGAATTGGGACGCAGACGCCTTCTTTCATCCCGAACTCGGCCGCCTCGTCCATGACCAGCTTCGCGCGTGGAACCAGCCTTGCGGCCGGCAGCTCGCCCCATCGGAAAGGCTCTGGCGAGTGCCGGCACTGGGCGACACAAGGATCGTGCATAAAATACTCCTTGGTGACATAGCGATGATGCCATTCAGGAGACCAGCCATCAGCGAGGATCTCACGCTGCCAGTCCGTATCGTGCGGCACAGACAGTCCGGTGATCAGAAAATTGCGCAATCCGTAGCGCTCCATGGCTAGGCGGAACTCTTGAAGGATTTCATCAGCCGACCGCGCGGTGTCGATCTTCGAGATCGCCGCAAAAAGGGCGACAACAGTCTCGTTCTCCATTGGCAGACCTCAACCAAAGTCAGGCCCTACCCCGCGGAACAACCTATGGCTGTCTAGACGCCACCTTCAATGGGACAAGCATCGAATGTACACTAAAGGAGTCAATCCCGCATCACAAAGATGAAATAAGTGCAAACCGAGCCATTACTGGATAGTGGAAGTCTGGCTTCAACCGGTCGACTTTGAAGTCGCCTGCTTCGTCACCCGAATAGCTCGCTTACTTGCCGGGTTCGCCGAAACCAACTCTTGCGGCTCGACATTCAACGCCTTGGCCAGAATTTCGACTGTATCCAGCGTAGCGTTGCGTCGCCCGGCCTCGACGCTGCTGATATAGGCGCGCGTGCGGCCGGAAACGAAAGACAACTGCTCCTGAGAGAGTTTTCGCTCCCTGCGAAGCCGCTGCACGTTCAGACCAAAAACGGCGCGAAGTTTCATCAAACAACGGATGCTACGACGCGCACTATGGTGCGACACACTATAGTGCACATTCCGCATTGACAGCCGTGCTGTTGGCTGGTTGAAACAACCAGCGAATTCATCGTTTCCTGGACAAGGAATAGCCATGGCGAGCCGGCCGTTTCGCGACCTCGCACACGACATGTCCGCGCATCTTTCAGGCGAGCCAAACCGACCCGGCACGAACACAAGCCCGGTCCTGGAGTTCCTCTGCATCCGATGCGGTGCTTCCTACCCTGCCGATGTCACCATCGACTCCAAAGGGTGCGCGCGCTGCCAGGACACCGCGCCGGCAAATCTTGCGCCAGTCTATGCGGCCCCGCACCGCCATCCCTTTGACGGCGTCACCCGTTCGCGCTCGCTATGGCGTTTTGCGCATATGCTGCCTTGCACGGAAACGGAGGCGGTGAGCCTTGGCGAGGGTCTGACACCTTTGCTTGCCGCGCTGCGCATCGGCGCGTTTCTCGGCGTGCCGGACCTTGCCATCAAGGACGAAGGCCGAAACCCGACCTGGTCGCACAAGGACCGCTTCTCGACGATCGCGGTCAGCGTGGCGCGCGCGCGTGGCGCGAAGATCGTCGCGACCGCCTCATCGGGAAACGCCGGCGCTTCGCTGGCGGCCTATGCCGCTCGAGCCGGACTGAAATGCATCGTGACCACCTTTGCGGGATCAGCCGGCGCGATGCTGGCGCAGATCCGCAAACATGGCGCGACGGTCCTGCCCCTGGTGAACAAAATGGACCGATGGTCGCTGCTTGAACAGGCAGCGGCCCGGTACGACTGGTTCATCGCATCGCCCTATCATGGTCCGGTCGTCGGCAGCCATCCGCTCGGCATCGAAGGCTACAAGACGATCGCCTATGAGATCGTCGAGCAATCGGATGGCACGGCGCCAGACTGGTGTGTCCTGCCGGTCTGCTACGGCGATGCTTTGTCCGGCGTGTGGGCCGGCTTTTGCGAGTTGTTCGCGGCAGGGTCGATCACGCGCTTGCCTCGTCTCGTCGCGGCGGAGGTGCATGGGTCGCTGGCGCACGCTCTGGCCAGCGGCGCCGATGCGTTGAGTGAACGCAAGATGCTTTTCGACAGCCTTGCCGTATCGATCGGCACGCCGCGCAGCACCTTTCAGGCGCTGAAGGCGCTGCGCGAATCCGGCGGGCACGCCGTCACGGTCAGCAATCACGGCCTGATCGCGATGCAGGAGCGCCTTGCGCGCGACGAAGGGATCTTTGCCGAACTGGCCTCGGTCACGCCGCTGATGGCGATATCGACATTGAAGGACCAAGGTGTCATTGCAGCCACAGACCGTGTCGTGGCCGTCGTGACAGCCAGCGGTCTCAAGGATCTCGATCGGTCCGCCGGATCGAACGAACACGATCAGGTCTTCCAGACGACGGACGACGCCTGGCGCTGGCTCGACAAAAACGGGCCGGATCTCGCTTCATAGATTTTCCGCCGCGCCAACAGCCGGCGGCACCTCGCCTGCTGGCTGGGTTTTCAGCACATCGTCGAGACTGCGACGCAGCCAAAGAAAGCGCGTCCATTGCGTTTCTGGGGCCGGTGCGATGGTCGTCAGCGTCCTGGGCTCGGACAGTTCCTTGCTGGGCCAGTCAGGCAGAGCCGCAAGCCAGTGATCATTGTACACAGTCTCGGCATGACGATAGCCTTCGTCAGGCATGATGACCGCCACCTGCGCGTCGGGAAGCGTCGTTGCAACCCATTGCGCCACCAACGCGGCGGCGCCGCTGGTCGGCCCCATGAAGAGGCCGTGCTCGCGTAGCAAACGATGCGCGGTCCTATAAGCCGGATAGGCGCCAACCCAATGGATCTCGTCGACGAGCTCATGTCTGACGTTTTTCGGCAGTACGCTGTTGCCCAAGCCCCGCAGCATGCGCTTGCCGACGGGCTGCCCGAACAAAATGCTGCGATGGGTATCGACGGCAAACACCGTCAGGTGCGGAAAGACCGTTCGTAAAAAGGACGCGGTGCCGCACAGCGAGCCGCCCGTGCCGACGCAGCCGACCAGGCAGTCAATCCTGCCCATTGCCCGGATGAAAAGTTCGGCCAGCCGCGCATAGGCAAGCCAGTTGCCCGGACTGTCATACTGGCGGGTCCAGAAGCCGTCCGGCTCGTTGGCCAGGATTTCCTGGAGGCGCTCCAGCCGGCCAGGCTGGTTGCCGTCGCCGCGCGGATCGTCAAGGGCGATGACCGTGGCGCCGATGCGCTCCAGGCGGGCTTTGTATTTGGCATCGATCAGCGTTGACGCGGTGACAAGCGTAAGGCGATAGTCGCGCGCCGCCGCCAGAAGCGCCACCGCCATTCCAAATGTTCCGGACGTCGTCTCGACAATATGGGACCCTGCCTTCAGGTCGCCATCCGACGCTGCCCGATCCAGAATGTAGCGGGCCGGCATCAGCTTCATCAGCGGAAGCGCCGCGGCCACGACATTGGGCGCCAGCAGAGCAAGGCGCGGGGTCTCGAGGTCCCTGAAATAGTCGACGTCGAAGGTCACCATGTCCAGCCCTCCGCGTTGACCAGGTGAACTTCGACATCCTTGAAGCCGGCACGTCTTATCTGCTGCGCGACCAGGGCCGCACGTCGCTTCAGGTTCGATGTGAAGAGATCGAAGATCAGCCCAAACAACGAACCGCTATGGGCGACCTGCACCCCGCACGCCCCGGCTCGCCTGGCAATGTCGGCGATCTCACCGAAGCCCTGTTTTGGCAGGTGCCGTTGACTGATCAGGGCACTGGCCGAGGCGGCGCGTCCGAGAAGATAGGGATCCTGAAGGCGCACCGCCCGCGCCACCAGCGCCCGCAGCACGCCGAATTCCTGGATCTCGGCACTGTCGTAGCGTGCGGGCGGCAGCTGCAGCGTATCGACCGGAACCCCGCCATTCGCCTTGAACCCGACCAGAAGCAGCGGCGGCAGGGAGTCTCCGAAATTCTCGATCACGGTGCCTTCGCGTTGCGCGAAAAGCACTGCGTGCTCATCGAACGCGATCGCGTCGCTGGCGCGCTCGGCAGCCACGGCAAGACGCCCGATGCTTGATGGCCGCAACTGGACGTCAACGGCTGCGGCGACAGCACGAATGGAAGCGACAACGTCAGCCGTCGATGAGCCGTAGCCGTGGCCCACGGGGATTGCGCTTTGAAGCGCCAGCTCGCCGCCCCCGGTGACGTTCAGAAAATTGAGCGTGAGCCGCGCGGCTGCCGCCGCCTTGACCTTGTGATCGGGGAGGACAATGACCGCATCGCCGTCGCTTCTGGTAAAGCGCGCCTCGGATCTCAGGCCGGCAATCGGCAGCGTCACGAGGCCGCGATGAAGGCGCCCGCCATTATCCTTGAAGACGCCCTGGATGAGTTCGCCGTGATGCGCCATCGCCGTCGCTATCCCGATCGGCGACCGCAGTGCTTCACGGCCCATCAGATCGCCTGCCCCAGCCATTTTCATCTCCCCCAGGCTTTGTCGCCATGCGGGAAGATGGCGCCGACGATCGGCAGCCGCCCTCAAGGAATTCCGGTATTGACGGCTCCAATCGCACCAGCAGGCGCGAGGCGATGCTGGCGGGTCGTCAGGCAGCCGAGCCAAGGTGCCGCAGCGGCCGGCCGGCCGACACCGATTGCACCGCGGCCATGATACCTTGCGCATCGATCCCATAATGCCGGTAGAGATCCGCGATCGTACCGGTCTGGCCGAAATGCTCGACGCCGAGCGCACGCGTGCGATGGCCATGGACCGACCCCAGCCAGGCGAGCGTCGCGGGATGCCCGTCCAGAACCGTGACGATGGCGCATGAGGCCGGGAGACCAGCCAACAAACGCTCGACATGGCTGGTGGCGCCCGGATGGCCATACTGGCGCGCCCGCGCCGCAGCCGACCAGCCGGCGTTCAGCCGGTCGGCCGAGGTCACGGCAAGAAGCCCGACGTCGCGCCGGTCACCGGCCATCAACCCCAACGCCTGGGCCGCCTCCGGCGCGACAGCTCCCGAATAGGCGATCACCACGGCGGCATTCGGCCCGGGTTTGCGCAACCAGTAGGCGCCATCGACGATGGCGCGCGCCAGCGGATCCTCCATCTGGCGAGCCGGCTGTTCGAGCGATCGCGTGGAAAGCCTGAGGTAGACCGACCCTCCCGTCTGATCGCGCAGCCAGCTATGGTCATCGGGCTCGGCCTCGCCGGAGCGCTGCATGTAGTCGAATGACCAACGCAGGATGACTGCCAGCTCGTCGACATAGGCCGGCTCGAATGTCGCCAGGCCGTCTTGCGCCATGCCAATCAGCGGCGTGGCGATCGACTGATGCGCTCCGCCTTCGGGGGCCAGGGTCACGCCGGAGGGCGTGGCCGCCAGGATGAAGCGCGCATCCTGATAGCAGGCATAGTTGAGCGCATCGAGGCCACGCTCGATGAAGGGGTCGTAGAGCGTTCCGACAGGAAGCAGACGCTCCCCGTGAAGCGAGTGCGACAATCCCAGCGCCGACAGCATCGTGAAGAGATTCATCTCCGAGATGCCCAGTTCGAAATGCTGTCCCGACGGCGAAAACGTCCAGTTGAAGGTAGAGGGAATGCGTTCTTCCCGAAAAATATCCGCCTGGTCGCCGCGGGCGAACAGACCGCGCCTGTTTACCCAGGCGCCAAGATTGGTCGAGACCGTCACGTCCGGAGACGTGGTGACGACACGCCTTGCAAAATCGTCATCCGACTTGGCAATCTCGTGCATCAAAAGGCCGAAACCCTGCTGTGTCGACATGGACGCTTGTGCGCTCCAGGCAATCCGCGCCGGCACGGATACGCCTTCGGCTTTATGGCGGCGGGTGGCTGCCTGCGCGAAAGGCGACGACGCCAGATAGGTCCGGATCGCGGCCTCATCGTAGGCAAGGCCTTCGAACATCTCCCATTCATGCCCTTTGCGGACGCCCATGCCTTGCCGCAGCGCGTCGACCTGCGCCGGCGTCATCAATCCGGCGTGATTGTCCTTGTGGCCCGCGAGCGGCAGGCCGAAGCCTTTGATCGTATAGGCGATGAAGCAGGTCGGACGATCATGACCGCGCGCTTCCTCGAAGGCGTCGACGATGCTCGCCAGATCATGGCCGCCGAGATTCGCCATCAGGGCGGCGAGGTCTTCGTCGCTGCGCTTCTCGATCAGCCGGGTGACCGGTCCCTGGTCCCCCAAGTCGTCCAGAAGACGCCTGCGCCATGCGACGCCGCCCTGGAAGGTCAGCGCGGAATAGAGCTGGTTGGGGCATGCATCGATCCAGGACCGGAGCTTTTCGCCGCCCTCTTCCTCGAAGGCGGCCTGTTGCAATATCCCATGTTTCAGGATCACCACATCCCAGCCGAAGTTGCGAAAGATCGACTCGAAGCGCTGCCACAAGCCTTCGCGCACCACCGCATCAAGGCTTTGCCTGTTGTAGTCGACGACCCACCAGGTGTTGCGCAGGCCGTGCTTCCAGCCTTCGAGAAGGGCCTCGAAGATATTGCCTTCATCCATCTCGGCGTCGCCGAGAAGGGCGACCATCCGGCCTTCCGGCCGGTCCGCGTTCCAGCCTTTTGCCCTGACATAATCCTGGACCAGGGAGGAAAACAGGGTCTGCGCCACGCCCAGTCCGACCGACCCGGTCGAGAAATCCACATCGTCGATATCCTTGGTTCGTGACGGGTAGGACTGCGCGCCGCGATAGCCGCGAAAATTCTGCAACTGCTCGAGCGTCTGCTTGCCGAACAGATACTGGATGGCATGGAAGACGGGGCTCGCATGCGGCTTGACGGCAACGCGGTCTTCAGGCCTGAGGATCTGGAAGTAGAGCGCAGTCATCAAGGTCGAGGCGGACGCCGACGACGCCTGGTGGCCACCGACCTTGAGCCCGTCCTCCGACCCGCGAACGTGATTGGCATGATGGATCATCCAGACAGCCAGCCACAGAACCTTGCGTTCAAGTTCGGAAAGGATCGTCATCATCGGCTCCCGTGAATCGCGGCTCAACGATAGCGGCGTAGGCCTCTCAAAAGTGGCTATTCTTATGCACCCATATCAACGATATTGGCTGATCCAGCCGATAATGGCGCCCAGACGAGGGAAATGTGCCAAATCCGACGCTCGATGCAATCGACCTCAAAATCATCGCCGCGCTGCAGAAGAACGCCAAGGCGACGATGAACGAGCTTGCCGAAGCCGTCGGTCTTTCGCCTTCACCTTGCGCCCGGCGCGTGAGGCTCCTGGAGAGCGCCGGCGTCATCAAAGGTTACACCGTGGTCCTCGACCAGAAGAAGCTCGGCTTGCCGATCAGCGCTTTCGCGTCGATCAAGCTTGAGCGGCAACGCGAGGACGATCTCGACCGCTTCTCCCAGGCGGTGCTGCGCTGGCCGGAGGTTGTCGACTGCTATCTGATGACCGGCCAACGGGACTACCTGATGCGCATCGTGGTGCGCGACCTCGAGGCCTATGAGCGGTTCATCAAGGACAAGCTGACGCGGCTGGACAACATCGCCTCGATCGAAAGCAGCTTCGCCCTCGGCCAGGTCAAGCGCTCGGAAGTCTTGCCCGTCTAATCGACCGGTTGTCTCGAACCATCGCCGCGGCAAGTGAGCGAGGGTGGGGCGCCCGCGTCAACCCAATTGCAACCCACGAACAAACGCCACAAGCGAGAGCCACTCGCTGCTGCGGTCGCAATACTTAATACATATTTTGTACATCTATATTGACGGATTGCCGTCTTCAAACGTAGCCTCGTGCGGCTGAGGCGGAACGCCTGCGCGCAACAACTCAATCTCACGGGAGGACTGCACTGATGAAATTTCGAGCCGGATCGGCCGCCTTTGGCCTGGCCTGCATCGCCTATGCCGCGCTTGCTGGATCTCTACTGCCGGCCGCGGCGGAGACCACAAAAGAACGCGTCTTGAAGGAAGGACGCATCGTCATCGGCATCCATAACCGCTCGCCATGGGGCTACAAGAAGGAGGGAACCGGCGAGCTGCTCGGCTGGCATCCGGATCTTCTCAGGGCTGCCTTTGCCGATCTCGGCGTCAAGCAGGTCGACTTCGAGGTCACCGAGTTCGGCGCCTTGATCCCTGGCCTGATGGCCGGCCGTTTCGATGCCGTCGCATCCGGCCTGTCGATAACGCCGGAGCGTTGTCAGCAGGTCGCCTTCGGCGCTCCCGACCTGAGGTCGGACGACGCGGCGATCGTGCTCGCCGGCAACCCCAAGGCGATCCATAGCTATGCGGATCTTGCCGAGAAATCCGACGCGATCATGGGCGGCGGCCGCGGCAGCAATGTCATCAAGAACGCCATCACCGAGGGCGTGCCGGAGGACCGCATCCTGCAGTTCCCCGATATCGAGACCAACATCGCGGCACTGCGCGCCGGTCGCGTCGACGCGGCTCTGTTCTCTTCCCCGACGGTGATCGGGCTGCTGGCCGGCAACAAGAGCCCCGATCTGGAGCGCGCCAGCCCGTTCACGACGGACGCGAAGTCGATCAGCTACATCGCGATCGCGTTCAGGAAGGACGATGGCGATCTGCGCGACCTCTACAATCAGGGTCTGGCGAAAGTCATGTCGAACGGCATGATCGCCAACATCATGGCGAGGTACGGATTTGGCCCCGCGGAAAACGTGCCGCCAGGATTGACGACGTCGCAGCTGTGCGGAGCCGCCAACTGAACGCCATCAGCGACAGAACCGAGCTGGCATCAACAGCGCGGGCGGCGCCGCGCTAGCGCGGGCGGCGCCTCTGCCGACATGCCTTTCATCGTCATTCTGCGTCGCTGGATAGCATAACGTCTTCGGGGATTTCCTGCCGCAGGCTTGGCCGCTGGCGAGGCGCCTCCCAAGCGCGGCGACGAATGCCTCGTAGCGTTCGTTCGCCGTCGCTCGCGCCGCCTGCGCCATCGGTTCGGGCAAAGCGGGAGTCGTCGCCAACCAGACGCGGATAAAAACGGACAAGGTTTCCAGCGATGCTGGCATCGCGCTCCAGGCGCGCGATCACGGCATCTACGCGGCCACAAACTCTTATGTGCTGCCGCTCTCGCAGAGCCTCGCTGCCGAGGTCACGTCGAAGGGCGTCTATGTGCAGGCCTTGGTGGCCCGCGGCCACGCATGGAAATCTACGAACGCGCAGACGGGAGCAGCAGCAAGGTGCCCGACGTCGCGGCATGGGATGACTTCGAACAGGCACGTGGCTCCCTGGCTCAATTCTTCAGCAACTCACAACCGGCCGCAGGATATCGAGCCTGAAGCGTCTGGCCTCGTTATCTTATAGCAGGGTGCCGACAACTACCCCCCGGCAAGTAAGTACGGCTGCGCGCAATGCGTTCAATTGGGCCATTGTTAAATCAGCGCTCATTCCGGATTGGGACACGCGCTTTCTCAGCAGCGGCCTGCCTGACGGCATCCAGCACGTGCATTCCCGCTACCGCATCTTTGATTGGCCAAGGCTGCTTAATCTCACCCCTTATGGCGCGCGCGAACTCACGGACCTCTTCTTCATACTGATTTGCCGGCGCAAAGCGGATGACTTCGGCATCCTGGTCATAGATATCGTCACGCTTGCGCAGCTTGATGATCGTCTCTTGTGTTGCCGAGGGCCAGACGGCGACCGGGATTTCCATCCAGCCGTCGGTACCAATGACCATGACCCAGTGTGCCCATGCCTGCAGAAGGGCGCCGCTGAACAGAAGATTGCGATTGTCCGGAAATTCGAGCATGCCGGCGACAGCGATATCGACACCATCAGGCGCGAGCATTTCGAATGTCGCCGTCGCAGCGATCGGCTCGGCCTCGAAGAGGAAGCGGGCCGCCGTTATCGGATAGACGCCAACGTCTCCCAAGGCACCACCGCCGAGTTCCGGCTGGAACCTGATGTCCTGCGGATTGTCGTTCATCACACTGTAGGTTGCGTGAATCTGGGTGACGCGTCCGAGCCTGCCACCGCGGATGATCTCACGCGCGGCGAGCCATCGCGGATGATACCGGACCATGAAAGCCTCCGATATCTGCACACCTGTCTGGCGTTGAACCTCGGCCAGGCGCAGGGCGTCCGCCGCGTTCAAGGCAAGTGGTTTCTCGCACAAGACGTGCTTGCCAGCCCTCGCGGCGGCAATTGCATCGTCGACGTGCCGATTGTTCGGCGTCGGGATATAGAGGGCCTCAACCTCGTCGTCGTCCAGCAAGTGGGAGAGAGACGCATAGTGCTTCGAAATATCGAATTCCGTGGCGACGCGGGCCGCACGAGACGCGTCGCGTGAGCAGATGGCGACCACCTCACACTCCGGCACGGCTTTCATTGCCGGGATGACCCAGTCGCGGGCGATCTTCGCCGTCGACACAATCCCGAAACGGACCGGCTTCATCGTCTTGCTCTCCGTTGCATCTGAGGGAATCACGCGTTCGGACGCAGGCGAACGAATGTGGACTTCGCCTGCATGAATTCCAGCAACCCGTCAGGACCGTTTTCCCTGCCGAGCCCGCTGGACTTGCTGCCGCCGAATGGCAGCTGGGGGACCGTCTCAAGATAGGTGTTGACGTAAACGAACCCACTTTCAAGGGCGCTGGAGACCGCCATTGCGGTGTCGAGGTTGGAGGTCCAGACGCCGTTGGCCAAGCCGTAATGTGTCAGGTTGGCCAGCGCGATTGCCTCCGAAACATCCTTGAAAGTGGTAACCCCAAGCACGGGTCCGAATATCTCTTCCTTGAAGATCGTCATGTGCGGCTTGACGCCGCTGAAAATGGTCGGCTCGACGAAGCAGCCATTCCGCAATCCGACAGTCGTCGGCGCGCCGCCGCCGGTCACGAGCGTTGCGCCTTCCTGCCGCGCCTTTTCGATATAGTCGAGGACTTTCCGCTGATGCTGCCGGTGAATCAAGGGGCCGAGATCGGCATCGACATCGTCAGGCGTTCCGAGCTTCAGCATGCCAGCCTTTTCTGCCAGCCTGGCGACAAATTCCGAAGCAATGGTGTCCTGGACCAACAGCCTTCCACCGGCGCAACACTCCTCGCCCTGATTGATTGTGAAGGCTGCAAGCGCGCCGGCAACCGCCGCGTCGAGCTGCGCGTCAGCGAAGACGATGTTGGCGCCCTTGCCGCCGAGTTCAAGCGCCACCTTCTTCAGCGACTGGCCGGCGAGGCTAGCGATCTTGCGCCCGACGGCGGTGGACCCCGTAAAGGAGATCATGTCGATGTCCGGGTGCACGCACATGCTGTGGCCGACCACCTCGCCAGTGCCAGGCAGAACCGCAAGGACCCCGTCGGGAACCCCGGCATGTTTGGCCAGTCGCGCATATTCGAGTGCTGTACCCGCCGTGAGCTCCGACGGCTTGATCACGACGCAACATCCCGCAACAAGGGCATAGGGCAACTTTTGGAACAGCGTCACCGTGGGAAAATTCCAAGGAAGAATCATGCCGATGACGGGCAGTGGCTCATAGGTCACCAGGCCCAACTTCTCGGCGCCCTCGTGATTGATGACGCGGCCGGGAATGCTCCAGGCGAGCGATGCGGCATAACGCAGCAACTCTACCGACCACTCGATCTCGCCCCTGGCGGCTGCGATCGTTTTTCCGGCTTCATCGGCCTCGATACGGCTGAGCGTTGCGAGTTCCCCCACGATGAGGTCGGCCCAACGCAGCAGGATCTTCCCGCGCTCGCTCGCCGCAAGCCCCTTCCAACTACCCTTCTTGAACGTTTCCTTCGCGAGAATGACAGCACGGTCGAGTTCTATCTTCCCGGCGAGATGAACGCTGGCGACGATTTCGCCTGTGGACGGCGAGCTTCTGTCGAAGACGGTACTTTCCGCCGGCAATTCGGCAGCGCCATTTATCCAGATGCCGTATTCACGCTTGGTCATTTCAGAATCCCGATGAAGACCGGCAAGGCAGCAGATGCCTCGCGGCTGCTCCTTGCGGCTTCAGGTCAGTCATGCAGCTCTTTGGAGATTGGCGCACCGACCACGAAGTCGGCGAAAGCCACCTCGAACCCCGCACGTTGGGGAGAGCAGCACATCATGCCGACATCCACCCGGTCAGAGGGTGGAAAATAGCCGAGCCTTACCGGTTGCCAGCTGTTGTCGCCGGTGTCCAGATACTGAACGCGAACCGCCTCGCGATGCCGGGTAAGGCGGATCCTGACGCCCGCCGGATCCGTCGGAATGGGAACCAGGGACCAGTCGGAAACATCGTTCGTGATAACCACGGAAAAGTACATCCGCCCGTCGGTAAACTCTACTCCGGCTTTCACCCAATGGGTTTCGCTGAGCCGCATCATCAGGCCCGCCTGGTCGTAGAGGGCTTCATAGTTGCCCTTGATCGTCACCTCGGCGGTAAAATCCCCGACGACGTTGCGATAGAAAAAATGGCCATTGTCACGCCAGAAACCGTAAAATGTCTCCCGCCAGAAGTCGGTTTCCTGACCTGTCACGACACGAAGGACGCCGCCGTCGCTTGCGTATTTCGGTGGCTCGTTGAGCCATTTCAACTGTTCTTCCGCCATCTCCGCCTTCCCGTTCCGTTGTGTCCGTGGTGTTGCGACATTCGAGCGCCTTGCGCCAAGGCTGCCTGTCGATCAATTGAACCAGGTGTCGGATAGACGGTAGCCTTCCGGAAACGGATCCTCGGGATCAACGCCGTAATGGCTCACACCCGTCAGCCAGGCGCGACCGGAGACCTGTGGAATGACGGCGGGCACGTCGCCTGCCCTGGCTTCGGCAATGATCTCGCAGTCGAAAACCGTATCGAGAATGGAGAGGTGCCTGAACTTCTCACCGACCGCGAGCTCACCACGCGCATGAAGAAGCGCCATGCGCGCCGACGTGCCTGTTCCGCATGGGCAGCGATCGAGCCGGCCGGGCGACACGACCACCGCGTTCTTGGATGTCTTGACGCCGCCGATGACCTCCACGGGGCCAGCAAACTCGGTTTGATTGATCGTATGGATGAGCGGATTCTCGGGATGAATGGAAGGCAGCTGGACGGCCGCGGCCGCCTTGATCCGCTCGCCGATTTCGACAAGCTTTCTGGCCTCGCCACGCTCAAGCGTCAGGTCCAGATCCGTAGAGTTCACGATACAGTAGATCATGCCGCCATAGGCGACATCGACCCGCAGCGAACCGAGCCCGGGAACGTCGATCATGCTGTCACGATGCATGACGAAGGAGGGGACGTTGCGAAAGGTGATGCTGCGGCACTTGCCCGCCCGGCACTCGGCGATCACGTCCACCAATCCTGCGGGCGTGTCGACCCGGGCGATCGTCTGGGGCTCCTTCATGGGAATCATGCCCGCCTCAAGCGCGACGGTCACAGTGCAGATCAGGTTCGAGCCCGACATCGGCACGAAGTAATCGGACTCCATGACGATCATGCCGATATCGGCATCGGGATGGAGCGGCGGCGTGATCAGGTTGACGGCGGCATTCACGCTGCCTCTCGGATCAAACAGAAGCATGTTCCTGAGCCATGAGCTGTCGCGCTCCAGGTTCTCCATTCTTTCGAACATCGTCGCCCCGCGCGGGGGGAGGACGCCGCCAGTGATGACCCGGCCGACCTCGCCTTCGGCGTGTGCGCCAACGACAGTTATAACGCGGTCCAACTGCATGCTCGACTCCAGTGGCTTCTATATCCAATATCCAATATTTATTGCGAGCAAGCAATAGCCATTGGCGGCTTCGCGCAAAGATTAGAAGTCAACGATCAGGTGTTTTCGAAATCCGGCCATGCCTGCAGGCCAGCCATCACGTCGTCGCGAGCGTTCTCGATGTGCTTCCTAAGAAGCTTCTGCGCCAAGGTCTGGTTGCCCTCGGCGAACGCGGCCGCCAACGCCTTATGATCTTCCAGGGCTTTGGTCTGTGCGGATCGGGCATCAATCTGAAGACGGAGATACCGATCAGCGGAATTGTAGAGTGACGACAAGAGAGCCAGAGACCGCGGCCGCCTTGCGGGACGGGACATCGCCTTGTGGAACGCCCAGTTCAGCTCGCTGAGCCTCGCCGGCGATTCCTTCGCCTTCACACCCTTGGTGTAGTCATCCAGGGCGTGCCGCACATGCTCGATGTCAATCTCGGTTGCTCGCTCGATCGCCTTCTTCAAGATGAATGGCTCAAGCGCAAGACGTGCTTCGAAGATGTCGATAGCGTCATCCACGGTCAGTGAAGCGACAACCGCTCCCTTATGGGTGTGGATGACGACGAGCCCTTCGGCTTCGAGCTGAAGAAGGGCTTCACGAATCGGGATACGGCTGACTCCGGCCTCCTCGGCGATCGCTTCCTGCTTGATCTGCTGACCGCCTTTGTAGAATCCGGATATGATCCTGTCGCGGATCAGGTCGACGACCGACGACGTGACGGTTCGACGCTTGATGGCGACCGAGGGGTTCATTTTGACCTACCAACGAATCGAGGCATATTGAATATAGGATATAGAATTGTGCGCTGGTTTGGTATCCTCGCGTACAGCGCGAATGGATGTCACGACGAGACGTGGGAAAGCGGCAGAACGGTCGCACTGTCTTTGCGCCACGAGACATGGACCTTGTCGCCCGTCGTTGGAAGGGCCGCACCAGGCATATTCTGGACCTGGACACGGAACTTTTGGCCGCCCAGGCTGACCAGATGGAAGAAAGAGCGACTGCCTGAAAAAATCACGTCGGCAATTTCGGCATCCACCGCATAGTCAAGCTGCGCATTGGATTGCCGGAAGGACATCGCTTCCGGCCGAACGGACATCACCGCGGCATCATTCCCGGACAGCGAGGCATCGATCGAAACAACGTCGAACGGCCCGTCCTGGGTCTCCAGCCTAAGCTGCCCTATGCCAGATGCAGTCAGTTTTCCCTCGAACAGATTTGTCTCGCCAAGAAATTTTGCCGCAAACAGAGATCTTGGGCGAAAATACATGTCCTGCGGCCTGTCGACCTGAACGATCTGGCCGTGGTCGATCAGCACGACCCGGTCGGAGAGGATCATCGCCTCATCCTGATCGTGCGTTACATAAACGAAGGTCGCTCCCGTCTCCAACTGAATCCGTTTCATCTCTCCCAGCATATGCTGGCGAATCTTCAGGTCGAGCGCCGCCAGGGGCTCGTCGAGCAACAGAACCCTGGGGCCGTTTACCAACGCCCGGGCCAGCGCGACCCGCTGGCACTGGCCACCGCTAAGTTCGCCGATGAAACGATGCGAGAGGCTCTCCATTTGCACGGTCCTGAGCATCGCCTGGACCCGTCTGCGGCGCTCGTCCTTCTCAACACCTTTGACCTTGAGGCCGTATGCGACATTGTCGAAGACGTCGAGATGAGGGAACAGGGCGTAGCGCTGAAAGACCATGTTCACTGGCCGCTTTTCCGGCGGCAGCGAAGCGACGTCCTTGCCGTCGATCTTCAGAGTCCCGGACGTGAGCGTCTCGAAGCCGGCGAGGATGCGCATCAAGGTGGTTTTGCCGCAGCCGCTCGGGCCGAGGAGCGTCACGATCTCCCCCTCGTTGATCGCGAGATTGATGTTGGTCAGGGCTTGAAAGAGGCCGAACTGCTTTTGACCGTTGGATAGCTCGATCAACGGTGCTTCTGGCGATGTTCCATTGTTCATTTGTAGCCTCAGGAGGACGCACGTTCTGACAGGGCGGATGCTCTTTTGAACCGCCCGACGACGAAGCCGATCGCCATGACGGCGATCGAGAACAAAAGGGCGAGTGTCGAGACCGAGTTGATCAATGGCGTGACCGTGCGGCGCATCATCGACCAGATGTACATCGGCAAGGTGGTTTCGGTGCCGGCAACAAATGACGTGACAACGAACTCGTCGAACGACAAGGCAAAGCTCAGGATCGCACAGGAGATCAAGGTCGGCGCGATCAGCGGCAGCGTTATCCTCCTGAATGTCACCATCTGCGAGGCGCCAAGATCGCGAGATGCCTCTTCCAGGGTTCGATCGAAAAGCGCAAGCCGGGCCCGCATCGCGATCATGAGCATCGGCAACGACAGAACGACGTGAGAAACGACGATCGTGACCGTCGAAAGCCGGACGCCCAGTTGCGCGGCCAAGACCAGCAATGAGACACCAAGGAAAAGCCCAGGCAGGGCGATTGGCGTGATGCACAGGATTTCGAGAACGCTTCGGCCAAGCCTCCCCAGCCGCAACCAGGCAAGGGACGCGGCCGTGCCGAGGACAAGGGTGACGATCGCCGTTGCCGTGGCAATCAGAAGACTTTTGACAAGCGCCTGGCCTAGCTGCGGATCCTCGAAGATCACCACATACCAGCGCAGGCTGTAACCGTTGATGGGAAAGGAAAACGACTGGTCGGCATTGAAGCTGAACAAGATGATCACGACGAGCGGAATCAGGAGATATGCTAGGGTCGCGTAGACGACGGCCTTCAGTAACATCACGCAACCTCCCTGGCGGGTTTCGTCTTGCGCCTGGCCGGAATGAGCCCTGTGAGGCGGCCCAGAGCGAGCACGAGCGCATAGATGACCAGCGAGACAAGAAACATGAGAAAGGCCTGGGCGGCGCCGAGCGGCCAATTGCCGGTCTTGCGGAACTGGTCCGCGATGAGCAGGCCCGTCGTTTGACCCGAGGACCCGCCGACCATCTGCGGCGTGACGTAATCACCCGCCACCAGGATGAAGGTCAGCATGAAAGCGCCGATAAGGCCCTGCGCGGCGTTGGGGGCAACAACCCGGAAGAAAGCCCCCAGGGCGGATGTGCCGAGATCCCGCGACGCCTCGATAAGCTCCGCTTTGATCTCGCTCATCGCCGAGACGACCATCAGGATCGCGAATGGCAGGTAGATGTGGGTCAGCGTGATCGCGACTGCGAATGGGCTGAACAGAAATGCCTGGACGGGCGTATCGACGATGCCGAGCTGGAGCAAAACCGCGTTGAGCAGGCCGTTAGTCCCAAGCAAGGTGCGCCAGGCGTAGATTCTGACGAGGTAGCTTGAGAACCAGGTGACGAGAATGAGATAGAAGATGACCTTCGATCTGGCGACATAGGTCAGGTAATATCCAACAGGGATGGATAGGCAGAGCGTTACGGATGCGGTGATGAGGCCTATTGCAACCGCGTTGTAAGTCACACGCAGAAAGAGCGGCGATCGTATCGCCGAGATGTAATTGGTCAGCACAAAATCTGGAACAATGCGGAAGCCGGAGGATATCCAGAAACTGTAGGAGAACAGCAATATGGCGGGCACCACGAAGAACAAAAGCATGTAGATTGCCGCCGGCGCGGCCAGGATACCTCCGGTTCTTTGTGATGGGGTCATCGCAATTCCTTTGACAAAGAAGCGCCGGAGCCGATCTCACCGACAGGCTCCGACGTCTGGCTCCAATGGACTACAAGCCTGCCTTGAATTCCTGCCAGGCCTGGACCCATTCCGCATAGGTCGCGTGCTCGCCATCATCGTCGACCGGCGGGATGCCCGGCAAGCCGGAGGCGAATATCTCGTCGATCTTCGAATAGTCGATCCTAGCGCGAGCGTCTGCGTCCAGAAGTTCGACAGCCTTCTTCGAGACCGGCGCCTGCACGACAGCCGTCGCAACTTTGGCCTGTATCTGGGGATCGAGGGACTGGTTGATAAAGGCGTGCGCGGTGTCGATGTTGTCGGCCGATATGGGAATGAACCAGGCGTCGACCCACAGAACCGGCCCCTCTTCCGGAATCGCCATTTCGAGCGGCACGCCCTGCGCGTGCACCTGCGTGATGATCGACGGATCCGCCATAAGAACCGCCACGACTTCCTTCGATGCTACAAAATTGGCGACATCGCCCTGATTGATTGAGATCAGGCGAGCCTGGTTCCGGTACAGAACGAAATTCTCGAACGCCTTGCCGAGCTCCTCGCGTGTGAGAAGCGGATATTTGTCTCCCAAGCCGACCAACCGGGCGATCAACGGCCAGTTGCCCGTCGCGTCGTCCATGATCGCGATCTTACCCTTCAGGCTCGGATCCAGCAAATCCTTGTAGGAAGTGGGCTTCTTCATCATGTCGGAATTATAGAGCAGGGTGTTGAAGCCCCACATATAGGGCGACCCCCAATGCTTGCCGTCCGAGAACCAAGTCGGCTTGTCGAAGAACACATCAAATAGATTGTCCGCGTTGTAATTCGGGACTTTCGACATATCGAGCGGCGAGACGATCTTCATGTCCTTGATGTAAAGCTTGCTATAGGCCTGATTGTATTCGGCAAGATCGATGGGGGGAGGATTGCCGGCGACAAATTTGGCCTGGACATCATCCTGTGAGGCGATCGAGGAGGTTTCCACGGTGATGCCGGTCGCCGACCGCCACTCCCGCAGCTCATTCGTCATATCGTAGCCTTCCCACGCCATGATCTGCAATGAGCCACCAACCGCCGCACGGGCGGGTGTCACGAACAGTCGACCCGTCGACACTGCAAGGCCGGCGCCTGCCAGGCTGAGCAGCGCGTTGCGACGGGTGAGCTGGATTGGTTCGGGCATAGACGAATTCGGTTCTTTCACCATGGTATTTCCCCTTTCGTGTTGGTTTACTCACTTTTTATAATGGATATTGGATATAATTGATTCACCGTCAAACCATTTGTGATGCGATCGTCCTTGTACCCTTTGTCGCGATTTGGCTTGGTTCCGGTCAGGCAGTTGATTTGCGGCTGATCGCCCCCGGTGGATTCAGCCCGAGCGCCTTTCGTCGGCGTAGTGAGCGATTTGCGGTGGCAGCGCCTGGCGACCTAGCACGCGATCGACCATCTTCTCGGCGACCATCATCGTCGGGCAGTGGAGATTGCCGTTGGGAATGCGCGGCATGACTGAAGCATCGATCACTCGAAGCCGTTCAACACCATGGACCCGGCCTTCGTCATCAACGACAGCCATGTCGTCATTGCCCATCCGGCAACTCGAACACGGATGGTACTGGGTTCCCATATTTTCCTTGAGCCAGGAGAAAACCTCTTCGTCCGATTTCTTGCGCAAGCCGGGGACAATGGCTTCGCCGCGGATGCTATCCCAACCCTTTTGTTGGATGATCTCGTCGGTATGACGAACGCCGTCGATCAGATTTCGCCGGTCTTGCTGCTGCTGGAGATAGTTCAGTACGATTGACGGATGAAGTCTCGGGTCAGCCGATTTTAGCGTCACTGCCCCCCGACTTTCCGGCCGCCCAAGGCAGACCTGATACTGGAACCCTTCCTCGATGTTGACCTTTCCATGCATCAGCTCGCCGAGCATCGGCAGGAACTCGTGCTGGATGTTGGCGTACTCGACGGCATCGCTGCTTTTGAAAAAGGAGCCGACCTCCCAGAGATTGGTTATGCCCAAGCCACTCCTGAAGAACAGCCATTGTGCACCGATGAACGCCATCTTGAGGAGGTTCATATCGACGGCTGGAGACACACCTTTGTGCGAAGCACGATACTTGATGGACACCGCGACATGGTCCTGCAAGCCTTTCCCTACCCCGGGAAGCTCAGCCACGCCCTTGATGCCATACGCGGCAAGTTCCGCCGCAGGACCTATGCCGGACAGGAGGAGCACATGCGGCGAGTTGAAGGCGCCACCGCACAAGATAACCTCGCGCTCGGCTTCGACCGACTGAATCACGCCGCCCTTCTCGAAGGTGACCCCGACAGCCGTCTTTCCGCTGAAATCGACCTTGTGAACCAGGGCATTCAAAACCAGTTCGACATTGCCGCGCTTGAGGGCGGGGCGAAGATAGGCCCGACCGCCACTGGCGCGGATGCCGTTGTCGATGTTGGCCTGATAGGCGTGTACGCCTTCCTGGCGATAGGCGTTGTAATCTTCGCTCAACGGGTGCCCAGCCTGTTGCCCGGCTTCCAGGAACGCCCGGAAGGGTTCGAGCTCGGCCTTCAGGGTCGTGATCCGGATTGGCCCCTGCCCGCCTCGGTATTCGTTGCTTCCCTTGTCGTACGATTCCAATTTCTTGAAGTATGGAAGGCAATGGGCATAGGACCAGTTGGACAAACCGTCTTCCGCCCAACGGTCGAAGTCGCGCGGATTTCCCCGGACATAGACCATGCCGTTCAGGGATCCAGAACCGCCAAGCATCTTGCCGCGGAGATGGGTGACCATGCGGCCATCGAGAGCCGCCTCGGGCCCTGTTTCGAATTCCCACGTTCGCTTCTTGTCGGTCAGCGGATAGGACATCGCGGCAGGCATGCGAACATAGATCGAATTGTCGTGCGGCCCCGCCTCAAGGACCAGAACGCTGACATTGCGGTCTTCGCCGAGCCGGGCGGCGACAATGGAACCCGCGGCGCCGGAACCCACGACAATGTAGTCATATTTTTTCGAACGCACCTGTCTCACTCCGGATTCAAAACTCGGCAATGAAGAAAGGCGGACAACCTAGTGCCCACAGTCCGCCGCTTCTTCCCAATATGACAATCTGGATTATGCCGCCTTCGGGAGCGAGTAGCTCTCGAGCTGCTTGATCGCGTCCTTGATGGTGCGCGTTACGAATTCCCGCTCGTCGCCGACGAGCGGCAGGCGAGGTCGACGCACCCACTCGGGCGCGCCATAGACCAAGCTCTCGGAGAGCTTGATGTACTGGACGAGCTTCACGTGAGTATCGAGGTGGAATGCTGGCGTGAGCAATCTGTAAAGCCGCAGCGCCTCTTCCTTGCGGCCCTGGTTGCAGAGGTTGAAAAGCGTGACGCATTCCTTGGGCCAGACATTCGTCATGCCCGACACCCAGCCGACCGAACCGAGGGCGACGCTCTCGACGATCTGATCGTCAACACCGCAGAAAATCTGATACCGATTGCCGAGCGCAATATACATATCGGTCACGCGGCGGACATCACCGGCCTCATCCTTTACGGCAACGATGGTCGGCGAGTCGGCCAGTTCCTTCAAAATCTGGGGTGTGACGTCGACGCCGTAAGCGATCGGATTGTTATAGATCATGATCGGCAGCCCGCTGGCCTTGGCGAGGCTCCTGTACCATTCGGTTGTCTCTCGCGCGTCGGACTTGTATCCGAGAGTAGGGAACGCCATCAAGCCATCCACGCCAAGCTTCTCGAATTCACGAGCCCGCGAATTGGCGTCGGACTGGGTGATCTCGGCCAATCCCGACAGCACTGGAACCCGCCCGGCGGCCGCTTCCTGCGCGCTGCGGATGACGAGTTCCTTCTCGGAAGGAGTGAGGCAGGCATTTTCGCCAAGCATCGGCAAAACGATCACCCCCGACACGCCATTTGTGATCAGCCTGTCAATGGCAGACTGATTAGCCTGCACATTGATCGAGCCATCCTGATTCAGCTTTGTGGTTACGGCGGGGAACACCCCTGTCCACTGATTCATATTTTTCCTCTTGCGTTCGATGGCGCACCTTACACCACCATTACATCCAATCTATAATATCCAATATTCAAAGTCCAGCCCCGCTTCTGGGTTCGCCAGGCTCGACGAATTCGCAGGTGCCCCCCCCGGGAATCCGTCATCCGTCCCTTTGTCGACACCTGTTCATCACCAACGGCGCGACCGCGCCGGCGACCGAGGTCGAACCGTCTCGGACGCCGTCGGCCGCCGCTTCATACATCAGGGCAATGCGTGTGGATCATCTCGGCCGGCGTGGTCGCCAATGAGCTCGCGAGCCGCGCCGTCGTCGCCTTACCGGTCGACACGGAGGAGCCAACGATGCGTACCGACACAGCCCCCTCGCCCGCTTCAGGATCCTGCTGCAAACCATTGCGGAGCGGCTTCGAGCAGCCGCATCGGGAATTCGAGCAAGCTACCCAAATCCCAGTCGCCTAGGTGTGTCGCGCCCCAAGGAGGAGGTGGACGGACAAGTGACTCGAGGCCTAAGCCGCTCGGGCAGACGCTCATGTCGCTTAAGAACCTTGATCCTCGCCGAGCGGCAATGAATCGCGAGTGAGCAAGGAATACATGGTTTTCAGGACGCGTCTCGTCGTAGCGATATCGCCTTCGGGCATATCGGTGAGCATCAACGTCTCCAGTTTCAGCGCCTCGGGTATCAATGCTTCCACCAGCGACACACCGGAAGACCTTAAGGAGATCACTATCTCTCGCTTGCTTCGAGTGGATCGAGCTTTGCGAATGAGTTTGCGATCGTGCATCGCTTCCGTCAGTCGGGAGAGCGTAGATCCTTCGATAGATGTCAGTCCCGAAAGATCGATGAGCTTTTGCTCACCGCGGTCATGCAGAACGACCAGGACCCGCCACATAGGGATCGTCAGATCATACGGCTGCAGCTTGAGCAGGAACCGTTCGTTGATTGCGAAGGCGACCCGGTTGGACAGGTAGGATAGCCGTTCGTCGAGCTCATAAGTACCCTGGCCCATGTGGCGTCCTTTGCTCCCTGCCATACACCTCGGCGCACTTGCCGCGTGATGACGGAACCTAATCCGGACGCCGCACGAAGGACAACAGCAATGGGCACTGACTGTCCTCCCGGAAATTCGCCTGCACCCAAATCTAACGGTGGATCTGACCCCGCTTTCCATAAGCGTCCGCTCCACAAGGCAGGGCGAACTACGAGCTATTCAGAGGCGCTCCTCACGAAGCAAACCGAGCTTTTGATGCACGGGCCGATCCGAAAAGGAAAATACCACGCTGTCTGCGTCCCCGCCCTCGAACCTGTACCTGATCCAGCCGGGGACCGCAAACACGTCGTTGGGTATCAGCTGCACTGGAGCTTGGCCCTCAATGATGATAGACGGTTCACCTTCCAAGACCACGAATGCGCAGCTGTCCGTAGAGCGATAGAAGGCCGACGAGAAGTTCTTCGGCAATAGCCGGATCGTCGTTCCGATCGTCGGAATTGCCCAATCCCCGGTCACCGGATTGATGTAACGCATGCAGATCCCGAAGTGCCTATCGATACCGGCGGAACCGCGCAGAACTTCCAAAGCTTCGCGCGTTCTTTCATACGGGTAGTTGAACACAGGCGACGTGGAAGACACCGGCGTCAGATCGACAGGCAGCAAACCGCTGCCGTACCGAGCCAGGGAGTCGCCCTCGGGACGCGTCAGCACTTGTGAGCTCTCGCGGTGTTCTTCCCGGAAGCCCGCTTTCAGGAAACTCACAAGCGGTACATCCAGACCGTCGAGCCAGATGACGGGCTCGTCACCGTCGTGACCGTGGTCGTGCCATGTCCAAAAGGGGGTCAGGATCAAATCCCCGCGCCGCATGGTCGTTCTTTCACCATCGACCGCGGTGAACCCCCCGGTGCCCTCGAGCATGAAGCGCAAGGCTGACTGTGTGTGCCGATGCGCCGGCGCCACCTCTTTTGGGAGTATTAGTTGCAAACCTGCGTACAGCGTGTCGGTGATCTGCGACTTTCCCTGCAGTCCCGGGTTTTCCAGCACCAGAACTCGACGCTCGGCCTCCTCGGCGGTGATCGTCTCTCCGGCTTTGATCAGCAGTGGACGTACAGTTTGCCACGCCCAGTGATAGGGCACTGAAGCCGGCTTTGGATCTGTGGGAACCAGCCCCTTCAGTCTCTCCCATAGGGGTGCCAGCTGGAGTTTGCTGAGGTCGGAGTAGTAGGCAGACCGGTCGGTCGCCGGTGCCAAATCAGGTTTATTGGTCATCTATGAGTCCTCGTTGCCGGGGCCTTCGGCGCGATTGACAGCCACCTCAAGCTAATATATTGCATATGCAATAATTGCAAATGCAATAATAATGACGTGTCTCCGCAGATGGGGTTGGTCTGGATGAAAATATGTAGATTCAACTCCAATCGGATTGGTGTTGTGGACAGGGATGAGGTCATCGATGTAACGGACGCTTACGATCGCAGCCCTCCCTGGCCCGTCCCTGCGGGTGACTGGATCGCAAACCAGCTGACGGACACAGCAAGACTGCGCGATGCGGTGTCGAAGAATTCCACGCGCCACGCGCTGCGCGACACAAGGCTGGACGCGCCGGTCGCAAACCCCGGGAAGATCATCGGGGCGCCGATTAATTACAAAGCCCACATCGAAGAGGCGAACGCAGACAGCCAGATCAATAACGGAACGACTTATACCAATCTTGACGAGTTCGGGCTGTTCCTCAAAGCGGGCAGTTCCCTGATCGGCCCCTCGGACAGATTCACGCCGAGATTCGCCGACCGGCGCACCGACCATGAAGTAGAGTTGGCCGTCGTTATCGGGAAGGAAGCGCGGGCCATCCGGAAGGAAGATGCCTTAAGCCATGTCCTCGGCTTCACCGTGGGATTGGATATGACCATCCGTGGCAAGGAATTCCCGACGTTTCGGAAGTCGCCTGACACTCACTGCGTGCTTGGCCCGTGGCTGGTGACGCCCGATGAAATTCCGTCTGCCGACGCACTCGACCTGCGACTGTCCGTCAACGGGATCGAGAGACAGAGGTCCAACACCAGGTTTCTAATCTACGGCGTTGCACGTCTGATCGAATACGCGTCGAGCTTCTACACCCTCCATCCTGGCGACGTGATCATGACGGGCACTCCCGAAGGGGTCGGGCCGGTGTTTCCCGGTGACAGGATCGACGCGCACATAACTTCGATAGGCGATCTTTCGATCGAAGTGGGGATGCCGCGCTGAAGCAAGCCGCTGTGAATCTTCAATAAAACCCTCATTGGCCTCCCTGCGAGGCGACAACCACCGGAGTAGATAATGGCAAAAGTTCTCGTTCTATATCACTCGGCCTATGGCCACATCGAAACCATGGCCAAAGCCGTTGCCGAAGGCGCTCGCGACGCTGGCGCGGAAGTGACGGTCAAGCGCGTTCCGGAACTGGTGCCGGACGAAGTGGCGCGGGCGTCCTTTTTCAAGATGGATCAGGAAGCCCCCATCGCGGATCCCAACGAACTGGATCAGTATGACGCCATCATCGTCGGCGCCGGCACTCGTTTCGGAACCGTGGCTTCGCAGATGCGCAATTTCTGGGACCAGACCGGCGGTCTTTGGGCATCGGGCAAGCTCTTGGGCAAGGTCGGGTCGGTCTTCACCGCAACTGCCACGCAGCATGGCGGCCAGGAGTCCACGCTGCTGGGCTTCATCCCTACTCTGCTTCACCACGGCATGGTGGTGGTGGGGCTACCTTACGCCTTCGAAGGACAGCTCGGTTTGGGTGAAATCCTTGGCGGCTCGCCCTACGGCGCATCGACGATCACTGGCACGGACGGCTCGCGTCAGCCCTCCGCGATCGAACTGGACGGCGCCCGCTACCAGGGAAGCCATGTCGCAAAGATTGCAGCCAGCTTAAACCATCAAGCGGGAGCGGCCATGAAGAGGGCAGTCTGAAGCAGATGCGCCTCTCTTTGGTTGGGACGCCCGCCGAACCGCGACAATTGATGTCACCACTGCCCGTCCGAACTGTCGCCTTCCCGCTGCTGCTCGGACTAGCGGGAGGTATTGCTCATTTCGTGAAGCGCACCAACTGGCCGAGCGGCTGGTTGCGGCGATCCTCGTGGATGCGGTCTACATCTGCTTTGAAGACCCCCCGCCCGGCACCGTTCGCCCCGCGGCTGACGCACTTCCAGCCGCCACTGATCGCCGGGGGCTGCCAACCGCCACCTTCTGGATCGGCAGCAACGAACCGTTCGCCGTTGCGGGAGATGAATCTCACCTAGCGAAGAGCCATCCTGTTCCGGCTCTCAAGTGCGTGCTCGATAAACTCAGGTCCCGGTAAAGTCCGGCGGGCGCTTCTCCGTAAACGCGAGCATGCCCTCCTTGGAGTCGTCCGTCATGGTCAGACGGGCGATAGCGCTTTGCTCGAACGCAAGGCCGTTTTCGGCCGTGGCACCGACTGCAGTTCGGATGCAGGCCTTCGTTGCACGCACTGCGGCAGGGGCACGCTGCGCGATCGTCGCCGCAATTTGCACGGCGCGAGGAACGGTGTCGGCCACCCTGCACACTTCCACCGCAAATCCGAATTGAAGGGCCCGCTCGGCATTGATGGGCTCACCCGTCAGGAGCATGTAGGACGCCAGATTGGGCGACAGCTTGCGCGGAAGTCGCTGGGTTCCTCCGTCGCCTGCCATGCCGCCGATCTTGATCTCGGGTTGCCCGAATTCGGCGTTGTCGCCGGCGACGATGAAATCGCACACCATTGCAAGCTCGCATCCGGCACCGAACGCAATACCGTTCACCGCAGCGATAAGAGGCTTGCCGAAGAACTCGATCGCCCGCCAGGCGGCTACCCTGGCCGGACTGTTCGCCACCGCTGTAGGCCCGAACGCCACCATTTCCTTGATATCCGCGCCGGCCGCGAAGCTTGAATCCGAACCGGTGATGACGACACAACGGACGGAGCTGTCGGTTTCCAGTTGTGTAAGCAGGCGACCCAACTCAACGATCATGGAACTGTGCAGCGCATTCTTTTTTTCGGGCCGGTCGAACCTTATCAAGGCGACGTACTCGGCCGGGCGCTCCAGTATCACCTTGGCAGAATGATTGTCCGCTAAAGTCATGAATTCTCCAGTTCTTCCGAGCACGATTGTTTAGAGCGTTCATGAATTCCTGTAATGCCGGGGGCATTCAGGGCAATAAAAGGTTCGAATGCTGGGCTAGGTACCATGTGCGCATCAGCGGTTGCTTTGGAGGATAGTTTGGCCGCAGATGAAGCCCCATGTCATGTACGGGCCGAGGGTGGTACCGACCTGGCTCGGCGTGCGCGCACCGGTCGGGCTGGCCATCACGTTGCCGGCGCAGTAAAGCCCCGGAATGACGGTGCCGTCGGCGCGGAGCGCCTGACCCCGGGCATTTGTGCGCACTCCGCCCTTGGTACCGAGCAAGGAGGGTCTGAACCGGTAGGCGACGTAAGGCGGAGTATCGATCTCCTCCATCAGCCCCAAGTTCTCCGCAAGCTTTCTCTCGTAGGTATTCGAAGTCCCGCGCTTGAAATCGAGATCCCGTCCGGTGCGCGCGAAACCGTTGAAACGCTCCACCGTGTCCTTCAGGTTCTGAACGGGCAGTTTGGTCCGCTCAGCCAATTCCTCTATCGACGACGCTTTGAGAAGCCAATCACGTTTGTACCGGCGGTACCACCGGATCAATGGCGTCCGTTTAACCATAGGCCAGTGGCTGATGACCCATGCAGGTTGGTGGATGAGCTCTCCCGCTTCGTTTCTGTCCATGATGCGATCGTACACCCAAAACTCGTACTCGCTCGCAAAACGACGCCCGTATCTGTCCACGATGATAGCGTCAGGCTCCGCGTGTATTCTCAAGGGAAGTCCGTGTAACTCGCCCTCATAGGTGACGGGGGGCTGAATGACGATATTGCCCTGATCCATGTGGGCGAAAGCTGCACCGACAGCCTGCGCCATTTTGTGTCCGTCACCTTCATTGCTGCTCGGCGAGCTTTTGAAGTCTACCTCGCTGGGAAAGTAGGTGGCCAGCATCTGCGCATCCCATTCGAAGCCGCCTGTCGCCAGCACCACTGCGCTACGCGCCTCAAAGGTGTGAAGCGCACCGTACCGCTCCACCTGAACGCCCGTCACCACGCCGGCGTCATCGGTTTTGAGCGTCATCGCGCGGGTGGACAGTTCGATCAGGCAGCCTTGGTCCAGGCAGCCCTTGAGCAGGCCGATGATCAAGCCGTTTCCCTGGGCCATTGAGTCCGACCACCATCGTCGAAACAGCAGGGGCAGCGATTGAAGCATGCCGAGGATGGGATGACGGTCCAGCTTCGCGTCCACGGTTTCCTGGAAGGTGAGCCTCTGCGGCAAGGTTGACCGCCGTACGCGGCTGCGCCACCAACCGAGAATCGCTTTGCTAAGGGGCTCAACCGCAAGAATTCTGCTCGATTTTGCGCCTTCGCACTCCTCGAAGGGGTCCGGTATCTGGGTTAGGCTGAACCTCAGCGGACTGTGGGCCTCGACCAGCTTGAGCATCTGCGGGCCGTTTTCGATCTGGCTTTTCCACAGCTCGTCTTCCGTTTCCTGCCATCCTTTGGGAGAGGCGGCCCGCATATAGGCGAGAGCCTCGGCGAAGCTGTCCGACAAACCGGCCCGTTCGGCGTAGTGATTGACGGGAAGCCAGGTCATTCCACCAGACATGGCACTCGTGCCGCCGAGCACATCCGTCTTCTCGATGATACGAACTGTCTTTCCTGCAACAGCCACGGTCAACGCTGCGGTAAGGGCGGCAGCGCCGGAGCCGACAACGATCACGTCCGTGACGTTACTTTCCGGCGGGACAGGGTCCGCAAAATAGATGTTCATCAGCGCATACATGCACGCTCCTTACCGGTTACAAGTTCCAGCTTTGGAACTTGCCTTGCCGAGCTTCAATCCACGATTGTGCGAGCGCTATCGATCGGTGGATTGAAGGAAGCCTTCCAGTATTTCCCAATATCTTTGCGGGCGCGTGTTGGGAAAAAAATGACCGCCGTTCATTATCTCCAACCTGGCGCCTTTGATGAGAGCCGCGATCTCGCGGGATTGATATTCGGCAGCGAGCATGTCGTCCGACGCACCGATCACCAAACTAGGCAGTTCGACGCTGCGTAATTCTTCTCGCCGATCGAACTTGTAGGGTGCCCTCATCCGGGCGGACAAGACCTCATCCGCCATGCTTTGGGTGACATTCTGGATACGACCCATAAGATCATAATTCGGATCGAGGACGTCGCCACCGGGCATCGCAAGGATCGCAGAAAGATGGCCACAAGTCACCGTGCCGGCCGCGTCAAGCACGCGTTGCCGCAGGTCGTTTATGAATTCCATATATCTGTCGAAAGCGCAGAACGTCCCGCTGAAGACCGCCGCCTCAAAAAGCTCGGGATGATCGAGCACCAGGCACTGGGCGATGACCCCCCCCATCGAATGTCCCACTACGGTGACCTTGCTGGCTTCCGCGTCGGCGAGAATGTCGATTGCATCTCCGACAATTTCCCGGAGGGTGTGTACGCCTTCCCGCGCTCGATTGGCGCCGCAGCCTCGCTGGTCGAAGCTCAGGACCGTGAAGCGTTCTGCCAGTTTGGGCCGATGGGCGTTCCAAAAGCTTGCATGCCCGCCGAGGCCCGTCACAAGCAAGATCGCCCGGGCGCCGGTTCCTTCACGATTGTAAGCCAGTACCATTGTTAGATCTCACCGTGTCGTTGGGGCCTCTGACCTGATCGCTACGCGAATCAGGCCCGTTGGGTATCGACCACCTTCTTTTCGATCAGCTGGCCGATCTGATCCTGGGAATAGCCGTACTCAGCCAAAATCTCTTCGGAGTGCTGTCCCAACAACGGCGGCGGCTTCAACGCGATCTGTGGAAATTCCGAGGACTTGATGGCGTTACCCACCGTACGAAGAAGTCCGTGTTTGGGATGGTCGAGCTCTATGAGGATATTGTTTTCCTTCACTTGAGGATGCTTAAGCGTCTCGCCAAGCGGGAGAACCGGACTGCACAGAATATCCACCCTGTCGAGTCGCGTCAGGCACTCTTCTGTCGTGAACTTGCTGAACCCCTCGCTCATGCGCCGTCTGTATTCGGTTCTGTTCGCCATCTGCTGTGCCAGCGTGGCGAATTCGGGATCGGACGTGATGTCGGGTATTTCCAGGGCCTGGCAGATATCAGAAACCGGATTGGGCCTCAGCACCGCTATGACCGCAACAAACCCGTCGGATGCGGCGAAAATGTCCATGGGGTCTGACTCGAGCGGATTGAAGTCGTGGCCCGTGCGGAGCTTCTGCGTGACCTCCTGCTGCTGCATGACCAGAAATACGTCGAGCAGGTTGATCTCGATTTTCTGCCCCCGACCCGCTCGTTCACGATGAAGGAGTGCCAGAAGAACGCTTTGGACGAGGATCATTCCAGCGGAGAAGTCCGCCGCCGAAACAGGAAACAGCTGCGGCTTTCCGCTTGGATCCTTGTTGTCGTGCGCGACGCCGGCGAGAGCCTGGGCCACGAAGTCCATCCCCCCCTTCTGCGACAGAGGACCGGTCGTGCCAAACCCCGAGCCCTCGACGTAGATGATCCGATCGTTGTCCTTACGGATATCCTCATAACCCAATCCAAGACGCTCGATGACGCCCGGCCGGAAATTATGGACGAAGACGTCGGATTCTCTGGCGATCTTCCGGAGGATCTCCCTACCCTCCTCAGTCTTCATGTCGAGTGCCAAACTTCTCTTGTTTCGGTTCATCGCCATGAAGTTGCAGCTCTCGTCATCCTTGTTCGGGCGATGACGGTCGATCGCCCGACTGATGTCCCCCAGACCGGGTTTCTCGATCTTGATGATATCGGCGCCAAAATCGCCAAGCACTTGGGTGCCACACGGCCCAAACATGATCTGGGACAGATCACAGATGCGAATGCCGTCTAATGGAAGCGCCATGGAGTTGTCCCTTTCAAGACTGCGGATGACGATGCTCAACTCGGAACTCAGATGCCGGGGATGATAAACCCGTACTTCTCTACGAGAAGTCTTTCCGTCGTTGGATTGCGAGGAATTGCCGCCGGCCTTTCCGCACCGGGAAGCTTACGCACTCCCGTCTCCCTCAAGGCCCCCTCAACGCTGGGGGGCAGAAAGACCCCGCCATATTTCAGCGGTTCCGTACCGTTGTTGACGAAGTGGTGCATCAAGGTCGGGGGCAAAACGATCAAATCGCCCTCGGCGATCGGGTATGCGACATCGCCCAAAATTGCGAGGCCCTTACCGTGGGTAACGATCACGATCTCCTCGGACATCACGTGACCGTGGTGCCGGACGTTGGCGCCAGGCTCCAGGAGCTGCGATGCCGCACAGAAATAGGTCAGAGGCAAAGCAGGTGCGGCAATCATGATGCTGACGTAACCCAGGCTGGGTGCAGCTTGCCAGTACTCTTCCCCCTCATCGTCCTGCACGATGATAAAATGACCGTCAAAGTCGCCGTTCGCGGCGTCGCCATCGTCGACGCCCAACATAGCTGCCGACTTCTTCGAAGCCTCGGCGCCATTTCCACCCACCGGGAAGAGATCAAAACGAGAGTCCGGGCCAGGGGGGAAGGAGATCACGGAGAAGCGAAGCGGCTCTTCGCCCTCCTGCTCCACTTTCACGGCGACGCCGCGGCCCCAGAACATGAATGTGCCCTTGGAGACCGCGTGCTGCTTGCCGCCGCAAAACACCCGACCTTTCCCGGAAAAACAGATAACCAATCGCTCGTTCAGTTCATAGGCCCGCGAACGGAGGTGCCCGCCTTTCGGCAAATCCACACCCACGACGGCGAAGTGAGTGTATTTGTGACTAATTGGCGATACCTTTACCAGCGCCGAGCCGCCGTCTTCGGAGCCGAGGCCCACCGGCGTCCCCTCGTTCGCTGCTACGAGTACTGCTTCAACTGGCGCCTTCGTGCTGACCTTAAACGGAACCGTATTCTGCATGGTGCTCCACTTGTCCTAGACGATGCTTTAAAATCTTGCCAAATCGACTTATCCGACCAGTCTCGCCGGGCATCGCCGACTTCCAAATTTCCTCAACAAGGGTACTTTCGCTACGATTGGCGGATAGAGAACAACGTTCGAATTGAGCCGAACTTTTTCGCGCGCAGCTCTGCAGGTGCCGTGAGTTACTTTCCGCCTGTTGCCGCAAAGGCAGGCCAAGAACACCATTTAACTCGGGTGGGAACAATGGTAAAATCCAATAAATAGCTGGACTTTTTGCTCAATGCGGCAGGCAATGGTCAGAGGCAGATCTGACCACCGACATCGAGGTGCATTTGCATGTCGACTGGTATTATCAAAGGGTCGCTCTACTGAAGCGGGGCGTCGAACATGTGACGCGGGACGACATCGCGGCCGCCGACGTCGGGCGGATGACCGTGTTCAATCACCTCCCCCGCAAGGAGGACATGTCTTCGATCGCGACGAAGTGGGCCGCGAAATCCTGCGCGAACCGTTACGGCAGCGCGATCTCGGCATCGTTCATCGCCGAGCGCAGCCCCTTCGCCGAGTTTTCAGGTCAGGGCCAACGCTTCGTTGAACCGCTGGTCCGATCTCATTCGTCGGTTTTGACCGGCGGATCGCCAGCCGTCTTGTGCGAGCGGGAACTTTGCTTCGCCTGAGTGCGCACTTTGCTTGCCATCGAAGAGTTGATCGGCCGCGTCGAACAGACCGGGAGGGTTGCTTTGCAGCGTAGGTAGTTGAGCTCGGGTTTAGGCAGGGTATGGGCGAAAATCCCAAGCGTACGGATTTCCTCCGGAGAAAAGGCGGCGCGCGAACCGGCTTCGGTGTTGACACCGACAGCCGCTCCCGTTTGACGATGGACTGGCTGTTGTTCATTTCAATTGGCTTCCAACAAGGTCTGAACGAGTTTCTCGGCATTGCGGAGCGCCAGCGCCGCAATGGTGCTGGTGGGGTTTGCCGCGCCCCCGGTGACGAAGATGCTTCCGTCCGAGATAGTCAGGTTCGGCACGTCGTGCGCCCTGCCGTATTCATCCACAACGGACGTTTTGGGGTCGCTTCCCATCCTGGCGGTCCCGAGAAGATGACCGGGCTCCCCTTGCAGGTCATTTATCTCGATGGTTTTCTTAGCTCCGGCGGCCCGGTGGATCTCGGACATACGAGCCACGGTAAAGTCACGGATCTTCAGCGTGTTCTCGCTATATCGATAGCTTATTTTAGGTGCCGGAATGCCGTCACTATCGCGAAGACTGGGGTCGAGGGTGACTCGGTTACTTTCCTCGGGAAGGTCATCTATGTTCGCCGCCCAGAAAATCGCGTTTCTCGCGTCACGGATAACTTGATGGAAACTCGGGCCCCACAAATCCTCGAAAGGCAGAAGTCTGTGCGGGTCCACGCCGTTGAACAGCAATCCCGGCGTGGGGCAGGCATGCATCTTGCTGCCGCGCATGAAACCCCGCGAGCGATCCGTTTCATAGAATTGCATGGAACTGGCCGCGGAACCCGCCGGCCCGCGCCACGATTCGAGTTCTTCGTCGTAGTATCCAATGACGGCGCAGTTCGGGTGCAGCATCAGGTTCTTGCCGACGAGACCCGACGAATTGGCCAGTCCTTGGGGATGACGTTCGCTTGCCGACAGCAGGAGCAGCCTCGGGGTGCCGATGCCGTTGGCGCAGACGACGACCTGTTTGGCCTTGGTATGGCGTTCTTCACCCTTGGAAATCCACGTGGCGCCGGTCGCCGCGCCGCCCGCGTCGGTGGTGATTTTGGACACGCGCGCGCCGGTGACCAATTTGGCACCGGCCTTGATGGAACTGGGCCAGTAAGCCAGATCAAAGGATGCCTTAGCTCCCTCGGGGCAGCCCTGGGTGCAGGTGCCCCAACGGGCACAGGCGGCAAGGGAGCCGATCTTTTGACTAGGGATCGCGTTTGCATGGGGCCACCAGTGCCACTGCAGTGCATTCATCGCTTCGGCAGCCTTCCTGCCGAACTTTCCCAGAGGCAGCGGGGGCATCTTGGGAGCGTAGCCCTCAGGATAGGCGGGATCACCCTCCAGTCCGGATACCCCGATGAAGTCGTCCACCTTGTCATGGAAAGGAGAGAGGGTTTCGTAGCTTATCGGCCAGTCGCTCGCTACCCCGTCCAACGTGCGCACGCGAAAGTCGGAAGGGGCGAGGCGTGCCCAAAGGGCGCTGAAATGAATGGTGGATCCGCCTACGGCGCTGTACATTGAAGGGGCGAGGTCGGTGTCGGACACCTCCAGCGGGTAGTCCGCAGGATTACGGCGGCGGTTGGGCTCGGCCTGCCAGTGGCCACGCGCCACCAACTCCCACATATCGAAGTTTGCCGGATAGTCCGACGGAAGTGCGTAGTCGCCCTGCTCAAGGCATATGACCTTGAAGCCGGCGCCGGCCACCGCATGCGCGGTGATGGCACCGGAAGGCCCGGCGCCGATAATCAGCACGTCATAGGTATCGTCGTCAGCACTTGTCACGTTCATGGTTGCCTCGCCTGTGCATTTTGAAATTTGCTTGCGTCCCGCGCGGCGCGTTCGGCCACGGGTATGACTGCGCGTCGTGAAAGTCGGCTCCCGCCAAGGCGGCGGCGCCCTCGACCCTGATAAGGCACTCGGCGTTTTGGCATATCAAGTCCGTGAGACCTGTGCAGCGGGGCGGCACGCGAAGACCCCGTCATGGCTGCCCCGCTCTCACGTTTGAAGGCGCTGCTCGCTACGACCGCGATGTCAGTGTCCTCGGCCTTGCCCGAGGAAAAACACGGAAGCGGGCGACCGTCGGCGAATGAAAATCTCGCGCCGAGCCTCTTCGAGGGTGCTGTGAACCGGCCGTTGATGAAATGTCCGTATAAGGGCGGCGGGTTCAATGAGCTCAGCGAATTCACGAAGGATTCCTCCCGCAAAAATACTGCTTTAATCGGTGATGAACCGGACGAATTCCTGAGGCGCGGTCACGTCGACTTCCTGGCCGACGTGGAGGCTAGAACGATCCGTCACCATGATGCAATGGCAGTCCCAGAGGCGAGATAAACGTTTGTGAGCTGGCCGAGGAGCCCGGTAAGCTCGACGGCAGTTCTGGTCGAGAACGATTTGCGGAGCGCTGGCGCCCAGGTGCCGAGAGCGTCTCTTCAGGGGCTGCATTTCTGTGCGCGTCTCAAGCAAAAAAGCGATCGCGACACTGTATCTCCGAAAAAGTGTGCGGCGACATGTCCTGTGTCGCGACATGCTCACCATCCATTGCCGGCAACAATGGTAAAATCCAGCTAAGGCTTGGACAATGTGCTCAAGAGCCTCCGTGCCCGGCCCGACGCGGAGCGGGGGTGCCGGTGGAGATGGTGTCGCCGGATGCCGCGACATGAACTGGAGATGGGTCCAGATGTCTAGGAGCTATTGGGTGGAAGCGCGCGAAAATCGATCGGGCTCGGGCGACACCTTGTCCAGACGCATCAGGAAGCCTGATATACGTCTGCAGTTGTAACCAACGTTCCCGATCCAGCCGCTCTATAGCAATTGGGCGGGTCCAAATACGTCCACATGTCAGCACCCGAAGCGCAGGAAGCCTCCTTTGCAGGCCGGCCTCACCTGAATATCGGCACGCCCTAGTAAGGCAGGCCGACATAATTCTCGGCCAGCGCCGTCGACGCCGCTTGCGAATGCACGAGATAGTCCAGCTCGGCTTCCTGGATGCGCTGGCCGAAGTCGCCCGTATCAGGGAAGCGGTGCAGCATCGTCGTCATCCACCAGGAAAAGCGCACGGCTTTCCACACCCGCGCCAGCGCCTTGCCTGAATAGGCATCGATGCCGGCGCGCGATTTCTCGACATAGAAATCTCTTAGGCCTGAAAACAGATAGCGCACGTCGCTGGCAGCGAGGTTGAGGCCCTTGGCGCCCGTCGGCGGCACGATGTGGGCGGCGTCGCCAACCAGGAAAAGCCGGCCGAAGCGCAGCGGCTCGGCAACGAAGGAGCGCAGCGGCGCGATCGATTTCTCGAAGGATGGACCTGTGGTGACCGCAGCCGCTGTCTGCGGCGGCAAGCGGCGGCGCAACTCTTCCCAGAAGCGGTCGTCCGACCACGCCACGACCTGGTCGTCGAGAGGACATTGCACATAGTAGCGGCTGCGGTGCGTCGACCGCATCGAGCACAGCGCAAAACCGCGCTCGTGGTTGGCGTAGACCAGTTCGTAGTCGGCCGGCGGCACTTCGGCCAGCACGCCGAGCCAACCGAACGGATATTGCCGCTCGAACGTCTTCAGCGCGCGCTCCGGCACCGATTTGCGGCTGACGCCGTGATAGCCATCACAACCGGCGATGAAATCGCAGTCGATGCGATCGGTGACGCCGCCCTTGTCGTAGGTGGCGAAAGGTGCGTCACCGTCGAAACCATGGAGCGCAACGTTTGCCGCCTCGTAGATCGTGGTCAGTCCTGCCGCATCGCGCTTGTCCATCAGATCATGCGTCACTTCGGTCTGGCCGTAGACGGTGACATGCCTGCCGCCAGTCAAAGCCTCGAGGTCGATGCGGTGCAGGCCGTCGTTGAAAGCCAGCGAGAACCCTGTGTGCGGCAGCCCCTCGGCGCGCAGCCGTGCCGCGGCGCCCACCTCCTGCAGCAATTCCACCGTGCCCTGCTCGAGCACACCGGCGCGCACGCGGGAAAGCACATGCTCGCGGCTCGAACGCTCGAGGATGACGGTTTCGACACCGATGCCGGCCAGCAGCTGTCCGAGCAACAGGCCGGACGGTCCCGAACCGACGATGACGACTTGTGTACGCATCAGTGCCCCAGGTTTTCGATCTGCGCGGCCAGTTCGGCGGCCAGCCGCAATGACGCGGCGGTGGCGACGACCATCTGCGGCAGCAGCAGCCATTCCAGCGTCCAGGCCGCGCCCGAGCGCTCCTGCTCATGCACCAGCGCCTGATGCATGCCGGAAAGCTGCGTGGCGTTGAAGCGGGCGAGCGCCACCAGCGCTTCGGCCTTCACCGGGTTCTGCTTGTGCGGCATGGCCGACGAGCCGCCACCGCCCGATAGCGCGATTTCGGTGCCCCTTTGCGCCATCAGCGCAATGTCCTGGCCGAACTTGCCGAGGCTGCCGGTCACCAGCGACAGCCAGCCGGCAAAATCCGCAAGGGTGTCGCGCTGGCACTGCCATTGCGGCGCATCGGCAAGGCCGAGTTTTGCGGCAAGTGCGGCACGCACGGCCGGCCCCTTGCCGCCAAGCTTTTCCAGCGTGCCGGCGGCACCACCGAACTGAACCACAAGCAGACGTGCGGACTGGTCCGACAATCTTTGCTGATGACGCAGCAGCGGCGCCAGCCATGTGGCTACGCGATCCAGCGCTCGAATAGGGATCGCCGGCCGCATCCGCGTCATTCCGGTCAGCGCTCTGCCCCCGAAACGCTCATCGAGCGCCGAAAGGCGCACGATGTTTTCGGTCAGCAGCAGACTGAGATGGTCGACCACAGACTTCAGCCGCAGCACCAGCGCCGTGTCGATGACATCCTGGCTGGTTGCACCGAAATGAACGGAAGCGCCGTGCGGTTCGCCGACCGCCGCCCTGATCTGGCGCACCAGTTCCGGAACCATGACGCCATCCTTCGCCACGCCGGCACGTAGCAAGCCTGTGTCCGGCCTGAACAAGTTCAGCGCCGCAACGATCGCTGCGGCGGCGTCCAGGCCGACAATACCGTTGTCGGCCTCCGCCTCCGCCAGCGCGCCCTCAAATGCCAACGCCGCGGCGATTTCTGCTTCGACAGAAAAATGCCTGGCGGTCTCCTCGTCGCCGAGAAGGCTGGAAAGCAGCGGATGATCGAAAGGCGATACGGTCATGGTGCCGGTCAGCTGTCGAAGAAGACCGTCTCCTTGTCGCCCTGGAGATGGACGTCGAAGACGTAAGTGTTGTCCTGGCGCTCGGCGATCAGTGTCGGCACGCGAACGCGGTGCTCAATGAGCGCCAGGATAGGATCCTGCGCATTGGCCTGCGCCTCATCGGAAAAATACAGCCGCGTCTGCAGGCCGATGTTGATGCCACGAGCGACGATCCAAAGGCTGACATGCGGCGCCATCAGTCGCCCGTCCTGGTACGGCACGCGGCCGGGCTTGATCGTTTCGAAATCGCACAGGCCCGTTTCCATGTCGGTCGGGCAGCGGCCCCAGCCCTGGAAATTCGGATCGGCGGCACCGCGCAATTCGGCGGGCGAATTGTACAGCCCGTCGGCATCGGCTTGCCAGATCTCGATCAACGCATCCTTGAGCGGCGTGCTGGTGCCGTCGAGCACCCGGATCTTGAGACCGATTCGCTCGCCCTTGGTCTTGTCGTTGACCATGGTAGCGCCGAGGTCGGCCGCATAGACGCCGCTAATGCCGCAGAAATTCGGCGTCAGCCCGATATGGACGTAGGGTCCGGCGGTCTGCGAAGGACTTTCCTTGAGCCGGCTGAGCGACTGCGCCATCAATTGCCCTCCGGCCGGTTTTCGAACAGCGAGGCACGGCGTCCGCGCAACACGATATCGAACTTGTAGGCGCGCGCGTCGAACGGGATCGTCGCCTGCATGTCGAGCGCGGCAACCAGCGTTTCGATCGCCGCCTTGTCGCGGATGCCGCGCACGATCGGGCACCGCCAGATCAGCGGGTCCCCCTCGAAATACATCTGCGTGATCAGCCGCTGCGCAAAGCCATGGCCGAAAACCGAGAAATGGATGTGTGCCGGGCGCCAGTCATTGGGGCCGTTCGGCCAGGGATAGGGACCGGGCTTGACGGTGCGAAAGGCGTAGCCGCCGTCCCCGCCTGCTATGGTGCGGCCGCAGCCGCCAAAATTCGGGTCGAGCGGGGCGAGATAGCCGTCCTTCTTGTGGCGGTAGCGGCCTCCGGCATTGGCCTGCCAGAATTCGAGCAGCACGCCGGGAACGCCAACGCCGCGCTCATCGAGCACACGCCCATGGACGATGATGCGCTCGCCGATGGCGCTTTCGCCAGGTCCTGCGAAATTGTGGATCAGGTCGGCGTCCAGGTCGCCGAGGATGGCGTGGCCAAACACCGGACCGGTGATCTCAGACGCCGTGTTGTCGAAAGCCAGCAGCGCCTTCTGCGGCGAGCGCAGCACCGAGGTCTTGTAGTCCGGCGTCAGCGCCGGCGGATGCCAGCTCCGGTCGCGCTGGAAGAAGGCGCCGGTCTCCGGCGTCCGGTTCGAACCGGGGTTAGCGGGCATGGACATTCTGGCTTTCGTCCATTTCCGAAAATACCCCCTTGGCGATCTTGAAGGCACGGTTGGCCGCCGGTACGCCGGCATAGATCCCGACATGCAGGAACGCTTCGCAGATATCGTCGCGTGACGCCCCAGTGTTGGCGGTGGCGCGCACATGCATGGCGACCTCTTCATCGTGACCGAGCGCCGCCAGCAGCGCCAACGTCACGATCGAGCGCTCGCGTCTGGACAGACCAGGTCGCGCCCACACGGTTCCCCAAGCCGCCTCGGTGATCAGGCTCTGGAACGGCCGGTCGAAATCGGTGGCGGCATTCGCGGCTCGGTCGACATGGCGGTCGCCGAGCACGGACCGACGGATTGCGAGGCCACTGCGATATCTGGCTGAGTTGCCGGGGACTTCATCCATGGGTTTCTGCTCCAGGGGCAAGTGATGCGACAAAATCGCGGATCAAGGCGGTCAGTGCTTCAGGCTGTTCGACGCAGGGAATGTGTCCGGCTTCGCGGATGATCTCGAAGCGCGCACCGGGGATCATCTCGGCCAACGAGCGAACAAGATCGGGAGGCGTGGAGCCATCCTGGTCGCCAGCGACGCAGAGCGTCGGTATGGCGATGCGGTGTGTCGCGTGGGTGAAATCAGCGTCGCGGACCACCATGCAGGTTTTGACATAGCCAGGCAGCGCCTGCCTGGTCAGCATGTTGCGGTATCCAGCAAGGTCGGCAGCGCGCGCGTCACGGAAATTCGGCGTGAACCACACTTTCATTACGCCGTCTGCGATCGCCTCGATGCCGTCGCGCTCGACGGCCGAAATTCGCGTGTTCCAGCTCTCGGCCGTGCCGATCTTGTGTGCCGTGTCGCACAGGATCAAGCCTTCGACCATGTTAGGGTGCCTGATATAAAACCCTTGCGCGATCAGACCGCCGACCGACAGGCCGCACAGCACGACCTTGTCCAGCCCGAAATGATCTATGAGGTGCGAGAGATCATCGACATGATCGTCGATCGACCTGATGTCGCTGTTATCGGAGAGCCCGTGGCCGCGCTTGTCGTAGACCAGCAGCGGCATTTCCCCGTCCAGGTTCGACAGGATCTGGTCCCAGATGCGGAAATCGGTGCCGAGCGAATTGATGAACACGATCGGCCCCGCGTTGCCAGCCGCCTTGATGTGGCGATGGTGCAGCGTGATGCCGCCGATGGTGTCAAATGGCACGACTTCGGTCCTCCTCCCCACAGTGCACAAACGCGATGCCTGTTTCCGCCCGGTCTCCCTAAGCGGCCCTCCGTTTTCGGCCACCCTGGATACTCGGTGGAGCCCGCAGGACATGCTTCACGGATGTATTGAAGCGTCGACAATCTACAACCAAAGGTTGCGTAAGACGTAGCCATTCAATCCATGCCTGAGTTGAAGAAATCACTTTCCCTCAAAGCGGGCAATGGTAATATCCAACATCATATTGGACATTCTCCTCATTCCCGCAATGCTGGAATTTGAGATTTGAGAGGTGAATCGCGATGCAGAAAACAACGAAGCGTGTAAATGGCTCAAGCCGCGCGCCAGCCTATTCTCTCTACGGCGAGAGCCCTGAGTTTGGTCGATCAATCTTCTCAAATGCAGAGTCGATTCTCGTTAGAAGCAACAACCTAATGTCAAATATCGACTTGCATGTGCATGTCGATTTGTATCAATTCGTCTATATTTCCGAGGGACGATCGACGCTTATATATCCAGACGGACAGCATCATTTTGGCAGCAATAGCCTTGTTATGATCCCACCGAATATGGAGCATGGTTTCTACTCCTACATCGATACGAAAACGTTTGGCCATGTAATAACAATTAGCACTGCGTATTTTGATCGACTAGCTCAGAAGGGATTTCTCGCCAGTGACTTGGTCAAACATATAACCATTATCGAACAGATCGAAAGAGATCGAAATCCCGAGGTTTTGACTGCAATAGAACGCGTTATATACGAGCACAGCAGGGAGACATATCCCTATATCATAGCACGAGAAGCAGCAGTCCTTTCTTTTATGGTTGAATTTCTAAGGATTGTTGCTGAAAGGAACGTGCTTCAGTTCGGCGTTAAAACGAGCGATACCGCCGATCCGGCAGGGAAAAGTAAGATTGAAATATTGTCGCAACTTATCGACAGATATTATAAAACTCATAAAAATGTGCAATTTTATGCTGACCGAATGAACATGTCGTTTTCAAATCTAAATAAGGTCTCCGTTCAAGCAACCGGTAAAACCGTACACTCAAATATAAAGGCGCGCAGTTTGGAGCAGGCTCGTTCGTATTTAGCGAATACAAACTTGAGCGTAAAGGAAATTTCTTTTACGCTCGGGTATGATGATGCGGCTTACTTCACTCGATTTTTCACTACGAACACGGGCCTATCGCCAATCGCTTTTCGTCGGCTGGCAACCAAAGGCCCGATCGCCGAACAAGCCCTGCCTGTCGATCAGATTTAAGCGTCAAGGGAGGGTGCAGATACCACCCGAAGCCGAACCTCGACGTTTCAAGGTGGTGAGCGGCGCTGGCAGCCGAGGTTCGATGGACGACAGAGACTTCAGCTTGCCAAGCAGCCGCTCCTGGACCGGACGCGAATGTCAGGCGGCGCGGCAGACTCTATTATACGGCGAGCGAGTGAGACTGTCTAAACATCGATCGCTCTAAAGTGCCGAACAATGGCTTCTTCGATGCTTAAAGCCGCCAACCAGGATGTTTTTGGGTTATCAGGCAAAGGCTTGTTTTGAAGCTCAATCGAGAAACTGCCAAAAGCACCTGTCGCCTCTACTCGATGGAGGTTCGTAGTCGCGTCAGGGTCTGCAATTAGCACGACGCTGGTTGCCTCGAAGCCGATGCCAGCGAGGGCGACCGCAGCGGTCACATTGGCGTTTTTGGGATAAAGTCGTGCAGCCTGCTCCGCATTGCCTTTATATATTACTGTCGGCTGGCAAAGAGACGCCAAGTCAACTGCATCCGCTGCCGGTGTACCCGTCCAGGCGTTGGGCGGTTTCGTTCCGGTATATGCGACGGAGCTTAGTCCCGCGCTTCTTGCGGATCTCAGGACATCAAGACCCCCAATGGCACCTGATACTGCAGTTAGGCGACTACCTCCCTTTGTCGCGGCGGCTTCAAGGCTGTCCAGCAGCGTCTTGTCACTCAGACTGCCCACGGAAACGATGATGGTGTCGATTCCTTTTCGCAACAACGCGGGAACGAAGTCACGGACAGCGTCGTGACTCGCGCATTCAACAACGAGTGAGGGATGCCAGTCGATCAGGTCCGCAACATCATTGAAGAGCCTCACCCCGCCCAGTTCGCTCGGCGCCGGGGCGAACTCCCTAGGTACCAGCGTCGCTGCAACTTCAAAATGATTGCCAGACCTGCGAAACGACGCCTGCAAGCTGCGTACCATCGCTCCAAAACCAATAACCGCGATGCGCCTTCTATCGTTTGGCAAAACAGATCCTCCGAAGAATTACGCGATGGTGTGGGCAAGGATTGGTAGACGGGGGCCCAGCTTCACGTAGGTCTGCTTGGTCTCCATGTATTCATGAAGCGCGTCCAGGCCGTTCTCACGGCCGAAACCGCTTTGCTTGACGCCACCTTGCGGCAGCTGCACGGCCCCCTCCAGATAGGTGTTGGCAAAAACGGTCCCTGATTTCAGCTTCCGCGTGGTCAGAAGAACCTTGTCGATGTCCTTGCTCCACACGCCGTTTGCCAAACCATATTCTGTGAGATTGGCAAGGTTAATTGCCTCTTCCAGGCTTTTGAACCTTGTGACGCATAGAACCGGTCCGAATATCTCCTCTCGGAAAACTCGCATGTCTGCCGTGACTTCAGTCAGGATCGTCGGACCAATGAAATAGCCGTCATCGTACTCCTGGCCGCGAAGACGCTGTCCGCCACAAATCACGACAGCCCCTTCCTTTTGCCCTTCTGCAATATAAGCGAGGACTTTGTGCATGTGGCTTTCGTGAATAAGCGCACTCATGTCGGCCTGCTCATCCGTCGGATGGCCGACATTGATCAGCTTGGCACGCTCCGCAAGTTTCGACACGAAGTCATCGGCAATGCTGTCCTCAATGATCAAGCGCGCTCCGGCAGCGCAGACCTCGCCCTGATTGAAGACAAAACCAAAAAGGATGCCATCCAGTGCGGCGTCGAGATCCGCATCGGCAAACACGATGTTCGCACCTTTTCCGCCAAGCTCCAACGCAACGCGTTTTACGCTCTCGCCACATTTTGCGCCGATCCGCCGTCCGACGGCAGTGGATCCGGTGAACGAGATCATCGAAACATCCGGGTGGCCGGTGAGAGCTTCACCCACGATCGCACCGTTGCCTGTCACAACGTTGATAACACCCGCAGGAATACCGGCTCTCGTCGCCAGCTTCGCGATTTCCAGGGCGGTGCTGGAGGTCAGTTCCGATGGCTTGATAACCACAGTGCAGCCGGCAGCGAGCGCGTAGGGAAGTTTCTGGAAAAGGCATACCAGGGGAAAGTTCCACGGTACGATCATGCCAACGACCCCGGACGGTTCTTTCGTGACGAGGCCAAGTACTCCAGGACCCAACTGCGTATGCGCTTCACCTTTCGCCGTGATCGCAAGCGAGGCCGCAAAACGGGTCATTTCAACAACCATTGCCAGTTCATGGACGGACATCTTTATTGCTTTAGATGCCTCTTCCGCCTCCATCTGGACGAGATGGTCGGCATCGTCAGCGATCAGGTCGGCAAATTTATTGAGCAATTTTGCGCGGGCGGAGCCAGTGAGATCCGCCCAGTCCTCGCGATGGAACGCTCTGACCGCTGCCGAGACGGCGTCATCAACATCTTTCGGCGTGCCGGCCGAAAAGCGCGCAAGCAGTGATCCGTTCACCGGTGAATGGCGGTCGATCAAAGTTTGTGAGGGATCAGACAGCACGCCGTCGATAAAGTGGCCGTAAATACGGGGCGAAAGATGCGATTGAGTCTGCAGCATGATAGGCCTCCATCGGAAATCAATTCCAGTAACTCATCGTCAGAGGTCGGAATGCCGGCTGCCTCGACAACCTGCCTGAATGCATTCCGCCGAGAACAGAAAGCGCTGCTAATTGGCTACAACACGCACGAATTCGGGCGGGGCGTACACGCCAACCACATCACCCACCTGCCGATTGCATCGATCTGTGACCGCAATGAAACGGGTTTCCCCCGCCGTCAGATATACGTTGGTGGTCTGACCCAATGGTTCGACAAAATCGACGACCGCACGCGCGGAGCCGGTAGAACCTGGTTGGACAAGCTTCAAATGTTCAGGTCGAATGCCGGCGCTGAACTGACCTGTTGAATCTAGTCTACCCGCGATCAAAGCCTGCTCTTCATCGGGAATAGAGTCGACAAATTCTTGTATCTGACAGGTCGGACGACCTGGCTTCTTCAGAGATGCAGCAAAAAGGTTCATAGGTGGCGATCCCATAAAATCCGCCACAAAGCGCGTCAGGGGCCTGTCATAGATCTCTAGCGGTGATCCGACCTGTACCATGTCGCCTCTCCGCATAACCGCTATGCGATCGGCCATGGACATAGCCTCGATCTGGTCGTGGGTTACATAGATAGTCGTGATCCCGAGGTCGGAGACAAGCTTCTTGATCTCAGTCCTCATGACTGCGCGAAGCTTAGCGTCAAGATTCGAAAGCGGCTCATCCATAAGGAAGACCTTGGGATTTCGAACCAGAGCTCGAGCAAGCGAAACGCGCTGCCGTTGACCACCGGAAAGCTGAAAGGGCTTGCGGCTAAGGTAATCGGCGATCCCGAGCCTACCGGCCGTTTCCTCGACCTTTCTGCGGCGATCGGCCTGTGGCACTTTACGAATCTTCAACGGAAACGCGATGTTCTCGAAGACCGTCATGTTCGGGTATAGCCCATAGTCTTGGAATGCCATCGCGATGTCGCGATGGCGGGGCTCTGCAAAGGTCACGTCCTTGCCATTAATATGAATGGAGCCGGATGTAGGCAATTCTAGCCCTGCGACCATTCGCAGTGTGGTCGTTTTCCCGCAGCCTGACTCGCCCAGCATGACGAAAAACTCACCATCGGCAATATCAACCGACACTCCATTGACGACGGTAACGGCGCCGAACCGCTTTTGCACGTTCCTGATCTGAATGCCCACGATAATCTCCTCTAGCCCTTTACCGCGCCTAGCGTCAGGCCGCGAACAAGATAGCGTTGCATCAGCAGAACAAGCACGACGACAGGCAGTGACATGATGACCCCCGCCGCTGAGGCCATGCCCCACGCGATGGATTTTGCGTTCAAAGTATTTGCCGCTATGACCGGAAGCGTTTTGGCCGCATTCGATGTCAGCATCGACGCCAAGAGAAACTCGTTCCAGGCAAACATGAAAACGATGACCATGGTCGCGGCCAGTCCCGGCAGAAGCAGGGGCAACATCACTCGCCAAAATGCTTCAAGCCTTGAACAACCGTCGATCAATGCGGCTTCTTCGATTGACTGCGGAATGTCCTGAATGAAGACGCGCATGACCCAAACCACAAAAGGGAGACCGGAAAGGGCATATGCGGCGATAAGCAACCAGTAAGTATCGAACACACCAAGCCAGCGAGCCAGGATGAACATCGGAACAACGCTAACGATCGGCGGCAACATGCGAATTGATAAAACTTCGAACGCGATCAACTGTTTGTTTCTTATATCGAACCGTGCCAGCGCATAGGCAGCAAGCGTTCCGCAGACCATTGCCAGACATGTGGACAAGCCTACTATGACTGCGCTGTTGATGAACATTTTCATTATGCCAAGTTCTTCGACCAGCTTGACATAGTTTTGCAGACTCGGAGCGAAAACCCATACCGGCGGGTACGCTGTAATACTCTGGTCGCTTTTCAAAGAGGCAGTGACCATCCAAAAAATTGGGAAAGCAAAAAAGGCTGTGGCAAGAAGCGCCAGCATGTAGACAAGGATCATCTTGGAGAAGCGGCCAATAGGGGCTCGATGTACGGACATTGACAACTCCTACCGGCCTTCTTTTTCGGAAATGATGCGTGTGAAACCGGAGAGCTTCGTAAAGATCAAAATAATGACAGTCAGGATCACGAGGGTGATCCACGACAATGCGGAGCCGTAGCCAAGATCAAAAACTCGGAAGTTTACTCTCTGCAGATAAACGCTAACGAGGTCGGTTGCGAAATCGGGGCCGCCTCGTGTCATAATGAATGCAGCGTCGTATGTCCGGAAAGCATCCACGATGCGCAGGAGGGTTGCGATAACGATGACCGGCTTGAGGAGCGGCAAGGTTATCGAGAAAAATACCCTTATGGCACCCGCCCCGTCGATCGCGGCAGCCTCAAACGGACTCTTTGGCAACGAAGAGATGCCGGCAAAGACGATAAGGAACATAAAGGGCGTCCATTGCCAAATATCCACGAGAACAATTGACAAGAGCGCGGTGCTTGATGAGGAAGTCCAAAGTTGCGGCTGCAAGCCAATGACGGTTAGAATGTAGTTGAGCACTCCGAGATCCGGCATCATCATGACACGCCACACGATCCCGACCGCGATTGGCGTAATCAACATCGGAATCAATATGATCGTGCGTAACAAGAAGAATCCGGGATAACGCATATTGAAAAGCAGGGACAACAGCACAGCGAGTATCAGTGACGACGTCACACTCAGTGTGACGAAAACAAAAGTGAGGCCCAGGGCATGCCAATATTGCAGGTCAAAAAATGCCTTAGCGTAGTTTCCCAGGCCTACAAAGCGAGCAATGCCGCCGTGCGAGGGGTTGTAGTCCGTCAGTGAAATGTAAAGCGAATACACCATCGGGAAAAAACCGACGACGTTCATGAGAACGAAAGCTGGCGTGAGAAGCAATAAGCCGGCGCGGCGCTCCCCTGCCCTCTGCGCCTTATCGCCACCCACTTTTGCCGTTGAAATTGAATCCGTCATGCTCACGACGATTCCCCATATACGAGAGGAATGACCTCCAGGGGCCACTCCTCTATACATTTTGTGCGAAGTTAGCGGATAACACCCTGGACGCGAACTTCGGCGTCCTTCATCGCTTGTTCAGGGGTCTTTCTGCCGAGTACGGCGGCTAGAATTTCTTCGTATAAAACGCGCTGCACTTCAACCGCGTTCGGAGCTCGATAAGGGGTCAACGCGATCGTAGTGGTCCCTCGCTTCTTGAAATCCTCGTACACATTCAGAGACGGAATTTTTGCCCGCACTGCCGGATCGTCAAGTTGCGACTTCAGCACAAGATTTGTTTCGCCGTTCTCCAGAAAGAGCCTGTAGCCCTCGCCCTTCAGCATCCAATCCAGGAATTTGTAGGCCTCGCTCGGATTATTCGAAAAGGCACTGACAGCCAGCGAAAGGCCGCCGGTCATCTGCTGCTGGTATTTCTCACTTGGAACGGCTGCGTACCCAATTTTGCCCTTCAACGGGCCGTTCTCCATGCCAGCGAACACATCCGACCAGCTGATGAACATCGCGGCTTTTCCCTGCGAGAAAAGCGAGACGCCATCAGGATAATCGAGACCTTCGGCACCTTTCGGCGCAAACGGGAGCACTTCCTTGATTCGCTCGATGGCCCTTGCACCCTGGCCTTCCGAATTGAACACCGGCCGGAGCGCACTGTCCAGCACGCCATCGTCGTCCGGGCCCAGCTTTGTCATGCTCATCAGTCGGGTCGCCCAGTCCCCCGACATGTGAGCATCCTGGCCGCCGAGCAGCAAGATATTGCCAGCAACTTCATCGGTGTGAAGCGCCTCAGCGCATTTTCGATAATCGTCCCAGTTCGTGGGCACCGAAAGACCCTTGGCCTCGAACAAATCCTTTCTATAGACGAAGATCGGAGTCGAAAGCGTCATCGGTATGCCGAAACTTTTGCCGTCATACTTCAGATACTTCAAAGACGCCGGGGCGACGTTTTCGTACTTCAAGGGCGGAAGTGATGGATCATCAGCCTTGATGTCATCAACCGCTTTCACCCACTTGTTGACGAGAAACTGATGAGAAAACATATTGTCCAAGACCAAGAGATCGTAGGTCGAGGAACCTTGCGACATCTCAACCAGGAGCTTTTCATAGTGCTCGTTTTGAGGATTTTCTTCAGCGGTGATTTCCGCATCGGTATAAACCTTCGGGATCACCTTTGCCAGGACGTCGCAAAAAAGCAGATTTGTATTCAGAATGTTGAGGCTTTTGCCGCTAGCGGCACGCGCTCCAGACGAACTGAGATTATAGGCGGCGAACAGAGCAGCAGCAGCCTTCAAGGCCGTTCGGCGGCTCATTTCCCAATGATTGATACCGTTAGACATGTATGCCTCCACCATTGTTCCCGTATGGTTTATGACTGTCGTGACATTCCTGTGCGAGCCAGGTGGCGCCGTCTTCTGCGGCTACCATCTGAAATGCAGCGCCGCTATCGCGGCTATTTCCGTTGCTCCATGTGTACTGGCCGTCCCGGCAGCTTGCGTCACCGCAGCCTGATCAACGTAACCATGCAGCCTGCTATCAGACAATGGTAAAATCCAACAAAACATTGGACTAAGTGCTTCTGTCGCGTCACCCGCAGGTCGACGCCCGAATCCTTCTTACCCAGACGGCGGATCGTCTCGGAGGAAACCAACATGCCGGGTTCCTGCGGCATTCCGCCGGCTCAGGGGGAGCTGAAAGTACAGCCAGATCGCGTCGGCAATGATCTCGGCAGGAAAGACGGTGGCGCTTGTAGCTGACAGCGGGCGTATGCATGCTGCGCGTCTGGTGGCGAAAATCCTGGAGCTTGGTTTGTGTCGCGAGCTGCCGCAGTGAGCTTCGTGAACCAGGCCTGCTTCCCCGGGCCTTTCGATTTTCAGAGAGGACGCGCTGCCATTCCTCGTCACTGCATTCGGCGACCGGCCAATATGTGACGATGCCAGTGCTGTTAACAAGAATGCCGGTCCGCCCGTAGTCACTGCTCAATTCAGCCGACACTGGCCAACGTGAGTTCAACGGCGGTGCTAAGGCGTCTCCTTGAGCGAAGACTAGGCGAGCTCCTACGATAGACCTAAGCGGTCTTGTGCCTGAAACCATGGGAAAATGTAACGCGCGGCGCAGGATTTGATGGGCCAGTAAGCAATATCTCGCCTACGCTCCACAACCGCCACCGGTAGGTCCTCCAACGCTGCTTTCCCAGCTGCGAACTCACCCAGAAGCCGACCGAGGTTTTGAGCTAGATTGAGACCGCGGGTCGAAAACCCGACGAGCGAGAAGACGTTGGCTCCAAGCCGCAAGACATGGGGGAGGTGTGATTCAGACATCGCGCAAAACCCCTCCCAGTAGGCCTCCAGGGCGACGTCGTGCTCCGATAACTGCGGGTAGAGGAGTTTCAGTCGGCTGCGAGCGTGACTTTCACCGTAGCGTCTGCTGTTGCCAAGTGCGAACACCGCCCCTCCCGTGATTAACCGGCCCTCGGAATCTAGCCTGCCGAAACCGCCAGACTTACGGCGATCTGAAAAGCACATCTGGGTTTTCAAGATAGATGCCCGAAGCTCTCTGCGCAGCGGCTTGGTTGCAACCTGATAAAGATTAACAGGGATTGCAGAGCGCTGTACTTCTTTAAAGACATCCCCAGTGTAGCCGCCGGTGGCGATAAGGATGATGCTCGCTTTCACCCGCAATTCGCCGCAAACCGCGACCGGCAGGGTGGCCGTTTGTTCGATGCTCTGGATCGACGTATTCTCAAAAATGCGAACACCCGCCTTCATCGCCACCCTTGCAAGGCCCAGCGCCAAGCCGTAGGGGTTGACAGAGCCGCCGGTCGGGTTCGACCAGCCACCGATATAGCCAACGGCGCCAAGGAGGTCGTGAGTGTCAGCGGCGGAGTGCCACTCGACCGGCGCTCCGAAAGCCTTCCATTGTTCATAGGCACGCCGAACTTTTGGCAGTGAGTGTTGTGAGTGCGCCGGCTGCATCCAGCCATTTTGCGCAGACGAGCAGTTGATTTGAAATTCAGCTGCTTGCTGGAAAATCATGTCCGAGCCGGCTACGACGAGTTCGCAAAGAGCCTGCGCTTTCTTCGCACCAAGGATCGACGCAACGTCTGAAGGTGTCATCGTCCCCGGGAAATGTGGGATGCTATTGCCGCCATTTTTTCCGGATGCACCCGCGCCCACAGTTCGCGCATCGACAAGAACAACGCTGGCACCATTTCGGGCTGCATGGATTGCGGCGCTCAGACCACAAAACCCGCCTCCAATCACCAAAACGTCGGCAACTTGGTCTTCTTCCAATGTGGGGAAGCGGATGATCGGCTCGGCGAGGGTCTTGCTCCAAATAACCGATTGCATCGACGGATCGATTGGGTCCGCAATGGACATCATAAAATCCTCTGGCCATTCAAGATGGTGCAGCGCCCTTCAACAATGGCGTGATGAACTGGGGTTCTATGAGGCGCTCGATACCGCGCGGGCCCATATCCTACTTTTTCACCTCAATCGACGCGAACGAAGATTGGCCCCCGTTCGATCACTGGGTCTAGAATACCGGTTGAGAGTTCGTCTGCGGCATCGAAAAGATCAGGGGGGTTTCGGTGTGGTGCGGGGTATTGCAGTTCGGCTTTCATCTCATCGGAATATAAATATGCACCTGCGAGCAACGTGGAGAGGAAATAAAAGGTCTCGTTGTCCTGCGCCTCCAATTCACGAAGCTGGTCCCACATCTGTTCCGAAGGTATCGCCGACAGCCCGCCGAGGATCGCCGTCAGTGTGGCGAAGTGCTTGTCGAGGATTGCCGCCGCGCGGGTGACGAGACTTTCGAATTTTGCGAGGCCGCTACCGGACGGATTTCCGTTAGCGGCCGGTATCAAAGTGTCGGCGACAACCCGCAGCGTTTGCATTTCCAGATCGGTGAAGTTGCGAGGAGGAGCCTGCCGGAGCATGGAAACGGAAAGGCGCTCATTTGTGTGGGCTTGCTGAACAGTAACCATTGTCAATTTGCCTCGTTTAAGGTCGCGATAAGCTGTTTTGCGTTGCGCAGCGCGAGCGCCGCAATCGTGCTGGTCGGGTTCGCGGCGCCGCCGGTCACGAATATGCTCCCGTCGGAGATGACCAGATTGGGGACGTCATGAGCTCGGCCATATTCGTCAACCACGGAGGTCTTCGCATCCTGACCCATCCTGCCGGTTCCGAGCAGGTGCCCGGGCTCGCCTTTCAAGTCAGCGATCTCAACGAGCTTCTTTGCCCCTGCCACCTTATGAATTTCAACGAGCTTCCCCATGACGTAACTGCGCATCTTCAACGTATTTTCGCTGTACCGATAACTGATTTTTGGTGCGGGAATACCATCACCATCGCAAAGATCGGGATCCAGCGTAACCCGATTGCTTTCTTCTGGCAGGTCGTCGATATTCGCCCCCCAGAAGATCGCGTTGCGCGCATCCCGAATGACTTGATGGAAGTTCGCACCCCAAAGCGCATCGAATGGCAAAAGCCTGTGGGGGTCGATACCATTGAACAGCAGCCCAGGCGTTGGACAGGCATGCAATTTCGGACCACGCACGAAGCCGCGAGAACGATCGGTTTCAAAGAACTGCATTGAACTGATGACGGACCCGACAGGACCGCGCCAGGATTCCAGATCCTCGTCATAGTAGCCGATAACGGTGCAGTTTGGGTGCAGCATCAGGTTCTTGCCCACCAGACCGGATGAATTGGCCAGCCCATGAGGATGCTGCTCACTTGCCGAAAGCAGAAGCAGTCTTGGCGTGCCTATGCCATTGGCGCAAACAACGACCTGTTTGGCCCGCGTGTGATACTGCGTTCCCTTGCTGATCCACGCAGCACCCGTCGCAGCACCGCTCTCATCTGTCGTAATCCTGGAAACACGAGCACCGGTGACCAACTTAGCGCCAGCTTTGATGGCCGCTGGCCAATACGCCATGTCGAACGACGCTTTGGCACCTTCGGGACACCCTTGTATGCAGGTGCCCCAACGCGCGCATGCTGCAAGCGCGCCAATCTTCTGGCTGGGGATCGCATTGGCGTGTGGCCACCAATGCCAGCCCAACTCGTTCATGGCCCCGGCGGCTTTCAAGCCAAGCTTGCCGAGGGGCATCGGGGGCAGCTTAGGCGAAAGTCCTTCAGGATAAGCCGTGTCGCCTTCCACGCCGGACACACCGATAAAATCGTCGACCTCGTCGTAGAATGGAGCAAGCTTGTCATAGCTAATCGGCCAATCGTCGGCGACGCCATCAAGAGTACGAACGCGAAAATCCGACGGTGCAAGCCGCGACCAGAGAGCGCTGTAGTGGATGGTGGAGCCGCCAACCGCATTGTACATCGATGGTGCAAGATCGGTCTCGGAGACGTTCAAGGGATAATCAGCCGGATTTCCCCGGCGATTTGGTTCAGCCTGCCAATGACCCCGGGCAACGATTTCCCACATGTCGTGGTTGGCGGCATAATCCGACGGAAGCGCGTAGTCTCCCTGCTCCAGACAAATGACCCTGAAACCTGCCACAGCGAGTGTATGTGCGGTTATCGCCCCCGACGGCCCAGAGCCGATAATTACCGCATCATAAACATCTTCTTCCAGAGCCGCGTCCATTGTCCTACCCATATGGTGGCCTCTTGCCACTCGCCGGTCCCCGCTTCCAGCGACCATGGCATTGAGGCGAGCGAAACTGGACTGAGCGTCGTCGCTCAAGCGTTTCGAAGTTCTAATGACGAGTGGACGGTAGCGACAGTCGATCACCGGAGACAATAGAAAAATCTAATCAATCCTTGGACATTTCCGCATCGGCCAGGACCAGGCTCCGCAGGCGGCGACCTGACCGGCCCGATCACTTTCGATTAGGAGGCGATGTCGGCTAAACCAGCCTCAACCGGTGCAGTGACTATTTCTGCCTTGTCAGCGATAGCCGATACCGATCACCGTGAGGGTCAATCGCGAGACGCAACTGCGCATGTATTGGTTTTCGTGTTTTTCTCGATCGCTGAAGACAGTGGTCGACCGTTGGTCCCTCCTCCAGTTGAAGAATTTTGACGGCGCAAAGCCCGCATTCGCCGCGTTGAACAGTCGTAGATCATCTCGATCCCTGCGCTCATCAGCGCATTGAGCAACGACTGGTCCGGCCGAGCCTGTACGGTGACGCCCTTGTTGGCGACCCTGTCTTGAAACGGCATTTCTGCGTCGCCAAAAACCTCGCGGCGCAGTCGGCTGACGGGTCCCGGCCACTTTCAAACCGGTCCGAACAAGGCCGACGCGGGATCGGAGGTGGGATCACGGTTCAGGAAGTGTCGTGCGACCTGACCTCGAAACCAGATGACCGCTAGATCGCCATTTACGCGTCGATGCCAAAATTGTTTGAGCTCGATGGGAGGTATGTAGAACGGTGGCTCCAGAGCTTTGACATTCGCCGTCTGTACAGCGAGCTGAGCAACCGCCCGCGGCACGACGGAAACCATATCAGAATGCGCGATCAGAACCGGCAGGCTCATGTAGTGCGGGGACCGCAGAAGCACGCGTCGCCTCAGCCCGAGATCGAGCATACGCTTCTCGAAGATTTCCTGGCTCCGGCCTTCCGCGGCGACGATGGCATGCTCCGCTTCAAGAAACTGTTCCGCGCTGATTGTTTCGCCAATCCTCGGATGATCGCGCCGCACGATGCAGGCGAAAGGATGGTCGAAAAGCTTCTGCTGGAAAAACGAGGCCTCCGAGAGATCGGGGAAATACCCGACAGCGAGGTCAAGCGATCCGTTCGCCATCGCTTCCTTGAGTTCGTTTGGCTTTAGGGAAAGGCAGCGGATGGACGTGTTCGGAGCCTGCTCACGCAGGACCCGCAGGAGCGCCGGCAACCAAACAAGCTCGCCGATGTCGGACATGCTCACCGAGAATACCCGGTCGGTCGTAGCCGGATCGAAACTCCTCTCTTGCAGGAGTTCACTCCTGATCGTCTGCAGAATCCGACCGATGGGATCGGCGATCGAGTCCGCGAACGGAGTAGGCTGCATGGAGCCCGCCTGCCTCACGAACAATTCATCTTTGAAGAACATGCGCATCTTGTTCAGCGCAACACTGATCGTCGGCTGGCTCATGCCCAATACGCGAGCGGCGAGCGTTACGCTCCGCTGCGCGTACAGCACCTCAAAAACCAGCATGAGGTTCAAGTCGAGCCGCCTAAAATTCATAATTCAAATTATCCCTATTAATAAAATTTGCTAGGCAAATTTTCCAAGGGCGTCTAATTTGGCTTCGTCGGTCGAGGACCCGACACGCTGGGAGGCGCACACCAATATTATTCCGGGCAATACCGATCCGAGGCGCAGGGTTTCGGCCGGAATGCCAAGGACTGCGGAGGCCACAGCCACGCCCTGTGGGGGAGGTTATCTGGAATGTGCGTTTCGGGGCCGCGACGGCACCGATAGTCCGTTTCGCTCAGGAGAACGCCGAATATCGGCGTCTTTTGACAGGCCTGATCGAACTTTCTCCCAATCGCGCTAACCGAGGTCGGCTGGCGCCTATGTGGCGCGGAGATCGTCCACAGGATGATCGAAAGCGACCAAAGAAAAGCAGCCGGCCAAAGCGGCAAAACGGTTCTCGCGGTCGGGTCAAGACCGATACCAGGCCCGGCGCCCTCATGAGACGCGAGCCGACAAACGATAGACGACGGAACGTTCTCGATGCAGCCGGCTGGAGCAACGCCAGGCCCACGCAGCGAGGTCTTGCCGCACCTGCTGAGAGACACGCGGTATCACGTTGAAGGAGCTCCCATGACAGTCCCACAGGAACAGCCCGCCACGGAAGTTCGCCGCGATAACGGCGGAGCTTTGCCAATCTCCGACTTTGACCCTTTTTCGATCGAGTTTTTCAAGGACCCGTTCCCCATCCATGAGGAACTGCGGGAGTGCGGCCCGTTATTCTACCTCTCGAGATATGGCATCTATGGAGTTGCCCGGTACGAGCAGGTCCATCAGGTCCTTATGGATTGGCAAACGTTCTGTTCGAGCCGCGGCGTCGGCCTGGCGGACTTCGCCAAGGAAAAACCGTGGCGGCCGCCGAGCCTCGTTCTTGAGAAGGACCCGCCCGAGCACGACCGGGCGCGAAAGATACTTTCGAAGGTTCTTTCCCCGGTAACGGTGAAGAAGCTAAGGGAATCTTTCGAGGCCTCCGCGGAACGCACGGTCGACGCGCTGCTCGTCAGGGGTCGCTTCGACGGGGTTCGGGACCTGGCCGAAGCCTACCCAATGTCCGTATTTCCCGATGCCGTGGGGCTGGGCGCGGAAGGCCGGGAACACCTGCTCCCGTACGCGGGATTGGCGTTCAATGCATTCGGGCCTCCCAACGAGCTGCGAGACCAGGCAATCGCTAAGGCCACTCCGCATGTCGCATACGTGACGGAACAATGCCGTCGGGAAAATCTGGCCGGCGCGGGGTTTGGCGCCGAGGTTCATGCGGCCGTCGATGCCGGCCAGATAACGTTCGAAGAGGCTGTGCTCCTCGTGCGGTCCCTGCTGACAGCAGGCATCGACACCACTGTAAACGGAATAGGAGCCGCGCTGTACTGTCTCGCGCGATTCGATGACCAGTGGGAAGCGTTGAGGTCCGAACCGCAACTCGCCAGGAATGCCTTCGAGGAAGGTATCCGGTTTGAGTCTCCCGTTCAGACTTTTTTCCGGACCACCACTCGTGCAGCGGAAGTCGGAGGCCATGTCATTCCCGAAGGCTCAAAGGTCCTTATGTTCCTTGGTGCCGCAAATCGGGATGGCCGAAAATGGGAGCGGCCCGAACTCTATGACATTCGCCGCGTCACGAGTGGGCACGTCGGATTCGGTGCGGGCATCCACATGTGCGTTGGACAACTCGTGGCACGGCTGGAAGGCGAATTGATCCTCAGCGCGTTGGCCCGGAAGGTCAAGCGCATCCGGATCACCGGGGAGCCGGTCCGAGCTTTTAACAACACCTTGCGCGGGCTGCGAAGCCTCCCAATGGAAATCGAATGATCCGGAGCATCCAATGCGGGTAATATTTGTGTCGCCTGACGGAAGCGAGCGCAGCATCAGCGTGCCGGAGGGTATGAGCATCATGGCGGTTGCTACGAGCAACGGCATTGACGGCATCGTTGGGGAGTGCGGAGGGAACGCGATGTGCGCAACCTGCCACGTATACATCTCTGACGAGCGCCTCAAATCACTCTCGGAAGAGGAAGACGAACTTCTGGAAGGCACCGCTGAAGAACGGACGTCGGAAAGCCGGCTTGGCTGCCAGATCAAGCTGACGGGCGACCTCGATGGGCTGCGGATCCGTCTCCCGGCGCGTCAGGTATGACCGAACGCATCGTCATCGTCGGAGCCGGACAGGCCGGATTCCAGCTTGTGCTTTCCTTGCGACTGGCCGGGTACGGAGGGGCGATCGTCCTGGTAGGCGACGAGCCTGGCCTTCCGTACCAGCGCCCGCCGCTGTCGAAGGCCTATTTGCTCGACAAGCTTCCGCTCTCCGAACTCGTCTTCCGCCCGGAAGACTTCTTCGTCGAGAACCGTATCCAGCGCATTGCCGCCACCGCCACGGCCATCGACCGCAAAAGCCGGCGCGTCCTACTCGATCGCGGGGACGCGGTGGAGTACGACCGGCTCGTTCTCGCCATGGGGGCTTACCGCCGGGAACTGCGAGTGGAGGGCGCGGATCTCGAACGGGTCCATGGCCTGGCGACACTGGGCGACGCGGACAGGTTGAAGAGTGCGCTCCGGAATGGCTGCCGACAGACGGTCATCATCGGCGCGGGCTTTATCGGGCTCGAATTCGCGTCCGTCGCAAGACACTTGGGGCTGGACGTCACTGTTGTGGACGCCGCTTCCCGTGCCATGGTCCGAGCGGTCAGTCCGGCAGTGTCCGCTTATTTCGAAGCGCATCACTCACAGCAAGGCACTAGACTTCTTTTCGGAGAAGGTGTCGGCCGTATCACCGGATTGGGCGGAACGGTTACGGGTGTCGAAACATCATCCGGCCAGCTCCTGCCTGCGGACTGCGTCGTCACAGGCATCGGCGTCATACCCAACGACGTGCTCGCGCGCGATTGCGGGCTAGAAGTGGATAACGGCATCATCGTGGACGGGCAACTGGCCACGGGCGATCAGAATATCTTCGCGATCGGGGATTGCTGCAACTTCCTGTTCGGTCCTGCGGGTACGCGGTGTCGGCTGGAGTCCGTTCAGAATGCGACTGACCAGGCGCGGCTTCTCGCCGCGCGGCTGGCAAAAGGCGAACACGCGCAATACAGCGCCGTTCCCTGGTTCTGGTCGGATCAAGGTAACCTGAAGCTTCAGATTGCCGGGCTCGCCGCAGGATGCGACGAATTCGTCGAACTGCGGGAAGCCAACGGCCTCTCGGTTCTGTGCTTTCGAAAGGGCGTGCTCGCCGCAGTGGAATCGATTAACCGGCCGGCAGACCACATGGCCGCGCGCCGCCTCCTGGCTTCCGTCGGCCGGCGCCCGACACCTGCGGAAGCTGGGCGGGACGGCTTTGTGCTGAAGCGCTTCACTGCTGATGCAACCGCGCAGAACATGACGGAATAGCGATGCTGCACATTCGGCTTGGGGGTAGTTGCCTCAGCTCTGGAATGGTGCTTCTCGCAATTTCGCTGGTCGTTCTGTGAGCAGGAGCTTGCGCGCCGCCATCTCCGCGATGGCATGCTTGTCGCAGCCGCGAACACGAACGTCAGCGCGATTCCCTCGAGCGGTTCCTTTAAGCGTTGGTAGACATATCTCACTTTCGATAAGCCGTGATCACCTTGCGGATCGCATCGGCTATCTGCCCGAGATGATGGTCCTCCATTCTGTCCGTCCACCACATGCAGATGGTTTCTCGGCAGGCACGCTCGGCCACCGGACAAAGTTCGGTGTCAAAGTCATCCTTGCGAACGCCATCGAGGGTGAACGGCAGGCCCGAACTGCCGAACGTTTTGTGTTCCCTGATCAAGGGATATCGATAGAGGGGGATCTGACCGGGATAGCCGATGAAACCGTCGATGCCCTCGGCCGTCAGGGCTTTCATGATTTCCGGGATCGGCCGCGACAATCTTTGGGGATCCAGGCGAAATGAATAGAAGAAATAGACGCCGGTTGTCCCTGGCAACGGTAGGACCGGAATGACATCGGTACCGGAAAGCAGCGCGGTCAGCCTGTCGGCGGCGCTAACCCGCGCCTTGACAAACTGGTCCAGCTTTTTCAGCTGCGCCAGGCCCACCGCAGCTTGCAACTCCGTCATGTGGTAGTTCGGCGCGAGAAACAGATGGTCGCGGCCTCCCCTTTCGCGCGGCCATCCCTTGTCGCTGCAATGTCTGAGCCCGCGCCCGAAACGCTCGTCCTCATTGCTGATCACCATGCCGCCGTCGCCAGTGGTCATGTGTTTCGACTGCTGGAAACTGAAACAGCCGAGATTACCCAAGGTGCCGCACAGCTTTCCCTTGTACAAGGCGAGATGAGCTTGTGCGCAGTCCTCGATGACGAAGAGGTTGTGTTTCTTCGCGATCGCCATGATCGCATCCATGTCCGCCGGATGACCGTAGACGTGCGTGACGATGATCGCGCGGGTACGCGTGCTGATGTTCCGCTCGATGGACGCCGGGTCGATGTTGTGGGTCTGGGGATCGACATCGGCAAAAACCGGGATGGCGAGTTGGGAAATGATGGGAATAACGGTGCCGACATCCGTCACCGGGGAGAGGATGATCTCGTCACCAGGTTCGGGATTGAGATAGATGACGGCCGTATGAAGTGCCGCCGTCCCGCTGCTGACGGCGACCGCGTGGTGGACACCATATCTCGCCGCAAATTGCCTTTCGAACTCACCCGTTTTCGGACCGACGAGAAAGGAAAGGCTGCCCGACTTGAGCACGTCTGACAACTCTTTCATCTCTTCGTCGCCGAGCGTGCGCCCGGATGCATCGCGAAAGCTCGGAAGGGTTCCCTCGATGGCGCGCGGACCGCCATTGATAGCCAGATCTTGCATTGCGATATCTCTTTTCGGGTTCTGGAACATTTGTTTGCCGGTCCACTGGGGGCTGATGAAATGCCTAGAGGCCGAGGAAGTTGGCCATGAGTTGAAGCTGATGCTCAAGCATGTGCCGGCCGAGATGGATCCTGCAGCCGATGCCGCGAGCAGCCTCGAGAAGCGGCGTTATCTCGGGCTCCATGATGACTTCGGCCACCACCATGTCTGGCGACAGCATGGCGGTGTCGAGCGGAAGCGGGTCGGATTCCTTCATGCCCAGCGTCGTGCCATTCACGACGAGGTCGTGGCCGACCGGGTTTGCGGACCCCAGTCGCACGTCGATGCTACCGTGCGCATCGACCAGTTTTTCGCGCAGCGCCCCGATCTTGGCCTGTGTGCGGTTGGCAAGGGTCAGATGCCGCACGCCTGCTTCGACCAGTGCAAAGGCAATCGCATTCGCGGCCCCTCCTGCGCCGACGAGGTAGGCAGACTTGCCCTCCAATTCGACGCCAGCGTACCGCAGCCCTTCCACAAAACCGATGCCGTCGAGCTGATCGCCAATGATCCGCCCATCCGTATCGCGCCGCAGGACGTTCGCGGCGCCAACGGCGCGAGCCCGCGGGCTGACCTCATCGCAAAGCCGGATGATCGCTTGCTTGTGCGGCACTGTGACGATCGCTCCGTCGAAACTCTTGACCCCGCGTAGTCCACCAACAAGAGCCTCCAGATCCGCCGGCGCTACATTCAGCGGCACCATGACCGCATCCGCGCCCCTCAGCCTCGCGATGCGGTTGATCTCAGGGGGCGCTTTTACGTGTTCGGTTGGATGCGCGAGAATCCCAAGAAGACGCGTCTTCCCGGTGATCTCGATATTTTGGCGCTCAAGATTCGACAGCATCTAAGGCAAGTCCCTTCCGCAGTCCGCGCAGTTTCTGGATGCAGGTCCGTGCTGGGAGCGGCGCGCCGTTTCTGGTGCCGTCCGTGTCGTCGGTGTGCACGGCACTGGCAACGTCACCTGCCCCAGTTCAGAGCTATGGGATCGACGCTACGCGCGAGTTCGAGCAGGCCATCGCGCGTCGCCGGATGCAGGGGTTTCAGTGGATGCCTGACATGATCGGATTTGATGACCTTGCCTTCAGCCATGACGGTCTTTGCCGCCCGCAAGCCGCATTGTCGGTTTTCATAGTTGATCAGCGGCAGGATACGCTCGTAAGCCTTCATCGCATCCTGCCTGTTGCCGTCGCGATGATGCTGGATGACCGGGCCGATGAGGTCCGGAAGCAAGGCGCTTGACATGACGCCGGTGGCACCGGCGTCGAGATCGGCCATCAAGGTGATCGCTTCCTCGCCATCGAAGGGTCCCTCAATCGCGTCGCCACCCCTCTCGATCAGGTCACGGAGCTTGCCGGCCGTGCCCGGCACCTCGATCTTGAAATAGCGTACCAGAGGGAGGGACCGCGCCAGACTGACGAGGAATTCGACTGAGAGGGAAACGCCACTCAACGGCGCGTCCTGGATCATGATCGGCAAACGTGCCGCGTCCGCGACCCCAGCGAAATGCTCCAAGATCGAAGCTTCATCGAGCTTAATACCGGCGCCATGATAGGGTGGCATCAACATGATCAGGCTGGCGCCGCAATCCGCCGCATGGCGTGCGCGCTCGCTGGCGATCCCGGTGCTGAAATGGCTGCAGGTGACCATAACGGGCACGCGGCCCGCCACATGCTCCAGGCATAGTTCCGTGAGTTGTTTCCGCTCGTCGTCGGACAGCAGGAACTGCTCTGAATAATTGGCCAGGACGCATATGCCGTCGACCTTCTGATCGATCATGCAATCCAGAACGCGGCGCTGACCGTCAATATCGATTTCTCCGGTTTCCGTGAAGGGCGTCGGCGCGACTGGAAACAGGCCCGAATACGGTTGATCCTTAGCCATTTTCGAAAAATCCCCCAAGGCACCCTTTTGATTCAAAGTCTTCTCTTGACTTTCAGTCGTTTAACATAAATGATTTTTGCACGCAATACTCATTAATGGAGATGAAGGTGCCAATTTCTCAGTCCGCTCCGGCCATCATCCGACTGCATGACGCCGACAATGTCGCTGTCGCCACGAGGCGGATAGAAGCGGCCGAAGACCTCGGCGGGATTGTCGCGGAGGCAATAATCCCTAGCGGCCACAAGCTTGCGTTGCGCGCCATCCGCGAAGGCGAGCCGGTGACCAAATATGGACAGGTCATCGGCCGGGCGAGCACCGATATCCGACCCGGCAGCCATGTCCATCTGCACAATCTCGCAATGCTCGACAGCGCGGTTTCGCATGAATTCGCCGTCGATGGCGGGCAGACGCCTTTGCTGCCCGAAGACCAGCGCAGGACCTTCCGGGGATATCAGCGTACGTCGGGGCTGGTCGGCACCAGGAACTATATCGGCATCATCACCTCGGTGAACTGCTCGGCGACGGTGGCTCGCGCGGTCGCCGATCATTTCAAGACGAACGGCTTCGGCCAATTCACCAATGTCGACGGCGTTGTGGCTCTCACTCACGGTACGGGATGCGCGATCCCCACCAACACCGAGGGATACCAGTATCTGCGACGAACGCTGAGTGGCTACGCGAGGAACCCGAATTTCGCCGCCATCCTGATGATAGGGCTCGGCTGCGAGACCAACCAGATCAGCCACCTCGTCAAGGCCTTCGACCTGGAGGAGGGCCCAATGCTGCGGACCATGACGATCCAGCAGCTTGGCGGCACGCGCAAAACGATCGAAGAAGCGATTGGCATCATTCGCGAGATGCTGCCGGCCATCAACGACGAGCAACGGACGACCGTTTCGCTTTCCGGCATCAAGCTGGCGCTTCAGTGCGGCGGATCCGACGGCTATTCCGGCATCACCGCCAACCCGGCGCTCGGATATGCCGCCGATCTTTTGGTCAGGCATGGCGGCACCGCTGTGCTCAGTGAAACGCCCGAAATCTACGGCGCCGAACATCTGCTGACGCGCCGCGCGGCGACACCGGAGATCGCCCGCAAGCTGATGGCGCGAATTGACTGGTGGCGCGACTACACCGCGAAGAACGGCGCTGAGCTCAACAACAATCCCTCGCATGGCAACAAGGAGGGCGGCCTGACCACGATCCTCGAGAAGTCCCTGGGGGCGGTCGCCAAGGGCGGATCGATGCCGCTGCGAGAAGTCTATGAATACGCCGAACCGATCCGGGAACCCGGATTCGTCTTCATGGACACGCCGGGCTACGACCCGGTCGCCGTCACCGGACAGGTCGCGGGCGGGTGCAACCTGATCGTGTTCACGACAGGTCGCGGCTCCGTTTCCGGATTCAAGCCGGCGCCTTGCATCAAGGTTGCCACGAACAATGCGATGTTCGAGCACATGAGCGAGGACATGGACATCAATTGCGGCGGCATCATCGATGGAAGCGACAGCATCGCCAAGGCAGGCGAGCGCATTTTCGAAAAGATTGTTGCCGTCGCTTCGGGCGAACGCACGCTGAGCGAAGGCTACAATTATGGTGACTCCGAATTCGTCCCTTGGCAAATAGGGGCGGTAACCTGACGTCTCGGAAGGGGTCGCATGGGGCATCGCCCGCTCGCTTATGAATCCATCGCCGACATCCTCAGAAGGGCTGTCCTCGGCGGATCCGTTCCAGAAGGCACTGTCTTGCTCGAGGGACCGATTGCCGCCCTCTTTGGCTCCAGCCGGTCGCCGGTCAAGCAGGCGCTTGCCACGCTGGAGGCAGAAGGGCTGGTGCGGCGGTTTGAGGGCCGCGGCGTGCTGGCGGGAAACGGCGGGCCGCCGCTGCGGCTGAAGATAACGGGCGAGATGCTCGATCTTGAAGCGCCGAAGAACGCCAAGGCCTTCGCCTGGCAATCCTACTATTACGACTTCGAGGAAACGGTCGTCCTGCGCGCGGTGTTTGGAAGCTGCCGCATCAACGAGCTGGCTCTGGCGCGCCACTACAAGGTGGGCAGGACCGTTGCCGGAGACATTCTGAACCATGCGGCGAAGAACGGCATCGTGATAAGCGACGAGAAATCCCGGTGGTGGATAAATCCGCTCGACGAGCGCCGATTCCAGGATTTGTATGAAATACGGCTGTTGCTCGAGCCGGCTGCTCTGCGCACCGCGATGGCCCGCATTCCTTCCGACGCACTTTCCGAAATGCGCCGGCGCCTGACGCAGGCCTCGGCAAAATTTCCGCTGGTGGAGCCGGCCGAACTGGATCGGCTCGAGGAGGATCTGCATGTGAATCTGCTGCAGTACAGTTCCAATTCCGACATACTGGAAACCCTCGTCCGCACGCGCGGCATCCTCGTCGCGGGCAAGCACATCCAGAGGGCGGTGCGGGGCAGTTTGCCGATCGACGCCTTCATGGACGAGCATCTGGAAATCATGGACGCCATCGATGCTGGCAACGTCGCTTCGGCGCAGAGCGCGCTGGGCGAACATCTGCAGCGGTCGAGCGACAAGGCCGTTGAGCGCTTGCGGGCGTTTCGCAAAATCAGCGTTGTGTCGCATATGTCCTATCTGATCGATTAGCGCCGGGACACACAGGCATCGCCGCTCAGTCGGCCTTCGGGCCGGAGTGGGATTCCTGAATTATCTGGTCCTTGATGATCTCCCGCAACGTCTGCGCCAGGTTCGGCGTGGCGCTGGAGCAGCAAACGAGAATGGAACTGGTTGGCTCCTGTAGCGACATGTAGCCGTGTTTCATGGTGCTATCGAGATAGACGCTATCTCCCTGCTCCAGATCCATTGGCTCATAATACTCGCTGTAGAGACGCACCTTGCCACTCAGGACGAGCATGAATTCCTCGCCCACATGCGCGGTCAGTGGCCCCATCTCCTCGGGGGTCATCGCCTGCACCTCGATATAGATCGGGATGATGCGCTTGTGCGCCACGTCGGCGGACAGGTAGCTGTAGCTGTAATGCTGGCGATCAAGCCTCTGGCCTTCGAAATTGCGGCTGATGCTGCGCCGTGCAACCACAAGCGGTGGCGTGGGCTCGCTGGGCGGCGAATTCAGCAGATCGCCGATCTCGACACCAAGGCCGTGCGACAGCTTCAATATGGTGTCGAAATTCGGTGAGATGTGACCGTTCTCGATCTTCGACAATGTCGAAGTGGCAATGCCGGTCATGGAGCTGACTTCGGCCAGCGTCCATCCATGATAGGCGCGCCGTTCCTTCAGCAATTTTCCAAGGTCTTTGGTTTGTTTGTTCATATCTTGCCGTCGTTTCCAATTGCCTAGACCACAATCTTCGCCACGCTATGGCTTGCGTTCAATACTTTCGCGAAGCGACATTGCACCCAACGCCGCGAACAACAACGTTACGCACAGCACGATCGAAACGAGCGCATTTATCTCAGGGGTAAAGCCGGTTCGCATCATTGCCCAGAGCCGCATGGGCAGCGTCGTCTCCCCGCCGACGAGAAAGAACGTGACCAATGTTTCGTCGAACGACAGCGCAAAAGCAAGCAGCGAGCTGGTCAATAGTGCCGATCGCAACTGCGGGAGAACAACATAGAGGAAGGTTTCAAGACCGTTTGCGCCGAGATCGAGAGATGCCTCTATCTGGGAATTCTCAAGTGTGTCGAGCCTGATTGTGACCATGCGATAGACCACCGCCAGGATCAGCACGATGTGGCCGATCGTGACCGTGATCAGGCTTCGCTCCAGCCCGATTTCTCGGAATGCGACCAGCAGCGAGATTCCGGTGATGATAGCCGGCAGCACGAATGGCAGAAAGATAATGAACTCGACATAGGCGCGGCCACGCCGCACACCGGTTTTCATGTAGTAGGCCAGCGCCAATGATATGATCGTCGCACTGACCACAGCGCAGATCCCGACGACGATCGAATTGTAGAGCGCCGCCAATAGCTGCGAATTGTCCGCCAGCCGCCCGTACCATTCCAGGCTGAAGTTCGACCAGTCGATCTGATGGTTCTTCATGGCGAAAAATGAAAACAGGATTACGATCAGTGCTGGTGCGTAGAGCACCATGAATGTAAAGCCGCCGACAACCCACAGAAGTGCGATGGTGAGGCGTTCCAACCTGGTCATCCCAACCTCGCTTTTCGCGCGATGAGGGAGGCCAAGCCTATCAGCGCTATGACGGTGACGAGCAACACCACGGCGAGTGCTGCCCCGAAAGGCCAGTTGAATGCCATGCCGAACTGGCTCCATATGGCGCGACCGAAGGTGAAACCCTCGCTTCCTCCCACCATCTGGGGCGTCAGATAGTCGCCGAGTGCGATGACCATGACAAACAGCGCACCGGCAATCGAACCCGGCAGGCTGAGCGGCAGGATGACGGTCAGGAATATCTGCCCAGGCTTGGCGCCGAGATCGGCCGCGGCACTCAGCAGGGATTGCGGTATGCGCTCCAGCGCCAGAAAGATCGGAAGGATTCCAAATGGCAGATAGATCACAGCCATCGCCAGCATGACGGCGGTCTGGTTGAAGATGAACAGTTTGCTCGGCGCATTGATGACGCCCGACGCCATCAGGAAGGAATTCAGGAAACCGTTGAAACCGAGAATGCTGCGCATCGCATAGATCTTGACCACATAGTTCATGACCAGCGGCAGCGCACTGAGCAGGAGCAGCAGGTAGCGCTTCGAGCCCTCCAGCCGCCAGATCAGGTAGGAGATGATGTAGCCCAGGAACAACGCCACTGCCGCCACGACGAAGGCAAGTTTTACGGTTCCTAAGAACACGTAGAGGTAGCTGCTGCTTTGGAAGAACGCCGCGTAGTTTGCCAGGGTCAGATGGCCGGTAGCGATGTTGTCCTTCTGTTCGAGAAAGCTGTAGGCCAGGAACGACATCAGCGGTGCCAGGATCATCACCGTGGGCACGCCATAGACGAGCAGCCTCACAACGATCTTGCCTGGCGAGGCAAGCCAGCGAGGCGGTCCAACACTGGTGTCAGCGAGTTCAGCGGGAACGACGGTCATCATGTCATCCTCGCGGCAGCACGTTGACGTCGGCCTCGGACCAACGCAGCGGCACGTCATCGCCAAAGGCCAGGTTATTGCCGGATTGACCCGTCGGCACCCTGACCTTGATCGTCTGTTGCGCCTTGCCCACGTTTAGCGACAACTGGGTTGTGGCACCGAGAAACGTGACGTTTTCGAGGCGGCCTACACAAACTGATTGCCCCGGACGCAACGCGCTGCCGTCATGGATGGAAAAGCTCTCCGGTCTTATCGCCAGCAGAAAGTTGCCGCCACCCATGGCCGATGCGGGCAGAGAATGTTTGCCAAGCGGACTTTCCAGGATGTTGGCGGCATTGTTGTCGGGCTGCGCCGCCAACAGGTTGTTCTCGCCAAAGAACTTCGCCACGAACTCGGTTCGCGGCTTGTAGTAGATTTCTTGAGGCGTGCCGACCTGAACCAGATTGCCGTGGTCCATGACGGCGATGCGATCCGACATGGAGATCGCCTCTTCCTGATCATGTGTGATGAACACGAATGTCGTGCGTATGCGCCGCTGCAGGTCCTTCAGAAATTCCTGCATCGAGCGCCGCAACTCGGCGTCCAGCGCGGCCAGCGGCTCGTCCAGGAGAATAACCTGCGGCTCGCAGACGATGGCCCTTGCCAAAGCCACCCGCTGACGCTGGCCACCGCTCAATTCACTTGGGTAGCGCTCGGCCTTGTCAGTTAGGTTGACTGTGTCGAGCACGGCGGAGACCTTTGTCTTGATCTCCTCAGCCGGTCTGCGCCTGATCCGCAACCCGTAAGCCACGTTTTTTGCCACCGTCATGTGCGGGAAAAGCGCGTAGTCCTGGAACACCGTATTGAACGGCCGCCTGAAGATCGGCACCTGGGAGATATCAGCGCCGCGCAGCAAGATGCGGCCGGATGTCGGCGGCGTGAAGCCGCCGATCATCCGCAAGATCGTCGTCTTTCCCGATCCGGATGGCCCAAGGATGGTGAGGAACTCACCATCCTTGATGTCGAGATCGACCGGTTTCAGAACGTTGAGGTTCCTATAGGACTTGGTTACGCCAACCAGTTGGATGACGTTCGGTCTGACGACCTCGTCTTCGGAGAGTGCAGCAGTCATTGTTGAACCGGAGTTGCCTTGATCTCGTTCCACAATTCGATGCGACGGCCGAAATCTTCCGGCGCCTGGAGGAAGACAAGCCTGTCGGAATAGGTCAAGCCGATCTTTTCATTGGCGTCACCATTGGTGGTGTTGCCGTAACCGGTCTTTTCACTGATGTAGGTTCCGACCGCCTTTTCGAGCATGGCGTCGACCCAGGCGTGGGCAAGTTCGGTATCGCGGGCCTTGGCGCTTATCGCCCAGCAATCGATCCAGCCGATCGCACCTTCCTTCGGAATTGTAAGCCCGACATTGGCGCCACGGCTGCGCAACATCGGCGCCTGAGGCTCACCCATCGACATCATAAGATCGATGCCTCCTTGGGCGAAAATACTGACGCCGTCGTCGAAGCCAGCATAGTAGCTCGCGACATTGGCCTTTTGCTCCAGAAGCTTGGCCTTGACCTGCAAGAACTGGTCGGCCGAGAGGTTGAAAGGATCCTTGAGGCCGAGCAAGAGCGCCGTGGTGACGATCGCGTTGTTGGCATCATCCATCACGATGATGCGCCCCTTGTATTTCGGGTCCCACAGAACGCTCCAGCTGTCAGGCGCGGTTTTGAACGTGTCGGTGCTGTAGATCAGCGGAATGGAACCCCAGGCGAAGGGAACCGCGTACGGCTTGCCATCGAAAATAATCGCCGACACGGAACGGAAAGCCGGCAAAAGATTGCTCGACTGCGGGACTTTGGCGAGATCGACAGGCTGAAGAAGCTTCTCCTGGGTCAGCCGCTTGTAGGATGACGTCTCGATTGCGATGACGTCGAAATCGGCGCCGCCCGACGCTGTCATCTTGGCGAAGATTTCATCGACGCTGCCGGTGTAGCTGATGCTTACGGTCGATCCGGTCTTTTGTTCGAAGGCTTTAACCCACTGGTCGTCGGCATATCCCTCCCAGGTCAGGATGCGTAGTTCCTTTCCGGCTGCTTTGGCTGGCTTGAACGCCGACGATGCCAATGCGCCGGCTGCCATGGTGGTGGTCAGAGACAGAAATTCACGTCTTTTCATTTTCATTCCCCTGCGTTGAGTTTTCTATGCGGCGTAGTTAACTGGTGTCTGGTACCAACCTGCCTTGTGCTGTTCCCAATAGGATGACTTGAGCCGCGCGCTTAATTTTCCTGGTTTGCCGCCGCTCATGACGTGATCGTCGATACGCGATACGGGCATGACGCCGCCCGCCGTCGTTGTGCAGAACATCTCGTCCGCCGACAGCAAATCCTGCTTCCGCAACGGCGCAATCCGTGCCGGAATGGCGAGCATTTCGCAAAGTTCGAGCACAGAGCGGCGCGTGATCCCCTCGAGCGCGCCGCGATCGGGGGTGAGCACTTCGCCGTGGCGCACGATGAAGACGTTGAACCCCGGCCCCTCGGTGACATAACCGTCGCAATCCAGCAGGACGGCGGTGTCGGCTCCAGCATCATGGGCCTCGAAGAGGCCGCGGGTCAGATCGCCCCAATGGTAGTTCTTGACGGTCGGGTCAATGGAGGCCGCGGGGATTCGGGGCACCGAAGCGATATGGAGATGGGCCCCGCGGGCCTGCACATCGAGCGGGATGACGTCGATCCATGGAATGGCATAAACGATAAGCTTGTTGTCGCAGTCCTGCGGCCGCCTGGAACCGAAAACGCGGGGGCGACCTCGAGTGCAGACCATAGCCACATAGGCATCCCGCAGCCCAGAAAGGGCAACGCATCGCACTGCTATCGAAGCAATCTCCGCCATCGAATGAGGTGGCGCCAACCTGACGCCCAGCATCGATCGCTCGAACCGCGCAAGGTGATCGTCCAAACGAAAGAAACTCCCGTCCCGCACATGCACGACGTCGTAGGTGACATCAGAACGGGAGAAACCCCAATCCAGAACGGATATCTTGGCTTCGCCGGCAGGGACGAACTTGCCATCGCAAAAGGCGACGCCGTTTGCATGCTTAGCGTTCATGGATGTTGCATGCTGAGCGTTCATGGATGCAATCTACACTTCCCGAAATGAGCATGAACAAGCTGACAAGAAAATTGCCCATGTGCAAGATAATTTTCTTTTGAGAAATTTATTGACATCAGAGAAAGAGGGTGGGAATTAGCTCCCAAGCGGACTTCGGCTCGCGTTTGGGACGAATTTTTTTATGCAAAAAGCATCTGGACAAAAGCCGCTGGGCCGCACCCCGCTCAAAGCCACAGCTCTGGGTCTGGGGACGACGGCGATCGGCGGGCTGTACTCCGCGACAAGCGATGCCGCCGCTTTTGAAACAATGGAAGCTGCCTGGGATCTCGGCGTACGATTCTTCGACACGGCCCCCCAATACGGTAACGGCATGGCCGAACAACGCCTTGGTTCCTTCCTGAAAACCAAACCGCGCGACGGCTATGTTCTATGCACCAAGGTTGGCAGGCTGCTGCGGCTTCCCCGAGAGCCTGAGGGCGAGGATGCGTACTATAAAGGAACGCCTCCCGAGCGGCCGGTCTTCGATTTTAGCTATGACGGGGTGATGACATCGGTCGAGGAAAGCCTGCGGCGCCTCGACCTCGACCGCATCGATGTGCTGCACATCCACGATCCTGACGCGCATTATGCGCAGGCGATGGACGGGGCCTACAAGGCATTGGACAAACTGCGCTCGGAAGGCCAGATCGGCGCAGTCGGTGCCGGCATGAACCAGAGCGAAATGCTCGTGAAGTTCGCGCGCCACGGCGTCTTCGATTGCTTCCTTCTTGCCGGCCGCTACACGCTCCTCGAACAGGGTGCGCTTGACGAACTCCTGCCACTTTGCGTGGAAAAGCAGATCTCCATCATCATTGGCGGCGTGTACAACAGCGGCCTTCTCGCAAATCCCGGCGCTGGCGCGAAATTCAACTACCAGGAGGCCGACAAGGGGCTGATCGACCGCGCCCTGCAACTCGAAAGGGCCTGCTTGCGTCATGGTGTGCCGTTGAAGGCCGCCGCCATTCAGTTTCCGATGTTTCATCCAGCGGTCGCAAGCGTCCTGACCGGAGCCAGAAGCCGCGAGGAGATCATCGAAAACGATGCGCTTTTCCGGCACCCCATCCCGGCGGCCATGTGGGACGATCTGCGATCCTCGGGACTGATCTCACCCCAAGCTCCCGCTGTCTGAACCGCATGCAAGCGCCCGTGATCGACGCTCATCAGCATTTCTGGAACCTGGCGACGGGCAGCTACCCATGGATGGTCGGCGACGCCATGCGCCCATTACGGCGTGATTTCTGCCCCGGCGACCTGCTGCCCCTGATGGCGGAAGCCAACATCGATTCAACCATCTTGGTGCAATGCCGTCATGATCGGGAAGAGACCCGCGACTTTCTTGCCATTGCCAAAGATCATGCCTTCGTCGCCGGTGTTGTCGGCTGGATTGACCTTCAGGCGAACGACTGCTCCCGCCAAATCGAGAAGCTACGGGCTCTCCCGGGCGGAGACCGGCTTGTCGGCATCCGCCACAATGTTCACGACGAGCCGGATGCCGATTGGCTGCGACGGCCGGCGGTCCGTGCTGGCGTGTCGGCCGTTTTCGCGGCGGGGCTAACCTTCGACCTGCTTGTGCGCACCCGGGAGGTGCCTGCGGCAATCGACCTGGTGCGGGAACACCCAAGCGGCCGGTTCGTGCTGGATCATATGGCCAAGCCTCCGATCGCATCAGGGGTTATCACCTCCTGGCAATCCGGCCTCGAAAAGCTCGCAGCGCATGGAAATGTCTGGTGCAAGATTTCCGGCCTCGTGACCGAAGCGGAATGGGGATCATGGCGGACCGACGATTTCGATCATTGCATGCAGGTGGCATTGGATGCTTTCGGGCCTGAGCGCATCATGTTCGGCTCTGATTGGCCGGTTTGCACATTGGCTGCTGGCTACAAGGACGTGAGAGAAATCGCAGGCAGGTTGGCCAATGCCAATCCCGCATTGGCCGACCGATTTTTCCATCTCAACGCGATTGATGCCTATCGCCTGCGGTCGGTGGCGGAGTCACGACCATCATTCTCACCAGAGGAAACGAAATGAACATCAACTTTAAAGACGGCGCATGGCTCAACCAGCCGGCAAACTGGTTGGCTGAGGATGCTAGCCTCACCATGACGACGGATGCCAAGACCGATTTCTGGCGAGAAACCTACTACGATTTCACTCGGGACAGCGGCCATTTTCTCGGCGTTCCGGCAAGCGATGGTTTCACCGCCGTGATTCGCATCCAGGGCGGGTTTCGGACCCTGTATGATCAGGCGGGGCTCATGGTTCGCATCGATGACAAGCGCTGGGTCAAGACGGGCGTGGAGTTCACCGATGGCGAACTCTTCCTCAGCACCGTCATAACGGACGGCAAATCCGACTGGTCGGTCTCGCAGCCCTTCAAGGAACTGGAGGACTTTTACATCCGGGTGACGCTAGCCAAAGGCGCCCTTCGCATTCAAGCCTCGCGGGACGGTAAATTCTGGCCGCTGCTGCGCCTCGCGCCCTTCCCGTCCGCGGCCTCCTACGCGGTCGGTCCGACAGCCTGTACGCCGGAGCGCAGCGGACTGAGTGTCCGCTTTTCAGAATTCTCGATCGGTCCGGCCATCACCACCGATCTCCACGATCTGACCTGAAGGATACTCCATCATGCTGATTGGGATCGACCCTATCCTGAATGCTGACATTCTCCACGCGTTGCGTGCCATGGGCCATGGCGACGAAATTGTTATCGCCGATGGGAGCTTCCCCGCACAAACGGTGTCGAAGCGTCTGGTCCGCATGGAAGCGAGCGATTTGCCGCGCATGTTGAAAGCAGTGCTATCTGTGATGCCGGTGGACGATTCCGAGCCGGATCCGGTGATGGGCATGGAAGTCATCGGCGATCCGGACAAAATCGTACCGGCCCATTTCGCAATACAGGCGGTGCTCGATGCCTTGCCCGGTCAGCCAACAAAGCTTGCTCGGATTGAGCGTTTCGCATTTTACGAGCGCGCCAAGCAGGCATTCGCCGTCATAGCCACTGGCGAAACCTTGTTCTACGGCAACGTGATTATTCGCAAGGGCACCGTCGATTTGGGCGCGAACTGACCGACTTTGAAGGCCATTTCGCGCCATTAGTGCGCCGATCGAAGTGGCTTTCGTACTCGATTGACGTTCAGTAGGGCAGTGACTTCCCCCTGTAGTCGCAATAACGAAAGGCGCTCGCACCCGACCCGTCCTCGAGCAGCGCCACCAGGCCGCGAACAGAGGTCGATACATCGATGTCGGCTTCCGTGCCCCCCATGTCGGTGCGCACCCAGCCTGGATGGGCGACCGTGACGGCGAAAGTCCCTCGGCCGCATCGATCGTAGAAGCTCTTGGCGGCCGAATTCAGTGCCGCCTTGCTGGCGCGATAGATCCAGTCGTCCCCCTTTGTATTAAGTCGGACCGAGCCCATACGCGAACCAAGGAGCATGATGTGGCTCAGGGATGGACCGAGCCGCCGCGCCAACATGTCAGACAGCACGGCGGGCGCCACGCTGTTAGTGTCAAAAATCGCGGCGACGACTGCCGGGTCGAGAGTCTCGTCGATATCCTTGGGCATGATCCCTGCCGCGATGACGATATGGGTCGTGCCTTCAAGAAGCGGCGCATCGACAAGGCGCTGGCGGGAAGCGCTGTCTGTGATGTCGAGCCCAAGCCAATGCGCCGCTGGCGCGTGGTCGCCACCATCCCTGCTCGTTGCCACCACAAGCCGACCCTGCGCCGTCAGCACTTTGACCAGCCCGAGACCGATTCCGCGGGAGGCGCCGACGACGAGATATTTTTGCCCCGCTGGCCGCGTCGCAACTGCTTGACCGTTCATGGATAGCGCCTGCCTTTGTCCGATCCTAGCGATAGGTGGCCGCGCCGGCCTCAGTGATCCAACCCGCGGCAAGGTCCTTTCGGATGGCCTCGGGATCGCGCTTGCGCGAGTCGCCATAACCTCCACCGCCTGGCGCCACGACGATTACCTGGTCGCCTTGATAGACCTTGGCGTTCGAGAATTTCGAGGCCGAGACCTTGCCGCTGTCCTGATGGAAATCTTTCCAGTCCTGAGACCCGGACCGGTTGATATGTAGACTTCCGCAACCGCCGGCCTGGCCCTTGAAGAGCCCCCACGGCGCCAGCTCCTGTCGATCCGACATGAAGGAAAGCGTGAGTTCCTCGGCGAGGCAAGTCATCTTTTTACGCAGTGCCAGGCCGCCGCGATACTCGCCAGGCCCCCCAGTATCGGAGACGAATTCATGAGCATCAATGCGCCATGGGAAACGCGTCTCGAACACCTCGACAGGGTTCAGCCGCGAATTGCCGTTGATCGCGTTGCATGCGCTGTTGCCATCGGCATGGCTGCGCCCGCCCCATCCGGGGGTGGAAAGATCGTAGCAGACGACATACTCGTCGGTCCGCGCATTGTAGCCGCCGAACAGGAAGTTCGAGTGGGTGCCGCCATCCGTCGCGAAGGCTCGTTCCGGTACGGCCGCCGCCAATGCGCCGATGACCGTGTAGCAGATGCGGATATGGGTTTCGGTGTTGCCGCCGACTTCCGGCGCCGGATAGTTGGCGTTGACCACCAGACCGGGCGGAGCGACTACCCGAATCGGGCGGAAGCAGCCTGAATTCTTCGGGATGCTCGGGTCGGTCAGGTGAAGTATAGCGTTGTATGAGGCCGAGAGCGCAACGGAAAGAACGCCGTTGATCGGACCCTTAGCCTGCTTGTCCGAGCGGCGGAAGTCGACAACGACCTCGTCGTCTTGGACAAAGACGTCGACTGCGATCTTGTAGCGCCGCTTCTCGATGCCGTCGTCCTCCATATAATCCTCGAAACTGTAGCAGCCGTTCGGAAATTCCTTGAGCTCGGCCCGCATGCGCGCCTCCGAATAGTCGAGCAGGCTGTCGGTCAGCTCCGTGAAGCGATCGAGCCCGAATTCGGTGACCAGTGCCCGCATGCGCTGCTCACCGAGCTGGACTGCGCTGATCATTGCGCGGAAATCGCCGAAGTTCTGCCTGGGCGTGCGGTAGTTGGCCAGCATAAGGCGCCAGATGTCTTCCACGTCCTTGCCGCGACGCCGTATCTTCACCGGAGGAACACGCAGGCCTTCGTGGAAGATTTCGGTCGCTTCGCCGGCGAATGCCCCCGGCACCATGCCTCCGACCTCCGCAACATGCCCGATCGCCACCGAGTAGCCGACGAATGTCTTGTCGACGAATACCGGCTGAATGAAAGTGTGTTCGGGCGTATGCATGCCGCCGCGATACGGATCGTTGTGAACGATCACGTCGCCCTCCTCAAGAGTCTCGACAGGGATCTCCTGGGTGATCGTTTGGATAACCAGCGGCAAGCCACCGATCATTGACGGTTGAAAGTCGCCGGTCCCGATCAGGTTGCCCTTGGCGTCGGCCAATCCGCAGGTGAAGTCCAGGCCCTCGTTGAAGATGGTCGAATAAGACGTCATCATCAAAGTGATGCCCATCTCCTTCGCAATCTGGACCAGGCGGCCGTCCAGAATGCTCATCTGGACCATATTCTTGGCGTGTCTGCCCTGCATCGTCATTTTCCCGTTGCCACGCGTTGCCGTTTCGGCTCGACGCCCTCTGCGCCACGTTTCTGGTTTGCGATCTCGGATTCGCGCTTCATGTCCCAATCAACGCACCAGTCGGAGCAGTAGCGCTTGTTGGCGCCGTCTGTGGTGATGCGGATCGGCGACCGGTAGAGCAGAATCCCGCAGTTGTCGCACTTGGTGTACTCTTCGAGGTAATAGCCGTTGTCTGAGAACTTCATCGCGTTTGCCTTTCCGAAACGTGGAGGTTGCCGTAGTCGTCTACGAGCAGCTCCTGGTCGGGATGCAAGACGACCAGGGACACAGCCTCTTCGATGACCGCGGGGCCTTGGATCGTGTCGCCGGCCATCAGTTCCTCGCGCCGATATATCGGCGTGTCGTGGCGGCCTTCGTCATAACCAACGGACCGCATTGAAATCGGCTTTGGTGCAAAGCTTGTCCTGGCCAGCTTTGGCACCTGCGGTTTCGAAAGCAGTTTGACCGCCGTTACGTTGAAGTTCACGATCTCGATGAACTCACCAGGGATGTTGAAGCCGAAGCGCTCGTCGTGCGCCTTGTCGAAACCGGCCCACAGCTCCTTCGCAGTGGCGTCGTCGAATGTGGTGAACCGGAGCGGCAGCGAGAGCTCGTAATTCTGGCCGTGATATCGCAGTTCGACGCGACGCTCGACGCTGATATCGCCCTCGAAACCCTGGGCGTGGAGTTGAGCCATGCAGTCGGCCTCAAGTTCCTTGAGATGCTGCGTGGCGCGACCGTGGTCCATGCGATTCGAGGTCATCTGCACCGTCCGCTGGCGGTCGACACGGGCGTCGGTCGCGGTGAATCCGAATGCCGAGAACTGACCGGGATGGACCGGGATGATGGCCCGTGACATCGAAAGGTCTTTCAGCAGATCGCAGGCATGCACCGGCCCGGCCCCGCCGAAGAACATCAGCGAGAACTTGTCAGGTGACTCACCCTTTTCAACCAGCACACTGCGGATTGCGCCAACCATATTGTTGTTGACGATCTTGATCACCGCCAGGGCGGCGTCATCGACACTGAGGCTTAGGCGCTCGGCCAAGCGCTTGACGCCGGCGCGCGCGCCATCGGCGTCGAGCGCCACCGTGCCACCAAGGAAATTGTCGGGATTGATGCGGCCCAGCACCAAGTTTGCGTCCGTCACTGTCGGCTCGGTCCCTCCGCGACCGTAGCAAATGGGACCGGGGCGCGACCGGGCGCTCTGCGGACCGACGCGGAGCAGCCCGCCCTTGTCGATCCAGGCAATCGATCCTCCGCCGGCGCCAATTGTGCGCACGTCCAGCATCGGCACCTGGATTGGAATGCCCCATTCCACTTCGAAATCGGTTGTGAGCGAAGCGGTGCCGTTCACAATCAGCGAGCAGTCGGTCGACGTGCCGCCCATGTCGATGGTGACGAAGTTCTTTTCGCCGGTCACGCTGCCTATGAACTGCGCCGCGACCACACCACCTGTGGGGCCCGACAAGGTCATCTGGACCGGCGCTTCGCAGGCTCCCGCGACGGTTGTCTGCCCGCCATTCGATTTGGTCACCACCACGCGGGCCGCCCCGACTGCCTCGGCGATCCGGCTCTCGAGCTCGCCGAGTTGATCGGTGACGATCGGCTTCACATAAGCGTCTGCTATTGTTGTCGAGGCCCGCTCATATTCCTTCCATTTTGGCAGGACATCGTAGGAGATCGAGATCGGCAGGTCCGGAAAGCGAGACGCGAGATAGTCGCGGACCGTGATCTCGTTCTGGGGATTGATATAGGAAAACAAGAGGCACACCGAGATCGCCTTGATATCACCCCGTTCGGCGATGCGGTCGGCGACGCGACGCAGGCTATCCATGTCCAGCGGAAGGATGATGTTGCCCTCGCAGTCCACTCGTTCGATGACCTCGAAACTGTTGGCGCGCTGGAGCAATGGCTGCGGCTTCACCCAGCGTGAATTGAAATGGAAGCGGCGATTGCCGCGCTGGATGAAGGGGACGTCCCGAAAGCCCTGGGTGGTCACGAAGGCGACGTTCGCGCCATTGCGTTCCAGGATCGCGTTGGTTGCGATGGTGGTCCCCAAGCGGATGCCGGAGATCTCGTTGCGGCGCGGAAACTGCTGCAGGCCGTTGAGTATGCCGTCCGACGGATCGCCTGGCGTGGAAAAATCCTTCCAGACGGTCACTTCGCGGCTCTGCTCATTATAGGCGACGAAGTCGGTGAAGGTGCCGCCGACGTCGATACCCAATATGTAAGACATGTCGTTCCTTTCCTGCCGGTGTGGGCGCAAACAAGGCCCGCACAGGTGGCATCAATCTTCGTTCGGCACGTTTATGCCGGCCATGAGGTGAAGCAGGTCGCCCTCGTCTATCTCAGATGCCCGGACCGCAGCGACGATCTTGCCGCGCCTTAGCACCAGGATACGATCGGCGGTGGTGAGCACGTCACTGAGCCGGTGGCTGATCAGGAGGATAGCGACGTTGCGTTGCGGCAGGCGCCGAATCAGCTCGAGTACTGGCTGGCCGGCCGAGACCGACAACGCGGCTGTCGGCTCATCCATGATGACAAGCTTCGGCTCATAGGCGACCGAACGGGCGATGGCGACCATCTGGCGCTGGCCACCGGACAGCGCCGTCACTGGCTCGCGCAGATTCGGCAGCTTGACTTCAAGCATGGTGAGAAGCTGCTGCGCCTTGGTCATCATGACGTCGTGGCTCAGCCGGGCGTAACCCAGCACGCCACGATGGGTTATCTCGCGTCCGAGAAAGATGTTGGCGCAGATATCGAGATTGTCGCACAGCGCCAGGTCCTGATAGACCATTTCCACGCCATGGTCGCGCGCCCAGGTGGTCGACGAACTCTGAACCGAAGTGCCGCCGATCCGGATCTCGCCAGAGGTCGGTGGTACATCGCCCGCGATCATCTTCGTCAGTGTCGACTTTCCTGCGCCATTGTCGCCGACAAGTCCAACGATCTCGCCGGGGAATATTTCGAAGCTGACGCCCCGCGTGGCCTCCACGGCGCCATAGTTCTTGCGCAGATCGCGTACTGAAACTGCCGACGCCGACGTTGCTGAAGTGCTCATCTAGGCCTCCTCTGGGCCGCGTGATCGGCCGACACAGCAACGATGAGCAGACCGCCGGTGATGATCATCTGATAGAAGGTGTCGACCCCCGCGAGGCTGAGCCCATTGTTGATGCTCGCCATGAGTAGCGCCCCGATCACGGTGCCAAGAACCCTGCCTTCCCCGCCAAAGAGGGAGGTGCCGCCGATAATTGCCGCGCTGAGAGCGCTCAAATTGACGAATAGCCCAACGTTCGGGGGGCCAGCGTCGAGCCTGGATGTCTGTATGATTGCTGCGACTGCGGTGAGCGCGCCCATCAGCCCGAACAGTGCCAGGACCATGCGGTTGACGTTGATGCCTGCGCGCTTCGCCGAGGTCGGGTTTCCACCGATTGCATAGACGTATCGGCCAAAGCGCGTGTGGCGTCCGCTATACTCCATCACGAAGACCAAAAGTGCCAGGAAGGCCAACGGATAGGGAATGCCGTTGCGAGTGGCAAACACCCAAGCCGACAACGCGGCGGCGCATAGCGACAGTGCCAAGATGACCAGATTGACGGCGCGCCGCTCATATTTCTGGGGGCCGAGCAGCGCCGTATATGCGCGCACCCACCCGTGGAGCTGGATGGCGGCGAGTGCCAGGATGATGACCAGGCTAATGGTCGTTGGGATTTCGCCATTGGCGATTTCATAGAAGGTGTCGCCGGCGCCCGACAACGTTTCTGCGCCCGACAGGACGTAGGCAAGGCCGCGTAGCCAGGAAAAGCCGGCCAAGGTAATGATGAAGGAGGGAATGCCAAGCGTTACGCGCAATCCGCCCTGGAGAAGCCCGACACCGACACCAACCAGAAGCACGATGAGGATTGTAAGATAGGCATCAAGCCCGGCCTTCTGGAGCAGCAGCATGCAGAGCACGCCGCACATGGCAAGCAGCGACCCGACCGACAGATCGATTTCACGGGCCACCAGCAGCCAGCACAGGCCTGCAGCGATGATGGCGGTTATCGCCGCCTGGACCGCTAGATTGGACAAATTGCGTGGGCTGATGAAGACGCCGGTCCAGACATGAAAGCCTATCCAGATGGCAAGCGTCGCCAGGATCAGAATGATGATGCGCCAATTGCTTCGTTCCGCTTCGAAAGACTGCCTCGAAGGGGCGGTTGCCGCGACATTTTCCGTCGACATAGCCGTTTCTGCTATTTTGGCGTTCATGGTCCAGTTCCTGTTCAGGCGGCGAACCATGGATTGTGTCCGCAAAAGACATCCGGCGCGCAAGCCCGTTGCTGAAGTGGCAGGTCGAGCGCTCGAGTGGGAGGCTTCTCGAGCGCTCGACCTCGGACCGGCGGCTGGGTCCGCCGGCTTGGATGACCGTTAGAGTTGGTCCGCCCCGGCCGGCCATTTGTCCTTCGGAATGCTGTCGAGGATTGCCTTGCTATCGACGTAGATCGGGCTATACGCCTTCAGGTATTCGACCATGTTGTCCCGGGTGATATTGCGGTCCTCGACGGGAACGTAAGGCAGTGTCACACCATTTCCGGCATCGTAGGTTTCAGTAATACCGAGCGCCTCGCCCTTCGCCAGCTTCGCGCAAAGCTCGCCGGAGATCTTGCCCATCTGATCGAACAGGGTGAAGCTGGACAGTGCCATGTTGCCGAGCAGGATGTGTCGGCAGCCCTCGATGGTCGCATCCTGGCCGGTCACGAACGCCTTGCCGGCGAGCCCGACCTTTTCGAGCGCGCCGATGACGCCACCCGCCATGCCGTCGTTGTTGCAGAGGAAGCCGGCGATGTCGTTGTGATTGGCCGTCAGGGAGTCTTCCGCTTGGCGACGCGCCGCGTCCGGATCCCAGCCATCGTGAAACAGGTGGCTGACCACCTTCAACTCGCCCTTGTCGATCAGCGGCTGCATGATGTCGTAGTAGCCTTTGGTAATCTCTTCGGCCACGGTGTTGCCAGCCTGGCCCGAGGTCACCACCCAATTGCCCTTAAGCACGCCGGCGTCGAGCGCTGCCTGAGCCGCCTTGCGACCAACACCGCGGTTGTTGCGGGCCACGTAGACATCAACGTCCTTCGAAGGGATCGCGGTGTTGTAGGCCAACACGGGCACACCGGCACGCTTGGCGCGCTTTGCCATGTTGACGCCAGCTTCGGCGACCACCGCGACAATGGCGAGCGCATCTACGCCCACGGTAAGTAGATTCTCGACATCAGCGAGCTGCTGCTCCACCTTGAAGTCCGCTTGATTGACGATCGGCTCGAAACCGGCGGCCTTGACGGCCTGCTCAAAGCTCGGCCGGTCCAAATTCTTCCACCTCGGGACTGTGAACGTCTCCATGGCGAACCCGATCTTGCCAGTACCGGCTGCCGAGAGCTTTCCCGTACCGCCAAACGTCGCGATGGTAGCGAGGCCTGCGCTGGCACCCAGAAATACCCGCCTGTTCAGGTTGAAACTTCCCTTCATGATCATTCCCCTCGTTTGCGGTTAAACGCTTATCTTTAACGTTAAAGGTAACGATTTTCGGTGACATCTGTCAAGGACTTTGTTATGGCCTCGTTCTTTCCGCCAATTTGTCAAAAAAGATCGTTTAATTTCAGGTATTTAATTTATATTCCGGACTTTGCTTCCAGCGGAAAGCTCGCATTTATCGTTAAATGCCTTTGTCATTCAGAAGGAGGTTCCCACGGCAAAAACCATCCTCAGATTGCCTTGCATCGCGCGGCAGTCTATTTTAACGCTACAAGTACCCCGGGAAGGGATTTGATGGCTGGCCGGAAGATCAGAGATCAGGTGACGCTGAAAGATGTCGCGGCGGCGGCTGGCGTGTCCGTCATGAGCGTGTCCAACGTCGTCAATGAACGATGGGACCTGGTGAGCGAGCGGACACGCGCCATCATCGAGAACGAAATCAAGCGTCTTAAATACCAACCTCAGCTCGCCGGCCGCTCACTTAGGACTGGACGGACCAACACGATCGGCCTAATCGCGCTGCAGGGCAGCGACGACAGCATCCGCTTCAACCGCAAGAATCAGGCCGCTATATCTGGATTCCTCGAAGCGATCAGCGGCCAAGGCTACACGGTCTGTCACGTCGTTCGCAGCCACTGCCCCATCGAGACCGCCATCGGATCACTGGCGCAGCGTCTGGACGGCGCCGCCCTTTTGGTCGACGAGAGCCTGGAGATCCGCAAGAAGGATATTGCGGTGCTCGCCAGTCTCGGCATCCCGGTCGTCGAGATCCAGGGTCTTCGCCTGCACGATTTGCAGGACTGCTGCTCAATACATGAAAAGTCCGACGCTCAGATCAACGGCCTCGCGGCCTTCATGGCAAAGGGGCCGCCAGGTCCGGTTTTCTATATCCGCGTGAGCGACAGCGACCGCCGAGCTCTGCGCCGATACAAACTGCTACGGACCCATCCGATGCTTCGACACTTCGAGTTCGCCGAGCCCCTTGGCATCATCGATTTCTTGTCGCAGAGCGCCACCGCGAGGGTCTCCAACGTCTTTGTTTCCAGCGAGATCGAACTTGCTGACGTGGCGCAGGGCTGCGTACTGGCGGGGCGGCCAGACGTGCTTGGCCAACTTGTCTGCCTTGATGCAGAATCTCAGAGCGAAAGGCCGGACGGGGCGGGCATTCCGGGATTGCAATCGGTCGCATTCAGGGTCGGCACGGTGGCTGGCACATCCCTCCTGGGACGGCTCAACACGAGCGCCTTCACCTACAGGGACATAGGCGTGGATTGCCGGCTGGTGCTGCCTGACCGCGCACGATGGAGCAGCGGTCGAAGTTTGCGTGTTGTTTGATGCCCCGATCACCGTTTGATTTTTCTAAACCAATGATCCCCTGTAAATTAAGCCATAGATCGATACTAGCGGAAAAATTCAATGAACAAACAGGGTAGAATTGAGCTAATAATCTATTTTTCAATTGCAATCTCACTTCTATTCTTAGCTGTTTACCTGGGGCACGAAAACGGGGCGCGCAATACTGGCTCCATATGGCCTCTTGGGTCGGGTCACTAGGTGCTTGTCCCTATGATTGCTGGGCCTGAGGGCGGCCCGTCATCCGATATGCAACTGTACGAGCGTTAAGCCGGCTGGCCGGCGCAGAGCGCCAAGACCGCCGCTTGCCAGCTGACTCATCGGCGTCATACGATCGCGTATATCCCCCTTGTATACGTGATCGCGTATATTTCTCTTTAATACGCAATTCCGTATATTGACGATTAATACGCGATCGCGTATATCGTGGGCGTGGAGACCCATCATGACAGACCAGATCGCTCGCAACGAAAAACAACTCGGAGCCATTCTGCGCCGCGCCCGCAAGAACGCGGGGCTCACGCAAGGCTCGCTCGGCAATCAGATCCACCTGCGACAGGGCACAGTGTCCCGCCTCGAGGCCGGCGAGCCCGCAATGCAACTCCGCACCTTGATGGCCGCCCTCTCCGCCCTCGACCTTGAACTCGTCGTGCGAGCGCGCAGCAAAGGCAGCTCTGCTGATATTGAGGACCTGTTCTGATGGCACGGCGACGGGCTCACGTCCCCTTGAATGTCTTCCTGAACGGGCGCCTGGTCGGCGTCCTGCGCAGGGAATCGACGGGCGCCATCGACTTCCAATACGCCCGCGAATGGCTGGACTGGCGCGGCACCTTCCCGATCTCACTCTCGCTTCCCTTACGCGAAGACCGCTATATCGGCACGCCAGTGACCAACGTCTTCGATAACCTGCTTCCGGACAATGACGCGATACGCAGGCGTGTTGCCGAACGCGTCGGCGCCGACGGCACGGACGCCTACAGCCTGCTGGCAGCGCTCGGCCATGACTGCGTCGGCGCGTTGCAGTTCCTGCCCGATGGCATGGATCCAGGCCCTCCCGGCAGTGTCGAAGGCAAGCCGGTCAGCAACGAGGAAGTCGCCGGGATAATCGAGAACCTTGCTGCCGCTCCGCTGGGCCTGGGCGAGGATGAGGACTTTCGCATCTCGATTGCCGGCGTGCAGGAAAAGACAGCGCTGCTGCGCAAGGACGGAGGCTGGTTCAAACCGATCGGCATGGCAGCGACCACCCATATCCTGAAGCCGCAGATCGGCCGGCTGCCGAACGGCATCGATCTCTCCAACAGCGTCGAGAACGAGTATCTGTGCCTCAAGCTGCTGCAAGCGTTTGGCGTTCCCGCAGCCGAGGCGCAGATCGCTGACTTCGGCGAGCGCCGCACCCTGATCGTCGAACGCTTCGACCGGCTGTGGGCCCGCGACGGCCGCCTCCTGCGCCTGCCGCAGGAGGATATCTGTCAGGCGCTTTCGGTGCCGCCGACGCGCAAGTACCAATCGGATGGCGGCCCCGGCATGCGCGAGATTGTCGAGCTCTTGAAGGGCAGCGATACGCCTGATGAAGACATCGCCACCTTCTTGCGCGCCTGCATCTTGTTCTGGCTGGTTGGCGCCACCGACGGCCACGCGAAGAATTTCAGTATTTTTCTCGGCCCTGGCGGGCGATTTCGCATGACGCCGCTATATGACGTGCTGACCGCGCAGCCCAGCCTTGATACCGGACAGATTCCGCGCAAAAAATTCAAGCTGGCAATGTCGGTCGGCAAGAACGGGCACTATTCGGTACCAGACATCATGCCACGCCACTTCCTGCAGACCGCTGACATCGCCGGTGTGGGTACCCCCCTCATGCGCAGAATTTTCGATGACATTGCTGAAAACGTGGAGAAGCAGGCCGACGAGGTGATCATGTCGCTGCCCCGTGGGTTTCCCGAACAGCTTGTCGACTCGGTCAAGTCGGCTATCGGCAAGCGGGCGGCTCTCCTCGCCGACAACAAGGCTGACGCCGTCGATTGATCAAGGTGCGACGAACCGGCTGCCGGTGTTGCTTACCCTTCCTGCTGCTGCGCTGCTGCTGATCATCGTCGTCGTCATCGGTGCAACAGCATTATCGTCGCGTGATCGCAGAGGCGTCGCGTATCGCCATAATCATGATGGGCATGGCCATCAGGCTCCAAGCTAGCCGACTATTGGCCTGCAATACGTCAGGGTTGGTTTCCGCTGCTGTCCATCGGGTTGATATCCTCGGAAATCTCTTGTCGCAGTTTCGGCCCCTTCGCCAGGCGCCTGCCCAGGGCCGTGACGAAGGCGTCGTAGCGTTCGGCCGCCTTGGCGCGCGCGGCCTGGGCGGCGGGCTCGGGCAAGGCCGGCGTTGTCGCCAGCCAAAAGCGGACGAACACCGCCAGCGTCTCGACCGCGATGCCGATATCGCGCTCCTGCCTGGCCAGGCGTCGATCGACCTGATCGAGGCGTTTGGCGATCGCGGCCTCGCGACGCTCTTCCGCATCCGGCGACAGGAACGAAGCCAGCGCTGCTTCTGCAATCATGGATTGGGGTTGACCGCGCCGTGCCGCATAATCGCCAAGCATCGTCATGATGGCCTGATCGAGATAAACGGAAATCTGCGCCTTCTTTTTGCGAGCCGTCATGGCGCCTACAGCTCCATGCCGTCATCGGGGTCCAGGGAAACCTGCCGCGCCACCCCTTGCATGAGGCGCGCCAGGCGCCGATTGCGGATGGCATCGTCGTCGTCGGCATCGTCGTCCGGTCCCATTTCGAATTCGTTTTCGATCGGCGCCGCTTTCTCGACGGCCTGCGCCCGATTGAGTTCTGCTTGCAGGCGGCGCTCCGATCCCGTTGGATCGCCATCACCCTGCCCTAGCCTTCCGGAGACTTGCGTCGCCTCAGAGTGAGCCAGGATCGGCAACTGGCTCCAGTCGTCAAGCTCGGCCTTTTGCGACCGCGCCAGTTCAGGCGGCGGCAGCACGCGCTCCTTAAAGCTGGCGTCCTCGTAATACCGGGCCTTCTTGGCCCTGATCGGCGGCGCGCCTGCCACCATGACGATCTCGTCGGTCGGCGGCAGCTGCATGATCTCGCCGGGCGTCAGCAACTGGCGGGCCGTCTCTTGCCTCGACACCATGAGATGCCCGAGCCAGGGCGAGAGCCGGTGACCGGCATAGTTTTTCATCGCCCGCATTTCGGTTGCCGTGCCGAGAGCGTCGGACACGCGTTTGGCAGTCCTTTCATCGTTCGTGGCGAAGCTGACGCGGACATGGCAGTTGTCGAGGACCGAGTTGTTGGGACCGTAGGCCTTCTCGATCTGGTTCAGCGACTGCGCGATGAGAAAGCTTTTCAGGCCATAGCCTGCCATGAAAGCCAGCGCGCTCTCGAAGAAGTCGAGACGGCCCAGCGCCGGGAACTCGTCCAGCATCAAAAGCAGCCGGTGGCGGTTTGTCTTCGTTTGCAGGTCCTCGGTGAGACGACGGCCGATCTGATTGAGGATGAGGCGGATAAGCGGTTTGGTCCGATTGATGTCTGAAGGCGGCACGACGAGATAGAGCGTTGCCGGTTGGTTCCCGCCGACGATGTCGGAAATTCGCCAGTCGCAGCACCGGGTCACCCCGGCCACAACCGGATCGCGGTAAAGACCGAGGAAGGACATTGCGGTGGACAGCACGCCCGAGCGTTCATTGTCGGATTTGTTGAGCAGCTCGCGCGCCGCGCTGGCGATAACCGGATGCGGGCCGGCGTCGCCCAGGTGCGCGGTCTTCATCATCGCGGCAAGCGTCGATTCTATCGGGCGTTTGGGATCGGAAAGAAACGCGGCGACGCCGGCGAGCGTCTTGTCCTGCTCGGCGTAGAGAACGTGGAGGATCGCGCCGACCAGCAGCGCGTGACTGGTCTTCTCCCAATGGTTCCTCTTCTCCAGGCTCCCTTCCGGGTCCACGAGTATGTCGGCGATGTTCTGAACGTCGCGGACCTCCCATTCCCCGCGGCGGACTTCCAGAAGCGGATTGTAGGCTGACGATCTCGAATTGGTCGGATCGAAAAGCAGCACGCGACCGTGCAAGGCGCGAAAGCCTGCGGTGAGCTGCCAGTTCTCGCCCTTGATGTCATGGACGATCGCCGAGCCCGGCCAGGTCAGAAGCGAAGGCACCACCAAGCCGACGCCTTTGCCGGACCGGGTCGGGGCGAAGCACAACACATGCTCTGGCCCGTCGTGACGCAGATAATGGCGGTCATAGCGCCCGAGCACCACACCATCGTTATCGATCAGGCCCGCGGCCTCCACCTCTCGCTTCTCGGCCCAGCGCGCCGACCCGTAGGTATGGACATTCCTGGCTTCGCGCGCCCGCCACACCGACAGGCCGATGGCAACGATGATCGAAAGGAAGCCACCGGAGGCGGCGATCAGTCCGCCTTCCACGAAGACAGACGGGGCGTAGGCGTCGTAGAAATACCACCACCAGAACAGAGCTGGCGGATAGTAGACAGGTATCCCAGCGATCTCGAACCAGGGTGGACCGAGCCCGATCTGGAAACCGAGTTTCCATGCGGTCCATTGCGTCGCCGCCCAGGTCGTCGCCAGGACGATCAGGAAGACCGTGAGGATCTGGCCCCAAAGGATTTTCGTGGCGGACATGGCGTGCTCCTTTCATCTGGTTTTCAGAGACCGAGCCCCTTCTTGCGGCCAAAACTCCAGTCGATGCCGCCGTCACCACGCGCGACACCCGAGACATGCTGGCCGAGATGCTTTTCGAGCGAGGGCGTCCAGGGGACGAGCTGGAAGCCGAGCCCGTCGTCGATCATGGCGAAACGGCCGGAGGCGAGCGCCAGGCGCTGGCGATAGGCTCCGGCAACGAAGTCCCCGCTAGCGGCCTGCTTGAAAGGTTTTCCGGTGTCGGCGGCGAGCCTGTCGCCAAGCTTCTCCAATTCTGCCCGCCGCAACGTGTCGAGCAGGTTCCGGGTGAAGACGACCCGTCTGCCTTGCCGTTCCGCGAACCCCTGTTTGACAAGATGTTCGGCGCGCCGGTGCAAGGCGTCGCGAACCTCGGCGCCGAAGCCAGCTTCGGCCAGGGCGGCAGGCTCTCGCGCTAGCGCCTGGCGATCGAGCCAGGTCGCCCCCGACGCCGTGATTTGTTGATCCACAGCAAGGTCGGAGCGCACGGCGAGTGCGGCCCGGCGTTGACCGCGCGCGTCATCGAATTTTCGCAGCTCGACAATCGAACCCGGCGCGCTGTCGCCAGCCGCCTCCAGATCGGAGAGCTTGATGTGATGGGTGCGTCCGTCGACGCAGTCGACCACGGCGTAGGCCGTGCCGATCAGTTCGTCATCGAGCCCACGATCGACCAGCCGGCCGATAACCGGCATCTCCAGGCTCTCCGCGGCCAGGACATAATTTGCTGAGCCACGCTCGATGCGAGCCGCAGTCATTGCGCGGTGGATGCGCTTGATGATGTCGCCACGCTCGCCAAGCTCGCGCAGTGTTGCTTCGGCCCGTTCGTCGATTGCCCATTGGCCAGGCCCGGCCTGTTGGGCAAGACCAAGGGTCTCGAGCTTGCGCAAGCGGCCGACCTTCAGAGCGTGATACTCGTCCGGTTGCATTAGGCGAGATGGCGCGAGATCGATGATCCCGCTGTCACGGCTGTCGCGAAGCAACTGCCGATCGAGTTGCGTCCACCGCTCGGACTGGATCTGGGTTTCGATTGATTGGCGGATATCGAGATCGGTGCGCGGACCGAGTTCCTGGGTAACCAGATCGCGAGCCCGGTCGCGCATGCCTTCCTTGATGTAGTCGCGCGCGATGACCAGATCCTGGCCGTCTTCGCGAACCCCACGCACGATCAGATGAATATGCGGATGCTCGGTGTTCCAGTGATCGACCGCCACCCAGTCAAGCCGCGTATCGAGGTCCTTCTCCATCTGTCCCACCAGATCGCGGGTGAAGACTTCGAGGTCCGCCATTTCGAGAGCATCGTCCGGCGAGACGATGAAGCGGAAATGGTGACGATCGTCCTTGGCGCGCGCAGCGAATTCCGCGCCATCGGCATTCTCCGTCCCCGGCCCGAACAGACGCCCCTTCTCCCCGTCCCGGCTGACACCCTCGCGGCGCAGATAGTTGAGGTGGGTGCCAAGTGGAGCGGCGCGCACGGAATGACGGACGACCCGAGCCTTGACGACGGCGCCGCGCGACCGCGAGGTGATGAGGCGGTTGGCCTGGATGCTGGCGCGCTGACCGTGGCCAAAGCGCGAGCGGCCTGCTTGTACAATCCGGCCCGAGCGCGAAACACCGCCGCCGGCCTTTTTCGCCGCGGCCAATACCTGCGCGATGAAGGGGCGGGCCTGCTGGGCGCGCGTGGAGCGGATACGTCCGGGTCGAATGCGAAACTCGAGCTCATCAGCCATGGCGCGGTACCGCAATGTGGAAAAAGAAACATAAATACAAATACTTGGCTGCTCCATACACATTGCGCGGATGGCCGGCAATGTGCGCAACGCGCCAGAAAATCAAGCAAGAACAACCCCCCGACCGGCGCGCAATGTGCGCCCTTTTATCCTGCCATCCCTCGGTTGTTGCCTCGTGCTCTCGCCTTTCCGTACGCCCTGACGTCCAGGACGACGCCCCGGCACGATTTGGACAAGTCGCCGTCATTGTGCGGGGGTTCCGGCTTCGGGCCTGGCGAACAGTTCGCGCGCCAGCGAGCCGGCCACGAAAAGTTTGCGGACCAACGATGAAGACGAAACCTCGACGGAAGCGTCTTCGCCGGCCGGAAGACCGGAAGCGACCATGGACCTGGATGGCATTATGAACAGCGGTGCAACCTTCCAGCTGCCGGCCTCAGCATGACCGGCGGTGAGCGCGCCAGGTGCACCACTGCCGCCCCAGAAAGGGCGAAGCATCGCCACATAGGCTCGCGTCTCAGCCGGCAGCGAACGGCCCTTCAAGGAGGCTTCGTAGCGCCCTGGCCCCGCATTGTAGGCGGCGAGAAAGCCGGGTGAACCGTATCGATCATAGAGCTCGCGAAGATAGGCGGTGCCGGCAAGGATGTTGTCGCGCGGGTCATAGGGATCGCGGCCGAGCTGGTGACGAACGCGCAGCTCGGCAAAGGTTGCAGGCATTATCTGCATCAGGCCCAGAGCCCCCTTTCGCGACACGGCGCGCGGGTCGCGGGCGCTTTCGAGGTGCATGATTGCCCGTATCCAGCGCTCGGGAACACGGAAGCGATGCGACGCCTCGGCAATAGGCGCGGCGTAAGGATCGTCCGCGGATTTGCGGGAGACCGGCGCCGATTGTGCGAAGGCCTCCGTCGTTGCGTGACACAAGATCAGCATGCCACCGATAAGGCAAAGTGCTTCCCGCCGACCAGGCAACCGACTGACGGAGCGGCTTCCGTTCGCGCATTTGGGCGCCGATGGCCCGCTCATCGAGCACGCTCCGGCCGCGATTTCGGCCGGATCCAGCGCAGCGACCAGGAGCCGTTGTCGGATCGGAAGAGACCGGCGCGAAAGCGCCGGCCAAACAGCGGGTCGTCGAGCCGACAAGACAGGTAATCGCCAGCCGTTTGCCCGGTTTCCTTCCAGGCCGCGCCGACCTCGGGGCCGCTGCGGTCGCCGATGTGGATGCGAAAATCCGGCGCTTTGCCGTCAGATAGTTTGGTCGGCACGAGCATCAGCTCGGCATCCACGAGCAGCGTTCGAATGCGTCCGGAATAACCCGATTCTGTTTTGTGGAAGACGCCGATCTCGGCCATGGATGATCTCCTTCTCTTGTTGGCTGGACTGAATTTCAGTTTGTCGATGCGAGCCAGGTGTAGTGGCCATCGCCCCGCTCGTCGGTCCAAAGCGGCAGCGCGGCTCCGACGATCGAGCTCGCCGGGAACGGGCCGAAATAGCGGCCGTCGAGACTGTCCTCGACCTTCCGATTCATGACGAAGATTTCGGCGGCGGCGATGATGCGGCAGCCCTGCCATTCAGGCAGCGCGCGTCCCCTGCGATCGCGCTCCAGTGCAACACCTAGCGCAAGCCCGTTGACAGTGATGAGGAGGCCGGCGCGGCAGACTTGCTGCCCGGGCAGTCCCTCGATGTGTTTCAGCATCGGCACGCCGAGCGGAAGGTAGCCACGCTTGGCGGCGAGCCGAGCGACCTTGTCTGGCGGTTCGATGACAGCGAGCGCGCCAGCCGTTGGAACAGTCATTTTCCTGATCGCATAGAGCCCAAGCGGCGCGCTGGCCGACGCGTTCCACAGCAGCAGCGGCGGCATCTCCACAACAGCCGGAGCGACGGTCGCGAGGAAGGCCGCAAGTGCCGCGGCTATGCAGGCGGCGCGGTTCATGAGGTCACCCGCTTGCGCAACAGAAAGGCGCGGTGCTGCTCGAGCGAATAGGCACGCGGCGTTGCGCCGGCAATGAGACGGTTGTGGGTCTGACGCCAATAGTCCGGTGCGGCTTCGGCCGGATCGAGACCGATCGCCTCGATCGCGTCGATCCGTTGAAGAACCCGCTCAACCTTGTCCCAACCGGCGATCTTGAGCAGGATCTCGCCGCCTGGCCTGATGTAAGGCAGCGTCTGATAACCTTGATCGGGCAAGACCGCGCGCACGATGTCGATGCGCGAAATGACAGTGCCGAAGTCATTCGCCGCCCAGCGCACGATCGCAAAAACACGGCCTGGCGCAAATCCGACGACGCGGCGCCGCTTGTCGATGATCGTCTGATCGGCAGGGCGTCCGAAGCGGATGCGATGCTCGATCCGCTTCTCGATCCAGATCAGCTCGACCATCGTGAGTTTGCCGCGCGGCCTCGATTGGGCAGACGACGTCATGTGTCGTCTCCCGCGCGCCAGCCAACGCACCGCCGGTTCTGCTCCCAACCCTCAGTCCGCGGCTTGCGCACTAGACTGTTAGATTGAGAGTTAGACTCTAAGTTAAGAGCGCGATTTTCCGTTGCCGGCCCGTGCCTTAAGGCCGATCGCGGTTCCCGAAAGCACGAGGATGCGGTTCCCGATTGCACGATAGTTCGGGTTCCCGATGGCACGATCCCGTCAACAGGCGCGGGCGCCGGTTCGAACGCCAGCAGCACACGGCCGCTGGCTTCGACTTCCGTGAACAGCAGATATCCCGGCAAAGGTTGGCGCCGCACGATGTCACGCAGCTCGAAGGCGAAGCGCTTGAGCGGCGAGAGGCTGCCGGACTTCTGATGCAGATGCCGGATGTCGAAACGCCAACCAGCGCGCTGGCGTCCGCCATGCTTGCGCACCAGCCGATAGAGCCACCGATCCAGGCCGCCCGTCAGCCCGAAATAAGCCCGGTCTATTGTCAGGATCAGCGCGTCATCCATGACGGCGCGATAGAACCAATCCGGCAAAATCAATTCGACGCCAAGCGGGCGGCCGTTTCGATCGAAACGCTCCTGCCATTCATTGATCCACGAGAAGCGATGCCGCCGGCCTTCGGCGGGCTGGCGGATGGAGGTGACGACGCTTGTCGACTGCAGGCGATCGAGCGCGGCCTTGAGGCGCAAATAGTCTCGCTTCGAGACACCGCGGCCGACGAAGGTGAGCATTTCGTATGGCGTCGCGGCCATCAGGCGCGACGTGCGCAATCCGGCATCCCGCGCGTTGACGATCTGGCTCGCGGCCCAGATCAGGATATCGGCATCCCAGATCGTCGCCATGCCGTGGTCGGGCATCGCTTCGACACGGATCGTGACATCGCCGGCGCGAAAGTCGATCGGCGCGATGCGCCTGGATTTGGCAAGCGAGAAGAAGGGATAGGCCATGAGGTCCTGCGCATCGCGTGGGGCGACGACACCGGGCAGCGCGTGGAACAGATCAAGCTGTCCGCGTTCCGACGGTTGGCGTGGTCCTGCAGACATAGGGGAGATCAGCCGGGTCAGCGCCTCTCGCGCCCGGCATAGGCGATCAGGCGGGCGGCTTGAGGCTTGGCGGGCAGCACCGAGCCATGCGGATCGGATGTCGACGTCATGGCGCCGCGCTGGACCCAGGCCTGGAGGTCGTCGACGGCGTAGACGACGCGGCCGCCGAGTTTTCGATAGGCAGGCCCGGTCCCGTAGGTGCGGTGTTTTTCCAGCGTACGCGCGGAAAGACTGAGGAAATGCGCTGCTTCCGAAGTGCGCAGGTAGCGCGGCGGCAATGGCGCTGCGTCGGTGTTCATCGGGTGTCTCCTTGGCGTCGTCGCGATTGAACGGCGATCGATGGCCAGGATGGAGGAGCGTGGGGACGGTGATCAGGTGCGCAATTGAGGGGCGCTATTTCGCACCACCGAGAGGCCTTCAGGCACTGGCGCCGGCGTGAGCAGCAATTGTAATAGCCGCGCTCGACCCTCTTCACGCCATCGCATCAAGCAACGTAGCTGATGACAGGAAGCCCGGTGATGGCAGCCCGCGGCGGAAAGCTCCGCGCTCACCGGCAGAAGACGCCTCGCCCGGTGCCGGGCGAGGCGTTGGCCAGTTCACTCGCCGTTGCGGCGGTTGGGGCGCGACCAGATGAGGCTGTGGCCCTCGCCTTCCTCGTCGGCGAAGAGGTTGGCGTAGATCGGAGCGGTGAAGCTCGGATCGTCGACCTTGAGCCCGAGATAGTCGCGACCCTCGGTGGAGCGCTTGGACCAGGCGGCGCCGATTTCGGCCTTGCCGACCACCACGCGGTGGCTTGGGGCGTTGTCGCCGCTGGCCCTTGTGTCGGGGACGATGCGCACGCCCTTGGCGTGGACGCTGAGAGTGACGATCTCGCCGGTGAACTCGTTCGCATTGGTCTTCTTGAAAGTGCCGATGGTAGCCATTTTCAGTCTCCGTTTTCTTCGTTTCCGAGCCCGCACCATGCGACCTCGATGGCGATCGTGAGGCCGAAGGCGACCGCCGCCGCATCGCTTGCGACCACAGCAAAGCGGAGGATGGCGCAGGGCGCGCGTTTCTTGGTTCCGCGAGGAATGGGCTTTGCCCAGGGGAAGAAACGCGCGACGCGCCATTGCGGCATAGGCGGTCGAGGCTTCAGCCGTCTTTCGGCCAGATCAGCCCGTTCGAGAGGTCGTTGGTGCGCTCTTTGAAATGAAGGAGGAGGGAACCGCGCACTGGCTATCAAGAATGAAGCGAACTGCTGGCCGAGATGTCCGCCGATAACGGGTTGACGTGACTTGAATGAAAGCTAGCGCCAGCACACGGCGGCGTACCGAGTATGTCTGGTTGGTGCCGTTAACGGCCTCGCAGCTTCAAGATGACTGGCAAGAACGCCGACCCTTACGTCGAGTGTAGTGCGCACTGCTCTGCGCCAAAAACGGTCATTGATGTTGGTTGCGCGTCAAAGGCGGACGAGCTCGTAACCGATTGAAGCAACCCGGAGTCAGTCATTTGCACGAGTAAGAGCATGACTCCGGAGGGCTCGGGCGCACGCGACGGATCGCCGTAGTCATCGAACGGGCTACCGCGATAGCTTTCACTGCGGAGCGACAACCGACGTTGGGCGTCATCAGAAAAAGGCGGACTCTGGCACGGTTCTGGTCTATGCCGACGCTCGTTGCCGGTCCGCCGGCCTTTTGCAACTGGTCCATGAATGAAGCGCCAGCCCACGACGTCGAGCCTGTTACGCCGACTCAATCGTTCGGCCGTGGTGGATTTGATCCGCACCGAAGGGGTGATTTCGCCATCGAGCCTCGCCGAGCGACTGAACATCAGCATCCCGACGGTGATGCGGGTGATCGAGGATCTGATTGCCGAGGATTTGGTGGCGTATGACGGGTTTGACGAGGCCAATGTCCGGGGCCGTCCCCGGGCACGCATCAAGTTCCGCGGCGCGGCGCATGCGATCCTCGGCATCGAGGCCGGCAAGGGCGAGTTCTATGGCGCCGTGGCCAATCTCGAGGGCGTCGTGCAGACCGAAATGCACGAGACCGCCGACGATGATAGCGAGCGCAATTTCGAGAAGCTGGTCGGCCTGATCCGCCGGCTGATGGCGGCCCCCCATCCGCGCGGCCAGACCATTCGCGGCATCGGCATTGGCCTGCCCTCGATCGTCAGGCAGCCGGCGGGCGAAGTGGTGCTGACGCTCGGTCTCGGCTGGCGCGACATGCCGTTGCGGGCGCGGCTCAGCGAGCATTTTCAGATGCCCATCGTCGTCGAAAACGGGCGCAACCTCGCCGCCGTGGGCGAATGGGGATTTGGGGCTGGGCGTGGCGCCGACAGCGTCGTGAGCCTCTCGATCGGGCCCGGCGCCGGCGCGGGCGTCGTCATCGACGGCAAGCTCTATGGCGGGCACTCGCATGCGGCGGGCGAGATCGGCTGGTATCTCGACGACCCACTCCTCACCGGGCGGCCGTTCGAACATCTGGGCGACAAGCAATCACTGCGCTTTTTCGGCATCCCCGAACAGGCGACCAAGATGCTCGAAGAGGCCAACAACCAGTATGCGGCGGGAAAGCTCACCCTGGCCGCAGTCACCGACCGGCAGGCGGACAAAATCGCGCCGGTTGTCAGCGAGTTGCTCGACTATGCGACGATGGCGGTGGGCAGTGTTGCTGCCTTCATGAACCCGGAAATCATCGTACTGGCGGGCCGGATCGTCGGCGGCGGTGATCTGGTGCTCGATGTGCTGCGGCACCGCCTCAAGGGCAATGTGTATGACCCGCCAAGCCTCGTGATGGGCGCGCTGGGCCACCGCGATATCGTTCTGGGCGCGGTGCGTCTGGTGCTCGATGCGACGACCCTCAACCCTGCCGACAGCCTCGTGATGGCCGACTACAGATCAATCGATCGCAATTGACAGCGACCGCATGTCGGCATTAAGTTTCTAACTGAAAGAAAAACCGCGCCCTACGTCGTGTGGGAGCGTATCTTTCGTGGGAGGACTTCAATGACGAAGATTTTCAATCCGCTTGGGCGGATGATGCAGCGTCGTGACTTCTTGAAAGTTGCGGGTGCGAGCGTTGTGGTAGCGGGTCTGCCTGCGGCAGTTCGCGGTGCCGAGCCCGTCAAGGTGCTTGTGTGGTCGTGGGTGCCGAATCTCCAGCTTGAGGTAGACATGTTCAACGCCGCGCATCCGGGCATCCGGATCGAACTCGTGAATCCCGGCCAGGGGGACCCGTTGTATAACGCGCTCCGCGCGGGCCTGCAGGCGGGCAGCGGCCTGCCGGACGTCGCCCAGATCGAATACCAGCACCTCGAGAGCTTCCGCCAGGTCAACGCCCTCGCAGACATCGGCCAGTACGCCAATGCACATAAGGGCGAGTTCCCCGAAGGCCTATGGGCGCAGGTCGCCATGGGCGATGTGGTCAACGCCACGCCGCAGGATTACGGTCCGATGGCGATGCTCTATCGCAAGGACATCTTCGACAAGCATGGGATCACGCCGCCCACCACCTGGGCCGAGTTTGCCGATGCGGGCAAAAAGATCCATGCGGCCGATCCGACTGTGTTCATGACCGACGCGCCGTTCGGAGCCAACGCCGACTGGGTCTTGGGTCTGTTGTGGCCGATGGGCTGGAAGCCGGTTAGCCGCGATGGCGACAAGCTCGTGATCAGGATCAACGACAAGATTGCTAAGGACTTCGCCGCCTATTGGCAGGACCTTATCATCGCGGGTGTTATCGAGACCAAGCCGGGCTTCAACAATGAGTGGTACACCGGCCTCGACTCGGGTCGCTATGCCACCTGGCTCGCTGCGGGCTGGGGTCCGCTGTTCCTGACCTCGGTCGCCAAGACCAGCGTGGGCAAATGGCGTGCCGCCGATCTGCCGCAGTGGGACGCGAGCAAGTTCGTGACTGGCGCTTGGGGTGGCTCATCGCTGGCCGTGATGAAAGCAACCCAGCATCTGCCCGAGGCCGCCGAAGTCGCGATCTGGTTGAACACGAATCCCGAAGCCACAAAGCTCTACACCACCAAGCAAAACTTCTTCCCCTGTACCAACGCGCTGCTGTCGAGCCCGGAATGGGCGAGCGCCAAGCCGGAATTCTTCGGCGGCCAGGAGGTGAACAAAGTGTTTGCCAAATCGGCGAGTGCCGTGGCGCCGTTTGAGTGGAGCCCGTTCCAGGGCTTCCTCTACCAGTCGATGTCCGATGAATTCGGCGCCTCGATCAGCGGCAAGGGCACGCTGTCGGATGCGTTCGACCGCGTCCAGGACGCCGTGGTTACCTACGCGAAGGACCAAGGCTTCACCGTGGCCTAACTCCTCCCGGGCACCGGCCGGGCGCGCCTTGATCGGCGCGCCCGATCTCTTCATCTTGCCGGACGGAGGACCCATGGCAATGTCGAATTCGCCAACCGCACCGACGCGCCCAGCGCGATTGGGCGGTTTTACGTCACGAAAGCTCGCGCCCTATCTGTTCCTGGCGCCCTTCATGCTGCTGTTTATCGCCTTCATCGTCGCGCCGCTAGTCTATGCGTTCCACATGAGCCTCTACCGCGACACGCTTGTGGGCGGACGACAGTTCGCGGGTGCAGCCAGCTACATCAAGGTCGCGGACGACGCCAAATTCTGGGGCGGCGTGTGGAACCTCGTTCTGTTCGGCATCGTGCAGGTACCGATCATGCTGGCCCTGGCGTTGTTGTTCGCCATCGTGCTCGATCGTGGTCAGGTCTATGCCAAGGGAGTCTTCCGGCTCGGCTTCTTCCTCCCCTACGCTGTGCCGAGCGTAATCGCGACGATCATCTGGGGTTATCTCTACGGCCCCACCTTCGGCCCGTTCACGCAGATGGCCAAGGCGTTCAACCTGCAGCCGCCGGACTTCCTGTCGCCGGGCGCGATGATCTTCTCATTGGCCAATATCGTGACGTGGGAATATGTCGGCTACAATATGGTGATCTACTATGCCGCGCTGAAGGCGATCCCGTCGGACCTCGCCGAGGCCGCGCGGATGGACGGCGCCTCGCCCTGGCAATTTGCGCGGATGATCCAGCTGCCGCTGCTGTGGCCGGCGATCCTGCTCACCATCATCTTTTCGATCAACGGCACACTGCAGCTGTTCAATGAGCCGTACTTGATGCGCGCGCTCGCCAGTAACACCATCAATTCGAGCTACACGCCGAACCTCTATGCCTATTCTCTGGCGACTAAGAACCAGCAGTATGGCTATGCGGCCGCCGTTTCGTTCGTGCTTGGCATCGTGATCGCCGGTGCCTCCTACATCTTCACCCTGATCGCCAACCGCCGTCGGCCGGAGCAATGATGACTGCGACCACCGACATCGCCACTTTCGAAGCTGCCAGGCGCCGGCCCGGCGAAAGGCGGCGCTCGCGGATCATGCTCACGCTGCTGCTGTCACTGTTCCTCCTCTACAGCTTCATGCCGCTGGTCTATCTGGTCCTGTCGGCAACGAAGACGAATGGCGACCTGTTCACCACGTTCGGCTTCGGCTTCGGCACCGAGTTCAACCTCTGGCAGAATCTGAGCGATCTGCTGGCGCGCGACAACGGCGTCTTCATGCGCTGGATGTTCAACAGCCTGCTCTATTCGACCGTCGCCGGGCTCGGTGCCGCGATCTTGGCTACCGCAGCAGGCTATGCGCTAGCCAAATTCAAATTCGTCGGCCGCAATCTGCTGTTTGCGCTGGTCCTGGGCGCTGTGATGATCCCGCAGACGGCCCTCGTCGTGCCGACCTTCCTCCTGCTGGCGCTTTCGGGACTCAGCGACAATCCGCTGGGCGTGATCCTGCCCTCGATGATCTCGCCGATCGGCGTCTATCTGATGCGCGTCTATATCGAGCAGGGCGTCGACGACGAACTGCTCGACGCAGCGCGTCTCGATGGCGCCGGCGAGTTCGTGATCTTCAGCGCCATCGTGCTGCGGCTGGTGGCGCCGGGCATGGTGACCGTGGCGCTGCTCTCGTTCGTCGGGACCTGGAACAATTACTTCCTGCCGCTGATCGTGCTGCGCTCGCCGGAATATCAGCCGATCACGGTGGGCCTTGCGACCTGGTATCAGCTCGCGCAGCAGGGCGGTGGCGGAGGACAGGTGCTGTTCTCGATCATCATCACCGGCGCTCTGGTCAGCATCATCCCGGTCATCGTGGTATTCCTGCTGCTGCAGCGGTTCTGGCAGGGCGGCCTCACCGCCGGCGCCATCAAGTAGACTATCGCCTGGAGTTTTCCGCCTATGACGACCGCCTCGAAATCCGCGCCGCTCTCTGTCTGGCGGCCGATCGCGACCGACACTTTCCTCGTCGGTAGCCCACATTACCCCGAGCATGTCGATGAGAGCTATTGGCAGCGCGACGCCGACCGCATGGCAGCCGCGGGCTTCAACACGGTGCGACTTGCGGAATTCGCCTGGCATATTATCGAGCCGCATGAGGGGACGTTCGACTTCGATTTGTTCGACCGAGCCATAGATCTGATGGGCAAGGCTGGCATCAAGACCATCATGTGCACGCCGACGGCGACGCCGCCGCGCTGGCTGACGGCGCGTTATCCCGAAGTGTTGCGCGTCGATGCCAATGGCCGCGCCATGAGCCATGGCTCGCGCCAGCACGCCAATCTTGCGAGCGCAGTGTTCCGTAAGCATTCGAAGCGCATCACTAAAGCGATGGCCGAGCATTATCGCGGCAATTCGCACATCATCGGCTGGCAGACGGACAATGAGTTCAATACCTCTGGATCGCTGTCCTACGGTCCGGTGACTCTGGCCGAGTTCCAGGCCTTCCTCGAGGACAAGTACAAGACTATCGCCGCGCTCAACGATGCGTGGGGCGGGCATTTCTGGGCCACCGCCTACGACGATTTCGATCAAGTGGTGCTCCCGCTCGACTACGCCCCAGCCCCGGTCGGGCCGACCCATGTGGTCGACTATCACCGCTTCCTCGCCTTCGTCACGGCGCGGTTCCAGCACGATCAGGTGCTGATCCTGCGCGCCACCAATCCAGACTGGTTCGTCTTCCACAATCTGGGGCGGATCGACGACATCGACTTCCGCGGCGAGTTCTCGACCGATCTCGATTTTCTCGGCTTCGACATCTACCCGCATCTCTATGACGAGATGCAGCGGGTAGGCGGCGTCGGCGAGGTGCAGGCGCTGCATCTCGACATCTGCCGCGGCTTCACCGGCAACTTCATCGTGCCCGAGCAGCAATCGGGCTTCGGTGCGCAGCCGAACATCTCGACGCTGACGCCCGAACCCGGCGAGATGCGCCGCATGGCCTATACGTCGGTGGCGCGCGGCGCCGATGGCGTGATGTTCTTCCGCTGGCGGCCGGCGCATTTCGGCGCCGAGATCTATTGGATGGGCATCATCGATCACGACGACATCCCGAGGCGGCGCTACGACGAGGCCAAGCAGTTTGCGGGTGAGGTCACGGCGCTCAAGGACAAGATACTCGGCACGCATGTGCGCATGGATTTGGGCATCGCCGGATCAGATTTCGACAATCAGGAGATGCACCGCTCCTACCCCGTCGGCATGCCGAGCCCGCAGGACGACGCGACGCTGCTGCACCGCTATTGCTACCGCCACAACATCGCCTGCGGCTTCATCCATCCCGAGGATGATCTCAGCAAGCTCAAGGCGCTCTACGTGCCGCATTGGCTGAAATGGACCGAAGCGTGGACGGCGCGGATTGAGGCCTTCGCCAAGGCGGGTGGAACGGTAATCCTGGGCGGCCGCACCGGGTCGCGCGACGTTAACAATCACGTCATCCGCGACACCTCTCCGGGCAAGACGCTCTCGGCGCTGGCCGGGATCACGGTCGAGGAGTTCGGGTTGCTGACGCCGATCGGCGGCGACGGCCTGTTCGAGCATGGCGGCCGCTTCGGCGCCAACACGGTGCGCAAGAAGCTGCCCGCGTCGTCGGCGAGCCGCCAATACGAGCTCAAGATCGGGAATGCGCAGGTGACGGCGGCGCATCTTTATGAGCTGCTTAACGTCGCGCCCGGCACCGAGGTTATCGGCAACTGGGCCAGCCGCTTCGCCGAGGGCCAAGCCGCGATGACTTCGCGCAAAGTCGGCAAGGGCAATGTGATCTACCTCGGCACCTACCTCAGCGATGCTCTGGTCGAGGTGCTGGCCGATCAGGTTCTGGCGCCCGCCGGTATCGTGCCGCTCATCGCCGACATACCGGCCGGCGTCGAAGTGACCATCCGCGAGAGCAAGGACCGCCGCCTGCTGTTCATCCTCAACACGCTGGGCGAGCCGGCAAGCATCGGCAATGTCCCCGCGGGCAAGGATTTGCTCGGCGATGGCAAAATTCGCGGCGGTAAGCTGTGGCTCCCTGCCTATGGCTGCAGCATCATCGAACTCGACCAGGTGATACTGAGATCGCAAAAGGCTGTATTGTCGTAACCCATTATTGCCGCGTCGCCTGGGAGATGCGGACTCAGCTCCCTGGCAACACTCAAACCCTCGAAAGCCACGAAATCTGTCCAACAAAAAACCGCTTCGGGTCGAAATATTCGACCTGATCGTCGCGGGTATGACGGCTGGCGCGGCAAAGGGGTGGGAAGTTATGGACCCGTGTCCGCTTTGGGGCCAATCCCGGACATCATGTCGCCCAAGCCGAACGGCTGCTTTGATGAAACGGCGAATTTGATCTCAACAGCCGACACGGGGCGCAAAGCTGCCATTCTTTTCAGGATGAGAGTAGGCGTCGGCTCGCAAACAGCGCAAGTAGGCGGACAACTCGACCGGCACTCGTCAGAGATAACGCCGCCGCGCGCGCAGCAATTGGCGATAGCCGCGCTCGACCATGCTCAGCCCGTCGCGCACGAGGCGATATGTCTGGTAGCGAAAAGTGGAGTCGTGCCAGTCGGCGGCGCTGACCAGCCGCGGACCGAACAAGGCGGTCGCGACTTCAAAATGGGACGCCTGCTGGGCGCGACCATCAAGGCATCGCAGCATGTGGCCTAGGCGCCGGCGCTGGGCCGTGGTCAAGCGGGCGTCGGGAACGTGTTGCCTGTGGATAGAGCGGATGAAACGCTCGATCGCTTGGAGCCGGTCGTGCGCCATGTCGTCGAGCGGGATGATGGCGGCAAGGGTTTCGCCTGGCTTCGCGTCGCGGAGGAGCGCCAGTTGCGTGCCGCCCGGCGAAGAGCGCATGTGAAGGCCGACCTCGTCAAGGCGGCCGGCGGCCAAGGGGACATCGAAGGCGATGCCCTGTTGCGCTCGCAGATCCCGCGGAACCTCGACGAGGGTCACGACCCCAGGGTCGACCTGAGGCGCCCAATAGACGGGCTGCTCGACGGCGGACTGATCAGGTCTCGCTGCGAAATTGCAAACCCCAGCGCTTGCGCAATGCGTGCATCGCCTTGGCCGATCGGGAGGCGGCGAAGTCCTGCTGATACTGGGGATTACGTCGCAGGAACTCCCAGGCGATCGCATCGGCCGCGGCGCCGTTAACGAACGAATATGCCTGTGGGTCGCGCCATTGCGATGTATCCGGCTTCATCCGCATTCTTCCCTTCTCAAGTATTTGATAGGGGGACGAAGCGTTGAACGAAATCCTTGGATTCCGTCATTGACGCAGGGACGAATAGCGATCTCGGAGCTGAGCGATCAAGTGGAGATTTTTGGGATGTCTACTAGCTCGCGCCTTGCAGTGTTTTGAAAGTGTCCGTCCAGGCGCGATACTCATCATCATTGCCCTGGCTCCAGGCACCGAAGGCGCGCCAGGCGGCGAACGATGACGCAGGCTGCTCGAACAGCGCGCCGATCGACTGGTCGCCTGCGGGCCAGCCGGCAGGCTCGTTGCCTGTCGCTTCGTGCGTGAGGCGCCTTAGATCGGCCAAAGCAGAGCGGATATGCGGCAGCGGAAATTCGCAAAGGTCGGTGTTATCAGCCGCCTCCCGAAGGATGACCGCGAGCTTGGCGACCACGCCCGCCAAGGATTGAGCAGGCGTCGCCGCGATCTCAGCCAGCAACGCGTCGGCCTTTTCAGCGCCATCCTGCTCTTCCTTCAGGAAATCAGGACAGTCGCGGTCGGCGCAAGCCCCTTCTCCGCGCCCAATCACTTCGCCGACAGGCGAGAGCGCGCCGCTCTCCAGGAACCCCTCCTCAGCCTGCTGCTGTCGGACGCAGGAGGCCAGCATCGCAACGTGAGCGTCAATCCAAGCGAGGGACAGGAGAAGTGCTGGATCGGCCGACGGCTGGTCGTCACAAATTGATGGGGATTGTGAAGCTGCCTTATCTCCACTCACCGACGCCTCCCGTTCTCACCCGTGACGAAAGGACAATTGATGGCTATCGTCAGAATCATTGAAGATTCTGAGCTATCGACGTCGTCGCGTAGTGGGGCCGAGCGAGCTATTTCGCCAGACCTCATCAATGACTTCCGTAGGGTGGTATACTAAAAGCGGCTTTTTTGACCTATGTCAACCAAAAAGAACGATGTTGAGAGTGATGCGATCTCTGTTCAGCAGTGTCGAGCTGCACGAGCCATGCTCGGATGGAGTCAGGGCGACCTAGCCGAGGCAGCGGCTGTTTCCCGAACTACCATAGTAGACTTCGAGAGGAGTATTCGTATTCCGCACCGAAACAATCTTGCTGCGATCCGCCGTGCGTTTGAGACAGCGGGAATAGAATTCCTTGCGGAAAATGGCGGCGGCGCGGGCTTACGATTTGCGCGACGGTCTGATCAGACCTAGAGAAACTCTCGCCCGGCGCGATTGCCAGGCGAGAGGATCTCGATTCACTCGCCGTTGCGACGGTTGTTGGGGCGGGACCAGATGAGGCTGTGGCCATCGCCTTCCTCGTCGGCGAAGAGGTTGGCGTAGATCGGAGCGGTGAAGCTCGGATCGTCCAGCTTGAGCCCGAGATAGTCGCGGCCCTCATTGGAGCGCTTGGACCAGGCGGCGCCGATTTCGGCTTTGCCGACCACCACGCGGTGGCTCGGAGCGTTCTCGCCGCTTGCCCGGGCGTCGGGGACGATGCGCACGCCCTTGGCGTGGACGCTGAGGGTGACGATCTCGCCGGTGAACTCGTTCGCATTGGTCTTCTTGAAAGTGCCGATGGTAGCCATTTTCAGTCTCCGTTTTCTTCGTTTCCGAGCCCGCACCATGCGACCTCGATGGCGATCCTTGGGCCGAAGGCGACCGCCGCCGCATCGCTTGCGACCGCAGCGAAGCGGAGGATGGCGCAGGCGCGCGTTTCTTGGTTCCGCGAGGAATGGGCTTGCCCAGGGGAAGAAACGCGCGCTGCGCCATTGCGGCATAGGCGGTCGAGGCTTCAGCCGTCCTTCGGCCAGATCAGCCCGTTCGAGAGGTCGTTGGGGGTGCTCCGCGAACCGAGAGAGGGAGGGCAAATGGCGGCCCATGCAATTAGAAGATCAAGCCACCGGGTCTCCAAGATGTCTTTCGATGTGGCTTGGCATGGGCCGTATCAAGGTCTTATCACGTCGGCATGAGGCGACCGCACCTGGTGCGCAATGGGTGGCTCGGGGTCCGATCCGCGCGAGCTATCCAAGCTGCGCAAGCCGCGACCTCTACGCTCCGGATCTGCATATCGACAACATGAATTGAGGACGCTGGACCTCCGTTGCACCGCTGAATTTCTTGCCGGCTCAGGATCGCAAGACGACCTAAAACGTTAGAGGTCGAACGTCGTGACGTCGCAGCGATGGAAACAAGGAGACGACAATGGCAGACAACAAGTCGAAGCGAGGCGCCGCCGACCGTCGCCAAGTCTCCGGCGATGAAGGCTACGAGGTCAATTACTTCGCTCGCAAGCACGGCATCGGCAAAGATCAGGCCGAGGCGCTCATCAAGCGGGTCGGCAACGATCGCGACAAGCTCAATGCCGCCGCGCAGAAACTAAAGAAATAGGCCGCGCGTCGGGAATGGCGCGTCGGACAGTTGGGTTTGGTGAGAGTCAATTCGGTGAGCAAGTCAGCGTCGCGTCGCGCCACGATTAGAGGATCTTCAACTCCCCCTGCGAAGCCAGCGTCGCGGGGCGCGGCCAAACTCGCGCCACCTGCCTTCAGGCCGGTCCAGCTCGCAAAACTTGTGGACACGGTTCCCCCTGGCGATCGCTGGATTCACGAGATGAAATACGATGGCTACCGCATTCTCGTCGCGGTGGGTGGCGGAGAGGCGCGCGCCTATACGCGCTCCGGTCTCGACTGGTCCGACCGCTTTCCCTCGATCCTGTCCGAGGCACGCAAGCTCAAGGTTCGCTCGGCGCTTATCGATGGAGAGGCCGTCGTCACCGACACCGAGGGACGATCCAGTTTCCAGGCGCTTCAGAACGCATTGAAGGGTGCTCCGGCGAGCATTGACTATTTCGCATTCGACCTGCTCGAGCTCGATGGCGAAAACCTGACGAGGCTTCCGCTCCTGGAGCGCAAGGAGAAACTGGAGACCATTCTGCCGGCCAGGAACCCCATCTTTCGCTACTCCGATCATATCCAGGGGCGTGGAGAAGAATTGCTGAACCGCTTCTGCGACGCCGGCCTGGAAGGGGTAATCTCCAAGCTCGCGGATTCGGACTATGTCGGAGCCCGGGACGGCAGCTGGCTGAAGATCAAGTGCATCAAACGTCAGGAACTCGTGCTCGTCGGCTGGACGCCGTCGGACAAGGATCGCGCGTTTCGATCCCTGATTCTCGGCGTCCATGATAGCGGAAAGCTGCGCTATGCCGGCAAGGTCGGGACCGGTTTCGATACCGCCGAGATGGCCCGGCTGATGAAGACCATGGCGCCGCTCGAGCAGAAAGCCGCCACGGTCGATGCGCCGCGCGCGGAGGTTCGCGGCGCCCACTGGCTGCGTCCCAAGCTTGTCGCCGAGATCGCGTTCACCGAGATGACCAATGAAGGAACGCTGCGTCATCCAAGCTATCTTGGCCTGCGCGAGGACAAGAAGCCGGGGGCCGTCGTGCTCGAGACGGAACACCGCACGGCAACCCTGACGTCGCCGGCAACCAGCACAATCGCGATCAGCAATCGCGGCCGCGTCATCTACCCGGAATCCAACATCACCAAGGGACAGCTAGCCGATCATTACGCCGAGCTCGCCGAGGTCATGCTTCCCTGGGTCGGCAACAGGCCGATCAGTCTGGTCCGCTGCCCGCAGGGCCGCGCGAAGAAGTGCTTTTTCCAAAAACACGACGCCGGCAGCTTTGGCGACAAGGTCCACCACGTCGGGATCACCGAGAAGGACGGACACGAGGAGCCGTACCTTTATGTGGACGATGCCGACGGGCTGATGACCTGCGTCCAGATGGGAACGATTGAGCTGCATGGATGGGGCGCCCGCATCGAGGACGTCGAAAAAGCCGACCGGTTGGTGTTCGATCTGGACCCGGATGAGGGCTTGGATTTTGAAGCCGTGCGCGCCGCTGCCTTTCAATTCCGCGACATCCTCAAATCGCTGGGACTGACGACTTTCCCGATGCTGACGGGCGGCAAGGGGGTGCATGTGATCGCTCCGCTGACCCCCCAGGCAGAATGGCCGGAGGTAAAGGATTTCGCGTCTCGCCTGGCTCAGGCGGTCGCCCAGAGCGACCCGGCCCATTTCACGGCGGTGTTGTCGAAGGCCCGCCGCAAGGGTCGCATCTTCGTCGACTATCTGCGCAACCAGCGCGGGGCGACCGCGATCATGCCGTACAGCGCGAGAACCCGGCCGGGTGCTCCCGTGGCGGCGCCGATCACCTGGGCGGAGATGAAGACCATCGATGCACCCTCGCATTTCCATATCGGCGACGCTCCGGAATTGAAGAAACGAGCGGCTTCCAAGGCTCTGGCGGGCTGGGGGCGCGCTGACCAATCCCTGCCACGTCTGTAGCGCCCCGCGGGCCGCGGAGAACCCACGCCCGTTTTGCCAACGCCGCGCCATCGGGGCCAAGGATTCTTTGGAACTTGCCAAGACCGGCCCCGTTTGCCTGAAGCCATGGCAAAAACCGACACGAGGACCATCGCCAATCTTTTGAGGGAATACGCGCATAGGACATCCCTGCGTGGCGGTAATCCCTATCGCACAAAGGCGTATCTACGTGCCGCTGACAGCCTGACGGCACTCTCCCAACCGCTTGATCGCATCATCGCCGCCGGCGCGCTCACCAGTATCCCGGGGATCGGGGACGCCATCGCGGACATCGTGACAAAGCTCCATCAGACCGGCACGCACCCAAGCCTCGATAAACTGCGGGAAGAGGTGCCGGCAGGCGTGATGGAGCTGTTTGCCGTTCCTGGTCTTCGGCCCGACAAGATATTGAAGCTTCATGAGGCGCTCGGCGTGAGTTCGCTGGCGGAACTCGAAACCGCGGCGAAGGAAGATCGCATCAGGCCGGTCAAGGGGCTTGGCGCCGCGCTTCAGACGAAGATCCTGGAGAACCTGGCTATCGCGCGAAGCGGTCAGACACAGCTTCATCTCCATAGGGCCGCTGCTCTCCTTGAGCATGCAATGGCATCGTTGCAGCAAGAACATCCGGAGTTCTCCCGCGTCGAGATCGCGGGTGAATTCCGGCGCGGGTGCGAGCTCGTTTCCGCCTTCGCGCTGGTAGCGCAAGGCAAGGAACTGGCCGAACTTGCGGATGCGACCCTGCGGGTTGTCGTCACCGACAAGAAACACTTTGGCGCCAGGCTCCTCGACGCGACCGGTTCGGCAGATCACCTCACGCAGCTGAAGAGGGTCGCGACCGACAAGGGATTTGTCCTGAAGGGTGACGGGCTCTATCGCGGCCGAAAGCTCGTCGCCTCAGCGACAGAAGAGGAAATCTACGACACCTTGGGCCTGCAGTTCATCGAGCCCGAACTGCGCGAAGGCAGGGATGAGATCAGACGGGCGGCCAGCCACGAGCTGCCCGCACTTGTTCGCGACCAGGATCTGCGGGGCATCCTGCACTCCCATACGACAGCGTCCGACGGCACCGAGACGCTCGAAGCGATGGCCGAAGCCACGCGCAAGCGCGGGTTTGAATACTTTGGTGTCGCCGATCATTCGCAGTCCGCTCACTATGCGGGTGGCCTTTCGCTGCAGGAAATAACCGAACAGCATCGCGAGGCCGACCGGTTGAACCGGCGGTATGGCGAGAAATTCCGCATCCTGAAAGGCATTGAGGCTGACATTCTGGCGGACGGCTCGCTCGACTATCCGGATGATGTCCTGGAGCAGTTCGACTTCGTGGTCGCCAGCGTGCACAGCCGCTTCAAACTGCCCAAGAAGGAGCAGACCGATCGGCTCATCGAGGCGATCGGCAATCCCCGAACGACGATCATCGGCCACATGACTGGCCGCCAGCTGTTGCGGCGCCCAGGCTATGATCTCGACATCGCCAAAGTTCTACGGGCCTGCGCCAAATTTGGCGTCGCCGTCGAAGTCAACGCACATCCATGGCGTCTCGATCTCGACTGGCGCTGGCATCAGGAGGCACTCGACTACGGCTGCATGTTCAGTATCAATCCGGATGCTCATTCAATTCGCGAGCTCGACTACATGCACTGGGGAGTTGAGATGGCGCGCAAGGGCGGCGTCCCGGCGAAGCGAGTCCTCAACGCGATGCGCCTGCCGGCTCTGCTTTCCCATCTGGCAAAGCGCAAGCGCACATCCAAGAGGATCAGTCGACCACGCGCGACGGCGAGGGAAGCTGTGCTGTAATCCAATTGGCTGGCCTGGTGCGGCGGCCTACTTCAACTGGTGAACGCTCCGCGTATGATATTGGAATTGAGCCAACGGTCCAGCTAACCACCTGCTCGACCGACAATGTCCCTGCCGGCAACGGCCTGATCAATGATTTGGCGGAGAGCGACGGATCGAGCCACGCGGCCCGATCCTTACGTTCGAGGATGACGATTTGACGGTCATGATAAGGGGCAATGTCCGTAACTGAAGATTGTAGTATCCGGCAGCACGAAGCTTATATCCTGGCGGAATGACATTGCAGGCAGATGGCTCTGAACGCGGCGCTGACTGGCGCAAGATCATCCATGTCGACATGGATGCGTTCTACGCGTCGGTCGAACAGCGCGACAATCCAGAACTCCGCGGCAAGCCGCTTGCCGTCGGCGGAGCGGCCGCCCGCGGCGTGGTCGCGGCTGCAAGCTACGAGGCCCGCGCCTTCGGCGTTCGCTCGGCGATGCCTTCGGTCACGGCAAAGCGTAAATGCCCCGAGCTGATCTTCGTGCCGCCCCGCTTCGAGGTCTACCGGGGGGTCTCGGCTCAGATCCGCGCCGTTTTCGCCGAACACACCGATCTCATCGAACCGCTCTCGCTTGACGAGGCCTATCTCGATGTGACCCAGAACCGGCTCGACATTGCGTCTGCCACGATAATCGCCCAGATGATCAGGGCGAAGATCCTGCTGGTAACCGGTCTCACCGCTTCCGCGGGCATCTCGTACAACAAATTTCTCGCCAAGATGGCGTCCGACCAGAACAAGCCAAATGGCCAGTTCGTCATCACGCCACGTCACGGGCCCGCTTTTGTGGAGACTTTGCCAGTCAAGAAATTTCACGGGGTCGGCCCCGCGACAGCCGCGAAGATGGAAGCGCTCGGCATCGAGACCGGCGCCGATCTCAAGAGCAAGTCGCTTGCATTTCTGCAGCAGCATTTTGGAAAGTCGGGGCTCTGGTACTATCAGATTTCGCGCGCCATCGACGAACGCGGCGTCGAACCAGATCGGCCGCGCAAATCAATCGGGGCCGAGGACACGTTCGCAGCCGACATGTTTGATCTCAATGCATCGCTGGCTGAAATCAAGCCGCTGGTCGCCAAAGTGTGGGGATACTGTGAAGGGAAAGGCATCCGGGGAAGGACCGTCACGCTGAAGGTCAAGTTCGCCGACTTCCAGCAGATCACGCGCAGCCGCACGGTGGCGATGCCGATCGAACTTTCCGATTTCGAACATCTCGCAGCCGATCTCCTTGAATCGGTGTTTCCAGTGCGCAAGGGAATCCGCCTGTTGGGCGTCACGCTTTCGTCGCTAGGCGACGTGTTGCCGCCGGATCAACGGCAGATGCGGTTCGAGCTGTAGCGCGGCCCTGGGGCCGAACCCAAGGACCACCGGCCGCAACTTGTCGGGATCATTGCTCGTGTGGATCGATCTCGCGCACGATCTGGGAGACCTCTCCTTCATATTCGTCTGCCCGCACGACTGTGAGCGTTCCGTCGCCGGCGCGGAAGATGACGATGCTGACCATCAGGCTGGTGGCGAGGCTGAAGGCGAAGGCGTTGGCTTCTACGAGGGACATTTTTCCGGCTCCTGTTCTTGAAGCGGGGAGCGATCCCCGCGTGACAGGCGCCCGATGTGTCCGACCGAGGCCGCGATCACCGTGAAGGCAAGGCCGAAACGGCGGCACGCTTTGCGTAGTCCGACCCTTTATGGGTTGATGGCATCAGGCCCTCGGACCGGACCAAGGAATTGCGCCGACCAACGCGGGGATAGTTTCCCTGTTCTCCATTCCAGGACGGGATGAACCTCGTGTTTCGCCACTTCGCATTCATTGACGCCAAATCGTCAGGAGCGATCGTCCAATCAACGCGCTGAGAACGACGTAAATCGGCGCGAATGACTTGAGGCGGGTGGACTGGTGGTCCCTTCACGTGGCGCCGAACCTCATGACCGGAATGCCGAGCCTGCGGGCCTTGTCGGCGAGGTTGTCCTGAATGCCAGAGCCCGGGAAATGAATGACGCCGATCGGCAAAGTGTCGAGCATGGCATCGTTGCGCTTGAAGGGCGCGGCCTTGGCATGCCTGGTCCAGTCCGGCTTGAAGGCAATCTGCGGCACCTGGCGGCTGTGAGCCCATTTGGCCGCGATCAACTCGGCACCCTTTGGCGAGCCGCCGTGCAGCAGAACCATGTCCGGATGCTTGCCATGGACCTGATCGAGCTTTGCCCAGATCAGCCGGTGATCGTCGAAGTCGAGACCGCCGGTGAAGGCGACTTTCGGTCCCGGCGGCAACAACACCTGGCTGTCCGCATGCTTTCTCGCGGCAACGAAGTCCCGGCTGTCAATCGTTGCCGCGGTCAGGTTGCGGTGGTTGACGACAGAGCCCGAACGCGGGCGCCAGATCGAGTGGGTGTGATGCTCGAAATGCTCGGCGGCCTGGTCACGCATCAGTTCGAAGGCGTTGCGGCGTTCAAGCAGCGTCTGACCTTGGGCGATGAGGCGCTCGAGTTCGACCGACTTGACCTCGGATCCATCCTGTTCGCGCTGCAGCCGCTGCTGGCCAACCTCGTTTTCATCGAGCTCGCGTTCGATCCGCTTGGTCGCGCGATGGAACAGATTGACCGTACCCCATAGCAACTCCTCGAGATCGGGTTCCAGGCGTGTGTCGGCAATCGCCACCAGGAGAGCGTCGAAAATGTCGGCGATGCTGGCCGCGACCACCCGGCCTTCGGGAAGCGGGCGCGGATCGGGTTCGTCGTCGAAGGGACGGTAGCCATAGAGCTGAAGCTCCTGAAGGACATGGTCGATGGGAGATGATGCGGGTTGCGGCTCGAAGTCGGTATCGTGCTCGGTGCTCATGACGGCTTGCCTTCGTGATACCGGCCGCGCTCATCGCGGCCTTCATGGCGACGAAGGCGACGGACGATCCGGACTTGCACCCTAAGCGCGAGCGCAGGGCCGAAACGAAAGTGAAGGATGGCTGCGCCCGGCTATTTTGCCTCGCGATGGAAAGGCCCAAAGACGGGGTCCCGCGCGGCTCGCCGCACGGGGTGGCAAGGGCCGCCGGAAAATAGCCGGGCGCAGCCATTGCCTGTCCGGACCGGCCGGCGCCCGATCGCCCTCTGGAAGGCCGCGGGCCGGCCCTCGCACAGCGAAGATCAAATGCGCACCCAAGAGCCAGGCATCGCTGGCACGCCCCTCCTTCCCTTCCGGGTCAGGCCGCCAGCTTCATGAAGCGCTCGACATCCTGTGGCTCGATCTGGACCCGCAGGATCGCCCTCAGCGCATTGGCGCCGAGCAGACGCAGATCCTCGTTGAAGTCGCCAAGTTTCGGCGTCAGAACCATCGCCTCGATACCGGCCGCGCTGGTGCGCTCAATCAGGGTTGCCACTGCTGCGTCGCCTGCCGGATCGTTGTCGCGGACGATGTAAAGGCGCCGCAATGTGTCAGGAAACAGGATTGCGGACAGATGTGCCGCCGACAGCGCCGCCAGTGCCGGCATGGCGGGCAGGACAGTGCGTTGCGACAGCATAGTCTCGATGCCTTCGCCGGCGGCCATGACATCGCAGCTGCCGCCGAAGCGGACGGCGTGCCCGAGCAGTTCGCCCATGGCCCGTCTCGGCGTGTCGAGCGGAGCGCGGCCGAGATGGGCTTCGCTAAAGCCGCCCGGATCGAGCCAGGTGCGGTGCACCCCGGTAAGCTGGCCTTTGAGGTCGGTGACCGTCGCGATCATTGCCGGCCATGCTTCAGTCGGGCCGTGGTCTGGACGGTAGTAGCAGCGGGGATGAAACCGCAGGCTCCCGGTCTCATGCAAGGCTGTGATCGCGCGTGCGCGCAAATACGTCTCAACAAGTGTTCCCCGTATCGGCTGCGACATGGAAACCAGCCGCCGCGCCGCTTCAGTGGAACCGCCGGCAGCGGGAGGGTTTTGTTCCCACCGGCCCTTTGGTTCGTCCGTGCGCGGCATGGACAGAAAGCTGCGCGCCTCGTCACAGACCTCCTTGAAATCGACAAGGCCAAGCGATTCCCGAATGACGTCCAGAAGGTCGCCATGTTCGCCGGTGGCGGCGTCGGTCCACTTGCCTGCCGCGCCTTTGCCGGCATGCGGTCCCTCAAGGCGGACAAACATTGACCGCCCAGGCGAATTGCGAACATCGCCGACCAGCCAGTACCGGCCTTCGCGGTGACCATTGGAAAGATAGCGTCGGCACACCGCCCCGGCATTTGCGGCAAGCCTTCGCGCAAGATCGTTGGCATGGTGCATTGTGGACTCCCAAACGAAAAATGGGCCCGCCGTTTTCGACGGGCCCTCGGGCTACGTGGTGCTCCTTCAGCTATTCGGCCGCGACCGCCTGTGTATCGAGTGCGGCTGCTTCATTGTCGGTCTGCAACTCTGCTTCCGCGACAGCCAATTCGCCGCCGCCTTCCGCCGTTTCCCCGACCCGCTGTTCGATGGAGCCATCGATCGCGGTCGACGCGGGTTCAGCGACCGTAACGCCTGGTCGGCCGGGGGTGCGCAGTGGCTCCGGCAACCATCCGGTACCCGAGAGCAGTTGCTGCGCCGTCTCCGCCATGTCGTCCTTCTTCAGATGCTCGATCCGATCGCCGGCTCGTGTGTCCTTTGCCTCGCGAACAGACGCGAGAATACGCGCCTTGGTGACACGGCCGAGATAGGTGTCGACCGTTGGCACCCATCCGGCCGCCACCATGTCGAGATTAACGGCCTGTGCAAGCCGGTCGGCGTGGGATAGCGCACGCGGTCGACGATTATACGCCTCGTAGATCGCGTTGACCGAGAGGGACACACAATGCGCGAACAGCGCCTGACGGCTGTCGATTTCGAACGTCTGCAAAGCTTCCCACAGATCCTCAGGTTCTTTCGGGAGCACCGCCACCCATGACTGATGACGAGCATCGACTGCCTCTGCCATGCGGCTGTCATTCAAGCCCGGTGTCTGGGCGCCGAAACTGATGATTTTCAGATCGAGTTCCAGGCACGTATCCGAGCCGTAGCGATAGAAGGCCCGCAGCGTGAGCGCATGAAGCGCAGCGAGGAATGCGACATCAGGCTGCTCGCCGAGCGCATGGCGCAAGGCAAGCGTTCGATGGGCAGTCAGCTCGGTCATCAAGCGATCCGGTATCGGCTTCAGGCCGTTGTCTTCGTCCTGCTCGATCGTGGTCTCTGGGCCGGCGGTAGAGCCATTGAGTAGGCGCTCCGCTCGCGCCGCGCCGGCGTCAGCCGCGGTCTCGTCATCGACCCCCGCTTCAACCGGCCGTTCGTCTTCGGGACGAACATATCCACGCTCGACCTTGAGGTTACCTGATGCATCGATGCTGACAAAGGCGCCCGCGCACCCGATCTCATCGGGGTTGAAGATCTCCGCCCGTTCGTCAATCGCACTGATCGCAGTTTCGATCTCGCCCAGCCGTTCGTCGACCTCCTCGGGTAGTTCGTCGGAATCGCGGTAAGCCTCCTCAAGCCCGTTCAACTCGGCCTCGAGTGCGTCGCGTGTGGCTTGTTCTTGCGCCGTGAGAGCGGGCTGTTCGCCACGAAGGCGGCGGAGGCCGTAAGTGTGCCCATAAGGAAAATCGGGGGCGACATCGATCCACTTCCAGCCCTCAGCCGAAATTGCATCGGACTGCACCCGCAGCTTTTCCGCAACCAGTCTCTCCAGGAGGCTGACATCCTGCAGCCAACCGCCGTCGTCGCCTTGGAACAGGTCACGCAGAACGACGCCACCAGCCTCGGCATAGGCGCCGAGGCCGACGAATTGTGCACGCTTGTCGGAAACGCGAACCGCTGCCTCGGTCAGCATGCGGCGGATGGTATGTGGTTCTTTGTTGTAGCTCTGAGCGAGACGTTCGAAGACCTGCTCTTGTCGTTCATGGTCGCCGTTGACGGTGAACGCCATGAGCTGATCAAGGGTCATGCCGTCTTCGGCATATACATCAAGGAGTTTGGGCGACACCGACGCAAGCCGAAGCCGCTGCCTGACGACGGACACGGAGACGAATTGGTTGGCGGCGATTTCCTCTTCAGACATGCCCTTCTCACGGAAGGTCAGGAAAGCGCGGAACTGGTCCAGCGGATGAAGCGGCGCGCGCTGTATATTCTCAGCGAGCGAATCTTCCTCGGCCAGACCGCCTTCGCGCATGACGCACGGCACAGGTGCGTTCTTGGCAAGTCGCTTCTGCTTGACAAGAAGTTCGAGTGCGCGATAGCGGCGCCCGCCAGCGGGAATCTCGAACATGCCGGTCTCATTGCCGTCGGCATCGCACACAGGCCTGACGGTGATGCTCTGTAGCAACGTTCGCCGGGCGATGTCCTCCGCCAGGTCCTCGATCGACACGCCGGCCTTGATCCGCCGTACGTTCGCCTGGGAAATGACGAGCTGATTGAAGGGGATGTCGCGCGAGGACGACAGGGTGATTTTCTTCGCAGCAGTAGCCATTGAGATGCACTCCGCGACGGGCGGCCGAAAGCCTCTCTCTCGACCTCCAACCCGTCATGAAGCTACGGCCCACCTCTCACTCTGAGAGGCGAGCCATAGATCCGGACGGCAGGAAAAATGCGAATCCGCAGAGGCCAAGTGGTTGTCAGGTGGCGCGGTCGAGTAGCCTCTTCGCCTTGGCTTCCAGGTCGAGGCGCGCGTCCTGATGCGTCTTGTCCCGTGCCATCGCGGTGATGCCCTGGACAAAGTCGAAAACGCTCTCCGGCTTGTGGCCCTCCTCGCCTAGCACGGTCTCTATGATCTTTGTGGCCTCGGCTTTGCTGAAGCCGCGCTTGCGCAGGAAGTCGGTGCGGTCTTCGTCAGATCTCGCCACGATCCGCTCGCGGGCCGCCTTGATACCGTTGACGAAAGGCGCCGGGCTGGAATTGGCGAAGCGTGCGAGCGCTGGTGCCGCCTCGTGGGCGAAGCGTGACGCGGCATATTTCGAGTGACGGATTACGATCTCCTCAAAATCCTCGACGCCCCACAGATTGCGATTCTGGCAGACGGCGCGGAGATAGAAGGACGCCATCCCGAGAGTCCTCGCACCAACCTCCGAATTCCAGCAATAAAAGCCGCGAAAGTAGAGATCCGGCGAACCGTCAGGCAATCGTCCAGCCTCGATCGGATTAAGATCATCTACGAGGAACAGGAAGACATCACGATCGCTCGCGTAAAGAGTCGTCGTGTCTTTGCTCACGTCGACACGGGGATTGTAGAGTCCAGTCGACCAGTTCAGCACGCCGGGCACCTTCCAGCGCGTGTCGCCGGTGCCGTCGCCGGCGATTCGCTGAACTGCAGCGACCAGCTCATGATCGTAGATCCGGCCATAGTCAGGCCCGGTAACAGCGCGCAATTCCACGCGTCCATCGCCTGTCTCAAGCGTCTTGATATGCTCGCCGCGGTGTCTGGCCAAGCCATACTGCAGATTGATTCCGGCCAGCGAAGCGGGGAGTTGGCGAAGGTATGTCGCCGGCGCGCCGATCAGGCCCGCGAGTTGTCCAAAGCTCCAGTGGGTCGGTGCAATTGGCTCGACCGGACCAGGAAGAACCAGTGATAGGCGTTCGGCGTTGTCTCGGCTGGCTTCAACGCGAATAGTCGTGGTCTCGACGGTGCGCGTCCTGCTGTGTTGGCTGCGGGTGTGGACGGACGCGAACAGATCTGACAACGAAAGGAACCGCTCGTCATCGGGTCGAGAAAACCATTCCGACGACACGCGACCGATCCGGTGCCCCCGGGCCACATCGACTTTGTAGCCGCCGCTAGCGTCCCGCACTGCATCCAGAACTTCAACATTACTCATGGCTGATCTCCATGACAGACCGCCGGAAGCCTCTCTCCCGATCTTCAATCCGTCACAGCCAAGAAGACAGCCCTCTCACTCTACCCGAGCCTGCCGCGACGTTCGGGTCGCGGAAGCGACGGATCGAGAGAAACGCCGGGCTCTGGCGAAGTGTCAGGCCTTTTCCTTTCAGCTTCAGGCTTTAGGTAACAATGGGCCGTGATTTCGGCTGCGCGAGGATCAACCCATGTGCAATGATTACGAGCAGCATATCGCCTGGGCCGAATATTGCCGGATGATGCAATCGCTGGCGCTCGACATTCCTAGCCATCAGACCGAACTGGATTTGCCACAGGCGGATGACATTCGCATCAGTGACCCCGCTCCGATCATGCGCGCCTCCGGCGACACGATCGAACTCACGCGCATGACCTTTGCCTTTCCGCCGTCCGGTCCCAAAGGCGGGCCTGTCTTCAACTTCCGCTCCGAGGGTCGGAATTTCTCCAACAGCAAGCGCTGTCTCATCCCGGCATCAGCCTTTTTCGAATTCACCGGAAAGAAGTCACCGAAGGCGAAGCATCGCTTCACGCTCAACGGTGCCTCGTTCATGGCGATCGCCGGCCTGTGGCGCGATGGCGAGGGCAACAAGCCGCCAACATTCGCCATGCTGACGACTGAACCCGGGCCTGACGTGGCGCCCATCCACAATCGCCAGATTGTGGTGCTGCCTCCGCATGATTGGGCGGCCTGGATCCACCTCACCAAGCCCGAGGCGGAGCTATTGAAGGCCTTGCCTGCCGGGTCATTGGCGGTGGAAACCGTGCGACAAGGGAGCGACTAGATCAGATGCCTGTGCGCTTTGCGCGAACCCGGGAGATCCTCAATGGCATCGCTGCGGCAATGGTTGCCCCACGAGATCGCAGCTCTCGCCAAAGCGCGGGCGCTTCGTTGCCCCTGGTTGCCGAGTGGCCACTTCCGCCATCGGCAATGCTTGGCTCGTCGGTGCGCACGAAAGGAATCGAGCGTGAAATACGGGCTCACCTGCCCTGGGCGGTGAGGAAGTACGCCAAGGCCGAGACTGGTCGCATCATACTGCGGATGGGCGAAGACGATGCAGAAGAGTTCGAGGGCGCCTCGAGCAAGATCGCCAAGATGCTGGAAACCATCGAAGTGTTGCCGGTCCTGCCGCGCGAAGCCGAGGACATCCTCACAATCTCTTCGCGGGAGCGTCACAAGTGGCTCAAGGACGGACGGCTGCTAAGCATCGGCACCCGCACCGTGAAGATGCGCGGTCGATCCAAGGCCGTCACCTTCCACGTTTTCGATCCCAAGCACATCGAGGACATCCTTGATCGCGATCTGCCAAGCCTTTGGCGCGAAGAGGACGCGCAGCAAGTTACGGAGAACAGGCGACGCGGCGCCGGCAAGGCCGCCCTGACGCGGGCGGGAAAGAGTAGCGGCAAGGTTCACGGTGCCGGGAATGACCCCAGAGAGGACGCGCCCCGGCCCAAGTTGAAGGGCTGGGATGCGTTCGACGATGAGGGACTTCTCCGTTAGATCCGTCTTGGAGCCAATTCGCGTCGAGAAGTGGCCCTAAGCGAAAGCTTCCCGGAAGCCACGCTGCAGTCGCGATTGCCCGTCCTGAACCATTCCATATTCAAAGAGTTCTTCAAGCTGACAACCGCCCATTTTTAAGGATGGCCGATGTTCGAAAACTTCGTGCTTGAAATGATGGAAACCGAGGACGGGCCGATACGGCTGCGGCATGGCGGATCTGGACCGCCGCTGCTTCTGATCCATGGCCATCCTCGCTCGCATATGACGTGGGGCCAGGTCGCGGACTTGCTGTCAGCACATTTCAGGATCGTGTGCCCCGACCTTCCGGGCTTCGGGCGCTCCTACATACCGGGCGACGACCCAGAGAGCAGGTTCTCGTCCAAGCGAGCAAAGGCTTCGGCGCTGGTGGAGGTGATGGAAAGGTTGGGCCACCACACTTTCTTCGTCGCCGGGCATGACCGTGGCAGCCTGGTCGCTTTCAGAATGGCGATGGACCATCCCGACCTGGTGCGAAAACTGATTGCCGTGGATGGATTGCCAGTTATCGAGCATCTGGAGCGTGCCGACTGGAAATTTGCCCGCGATTGGTACCACTGGTTCTTCTTCGCTCAACCCGATAAGCCGGAACGGGCGATCCTGGCAGACCCGTTGGCCTGGTATAGCGCGTTGCGGCCAGATGAGATGGGACGCGAAGCCTATGACGAGTTGGTTTCGTTCATCCACGATCCCACTATCGTCCATGGGATGGTCGAAGACTACCGCGCAGGTATCAGGATCGACCATCGCCATGACCGTGAGGATCGCGATGCCGGCCGGAAGGTGGGCTGTCCGATGCTCTGCCTTTGGTCGCTCGACGACGACCTGGAGCAGATCTATGGCAACCCGGTTGCGATCTGGAAGCTCTGGGCGGATGACGTGAGCGGCTACGGGATCAAGAGTGGGCACCACGTCGCCGAAGAAAATCCAGCCGCACTCGCAGCAGCGTTCAAGGCCTTTCTCTGAAAAATGACAGAGCAGCGATTGAGCGATCGCCCATGCGTATCGACGAACCCAGCCATTGTTCGGCAGACCCGTTCTTGCGACGCCCTATTTGAAATCCCGCGTCTTCACCTTGATCTGGTCGATGTGCAGATAGGGATCGATGATATTCCTCGGCCTCGGCCCCTTGGGCATGGCGCGCGGGTCGGGCGTCGGACTGCCATAATGCAACTCGTCGCCCCGCCCATGCGGCAGCGGGAAGGCAGTGTCCCGATCACCAACGCTGGCCAGATCAGACGAGAGATCGCTGAGTCGGTGTGCCACGAGATGGACCACATCGCCTTCCCTCTGGATGCGCCCATAGACGCCAATCATGCCGGCGCCCAGCACCACCCTTCGATATTTTTCGAAAATCTTCACCCACACCACCAGATTGGCGATGCCGGTCTCGTCCTCGATCGTGATGAACATCACGCCCTTGGCCGAGCCCGGTCGTTGGCGGACCAGCACGAGACCAGCCGCTTCCAGCCATTGTCCGTCGCGGGCCTGCATGGCCTCCCGGCACGAGACGATACGCTTGCGACGCAGGTCTGCCCGCAGGAAGGAAAGCGGATGGTCGCGCAGGGTTAGTCCGACATGCCCGTAGTCCTCAACCACCTCACCGCCGGCGGTCATGGCACGCAATGTCACGCCCGGCTCCTGGATCTCCGGCGCCGTCCGCTGTTCACGGGCAGATGCGGCTGCAAACAGCGGCAGCGGCTCGTCGCGCAGCGCCTTGATCGCCCACAGTGCCTCCCTCCTCGCCAGCGACAGTGACGGTTGAAACGCGTCGGCCTGGGCGAGCTCGACCAGAGAAGCAGCGGGCACGCCGGCGCGATGCCAGAGGTCATCCACTGAGGCAAATGCCTGGTCAGCGCGTACGGTGATGATGGAAGCCGCATCAGCATTGGCAAGGCCCCGAACCATCCGCATGCCAAGGCGAACGGCGAACCGGTCTTCATCCTCGGCGGGCTCGAGCGTGCAATCCCAGCGTGATGCGTTGACGCAGACTGGAAGCACCTCGACACCATGGTCGCGCGCGTCGCGAACGATCTGCGCCGGCGCGTAGAATCCCATCGGCTGGGCGTTGAGAAGGGCCGCGCAGAAAACATCCGGGTGATGGCATTTCAGCCAGGACGAGGCGTAGGCGATCAGCGCGAAGCTCGCCGCATGGCTCTCGGGAAAGCCGTAGCTGCCGAACCCCTCGAGTTGCCTGAAGGTCTTTTCGGCGAACTCGCACTCATAGCCGTTCTTGACCATACCGCCGATCAGCTTGGCGCCGAAGCTGGAAACGCCGCCGGTGTGCTTGAAGGTCGCCATGGCGCGGCGAAGTTGATCGGCTTCGCCCGGCGTGAAGCCGGCGCATTCGATCGCCACGCGCATGGCTTGCTCCTGGAACAGCGGTACGCCCAGCGTCTTTCCAAGCACCTTTTCGAGCTCGGGTTTGGGATAGACCACCTCTTCCTTGCCTTCGCGCCGGCGCAAATATGGATGCACCATGTCGCCCTGGATGGGGCCTGGCCGCACGATCGCGACCTCGATGACCAGGTCATAGAAGGTCCGCGGCTTGATGCGCGGCAGCATTGACATCTGGGCGCGGGATTCAATCTGGAAGGTGCCCAGCGTATCGGCCTTGCGGATCATCGCGTAGGTGCGCGGATCCTCAGCCGGAATCGTCGCGAGATCGAGGGTGATGCCCTTGTGTTCGGCCAAGAGATCGAAGCCGCGCTTCATGCAGGACAGCATGCCGAGCGCCAGTACGTCGACCTTCATGAACTTCAGCGCGTCGATGTCATCCTTGTCCCATTCGATGACCTGACGATCCTTCATCGCGGCGGGTTCGATCGGCACCAGATCGTCCAGCCTGTCACGCGTCAGGACGAAACCGCCGGGATGTTGCGACAAATGCCGCGGCGCGCCTATCAATTGCTTGGCCAAATCCAAAGCCAGGCGCAGACGGCGGTCGCCGAGATTGAGGTTCAGCTCTTCGGCATGTTTTGGCTGGACACCTTCGTCCGACCAGCCCCAGACCTGCGATGACAGCATCTTGATCAGGTCTTCGGGCAGGCCAAGCGCCTTGCCGACGTCGCGCAAGGCGCCTTTCGAGCGATAGCGGATGACGGTCGAGCACAAGGCCGCGTGCTCGAGGCCATAGGTTTCGAACACCCATTGCATGACGATTTCTCGCCGCTCATGCTCGAAATCGACATCGATATCAGGGGGCTCCCGGCGCTCTTCGGAGACGAAGCGTTCGAACAAGAGGTCATTGCGGTCGGGATCGATCGAGGTGATGCCGAGCACATAGCAGACGGCGCTGTTGGCCGCCGACCCCCTGCCCTGGCAGAGAATGTCCTGGCTGCGCGCAAACCGAACGATCGAGTTGACCGTCAAAAAATATGGCGCGTATTGCAGCTTCTCGATGAGCTGCAGCTCATGTCTGAGCGTGCCGATAACCTTGTCCGGCACGCCCTCGGGAAAGCGCTCCGTCGCGCCTTCCCAGGTCAGTTTCTCCAAGGCCTGCTGCGGTGTCAGGCCCGGCAGCATGCGCTCTTCGGGATATTGATAGGCAAGTTCGTCGAGGGAGAACCGGCAGCGCTCGGCAATCTCGGTGGTCCGCGCGAGCGCTTCCGGATAGCGGCCAAAAACCCGCGCCATTTCTTCCGGCGGTTTCAGATAGCGGTCGGCGTGGCGCTCACGCCGAAACCCGGCATCGTCGATCGTGACATTGTGCCGGATGCAAGTGACGACATCCTGGAGAATGCGCCGTGACGGTTCGTGAAACAGCACGTCGTTGGTGACCACCGTCGGCACACCGATCTCTCCGGCAAGGTTGGACAGATCGTGCAGCCGCAGCGCATCGTTCGGGCGGCGCTGCAGGGTAAGCGCCATACAAGCCCGTTCGCCAAACGCGTCGCGCAACCGGCGCAGCCAGAGTGAGCATGTGTCATCTGCCTGGTCGGGCACGAGTACTGCAACGAGGCCCTCGCCATAGGCGACAACGTCAGCCCAATGCAGCACGCATTTCGCCTTGCCGCCACGCTTCTTGCCCAGCGACAGCAAGCGGCACAGCCGCGAGTAGGCCGGGCGATCGGTCGGGTAGACCAGGATGGAAATCTCTTCCACCAGATCCAGCCGGCAGCCGACGATCAGCCTGACGCCGGTTGCCTTTGCAGCCTCGTGCGCGCGGACAATGCCGGCCAGACTGTTGCGATCACAGATGGCAAGGGCGAGCATTCCCATGCTGGCTGCTTGCGCGAACAGTTCCTCACAGGAACTCGCGCCCCGCAGAAAGGAAAAATGCGAGGTGCATTGCAGCTCGACATAGCACGCGTTCATCCGAAGATGCCATGCAGGAACCAGCGATGCGAGCCGGTCGCGGCATCCTCGCCGTCGCCTGCGCGATAAATCCAGAACCGCTCGCCGGCTTCGTCCTCGACCTGGAAATAGTCGCGCACGGCGGCAAGCTCGGCGTCGCGCTTCCACCATTCGCCGAAAACCCGCTCAGGTCCATCGGCGCGCTTGACCCGTCGACGGATGCCTTTCCAGGTGAAGCTCGCCGGCGGATGGTCCGGTAGCAGCGCGATGGCCTCGATCGGCTCCGGCACGGTAAACAAGCGAGCCGGACGCGGCCAATGGTCTGGCCATGCGTCGCCGGTCTCAGCGGATCCGGCGGCTACGCGCCGGAAAGATCGCTCGGGTACATCGCTGGCAACCGGGGTAAACCGATAGAGCTTTTCCTCACCGACACGATTGCTAAGTGTGTCGATCAAATCCGAGATGTCTGCGTCCCGTTGCTCGATCAGCGACGAAACCGTCTGCCTGGGCATCAGTGATTCTGCCAACGGCGCGGACAACCTCATCAGCTCGATGCCGAAGCCCGGATCGACCGTCTCGATCTTGTCGCAGATGAGACGCGTGAGCCGCCTCACATCGCGGACCGGCAAGGCCGTGCCGACGCGAATGGCTTCGATGCGGTTGTCGACGCGGTAGAGCAGCAGGTCGAGCCGCCGGGCGCCGAGGCCTTTGGTCTCCAGTTCGGCACACAACGCCTGAACAAGCTTGCCGACATAGTGCGCGATGGTCTCGGCCGCACCGATGGGCTCGCCAAAGGTCCGCTTTACCTCGACCACATCGGCTGGCCGCACGGGCTCTATCGGTTCGGCAAGGGGTCCAGAAGCCTGGTCAAGGCGGCGGCCCAGTTCCGGTCCGAAGCGCAGCGTCAGTGGCGCACGTGGCTGCTTCAGAAGCTCGCCTACCCTTTCGAAGCCCAAAACCCGCAGACCGCCGACGATTGCATCGGGCAATCGCAGTGCCGCGATGGGCAGAGGGGAAATCGCGTCGTAAGCTTCATTGACGGCGACCACGCTGACGGTCTGCCTGACATATCGCGCGACAGCATGGGCGGCACCCCAGCTGTCCGCAACCGCTGCCCGCGCCGTGACGCCGGCTTGGCCGAGGCGTTCGACCATGTCAGTCAGCATCAGCCGTTCACCGCCATGGAGGTGATCGGCGCCCGTGGTGTCCATGACCAATCCGTCCGGAGGATCCGCGGCGACGATCGGCGCGTACCGCCGCAAGGCCCACAGGGCCAACCGCTCCAATGCCTTCGCGTCGGCATCGGGTTCGGACTCCATGACCGCCAGCCCCTGCACGAGCGCCTGCGCCTTCGTCGCCGGCATTCCCACGCGCAGGCCCGCTTCCAGTGCCGCGCGATCGGCCGCAACCACCAAGCGGCGATTGCCTTGCCGCCCGACCAGCACCAAAGGCTTATCCGGTGGCGGCGAGACGTCGCCCAATTTCCTTCTGAGCCGGTCGGTCGACCAGCTTGGAAGGAAGAGCGAGACGACCCTTTGCATCACAAGCCTCCACTTCGATATCCAGTGTTTCCCCTCCACGAGACCGGATCAGTTCAAGTTGCCATCGCGCCCGGCCAACGCCGGGTACAGGCAGCGGCCGCGATGGCAGCACGGAGACCCGCCAGCGGGTGACAGACGCCGTCGGTTGCCCGAAATCGGCCGCTTCGGTCTGCCGGCGCCAGCGGCGGATGGCGATGCCGATCGCGCCGGAGCCTTCCGATGCCAGTTGCAACCGGCGCGAGGCAGTCATGGACAGACGCGCCACTTCCGCGACCACAGCTCCAAGCCCGACATGCCGCAGACCTTCCTCGAAGCAGGCGAGCAAGGATTTGTCGTCACCGGCTTCAACATAGATCACCCGGTCGGGGTGAAGCCCGACCTGGGCGATTGCCGGCGCAAACAGATCCTGGCGCGTCACGCACCACAGCACCTTGCCTTGCGTCCTCGCTGCAATCCCGGCTGCAAATAGCGACGCTGCGGCGCCATCGATCGCTCCATTGCCGCCGCCGGCAACCTCATGAAGTGCGCCAAGCGCCACACCCCCGCCTGGCAGATGACTGTCGATCGAGGAGATTCCGAATGGGAGCACCGCTCTTTTGCTCGCATTAGCGCCTTCGAGACGCGCAATGCGATCTCGCAGATCGGAAATAGCAGCGTTTGGCGCCGATGCACTCATCTGTCCCCTGAACGCGGAATGCTGATAATATGTTCCTCATTTGTTCTCTTCCTAATGAAGAGTCAATGGTACGGCGAGGTGGCGCTGCGGAAGAAATGTTTGGCGCGACCGCCTGGTGACACCGACAGAGTTGTTTGCCGACAGGACGATACGTCGAGGCCACGATGCTGCGCTGGACGTCGCGCCGGCGACTGCCGGCGCCCAAAGGAAAACGGCGCATAAACCGCAGTCCTGCGCGCGTCCGCAGCAGCGGATGATTGTCGCGCGCGGGACGACGGAAATTCGCCTCCGCCGAGGGCGGTTAACAGGACAGCCGTAGGAGCGTCAGCATAGCGCCGGCCGCAGGACGGGACGCGGGACCGACTGTCCCCGTCCGCGGTGGTCCGCGTGCAGCATCGACCCATGAAAGAAGTTGCCTTGGAAATTGAGCACGGAGCCTCAACCGATTGCCAGTGTGACTATCCCATTGAAAAACGAGCCTATTTTCCAACCATCAGGAGTCTATTGACACCTTTGTTCTTATTTTGTTCACTGTTGGGAGGATTGATACAGGAGGCGAACCATGGAACTTCGCTTGAACATTGAAGGTGCAACGCCCGAGGAACTGGCACGCGGGGTCGCGGCAGCCGAAGCAGTCTTCGCGCGCGCCGGCATTACGGCTTTGCAAGGCGCGGAAGGTTTGTTCGCGTTGGAAGGCTGGGATATCAAAGGCTTTCCAGAAGACGACCAGCCAACCGAGGACGAGGACCAGGCTGCTTCAGTCTGGATGGAAGCCGACGAGGCTGCGACGACTGCATGTTGTGCGGGCTGGCCGGAGGACAAAGTTCCAAGCCATCAGATCATGGAATTGATCGACGTTCCCCGAACGCGGTTGCAATCCGAGGCGCTTCCGGACACGTGGCCGGCGCGCAGGCAGCTTTATCCTGACGTCGTCAAACGGCTGGAGGTTGCAGCTGGCCCGGACCGCCAGATCGATTTCGATATTGCCTTCGTTCTTGGTTGGGTGCCCGAGCGGCCGACGCTGGATCGGGTCGAGCCGCTTTCGGAAGATGGCGACCGTATCCCCTTCTTCACCAGCGACCTTGCCCAGGTTGAGGAAATGGCCCGCAAGGCGCTCAAGGACTGGAAGATCGAGATTGACCGAGATCCCTATGATGCCCACGTTTTCGACCCCGCAGCTGCCGATGATGGTGACGAATTGCGCATGGCGGCGTGGCGCGATTTCGACGGCTCCTTGCTTATGGAGAAGCCGCCTGCAAATCCTGCAATCGCGCTGACCCTGGCAATGATGCGCGGCCAATCCATGCATTTCGAATAATGGTGAACGGCAATGACATGGCACTCCGGCCGAGCGGCTGACGAGGCCACACCGGGTCTGAGGAGAGAGACGATGTCAGAAAAACCACCCTATATGCCGACCGGCATTGGAATGGGCTTGATGAGCGACGACGAGATCAAGGTCGGCGTTCTGATATTCGAAACAGCGCAAGGTAACTTCGACTTCGCCGTCAATCTGCAGGCAGTCGATGTCCTCACGAAGGCAATCAATAAGATCGAGATGCATCTCCGCTCCGGCCAGACGCACTGAGTGTCCGACGATGTGCCAGATCAGAAAAAGCCGAAGCTGATCGTTGTCGTGGCATAGGACCGCGGCGACGATGGCGACCGGTTCACCGCATACGGCCCGACCGACCAGCAAAGCGAGGACCGGCGATCCGCACGGCAAAGGCGCTGGCTTCAAACCATGTCGGTGTCTAAGCACCAACCTTGCGCACCTCGGTCGAGGACGCATCGACCGGGCGCCCTTCGGCATTGCGAAGAATTAGGGGGGCGACTGGCTGGCCGCTAGCCTTTTCCACGAGCACCGAATGCGCTTCGCCAGGGTTGAAGCAATGAGCCTCTCCCCATTGCCTCAGTCCCACGACCACGGCGAATAGACCACGCCCCTTTTCAGTCAGCACATAGTCGCTGTGCGCCCCACCGTCTTTTGGCTTTTCTGAGCGTAAGATGTCGGCCTCTTCAAGCGCCTTTAGCCGGGCTGCAAGAATACCCTTCGATATCCCCAGGTTGCGTTGGAACTCCCCAAAGCGGCTTATGCCATCAAATGCGTCACGCACGATCAGCAGGGTCCACCAGTCGCCGATGACATCCAGAGCCCGAGCCACCGGGCATTCGGCCTTCTCCATGCTCCTGCGCTTCAAGCGGCTTCTCCAAATCACCCAACTTGGTTCTATAATAGTACTTGACATCTTTTTTGCAAATGGTTCTATTATAGAACCATCAGCAGAAAGGGTTTCTTATGTCCAAACATCAAGACGAGATTGGGAAGGCGGTCGAACCGCGCCGCAACAGCCCGGTACGGGTAGCAGTGGTTCAATTCAATCCCCAGGTTGGATTGGAAAATCGCAAGGCCAATCTTGCCGCCGTCCAGCAGCGCCTCGAAACGGCCGCAGCAGAAGGAGCAGATCTCATCGTCCTGCCGGAGCTTGCCACGACCGGCTATACCTTCTTCTCGCGCGAAGAGGCGTTTGCCCATTCCGAACCTGTTCCGTCCGGCACCACGGTCCGGGGATGGGAAGAGCTCGCCAAAGCCAAAGGCGTTTACATCGTTGGCTGCTTGCCCGAGTTGGACGGAGCCAAGCTCTACGATACTGCCGTTCTGGTGGGACCGGAGGGCTACATCGGGAAATACCGCAAGACCCATCTGTGGAATGAGGAAAAGCTGTTCTTCACTCCTGGAGATCTAGGCTATCCCGTGTTCGACACGCGGATCGGCCGTATCGGTCTTCTCGTCTGCTGGGACATCTGGTTTCCCGAGACAGCTCGCATCGTCGCGCAGCAAGGCGCCGACATCATTTGCATTCCTACCGGTTGGGTATGGACGCCTCCGCCCCTCTACGATGCGAGCGGCACCTGCATGGCCGCCTATCTCACCATGACGGCAGCGCATGCCAATAACGTTTTCATCGCGACCGCCGACCGCATTGGTGTAGAACGCACCTCCGGCTTCATGGGCAATTCGCTCATTGCCGCAACCAACGGCTGGCCAGTTGGCCGCATCGCCGGACCGGATGAGGACACAATCCTCTACGCCGATATCGACCTCGTCGAAAGCCGCACGGCGCCCATCTGGAACCAGCTCAACGATCTACATCGCGATCGGCGCGTCGATCTTTACGACCAGATGCTGGGCTATCGGGGCGGCAATCCGCACCCCCGCTGAAAAACAATAATGGGAGGAAAGACAAAATGGAGACGCCCTCAATTGGCGGGCGCAGGCCTCGTTTGCCAGCAATCGCCTTGCGTATGCCAGTGGCCACGGGTTCCGGCATCGTCGTCCTCACGATCGCTCTGTTATGGCCGGACAAAGGTAGCTACATCCCTTGGAGCGGCGAAGCCGCTCCAATTGGTGACCTCGCCAGATGGCTCCTCTCGGCGTGGACTGAGCCGGCGTTCTATACGTGCGCGTTCGCCGGAGCGGGGCTGCTCATCGGAGCGATATTTGCCTACTGTCTGGAGGCGACCCGATCTCCTTGGCGGGGCATCGGCCTAGCCTGTGGCTCGGGCCTATGGCCGTGGACGGTGGCTAGCTCCCTACTTGGTCTCGTTTTCAGCAATATCGCCTGGGGTTGGACACTCCGCGACACCGGCATGTGGCAGCCTACCTTCGTGGCTGTAGTGTCGGTCGCGCCGACCATCGTACTCACTTACGGAGCGGGCTGGAGACCAGCGCTGACTGGAGCGGTGCTATCCGCCGTCCTCGTCGCGCCATTGTCCATCGCGGCCACGCATCTCCTTTGCCGCCCGCTCGGATTGCCGCTTGTCGCGGGTGTGACCGGAGGCATGGCGATCGGCGCGTTCCTTTCATTTGCGGTCTGCCATTTCCTGCCCTGGCTGTCCTCCTATTCCGTACAGACCGACGGAGCAAAGGCACAAGAGGTAAAGGCGCCTGATCGCGGCCTTGCTTGGGCGCTCCGCCGGATGCTCGCTGATTTCTCCGAGGCACAGTTCTTTGGCAATGAATGGGCAAGTATCGGCCTGATCCTGGGGGCTGTGCTGGCGTACGTCGTCGCGCCCGGCGTGCCTGTCTATGGCAGTGGGCTATTGCCCATGGTGCTGACTGGGCAAGGTATCGCGGCTATGATCGGTATGACGCTCTGGCATCGCAAATGGACTCAGAGCGGCTTTTATCCAACGTTCGTACCAATCGTCTCCGTGGTGCCTGCGGCAGCGCTGGCGTTTGGAGGGGCGACCATGCCGGTGCTGGGCAGCGCCGTGCTTGGCGCTATCATAGGGGCGCCGCTTGCCGCCGCGATTTCGGCCCGGCTGCCAGAGGGCTTCCATCCCTTCATCGGCAATGTGGCATCAATGGCCATCAGCACCGGCGCCATCATCCCGGCGCTCGGCCTGCTCTTCACCGCGTCATGAGTATGAGGCCTGAAGCATGACCCATTCACCACTCCCGTCATCCAACACCGGTCCAGCTTTCTCGCATCGTGACCGGGTAGGCCAATGCCTCGCGCGCATCGCCGATCCTGCCGGTGAAGGTTCGAAAGCCTTTCTCACAGTCTGGAATGAGGAAGCGCGGATTGCAGCCGAAAGCCTCGATAGGTTAAACGATGTCGGCTACCGTTCTGCGCTCGATGGCCTGCCGGTCTCCATCAAGGATCTGCTCGACGTAAAGGGCGAGGTCACGCGCGCGGCAGCGCGTCCTCTCGACGACACGTTGCCAGCGCGTGAAGACGCACCAGTGGTGGCACGCCTCAAACAGGCTGGCGCGATCCTGATAGGTCGCACGAATATGACCCCGTTCGCTTACTCCGTCGTCGGCCTCAACGGTCATTTCGGGACGCCAGGCAACCCGGTTGATAGGACCCGAACCCCTGGTGGCTCCTCCTCCGGCGCTGCGGTGTCGGTTGCGACCGGCATGACCGCAGCGGCGATCGGTTCCGACACGGTCGGCTCTATTCGCGTGCCGGCGGCACTTTGCGGGGTCGTAGGGGTGAAACCAACGCAACGCGCCGTACCCCTGGATGGCGCCTTCCCGCTGTCCACGACGCTCGACAGCATTGGTCCGCTCGCACGAACGGTCGAGGATTGCGCAAGGGTGTTGGCTGTGATCTCCGGAGGCCAATTGCAGTTATGGCAGCGAACGAATGTCGAGGGTGTCCGCCTAGCTCTCCCCGGCGGCCGCTTCCTTGAAAGCCTTGACACGACGGTATCGGGTGCCTTCGAACGAGCCTGTCGGCGACTGAGTGCGGCCGGCGCCCTCATCCGCGATCAAACCTTCGAAGCCCTGGAAGCAGCAGCCGACGGCTCTCTAGCGCGCACAATACAATCCGTTGAAGCCTTTACCACGCACGAAGCGCTGCTAGCCCGCCGCGGCGGGGATTATGATCCCCGCATCCGTGCCCGCATCCTTCAGGGGCGAGAAGTTTCAGCTGCGGACTATGTCCGCGCGATCCGGATACGCTCCGGGCTCATGGCAGCATTCATGGCGGACATGGCGGAGGTCGACGCCCTCATCTTGCCGACTGTGCCGGTTGTGGCGCCCCGCTTCACCGAATGCGAGTCGGATGAAGACGGCGTTCGCACCCGACTCCTGAGGAACACGGCGCCCTTCAACGTCCTCGACGCCTGCGCCGTCACCCTGCCAATCCAGGACCCGGGCGAACTGCCGGTCGGCCTCATGCTCGCAGCACCGCCCGGGCGTGATGCTCAGCTCATTGACATCGCACGCGCCATAGAAGCCGCGCTTCGCACATAAGGAGAAACCCGATGCCCTATCTACAACTCGATGTCTCACGGGCTTACCCGAGCGACGTCAAACGTGAACTCGCACGTCAATTGGGCGAGATTTATAGCCGCATCATGCAGGCCGACGTGCGGCGCATTTCGATCGCGATTCGCGAATTGGGCGAGGGCGGACTATGGCGATGCACCGGAGAGGAGCCCTACCCCGCCGCTTTGCTCATGTGTGACATCCGTCGCGGACGCCCGGCCGAGCAGCGTGCCATGCTCGCGGAGGCTCTAGTCCGCGCCTGCATGGAGAGCCTCAAGCTAATGATCAACGAAGTCAATGTCGAGTTCACGCAGCATGCGGGGGACGAAATGTACCACCCGATGCTCGGCGGTCTCAGCGATGACTGGTCCGAGAACGAAGCCAGTGGCTGATACACGCCGTTGGGACGATGTGACGGGCCGATAGCGGCGGTCTATCTGCACCCGCTACGCGCCGAGTTCGCCGACGGTCCAGGTGATGGTCGCTGCAACAACAAGGCTTTCCCGGAAGCCGAGACCGAAATGGCTCAAGGCACAAGGTTGATGCTGAGCATTGTCGTCGAACTCACGAGCGCCAATCGGACCGTGTCGAAATCGCAAGAAGAAGAAGCGAAGGCATGACCTCGACCGCAGGCGCTCAGGCAGCATGCGCAAGGTCTTTCCTGGACTGATCGAAGCCGATCCGCAGAAGGCCTGGGAAATACTCCATGGCGGCCGAGGAATTCATCACCGAGGTCGAAAGAAGAGAGGACCCAAACTGGGCTGACGGGCCAGGCCGCCTGTTCCAGGCTTTCGATGGCGGTGTCGCTTCTGCGCCTGCATCGCTCGAATTAGGACCTTCCAACATGGCGGGGCACATTTCTAGGACGTCAATAATCACCTAGACAGGAGCGTCGTCCTGGATGACGCGACGAAGCGCCGTCACATGATGCCAGCTGTGAGCTAAGTGACTACGCCTACGCGGCAACGAAGTGCAAAACGCGGCGAGGCTGAGTGGGGGGAAAGGCGGTAGAGCTCTCTGGACTCGCCCTCCGAACTCGCACAACCATCCCATTTATACGTCCTGGCCGCAATTTGCCGCACAGCTTGATCGGCGCCCTTTCGACGGTGACTGATACAATCTAGATCCTGATCTCGGAACGGAAATCCGCGCACAAGGGCGGGGGCGAGGTCATGAAAAGCGATACCCTGTCCTATCCTCCTCGGGGTCTCTCACGCGAAGAAGCCGCCCGATATGTTGGCGTGGGCATAACCAAATTCGACCAGATGGTTGTTGACCGCCGCATGCCGAAGCCGAAGAGAGTTGACGGCCGCGTGATTTGGGATCGCCTTAAACTCGAAGCGGCGTTTGCCGAACTACCTGGAGACGATGATGAGAATATCGTCGACTTCCTGTTGCAAGGGACTCATCGCAGGGAATAGATTCATTGCGCCATGACCGACAAATTTCCCGGCCTGTCATCCTACACCGATCGCCACGGAAAACTGCGGTGGCGCTATCGGGGGAAAGAGCGTGTGGTTAGTCTGCCTGCTCCCAATCAGCCGGGATTCAAGGACGCATACAAGGCAGCCGTCGAAGGCCGGAAAGTCCCCAAGGCCCCCGTCGTCCAAATGCCTGGAGCCGCCCTGCCCGGCACATTCGGAGCGGCCTATCAACGGTTGAAGATGTCGGTCAAATGGTTGGCGCTTGACGAAGCCAGCAAGCGCAAGAACATGCGGCTGATCGAAGAATTTCTAGAACTGCGGGTGGTCCCAGATCACCCACTTGTCTGGCGCGACGTACCGGTCAAGAACCTTAGACGTATTCATATTGAAGAGCTTCTTGGCCGCTTCATCGCCACGCCCCATAAGGCCAAGCACCTGTTGGTGGGTATACGCAAGCTGGTCTATGTCGCGCTGCGCCAAGATTGGATTGAAATCGACCCCACCGCGGCAGTCGAGTGGCGCCCCGCATATGCCGGCTGGAAAGCATGGTCACGCGAGGCGATGGCGCAATTTGAAAAGCGTTGGCAGCTCGGCACTGCGGCACGCACTTGCTATGGTTTGGCGCTTTGGCTCGGCAACCGCCGCGGCGACGTCGCGGGCCTGCGCTGGGACCAGAGGGTCACCCGCCGTGTCTTCATCGATGGCGTCGAGCGTCACTTCGACGGCTTTGATATCGTCCAGGCCAAGAACAAGGGACGAACAGGCGGCAAACGCCTTTTCGTGCCGGTCACACCCATGCTCGCCGAGATCCTGGATGCGGCCGACAGGCGCGGCGAGACCGTTTTGGTCACCGCCTATGGTGAGCCCTTCTCCGCCAAGTCACTGACTGGAATGATGGCGCATTGGTGCAAGCTTGCCGGTCTCCCGAAAGGCCTGACCCTGCATGGTTTGAGGAAGTCGCTCGGTGTTTACCTGGCGGAGGCCGAGGCCTCGACCAGACAGCTCATGGACGTGCTGGGTCACGACGATATCGATCATGCGGAGCTCTATTCACGCGAGGCATCGCAGGTTCGCCTGGCGGTTCAGGGGATGGACCGAGTCGTGCGGCTGGTGACGCGCAAGCCGATGCTTGGCGAACCTGTTGGCGAACCTCGTGGCGAACCACCCTATAAAACCTTGATAAATAACGAAAATGGTGGGCCCGGAGGGACTCGAACCCCCAACCAAGCGGTTATGAGCCGCCGGCTCTAACCATTGAGCTACAGGCCCCACGCGGGCTGGATTAATGTTTTTCGCATCGCGGCACAAGGCTTTCCCGACGGGCTTCCCCAGATCGCCCAAATCAACCCATAATCGCGCTCTACGCGACGTCTGCGACTTGATCGCAGACCAAGGAGATTTTCATGACCAGACATCTTTTGCCTCTCGCGCTCGCCGCTGCAATCGCTTTTCCGGCGATGGCTGGAGCCACCGATCTGCCGACGCCGCCCCGCATCATCGTGTCAGGCGAAGGCGAAGCAACCGTGGCCCCCGATCTGGCGGTCCTGACGCTGAGCGTCATGCGCGAGGCCAAGACCGCGCGCGCCGCACTCGACGCCAACAATGACGCCATGGCCGCCGTGATCGCGGCGATGAAATCCGCCGGCATCAAGGACCGGGACCTGCAGACCGCCGGCATCCAGATCAACCCGCGCTACAACTACACCAACAAGCCGGACGGCAGCCAGGAAGCCGAACTCGTCGCCTATCAGGTGACCAACACGCTTTCGGTGCGGGTGCGCGATGTCGACAAGACCGGCGAGATCCTCGACAAGGCGGTGTCGCTCGGCGTCAACCAGGGTGGCGGCATCGCCTTCACCAATGACAACCCGGCAGCCACGGTCACCGAGGCGCGCAAGAAGGCGGTCGCCAACGCCATGGCCAAAGCCAAGACGCTGGCCGAGGCCGCAGGCGCCAGCCTCGGCCGGGTGCTCGAGATATCAGATCAGAACATTGCGCCGGCGCCGATGCCGATCAACGCCAAGGCCTTCGATGCCGCGGCGGGTGGCGCGGCTCCCGTGCAGGCCGGCGAGAATTCCTACAATGTCCAGGTGACCGTCACCTTCGAACTGAAGTAAGCGGCTCTGAGGATCCGTGCTGGTCTTGCCCAGCCACGGATGCATCACCAGCCAATAGCGCGCATGAAAAACCCCGCGGGATTGCTCCCGCGGGGTTTTTTCGAGCCACACCCTTCAAACGGAAAGGGGCTCCGCTAGTCCCAGCTGATCTTGCGAAAGATCATGCTGCCAGGCTGACCCTCAAAGAGGGTCGGCCTTAATTGTCGAACCTCAGCGATAGATAACCGGGCAGCCGCGCTCGTTGGCGAACACCACCACGACACGGTCGCCGTCCTGACGGCCCGCCACCTTCACCGTGCGCCGGTTGACGTCGACGATCCGGACCCGGTGGAGGCCCATGCGTTCGGCCTTGTCGAGGGCGCGGTCCGGCGAACAGCCACGGCGCCAGTCGCCGCGGCGTTCATCACGGCGATGGCGATAACCGTCGTCACCGGTATAGACGCCGAAACGCGGGTCGTTGTTGTTGCCGAAGCCGAGATAGAGGCTGTCGGCGTGGGCGGGAACGGCCGCCAGCGTGCCGAGACCGACCAGGGCCGAAAGGGCTGCCGTCTTGATCGTGTTGAACATCGTCTTCTCTCCTTTTTGCGGGCCTTCGCCCGTCCTCGTGAACCGATGGGGGGAGAATGCGCTTGCCTGTCTGAACTCTTTACGAACCTGCCGTTCATCTCCGGTTCATATGGCGGGAAGAAGGAAGTTCCGGCCATTCGCCACCGTCCCCAGCCCTTGGTGAAGGCCGGAATGCCTGACTCGGCGCCCTATTCCGAGCCCGCGGATTGGGCGGAAGTCGTGGAACGTAAGGCTGTTGCTCGCCGCCGCTGGTCCTACGGCTCCTCGTCCAGCACATAGTCAAAATAGTCTTCCGGCTCGGCAAGATCGGTTTCACTCGCTTTGACCCGACCGCGCATCGAGATGCCGGCTTCATGCACGGTCTCGGCGCTGCCAGACACCAGCCGGTGCCACCAGTAGAGGTCGCGGCCCTCGGCAACCAGCCGATAGGCACAGGTACTGGGCAGCCAACTGATGGTTCGCACATTCTGCGGCGTCAGCCCGACGCAGTCGGGAACGCGCGCCAGCCGGTTGGCGTAGTCCGAACAGCGGCAGGTCTCGGCGTCGAACAGCCGACAGCCGACGCTGGTCCAGTAGATCTCGCCGGTGTCCTCGTCCTCAAGCTTTGACAGGCAGCATTTACCGCAGCCGTCGCACAGCGATTCCCACTCGGCCGGGCTCATCGCCTCCAGCGCCTTGGTTTTCCAGAATGGCGTTTCCATTTCCCGGATGTGGCCCCGGCCGCGGGCAAGGTCAAGCGCGGCAATGGTCGCAATTGCGGCTATCGCCAGGTGAATGACATGAAGTTGCCTTCAAAAGGTCGGTCAATCGCCCCGTACGGCCTCTATCCGTGCCAGACTGGAACCAATCGGCACAAGATCGGTTTCGGCAAGGATGGGACCCCACAAGGAGAATTTCGATGAAACGCCAACCACGGATTCTGGCAGGCACCGCACTTGGCCTGTTGATGGCATCCGCGCCGTTGGGCGCGTTCCCGCTTCAGGGAAGTGTCGCGTCCGGTCTTGCCCAGCGCACGGCAACCCCATTCATCCTGGCGCAAGCAGCATGCGCCGAGGGCGAATCGGCCGAGGCCTGCGCGCAGAAGCAGCAGGCGGAACCCGAACAGAAACACGAGCGCAAGAAGGCCGAGCCTGAACAGCAGGCCGCGCCTGCCCAGAGCGAGCAGCCCGCCGAGGAGCAGCAGCCACGCCGGAAGAAGCGCGACCAGCAGCAGCAGGCCGAGCAGGCGCCGGCCGAACAGGCCGCTCCCGCCGAAGAACAGCAGCCGCGCAGGAAGAAGCGTGATCAGCAGCAGCAGACCGAGCAGGCGCCGGCCGAACAGGCAGCACCCGCAGAGGAACAGCAGCCGCGCAGAAAGAAGCGTGACCAGCAGCAGCAGACCGAGCAGGCGCCGGCCGAACAGGCAGCACCCGCAGGGGAACAGCAGCCGCGCAGAAAGAAGCGTGATCAGCAGCAGCAGACTGAGCAGACGCCGGCCGAACAGGTCGCGCCGGCCAACGACAATCAGCCCGGCGAGCAGGCCCAGCCGCGCAAGAAGAACAAGCAGGATCAGCAAGCCCAACCTGAAGTCGCCCCGGCGCCGAAGGAAGCTCCCGCTGGAGAGGCGACAGCCCCTGCCGGCGAGCAGCCGGCGGCCCAAGGTGAGCAGCCCCAGGACACGACGAAGAAGCACGGCAGGAAACCTGTTGGCGAGCAGCCGGCGACGGCCGAACAACCCGCCACCGGCGAACAACCGGCCAATGGTCAGACGGCAGCACCGGCACAGGGCGAAAACCCGGTGCAAGGCGAAGCACCGGCCGATCCAAACGCCGCTCCCATCCTGGACAGCCAGAAGGACGCCGAGCGCAGGGGCGGCGGCCGCAAACGTGGCGACAAGAATGCTCAGCAGGATGGCGAGCAGCAGAATGGCGGGCAAAATGCCCAGCAAGGTGGCGATCAGGGCCGCAAGCCGGTGGCTGCTCCCGTCGACCAGGGTCCGCCGCCCACCGACGACAGGGCCGCACAGCAGGAGATCAAGCCCGAGAAGATCGTCCCGGTGACCGAGGAGAAGGGCACGCGCGTAGAGCGTGCGCCCGATGAGATCGCCCGCGATCGTCGGCGTCCGAAAGGCGTCGACGTCGTCAGGAAACTCGGCGATCGCGTCATCCTGCAGTTCAACAACCAGACATTTGTCCAGAGCAATGACGCCCCGCGCGTCACCCGCGGTGCCAAAGAAGTCTACTATGAGGATCTGTCGGGCGATCGCACCCGGGAAATCGTCGAGCGTGACAACGGTGTCCGGATCGTCACCATCCGCAACCGCTATGGCGACGTTATCCAGCGTTCGCGCATCGCGCCGGATGGACGCGAATATGTGCTGAGCTATGTCGACGAGCGGCACTATCAAGATGACAGCGACTGGCGTGATCCCGGCGACGACCTGCCGCCGATGCGGCTGACCATCCCGCGCCGGGAATACATTCTCGATTCCGAGGACGTCGAGAGCCCCGATGACTACTACGAGTTCCTCGAACAGCCCCCGGTCGAGAAGGTCCAGCGCCTCTATTCGATCGACGAGGTCAAGCGTTCGGCCCGCGTGCGCGACATCGCACGTCGCGTCGATCTCGACACGCTCAACTTCGAATTCGGTTCGGCCTCCATCTCCGACACCGAGGTGCAGAAGCTCGAGGGCGTAGCGACGGCCATGGAGAAGCTGTTGAAGAAGAACCCGGCCGAGACCTTCCTGATCGAAGGTCACACCGACGCGGTCGGCACACCGGAGGCTAACCTCGCTCTTTCCGATCGCCGTGCGGAAGCGGTGGCGGAGGCTCTGACCAATGCCTTCGGCATCCCGCCGGAAAACCTGACGACACAGGGCTATGGCGAGGAGTATCTGAAGGTCAACACGGCGGCGCCCAACCGCGAGAACCGCCGCGTAGCCATCCGCCGCATCACCTCGCTGGTGGCACCGGTCGCCAGCAACAATTAGGTCATGATTTCAAAATCATGACCCGGTTTGTGGAATCGGCAAGAGAAGCATCCACCCCCGGCACAGCCGGGGGTGGATGGATGTGCGGGGTTCAACAAGAATTGTACGGGCGTTAGACACGGCTCATTGAATCGCGAGCGCAGCCACCCCAGATTCGGTGCTGGGCGTTCCCTGCCCCGTCCCGACTCCAGCGGGACGCATTGAGCCCCGCCGGACTTTGTTCGGCGGGGTTTTTTGTCTTGCAAACGGTGGCGGCCTCGTCGAATACGGCCATTGTCTGAGAGATAACCAGCCGGAATCATCCCATGAAGCGTCTCGAACTCGCCATCGAATCGATCATTCTCGCTTCACGCTGGCTGCTCGTCGTTTTCTATATAGGCCTGGCCCTGGCATTGGCCGTCTATGCGCTGTCCTTCGGCAAGAAGCTCTATGAGTTCATTAGCCTGGCGTTCACGCTCGGTGACACCGACACCATCCTGAAGATGCTCGGCTTGATCGATGCCGCGCTGGTTGCCTCGCTGGTGGTGATGGTCATCATCTCGGGCTACGAGAATTTCGTCAGCCGCTTCGACGACCAGGACGGCGGTGTGCACTGGCTGGGCACCATCGATGTCGGTTCGCTGAAGGTCAAGGTTGCCTCGACCATCGTCGCCATCTCGTCGATCCACCTCTTGCAGGTGTTCTTGAACTCATCGTCCTACACGACCGACCAGTTGATGTGGCTGACCATCATCCATCTCGCCTTCGTCGTCTCGGCGCTCATGCTCGCCTATATCGACCGGCTGATGGGCCTGAGCAAAGGCAAGAAGGACGAGGCGTGAGCCTGCGCCTGCCGGAAGTTGAATCAATCCCGCAGGAACGATGCCCTACCGCCTTGTTCGAGCAGGGCTTTCCCATGACTCTGCTGGTGGCGAAGGGCTTGGCTCGACGCCCGTCGCGTCAAAACGAAGAGCTCTAGTAAATATTCCTGATCTTGCTGTCCGTGCGGGCAAACACCTCGTCGGGAACAAAAAAGTCGCCGGCCAGCGGCCCGGTCGCATCAGGCGCATAGATCGAGAAATCGCTGACGCCCTCGGCGCGCAGCACCTCTTCGTCGATGTAGAAATTGCCGGTCGCTTCGCGCGCCGGCCGCATGAAGATGGCATGCGCAGCATCGGCCATGATGTCGGGCAAACGGCTCATTGCCGCCACCGTCGCGCCGCCCAGCAGATTGCGCACGGCTGCCGTGTCGATGGTCGAAATCGGCCACAGTGAATTGACGGCGATGCCGTCCTTGGCGAACTCGGCGCTCATGCCGAGCGTGCACATCGACATGCCGAACTTGGCCATCGTGTAGGCGACATGATTCTTGAACCACTTGGCCTTCATGTCGAGCGGCGGTGCCAGATTCAGGATGTGAGGATTGCTGGCCAACTTCAGGTGCGGAATGCACATTTTGGACACCAGGAAGGTGCCGCGCGTGTTGATCTGATGCATCAGGTCGTAGCGCTTCATGTCGGTTTCCAGCGTGCCGGTGAGCTGGATGCCGCTGGCATTGTTGACGCAGATATCGATGCCGCCGAACTTTTCCACGGTCCTGGCGACCGCCTCGGCCACCTGTGCCTCTTCACGGATGTCGCACAGCACGGGCAGCGCCTTGCCGCCGGCCTGCTCGATCTCTTCTGCCGCGCTATAGATTGTGCCGGGCAGCTTCGGATGCGGTTCGGCGGTTTTGGCCGCGATCGTCACATTGGCGCCGTCGCGCGCCGCGCGCAGCGCGATCGCCAGCCCGATGCCGCGCGATCCGCCGGAGATGAACAGCGTCTTTCCCTTGAGCGACATTTCCTTGCGCCTCCCTTGCAACACGTCAGACGCGAAGCTTTGCGCGGCGGGCGACCACAGCGCAAGACCCGACACGCCGGACACCGCGTTACGCAGCGTAGGGTTTATGACTAAACCAGCACCAGCCCCTGCCGCATCGCAGTGGCAATCGCGTCGGTGCGGTTGGCGGCACCGAGCTTGATCAGGATTGCGGCGACATGGAACTTCGCGGTGTGCACGGAAATGTTCAGCCGCCGCGCGATCACCTTGTTGGGTGCGCCCTCGGCCAGCAGCGCCAGCACTTCCGCCTCGCGCGGCGACAGCGAAGGACGGACGGCATGCTCGTCGGAGGCTTCATCTTCGAACGGCTCGCCATCGCCAGTATGGAAATCCTCATGGCGTCCGGTTCTGCGCTCGCCCGATACCCGATAGCCGGCCGCCGCCAGCCGCGCCGCCGCAGCGATCAACAAATCGTCCGCGCCCGTTTGGAGGACGGCCAACACCTCGCCCGCGGGCCGTTCGCCAGCGCGTCCCGATAGCAGAACCCGGGGAATGGCGGCCGGCACGGCACCGCCGCTGCTGTCGTCAACGATGGCGACGTCAGCCCTGCCGGCCACCACCGGCAGCAGGTCATCGCTCGCGGCCAGCGAGGCCGCCAGGCGCTCGGCGCGCGACGCATCGCCAAGCGCAATCAGCACCACCAGCCGCCGCGAGACGGCACCGTCATGCATGATCCGGTCGCTGGTGAGCGTGTCCATGGATGCCCTCAGCTCAGCGGCTTTTCGCCGATGGTCAGCCCGACATCGCGCTTTTCGCCGCCGCGCACCACGCCGAGCGTCACCGAAGCGCCCGCACTGTCTGGTCCGAGCCTGCGGATCAGGTCGCGCGGGCCATGCACCGCCTCACCGTTCCACGCCACGATGATATCGCCGAGAGAGAGACCGGCGGCCTTGGCGGGACCATCGTCATCGAGGCTCATCACCATTGCGCCATGTGCGTTGCGGTCGCGTACCGGATGCAGGCCGGCGCCGAGATAACCGCGCGCGACATGGCCCTTTTCGCGCAGCGTCGCAACCGCCCGCTCGATCGTCTCGTAAGGCATGACCAGCGCCCGGTGGCGCGGCCCGAACAGCAGCATGCCGATCAGCGCACCCTTGGCGTCGAGAACCGGGCCGCCCTCGAAACGGCCGCCGGCACCGACGGCCAGATTGATGCGCCGGTCGATGGTGCCGCCGCGCATCGAGCGCCAGGCCGGACCGACTTCGCCTACCGAGCCCGAAACGGCCAGAGCCGACCCGTTGCTATTGCCGATGGCGATGGCAATGTTGCCTGGCCGCACCGCGTCAGCCCTGGCCAACGGCACGGCGTTGATGGCCGTAGCCGGCTTCAGCAGGGCAACGCCAGTCGACGGATCGCGGCCGACCAGTTCTGCCTTCACCGCCTCACCCGAGGCCAGCGTCAGTTCGATCTCCTCGCCGGCCTCGACAGCCTCCTCGGCGGTGACGAAATAACCGTCACGCCAGTGGAAGGCGCTTGCCGTGCGGTGATGATGCGTGGCGAAGCCAGCCGTTGCCGGTGCCGCCTGGGCGGCGAGATCGGCGATGGCTTGCGAAAACGCACTCAGATTGAAATCGCTCATATTGGTCTCCTGGGTTCATCCATGCCCCAGATATCGCTCGACAGCGCGTTCAGAGGTACTCGCCTGACGGCTAGTTGCCGGTTTGACTGGCCATCTGGTCAGGTCGCGGCGGTTCCAGCCGCTCCGCACATATAGTGCGTGTCGCCCAAAAGTGCTCAGCGGTTTTGGGACAACGACACGCACAGGAAAAAAATCATCCTTTCGCCCGAAAATACGGAGCCCTTCCATGGCCCTCGCCGCAGCCAAATTCGAACCTGACGATACATTGCTCGACGCATATTCGACGACCGTTGCGGACGCCGTCGACCGCATCGGCCCGGCCGTCTGCCGCATCGAACGCGTCGGCGGCCAGGGCGGCCACGGCTCCGGCTTCGTCATCGCGCCGGACGGACTGGTCGTCACCAATTTCCACGTCGTCGGCGATGCCAGGACAGTGCGCGTCTCGATGCCGGACGGCGCCTCCCGCGAAGGCCGCGTGCTCGGCCGCGATCCCGACACCGACATCGCGCTGGTGCGCGCCGACGGCAGCTTTGCCGATGTCGCACCGCTCGCCGATTCCAAGCGGCTGCGGCGCGGCCAGATCGCCATCGCCATCGGCAATCCGCTCGGCTTTGAATGGACCGTCACCTCCGGCGTCGTCTCGGCGCTCGGCCGCTCCATGCGCGCCTCGACCGGCCGGCTGATCGACGACGTCATCCAGACCGACGCAGCGCTCAACCCCGGCAATTCCGGCGGGCCGCTGGTTTCGTCGGCCGGCGAGGTGATCGGCGTCAACACCGCCATGATCCATGGCGCGCAGGGCATCGCCTTCGCGGTCGCCTCCAACACCGCCAATTTCGTCATTTCGGAGATCATCCGCTTCGGCCGTGTCCGCCGCGCCTTCATCGGCGTCTCGGCCGACACTGCCAGTTTGCCGCGCCGCGCCGCCTTGTTGTCGCAAGTCTCGACCAGCACGGCGGTTCGCCTGCGCAGCGTCGAAAAGGACGGCCCGGCGGCCAAGGCCGGCCTGAAAGAAGGCGACATCATCGCCGCCATCGACGGCCGTCCTGTCACCGGCGTCGACGACCTGGTGCGCATGCTCGACGCCGAACGCATCGGCCGCGAGACGCTGTGCACCGTCGTGCGCCGCACCGGTGTCAGCCAGGTGACGGTGACGCCGGTGGCAAGGGCCAGTTGAGGCGGGCGCTCAGGCTCCCGCCACCCCTTCCGCATACTGCGCCAGAAACGCCTCGCTCGGCGGGATCGGCTTGATGACGTCGATCAGCACGCCATTGGGGTCCTTGGTGATGAAATGGCGCTGGCCGAAGGGCTCGTCGCGCAGCGAGCGCAGGATCGGCAGGCCGGCGGCGACGACGCGCTCATAGACAGCGTCCGGGTCGCGAACCTCGAAATTGATCAGCAGGCCCGAAGCGCGGCCCCGCCCCTCTTCCGGGATGGTCTCATGGTCGCCCTGGACGATGCCGAGATTGACTCTTCTGTCCTCCCCCGATTGCAGATGCACATACCAGTCGCTTTCGAACAGGGGCTGGAAGCGGAAATGCTTCACATAAAAGGCCGCCGTGCCGGCGACGTCGCCGGTCATCAGCACCGGGTAATAGCTCGTCGTCTTCATCTTTCCTTCTCCCGTCAATTAACATACAGTCTGCATGTAAACCGAATTAACATACAGGCTGCATGTATGCAACACGATTTCGCGCGTCGTTCCAACCGCGACCGCACCGAAGCGACTCGCGCCCACCTGATTGCCGCGGCGCGAAAGCTGTTCACGGAGAAATCCTATTCCGAGACCGGCACGCCGGAGATCGCCGCCGCCGCCGGCGTGACGCGCGGCGCGCTCTACCATCATTTTGCTGACAAGCAGGCACTGTTTGCTGCCGTGGTCGAGCAGGAGGCGGCAGCGGTCGCCGAGGAGATCGAGCGCGCCTCGCCGCCATCGCTGTTTGCCCATGACGCGCTGATTGCCGGCTCCGACGCCTATCTCGCCGCCATGCGCGCGCCCGGACGCACGCGGCTGCTGCTGCTCGACGGCCCGGCCGTGCTTGGCCGCGCCGCCATGGACGCGATCGACAATCGCCACGGCAACCGCTCTCTGCGCGAAGGGCTGGTCGCGGCGATGCGGGCGCAGACGATGACGAGATTGCCGGCCGAAGCGCTGACCGCACTGCTCGGCTCCGCCTTCGACCGTGCCGCCCTGGCCATCGAGGCCGGCGCCTCAGCGCAAGATTACCGCGCCGTGCTCATGGCGCTGATCGATGGGCTGTCTCGTGCTCCTCATCCGGCACCTCGCCCGGCTCGAACTCGTTGAAGCAGCCGAGCTGGCGCTTGAACTGGTCGATCAGCCAGGCCGCCGCCGGCTTCGGGCTGCGATCGCTGCGATGCATGGCAAACAGCGGCGAACTCACCTCCCTGAAGGATTCGAGGTCGATCTCGACCAGCCGGCCGCTCGCCAGGTCGTCTGATATCAGCCAGCGCGGCAGCCCGCCCCAGCCCAGCCCCTCGCGCATCAGCATGTGCTTGGTGCGGACATCCGTCAGCCGCCAGGTACGGTAGGCATAGACGCCGAAGTCGCGCCCCTTGGTGCGCTCCGACTGGTCGGTGACGACAAGTTGGGTGTGTTCGCGCGCATCCTCGATCGCCACCGGTTTCGGCAGCAAGGCCAGCGGGTGGGTGGGCGCGGCGGCCAGCACGATCGACATGAAGCCGATGCGCACAAGGTTCACGTCGACATCGCCCAGCAGGCCGCCAATGCCAAGGTCGGCCTGACCGCTGACGACATGGTCGGGGATCAGGCCGAGCGTGCCGATGTGCAGCCGCAGCATCACGGTCGGAAACTGCGCCTCGAATGCCTTCAGCACCCGAACCAGCACCGGTGACGGCAGCGTCGCGTCGACCGACAGCGCGACCTCGGCCTCGAGCCCCTGGTGGTGGCCGTCGACGCGCGAGCGGATGCGCTGCAGCACGCCGATCATGCGCCGTGCGTCCTCCAGCATCGCCCGGCCGATCTCCGTCAATTGCGGCTCGCGCGTGCCCTCGCGCTCGAACAGTTTCAGCCCAAGCTGCGCCTCGAGATTGGCGATGCCGTAGCTGATGACGGACTGTGCCCGGTTGAGCTTGCGGCCGGCGGCCGAGAAGCTGCCGGCTTCGGCGACTGTCACAAAGATCTGAAGTTGATCGAGCGTCGGGTTGGGCTGCATCGTTATATCCAACTTATGGATGGATCGTATAGAAAATATACCAGTTTATTGAATGGATCGAAAGCCCCATATCTGGCGGGACAAATCATTCCAACCGCTGGAGAGAGCCCAAAATGTCCATTCTTCTTGTCACTTCGAGCCCGCGCGGCGCTGCCTCGCATTCGACCCGCATCGCCACCGAATTCGCCGAAAAGCTCGTCGCCGCCGATCCGTCGAACACGCTCGTCGTGCGCGACCTCGTCGCCAATCCGTTGCCGCACATCGATACCGACTATGCGACGGGCATCTATACCCCGGCCGAAGCGCGCACCCCGCGCCAGGCTGAAGTCGTCGGCGTCTCCGATGTCGTGCTCGACGAGCTGTTCGCCGCCGATACCGTGATCCTGGCCACCGGCTTCATCAACTTCAACATCTCCTCGACCCTGAAGTCATGGGTCGACCACATCTCCCGCTCCGGCAAGAGCTTTGCCTATGGCGAGAACGGCCCCAAGGGTCTGGTCACCGGCAAGAAGGTCTATATCGTGCTGGCTTCCGGCGGCATCTATTCGGAAGGTGCGGCCGTGCAGTTCGATCACGCCATTCCCTACCTGCGTGGCGTGCTCGGCTTCCTCGGCATGACCAATGTCGATGTCATCCGCATCGAAGGTGTCGGCATGGGTCCTGACGCGGTGACCGCAGCGCTCGCCAAGGCGACCGCCAAGGTCGACGCCGTTGTGGCCGCCAGCCGGGACGTCGCGGCTGCCGCATAAAGAGGCGAGATTTGTCCGCATCGGAGGCAGGCGTTCGCGCCTGCCTTTTGCGTTCTAGCCGATGAGGTGCCTCAGCAGACCAGCGGCGCTGACCCCGATCAGCACGGTCGGCAGCATGGAAAACCGCGTGGCGGCTGCCAGAGTAACAGCCAGCGCCAGAAGATCCGCCGGGGACTTCGATACGAAGGCCGGTGCGATGACAGAGATCAGCACGCAGCCGGGCGCAGCTTCCATCACAGCCGTGGCACGGGCGCCCAGCGTGCGGTTGCGCAGGACGACATAGCCGCCGATCCGCGTCAGGTAAGTGACGCCGGCCATCAGCACGATGGTGAAAAGGGTCGTTGCATCGATCATGCATCACCCGCCATCAGCCAGGCCGCGACCAGACCCGACATGGCGCCGGCGGCGACATACCAGGCACCGGGAACGAAGAGATAGACCAGTGCTGCAACGCCCAGGCTGACCAGCCAGGGCCGCGCCGCCGCCATACCCGTCCACATGCCGCGCATCAGCACCAGGAAGACAGCCGGGAACGCCATGTCAAAACCATAGGTCTCGACATGGCCGAGCATCGGACCGAGCAAGGCACCCAGCGTGGTGAAGGCCACCCAGGTGAGATACATCGCCAGCGCCGCGCCCATATAGTAGCGCGGGCTGAAGGCCGGCGTGATGCCGGCAGCAGCACGCTGTTTGGCATCGGCCAAGCCCAGCGCCCAGCTTTCATCGCACATAAGGAAAAGCGCCGGAAACACCTTGCGCCGTGGCAGGTCGCGCAGGAACGGCGCCAGTGCCGCACCCATCAGCAGGTGACGGCTGTTGACCAGGAAGGTGATGGCGACGATGAGCACGATGTGCGGCGGCGACGTCCACAACTGGATCGCCGCGAACTCCGAACCGCCGGCGAAATTCAGCCCTGTCATGGCAGACAGTTCGACCGTGCTCAAGCCTTTCTGCGTCGCCTGGGCGCCAAGCACCAGCGCATAAGGGATGGTGCCGAACAGCACCGGCGCGCAGGACGCCACGCCACGGCGGAATTCGGATTTCGAACCATCCGCCACCGTCTCGACTGCCTGTGAAATGCTCATGTGTCTTCATCGGCTGACCTCGCGGCCGCCGCTTCCCTGCGTTTGAAATCAACTGATGTCGGCAGCAAACATACCGAAATCGGTCCGCAATTTGGTTGCGGAGATTGTTGTATTTCGCCGAATTCTGGCATTTTATGTTACAAATTTTCGAATAGATGGAATCTGTAGCCATGAAGCTGGATGAGATCGACAAGCGGATTCTGCGGGCGCTGCAGCGCGACGGCCGCATGGCCAACAATGATCTGGCCAATGAGGTCGGGCTGTCGCCATCGCCTTGCCTGCGTCGCGTGAAGCTGCTGGAGGAAGCCGGTGTCATCGACCGCTATGTCGCTGTGCTCAACCCGGCCAGCATCGGCAAGGGTCTGACCTTCTTCACCCGCATCTGGCTGAAGACGCAGGACGAGGACACGATCGAGCATTTCGCCACCGAAGTCGCCAAGCTGCCGCAGGTGATGGAGTGCTACCTGATGCTCGGCGATTGCGACGCCATGGTGCGCGTGGTGGCGGCCGGCATCGACGATTACCGCCGCTTCCAGTCGGAGCATCTGAGCCGCATCAAGGGCGTGCAGAACGTCAAGACCGACGTCCCCAGCCAGACGATCAAATACACGTCGGAACTGCCGGTCTGATCTGCTGAAAACGGCGTCGGGCCAGACTGGATAAAAAATGCAACCGGATTGTAGGATCAGCCTCGCTGCCGGCGTCCTTCGGATGCAAGCAGCGCTGAGCGCTGCCCTCTGGCATGGGAGATTTGAATGAGCTTTTCCTATCGTTGGGTCATCGTCGCGGCTGGCGCGCTGATGTCCTGTGTCGCCATCGGGACGATGTTTTCGCTGGCGATCTTTCTCGAGCCGATGGCGATCGACACCAACTGGTCGCGCGCCGGCATTTCGAGCGCCATGACGCTCAACTTCCTGGTGATGGGCCTTGGCGGCTTCGCCTGGGGCGCGATATCGGACCGTTTTGGCGCCCGCATCGTCGTGATGACCGGCGCGGTTCTGCTCGGGCTGGCGCTGGTGCTGGCCAGCCGGGCCGGTTCGCTGCTGAGCTTCCAGATTACCTATGGCGTGCTGGTCGGCCTCGCGGCAAGCGCCTTTTTCGCGCCGATGATCGCGCTGACCACAGGCTGGTTCGACACCAACCGTAGCCTCGCCGTCTCGCTGGTCTCGGCCGGCATGGGCGTGGCGCCGATGACGATTTCGCCCTTCGCCCGCTGGCTGATCTCCGCCTATGACTGGCGCACCGCCATGTTCGATATCGGCATTACCGCCTGGGTATTGCTGTTGCCGGCGGTGCTGCTGGTGCGCCAACCACCGAAGCCCGTCATGGCCGATACCGGCTCCGCGCCGGTTGCCGAAGGCGCCGGCCTGACGGTCGGCAAGGCGCTGCGCTCACCGCAGTTCATCGTGCTGGGGCTGACCTTCTTTGCCTGCTGTGCGGCGCATTCCGGCCCGATCTTCCATATGGTCAGCTATGCCATGCTGTGTGGCGTCGCCCCCATGGCAGCGGTCTCGATCTACAGTGTCGAAGGCCTGGCAGGCCTCGGCGGCCGGCTCTTCTACGGCGTGCTGGCCGACCGGCTGGGCGTCAAGCCGGTGCTGATCGCGGGCTTGGCGATCCAAGCGATCGTCATTGCCGCCTATCTCTCGATCAGCCGGCTTGAGCAGTTCTACATGCTGGCCGTTATCTTCGGTGCCACCTATGGCGGCGTCATGCCGCTCTATGCGGTGCTGGCGCGCGAATATTTCGGCCAGCGCATCCTCGGCACCGTGTTCGGCGCCGCCACCATGCTGTCCAGCCTCGGCATGGCGCTGGGCCCGCTTGCCGGCGGCATGGTGTTCGACGCCTACGCCAACTATTCCTGGCTGTTCATCGGCTCGGCTCTTATCGGGCTCGGGGCGGTCGGCATCGCCATCGCGTTTCCGCCGCTACCGCGCAGGGAGTTGCAGCCGGCTTAGTCCGCGTCGATTTCCTAAACCTTGCTGGCCGGGCGCGCAATCAGCCTGGCCCGTTCGGTTCACTGCGGATCCTGTCCCCTGTTTCATCCGTTCCCTCTTGCGCGAGGCAGTTTACGGCCAACGTTTGCACCAAGCGATCTCGACTGAGCTCGCGCATCCAGTCCACGCCAGAGAGGACACCCTGATGGTCGAACATCCGAGTGGAAGCGAAAGCAACAGAATTGCCGCAAGCGCTGTTGCCGACGACGATCCGCGTCTTGCATTCATTTATCAGGAAGCAGTGAGAGGTCTCACGCAACAGCAAACCCTTGTGGAGAACATGAGCAGCCGCGCCGGCAGCCTTGTCTTCGCCACCGCCTTCGCAAACTCGTTGCTTGGCGGTGCGGCCCTTTCCAACGGGCTTGGGCCTTGGGACTGGATTGCGGTGGCCCTGCTGTTCGGCATTGGCGGGCTGATCGTCTTCATGCTTTGGCCCTACCACCAATACACATTCCGCTTCGATCCCGAAGAGTTGCTTGATCAATATGTCGACGGCGACAGGCCGACGACGATGTCGGCCATGCGCCGCGCGCTTGCGCTTCGCATCAAGGCGGACATGGCCGGCAACTGGCGAATTATCCAGCGGCTGCGGGTGGCGCTGCAGATTGCGCTGCTGTTTCTGCTGCTCGATATCCTGGCCTGGCTTTTGGCGATTGCAGGCGTTTGAGCCGGAGGGCACACGGGTCCGCCACGGCCCGGCGCTTGAAGGACAGGCAACCCACGATGGATCGAAAAGCTTTCTTGAGCATTTAAGCTTTGGCTAATAGTAGCCCAGGAGAGAACCAATGAAAAAGACGCTGCTCATTTTGAGCCTGCTCATTCCGCTCTCGGCGTGCTCCCGTACAGAACAAGGCGCTGCCGTCGGCGGCTTGGGTGGCGCAGCGGTAGGCGCCGCGGTGGCCGGCGATCCTGTGCAAGGGGCGGTTGTTGGCGGTGCGGTTGGCGCGATAGCCGGGGCCGTCATCGGGCACGCCAGCGAAGCCGGCCAGTGCAGATATCGCGATCAGTATGGCCGGGTTTACGTTGCACGATGCCCGGAGGGTTACTGACCTGGAGGCGCGTGATCTCTTTCGATCACGCGCCTGCTCCGGAGGTGGGATAAGCGATGGGCTATCGGATCAAAGTACTGCTGGGTTGCTGGTTCGCCGTTGCCAGCGCTGCCGCGATGTATGCGGCATCCACCGCCGCGATCTCCGCCGCGCCTGTTGATGCCAAGACGATTGCCGATCACCTCTCATCGGTAAAGTCCATGTCCGGGGACTTCGTCCAGTCGGGTCCAAATGCGGAAAGGACCCGTGGCAGGTTTTTTCTACAACGCCCCGGCAAGATCCGATTCAACTATGCAGGCCAATCAGGGATCAGCGTGATTGCAGATGGCAAATCCCTGGTGGTTTATAACAGAAAGCTGAAGACATCGCGGCTTTATGCTCTCTCGAAGACGCCGCTTAAGCTGCTGCTCGACAATAAGGTCGACTTCTCCGGCAATCGCGTGAAAAGCATCAGGGACGATGGCGCCCAAATTACCGTCAAGCTGTCCGACAGATCGACCTTCGGCAATTCGAGCATCTCCATGGTGTTCGACAGTAAATCTCTAGATCTGCGCAGATGGAGCCTCACCGACGAGAAGGGACTTACCACAACGGTGACTATATCAAATGTGAAGCAGGGCGTTCGCGCTCCCGAGGGCACCTTCGTGATCGATTACACGGCAAACCGTGAATTCAACACGACAACGAAATAGCCGAAGCCGCGGGCATATTCCCTGGGCCGGAACCAATGCGATCATCAGCGGTTTAGTCCATGAAGGGACCGGAACCGCAAAGGACGCGGCGCAATGATTGAAATTCATAGCATGGAAGCGGCCAAAGCCAGACTGCGTATAAGGAGAGCTGAGCACTCTTTGAAGTGCGCGAACGACTTGCTGGACGAGGAAGGTGGCGTCGCCCTCAATCTGGCATTGTGCAGCCGGATAAGAGCCGCGCAAAGGCACCTGATCGAGGCAAGGGCACGCCTGATGACGATCGATCCCGCCAGGACGAATTGACCCGCTGGCGGTCGCGATCTGCGACCTCCAGCGGAGAGGTGGTCCTGCCTACCCAAAAATCCGATCGCCCTGCTCGTCGACCAACTGGATGCCCTCCTTGATCGAGATGTCGACGGCGTCGTCGAGCGGGGAGTTAAAGAAGGTTGTATCAGACAGACCTAAGGCGATAGTAGTTATTCGTCGGTAAGTGGGGCTTTTCATCGTGACAACTCGCCTGGGTCCGCTGGTAACCTTTTGCTTGATCGCCTTTGTCGCCTTGACTGCAACTGCATCGGCCGTCGCAAAGCAGAAAGCGCCCGAAGAATGGCCGATGAACTTCATTCTGGTTCGGAACGGCGATTGCAACGTCAACTGCGTCCAATGGATATCTGCCGAGGGCATAATAAAACCTGATACCGCCAGGCAATTTGAGAAATTTCTGCGGAAACTGAAGGGAGAAAGGCTTCCTGTCGTGTTTCAGTCTGGCGGCGGGAACGTGGATGCGGCGCTCGAAATGGGACACATGATCCGCGCCGCCGGCCTCGAAACTGCGATAGGCAGGACGCAGTTGAACGGCTGCCCGATGCTGGTGCCACGCTGTCCGCAAAAGATGGTCAGGAACGGCTGGTCGGAAGGGGAAGTTCATTCTGGTGGGGCGTACTGTTTCTCGGCCTGCCCATGGGCCTTGGCTGGGGGCCAGGTCCGCGCCGCAGCTGCCAATGCCCGGATCGCCGTCCATCAGATAACGAACGGCCGGAAGACACCCCGAATGCACAACGGCAGAAGAAGCCTTGATGAGATTTCGACGGTGCCTGATCCGGCGCTGAAGCAGTTGCTGTCCGACTATTTCGACGAAATGGGCGTCAACAGCGCCGATGTGTTCGCCATGATGGGGCTGGCAACGCCGCAGGGCCTTTATAACGTCTGGGACGCTGAAGCGCTCAAATCAGGCATCATAACGAAAGTCTACTCGTACTCGGAAGAACCGGGCTACGTCATCGGTGGAACGAATGTTGCCGATCCGGCCGATCCCACGCCGGCGGCTACTCCGGTGCCGGCGGTTACCACAATGCCGGACGAACTCATGCATTTACTGCCATAGCAAGGCAGCCTGTAGAGTGAGCCGGCTTTGATGGCATTGCGGAGACCAGGCCTTGTTTGGCGTTCCTAACACGCTTGACAGCATCTTCACGCTGATCGGTTGGGCTCATTGCGAGATGCCGAAGATTTTCGCCTCGACCGGTCCTGCCTATCCAAAAACCCGATCGCCCTGCTCGTCGACCAGTTGGATGCCCTTCTTGATCGAGATGTCGACGGCGTCGTCGAGCGCGGCAAAGCGGTCGGCGCGGATGAATTTGTGTTCCTTCACCACGCCGTCGATCTCCTTGGAGACGACGCCGCAGGTCTGGTACTGGCCATCGGCCTTGTAGGGCGTGGCGCTGATCAGAAAGCCCTTGTGCTCGACCTGCTTGGCTGGCGCTGCACTCGTCGGCTCAGCCGTCTGGGTTCCGCCGCCGCCACCGCCGAAAAGACGCTTCAGAAAAGACATCGGACTTCCTCCAACAGCATTCATCCCGCACCATGTAGAGTGACGCGGGATGAATTTCACTATCGGTCCTTGGGCCAGCGGGCAAGGGCTGCGTCCGGTCGGCTGGACGAGCTTACTTGTGCGACAGCGCTTCCAGCGCCTCGGCGGCGGCTTCGAGGATGGCGATGGCCTCGGCCTGCTTGTCGGCCGGGGCGTCGACGAAGTCGCCCAGAGCCGCGCGCAGCCGGTGACGGACTGCGCGGAATTCGTCGCGCGCTTCCGAACGATCCCCGCGGCCACCGCGGCCGCCACGACGCCCGCCCTCTTCGCTCTCGTCGTTCCAGCCGAACCAGTCGCGCGCCTTGGCCATTTTGCGGCCGAAGCGCTCGAGATGGTCGAGCACGCCGTCGATCATCTCGCGGTTGTCGGCGAGATGCGCCTGGCCCGCCTCGGTGATCGAAAACACCTTCTTGTTGCCGTCGGCGGCGGAGGCGGCATAGCCGGCCTCTTCCAGGAAGGTCAGCGTCGGGTAGACCACGCCCGGGCTCGGGCTGTAGATGCCGCTGGTGCGCTCTTCCAGGGCCTTGATGATGTCGTAGCCGTGACGCGGCGCTTCGGCCAGCAGCGACAGCGTGATCAGCTTGAGGTCGCCGTCGGCCAGCATGCGTCCGGCGCGGAACATGTCGCCCGGACCGCCGCGCCCGCCACCACGGCCACCGTGGCCGAACGGGCCAAAGCCGCCGCCCCCTCTGCCACCGAATTTGCCGGCCATGTGCATGAACATGCGCTCGCCGAAATGACCGCGCCCGAAATGATTGTGTTTGTGCATTGATTGCTCCTTGAGTTGTATCTTACGATATATCTTAATTAGGCAAGTCAATCGATGGAGTCAAGATATATCTTACGATGTATCTGAATGCAGCACCAGCGGGCTCGATTTTCCAGTCTCGGCCGCTTCGTTGCGAACGGCGGCCACCGATAAATTCGGCTACCAGCGCCCCATGCGCCGGTTCCAGGCATAGAGAAGATCGGCAAAGCGATCGTAGGCAAAGCGTGTCAGCGGCAAGGCAACCGGATTGCCGAACAGCGTCGCCAACCAGCCCTCGCCCGGCGTGACCTTCCATACCGCGATGGCGACATCGGCGCCGACCAGCAGTCGGCCCTCGGCATCGGTGGCGTGCAGCCGGCGGCGGATATCCTCAAGCGACGCGCCAAATCCGGCTAGCGCTGCCGGTTCAAGATTGATGTCTCGGAACTTGATCCGCCCAGCCTTGATCGCTTCGATCAGCCGCCGCTTCTGCCTGCTGATCCCGGCATCGCAGACCGGGCAGCGCGTGTTGTACCAGACGGTCAGCATAGTTCCGGCATTTGGTTGGTAGCGCAAACTTGAAGGACCACGAACGATCGGGCGCCGTCAAGACGTCGCTCGGTCGCTCGCGCGAAGGAGAATGTATCGGGCCAGCCGGTCCGGCCCTTCCGCTACGGGCTTTATCCGAGCGAGGTGACGATCTCGCGGTAGGCTAATTCGGGAAAGGCCTTCAGCGTCCGCGTCCTGACATTGCCGGCCGCCGCCAGCATCAGCGAGAAGCGCGCCAGCACCGCGTCGTCGGGCGCTTCGACCACCGCCACCATGTCGTATTCGCCCATGGTCAGGTAGAACGCCTTGAACGATCCGCCCATGTCTCCCAGCTGCTTTCTGGCGGCGTCGAGCCGCTTCGGTGACTCGCGCACGTTTCTGGCACCCTGCTCCGTCCAGTTCATCAGCACGATGTAGCTTGTCATGGCACACCTCCCTCCGGGGCCACGGAGCACGGCGGCTTCGCCGGGGCGGGCATCCGGCTTATCGCCCAGAAATGCATCCGACAGCGAAATTATCCTCCCGAAGGGCCTGGCCCGCAAGAGTGCGCCCCACAAACAAAAAAGGGCGCCATCGGCGCCCTTGAACTCTTTGCATCGGTAAGTCTCAGCTATCCAGGAAGCTGCGCAGCTTGCGCGACCTGCTCGGGTGCTTGAGCTTGCGCAGCGCCTTGGCTTCGATCTGGCGGATACGCTCGCGGGTAACCGAGAACTGCTGGCCGACTTCTTCCAGCGTGTGGTCGGTGTTCATGCCGATACCGAAGCGCATTCTGAGCACGCGCTCCTCGCGCGGCGTCAGCGAGGCCAGCACGCGCGTGGTGGTCTCGCGCAAATTGGCCTGGATCGCCGCGTCGATCGGCAGGATCGCCATCTTGTCCTCGATGAAATCGCCCAGATGCGAATCCTCCTCGTCGCCGACCGGCGTTTCGAGCGAGATCGGCTCCTTGGCGATCTTCAAGACCTTGCGTACCTTTTCGAGCGGCATGGCAAGCTTTTCGGCCAGTTCTTCCGGCGTCGGCTCGCGGCCGATCTCGTGCAGCATCTGGCGCGAGGTGCGCACGATCTTGTTGATCGTTTCGATCATGTGCACCGGAATGCGGATGGTGCGCGCCTGATCGGCGATCGAACGCGTGATCGCCTGCCGGATCCACCATGTCGCGTAGGTCGAGAACTTGTAACCACGGCGGTATTCGAATTTGTCGACCGCCTTCATCAGGCCGATATTGCCTTCCTGGATCAGGTCGAGGAACTGCAGGCCGCGATTGGTGTATTTCTTGGCGATTGAGATGACGAGGCGCAGATTGGCCTCGACCATTTCCTTCTTGGCGATCGCCGCTTCGCGCTCGCCCTTCTGCACCTGGTTGACGATCTTGCGGAATTCCAGGATCGAGATCGCCGTTTCGGTGGCGAGGTTCTGGATCTCGGCGCGCAGGTCCTTGATCGCATCCTTCTCGTTCTTGGTGAATTCCTTCCAGCCGCGCGAGGTCAGGTTGCCGATCGAGCGCGTCCAGTTCGGGTCGAGCTCGGAACCCTGATATTCCTTCAGGAACTCTTCGCGACGCACGCCGTAGCTTTCGGCGAGCCTGAGCAGCTTGCCTTCGTTCTGCACCAGGCGCTTGTTGATGTCGTAGAGCTGCTCGACCAGCGCCTCGATGCGTGCCGTGTTGAGCGACAGCGACTTCACCGCCTTGATCAGTTGGTCCTTGAGCTCCTTCAGCCGGCGGTCCTGGCTGGGCGACAGCGTGCCGGCGGCGGCCAGACGGTTCTCGACCTGCTGGTCCTGCAGCTTGCGCAGCTTCTTGTAGGTGTCGGCGATAACGTCGAGCGTCTCCATCACCTGCGGGCGGAGTTCCGCTTCCATCGCGGCCAGCGACAGGCTCGCTTCGTCCTCGTCCTCGTCGTCGTCATCCGTCAGCCCACGCGTATCGGCGCCGACATTGGTGATGTCGTCTTCGTCGTCGCGCGAACGGCGCGGCTTGTCCTCGACCTTGGCTTCCTCGACGCGCTCGACCACCGGCGCCTGCTTGGCCTCGGGGCCGGCATAGGTGGCTTCGAGATCGATGATCTCGCGCAGCAGGATCTTGGATTCGTTGAGTTCGTCGCGCCAGATGATGATGGCCTGGAAGGTCAGCGGGCTTTCGCACAGACCCGCGATCATCGTCTCGCGGCCGGCCTCGATGCGTTTGGCGATGGCAATTTCGCCCTCGCGCGACAAAAGCTCCACCGAGCCCATCTCGCGCAGATACATGCGCACCGGATCGTCGGTGCGATCGGTCGGTTCTTTCTTGGTGGTGGTGGCGGCGACCGCGGTGCCGGTCTGCTCAGCCAACTCGTTGGCGTCTTCCTCGGCATCGGCCGCGGTGTCGGCGGCCTCGGGCTCCTCGCCCTGCTCGTCGTCCTCGACCACGTTGATGCCCATGTCGGACAGCATCGCCATCGTGTCCTCGATCTGCTCGGAGGTCACTTCCTCTGAGGGCAGCACCGAATTCAGCTCGTCCATGGTGACATAGCCGCGCTTCTTGGCGGCCTTGATCATCTTCTTGACAGCATCATCGGAAAGGTCGAGCAGAGGGCCATCGGTGGCGCCTTCGCGTTCGGTTTCGACCTCTTCCTTTTCCTTTGTCGCCATAGTCTTTATCTTCTCCTAGCGGCCGAACTTCAAAGCCGCGTAAGCTGTCGGACCAGTCAAATCGGATGCGCTCGCTTATGAAACGCGCTTCACCGGGCCAGTAACTGCATCAACTCGTTTCGTTTGGTGTATGTCGTTGCCCCAAAACCGGGTTTCCCCTTTTTGGGCGACATCCATTAAGTCCAGATTAACCCTGATATCTGTGGCAGGCGGGCAGCCTGTCCAGTGACCAGTACCTCACATCGCTTATTTCCCGTCGACGCGGGTTCGGGTTAACGTTTCGAATCGTCCTGATTCCGCCAATCTGCCAGAAGGTCAAGCGCCTCTCGCATGATTCGCATGAAAAAAGCGAATCAATTACCCGACTTAGCCCGTTACGCGCCATTTCGACGCGCAACGACGCTTTCTCAATTCACTCGCTTCCAACTAAGCTCGCCCTGCCCTGCCCGAGGAGACGCCAAACCCTTCGATCAGCGCTTCCGTGGCTTGCACATCCTGGAATTGCGCCTGAATTTCGATCAGGTGCCGGTAGTTTTCGTCTGTGGGATCGGTGGCGAGCGCCGCTTCCGCCTGTTTCAGTTCCTTATGTAAGGTGCGCGCGCTGCGCTGCAAGTGCAACGCCTGGCTGAAAGCATCGCGGGCATCTTCAAGGGCGGCGGTCTCCAGCGCCGGCCATTGCCGCATCCGCCGGATCAACCCGACGGCCCGCTCCCAGATCTCGGCGCAGCCGGCGCGTTCGATCGTCGCAATCACCGCCTGCCGGTCATTGGCCATGTCATGCGCCATTGCATCGAGGATTGCCGCATGCAGCCGCCTTAGATCGGAGTTGGCAAGATCGAGAAACTCGATATGGGCGAAATTCTCGTCGATCAGTGCCGGATGGTTGACCAATGCGACGATGATCGTCGCCTCGCGCACCGACATCCCCTCGCCGCCACGTTTGACCAAAGCCGACTGGCCGAGACTTTCGGTGATCGCAATGCGGTCGCCACCGCTCTTGGCGAACTGCCCGCCGGGAGCGGCTGCCTTGCCCTGGCCCGGGCGCCCATCCTGGCGGCCGCTTTGCCTGGTGCCGCGCTGCGAGCCGAAGAAGCTCAACACGCGCTCGCGCATCTCCTGTTGATAATGGTAGCGGAGACTTTCATCGCGGATGCGGCTGGTCAGTTCGCGCAGCGTCTTCTCAAGCTCGGCCCGCCGCTCCGGCGTGTCGAAGACGCCGCCCGCCGTCTCACGCATCCATAAAAGATCGACCAGCGGCCGCGCCTCGGCCAGAACGCTACGAAACGCATCCGGTCCTTCGGCCTTGACCAGATCGTCGGGATCCTTGCCTTCCGGCAGCAGCGCGAAACGCGCCGAGCGGCCGGCCTGCACCGACGGCAGCGCCATGTCGGCGGCCCGCCACGCGGCCTTCAACCCGGCCTTGTCGCCGTCGAAGCACAACATCGGCTCCGGCGCCATGCGCCACAGCAGCTCGAGCTGGTTCTCGGTAAGCGCGGTGCCGAGCGGCGCCACGACATTCTCGAAGCCGGCCTGTGCCAGCGCGATGACATCCATATAGCCTTCGACGGCGATGACCGTGCCGCCCTTGGCCAAGGCCTTGCGGGCGCGGGCGAAATTATAAAGCACGTTGCCCTTGTGGAAGAGCTCGGTGTCGGGCGAGTTCATGTATTTGGCCAGCGCATCGGGCTGCAGCGCGCGGCCGCCAAAGGCGATGATCTTCCCCCTGGAATCCGGGATCGGAAACATGATGCGGTCGCGGAACCAGTCATAGGAAACCGGGATGTCGTCGCCGTGGCGCACCAGTCCGCAGGCCTCGATATCGGCTTTCGGCACGCCCCTGGCGGCGAGATGCTCCTTCAGCGCATTGCGGCTGTCGGGCGCAAAACCAAGCCGGAACGATTGCTGCGTCGCCGGCGTCAGGCCGCGGTCGCGCAGATAGGCACGCGCCTTGGCGCCTTCCGGTCCCTGCAGCCGTTCCTGGAAGAAGGCGGTCGCCATCTCCATGACGTCGGTCAGGCTGGCGCGTTCCTTTTCGCGCCGCTCCTCCTGCGCATCGCGGACCGGCATCGGCACCCCGGCCATGTCGGCGATCTTCTCGACCGCCTCGGGAAAGCTCATCCCGTCCAGTTCGGTGAGGAACTTGAAATGATCGCCCGAGACCGAACAGCCGAAACAGTGGTAGCGGCCCTTCTTGTCCTCGCAGTGGAAGGAAGGGCTCTTCTCGCCATGAAACGGGCAGCACGCCCAATAGTCGCCGCGTGGCGCATTGGTCTTCTTGCGGTCCCACGCGACGCGCTGGCCGATCACCGATGAAATCGGCACGCGGTCGCGTATCTCGTCGAGGAAGGCGGGTGGAAAGCGCATCGGGGAACTCGTTTCCCGATTATATAATCACGCCCGCGAAATCCGACGACCCTTAATGCGGGCCATACCCGGTTTCCACAGGCAAAAAGAAAGGCGGCCGTAGCGGGCCGCCTCCCTTTTCAATGTCCGGCAAGGTGCCGATTAATGCGCGGCAAGCGCGCCGAAGATGACGCCGGAGAGGATGCCGACCAGCACATAGTCGTTGCCGACGCGGATCCATTCCTGGCCGCGGCCGGGGCGATGCAGGCCGTAGCGGCCATAGTCGCGGATCGGCTGATGGCGCTTCCAGCCGGAATATTTCTGGCCATGCCGCCAGTTGTTGCGCTTCACGACGACGACCTTCTTCTTGTAAACGCGCTTCCTCACATCGCTGTGGTGGCCGGGCTTCTGCCAGTCGACCTGGTTGTAGTTCGACTGCGGCGCGTTCGGCGCATTCAGCGGTGCGGCCTGGCCGGTGAGCGACGTGGCGGCCAGCATCGAGAAAGCGAGTGCGGAAAGGACGATGCGTTTCATGAGAAGTCTCCTTGGTTGTCGATATCGAAGCAGTAGCTGCCCATCGATGAACCGAAACTGAACGCACGCATTACAATTATGTAATGGATTCCTTGATTTACCCAAGGAAGCTGAACATGATCGCAAAGGCAGGAGCCAGTCGCACCGCAAACTCGGCCTATCCGCCGCTTCGCGCCCGCCCCGCAATGCAACCATTTGCGCGTCCGTCCATTCTCCGACACTGCCTGTCGCGCGGCAACGGCCCTTGAAATCGACAAGATTTTATTACCCGGCTAAAATATTCGAGCTATTATAAGTCACCGCCATGAACATGATTCGTTCCCTCGTTTTTCCTTCTGATCGCCACGCAAAACAGGGCGGGCGCCCTGTTTGCATGCGGGGGACGAAATGAGCGGGTCCGTCGTCCTTCTGCATCTGGCCGGCGCCGTGGCGCTGATGCTGTTTGCCACCCGCATGGTGAAGACCGGCGTTGAACGCGCCTATGGCGACGTGCTGCGCCATCGCCTCCGCGCCACCATGCGCAATCCGATCATGGCGGTGCTGGCCGGCACCGGCCTTGCCATCGCCCTGCAGAGCTCCACCGCCGTCACGCTGCTGGTCGGCTCCTTCGCCGGCTCTGGCATCGTCTCGGGCGCCGCGGGTCAATTGGCGGTGCGCGGCGCCGAGATCGGATCGGCGCTGGTGGTCAAGCTGCTGACCTTCGACCTCACCTTGCTGGTGCCGCTGTGCCTGATCACCGGCACGGTGATGTTCATGGCCACCGAGCGGCGCGACTGGCGCCAGACCGGCCGCATCCTGGTCGGCATCGGCCTGCTGATCCTGTCGCTGGAGATGATCGGCCAGGCATCGGAGCCGCTGCGCAACAGCCAGCTCATGCCGGTCATCATCAACTACTTCTCGACCGATTCCATCACCGCCTATCTGCTGGCGGCGCTGATCACCTGGCTGTTCCAGTCAAGCATCGCGGCGGTGCTGTTGATGGCGACGCTGGCCGGGCGTGGCCTGATCACGCCTGAACTCGGCGTCGTTCTCATACTGGGCGTCAATCTCGGATCTTCGATCATTGCGCCGATGCTGACCCGCTCGTCGAGCCCCGAGGTACGCGTCGTGCCGATCGGAAACCTTTTGATGCGCGGGCTTGGCTCGCTGGTCATGCTCATCCTGGTCATGATCTTCAGGCCTCACTTCGCCTTTCTCGGCTCGACGGCGGCGGGCCAGATCGTCAACGCTCACATCCTGTTCAACGTGCTGATCCTGCTCGCCGGCCTGCCGTTGGCAGGCTTCGTCTACCGCGCTTCGGAGAAGATCGTCGCACTTGGCACCAAGCCCGTGCCGGCCGCCTCGCTTGACGTCGTCGAGCTGTCCGCGCTCAACGAAAGCGCGCTCGACGTGCCGAGCCAGGCGCTGGCCAATGCCACCCGCGAGGTGGTGCGGGTCTGCGAGACGATCGAGATCATGCTCAAGCGTATCATCGAACTCTATGAAAGTGCCGACGCCGACAAGATCAAGGCGCTGGCCGCACTCGACGACCGCGTCGACCGCAAGCACGCCGCGATCAAGCTCTACCTCGCCAAACTGACCAGGAACCCGCTGACCGAGGACGAGGCGCTGCGCTGCCAGGAACTGATCGGCGCCTGCGTCAAGCTCGAGCAGGTCGGCGACATCATCGTGCGCAACATGCTGGTGCATGTGAAGAAGAAGTTCGAGCGCGGACTGGAATTCACCGACGAGGGCTGGGCCGAGCTGTGCGCCTTCCATGGCTCGGTTCTGGCCAATGCGCGGCTTGCCTTCAACGTTCTGGTGTCGCGCGATCCCGAGACCGCCCGTCAGCTGGTGCTGGAAAAGGACCGGCTGCGCGACCGCGAAAAGGAAACCAGCGCCAGCCATTTCGTGCGGCTGCGCGACGGCACCGCCAAGAGCGTCGAAACCAGCTCGATCCATCTCGACACCATCCGCGACCTGAAGCAGATCAATTCGCTGCTGGCCTCGATGGCCTATCCGGTGCTTGAAGAGCGCGGCCTGCTGACGGGGTCGCGGTTGAAAGCGAGCTGAAGAATAGCAATCCCCCACGAGGCCTCCGGAGAGAGAGGAAGGGCGCGAGTTGAAATAAGATCGCGCCCTTCCTCTACCCCGTCGATCGGGGGAGAGGAAGGGAGCGCGCTTGGATAGGTTCGCGCGCTTCCTTTACCCCGGCCATCTCCCCCACAAGGGGGGGATTGGCGCTTCACCGCCTCGCCCCCCACTGAAGAAAACCTAAACTCGCGACAAAAATTTCTGGATTGCCCGCAAAGCCCATCCGTGGTTTGAGGCGCTTCCAGCTAAGGCTTCCCCATGTCGCTTCCGCTCATCGCCCTGTTCATCGCCGCCTTTGCCTTCGGCACCACCGAATTCGTCATTGCCGGCGTGCTGCCGCAGGTGGCGCAAGGCCTGGGCGTCTCGGTTCCCTCCGCCGGCTATCTCGTCTCCGGCTATGCCGGCGGCATCGCCATCGGCGGCCCGCTGCTGGCGCTCGCCACCAAGTCATTGTCGCGCAAGACCTTGCTGCTAGGCCTCGCCATCGCCTTCACCATTGGCCAGGCGGCTTGCGCGCTGGCGCCCGATTTCACCTCGATGCTTCTGTTGCGCATTGCCGTGGCGGTCGCGCATGGCGCCTATTTCGGCGTCGCCATGGTCGTCGCCGTCGGTCTCGTGCGCGAGGACCAGCGCGGCATGGCTGTCGCCGTCATCCTGTCCGGCCTCACCGTCTCCAACGTCATCGGCGTGCCGGCCGGCACCGCGATCGGCAACATCTGGGGCTGGCGTGCGACTTTCTGGGTGATGTGCGCGCTGGGTGTCGCGGCAACGCTTGCCATGGCAGCCCTTTTGCCGCGCACCACCGGCTCATCGGCCAAGCCCGCCGGTTTCGCCCGCGAGGTCCGCGTGCTGGCCCGCCAGCAGGTCTGGACATCGCTGATCCTGATGCTGATGCTGATGATCGGCCAGTTCGGCCTGTTCACCTACATCACCCCGACACTGCTGGAAGTCACCGGTCTCGACGAGAACCTGGTGCCGTGGGTGCTGCTGCTCAACGGCGTCGGCGCAACCCTTGGCGTCTTCCTCGGCGGCAAGCTCTCCGACTGGAAGCTGATGCCGTCATTGATCACCATGCTGGCCCTGCAGGCGGTGACGCTTGGCGTGATCTATGCCGTCAGCCCCTATCCCCTGCCGATGGTTGTGGCGATCGTCATCTGGGGCGGTCTCAACTTCGCCATCGGCACGCCGATCCAGACCCGCATCCTGGCCTGGACGGCAGATGCTTCCAACCTCGCTTCGTCGCTCATTCCGTCCGGCTTCAATGTCGGCATCGCGCTGGCCGCTTCGTTGGGCGCCGCGATGCTGAACAGCGGCTATGGCTACCGCAGCCTGCCGCTGCTCGGCGCCATCGCCATGCTGGTCGCCGTGGCAGTGGCGCTCGCCTCTTATGTCTGGGAAGGGCGCAGCAACGCCACGCCGCCGCTGACAGCCCCAGCCGAGTAGATCACGATCCGGAAAAGTGGACGCCGGTTTTCCGAAAAGATCGTGATCAACCAAAAACACTTCACCCGCGCCAGCGCAGCAGGCGCATGGCGTTGGCGGTGACCAGCACGGTCGCGCCGGTATCGGCCAGGATCGCCGGCCACAGGCCGGTGATGCCCAAAATGGTGGTGACCAGGAACACCGCCTTCAGCCCCAGCGCCACGGTGATGTTCTGGCCGATATTGGCCATCACCGCCCGCGACAGTTTCACCATACGCGCGACGTCCATGACGCGGCCGTGCAGGATCGCCGCGTCCGCGGTCTCCAGCGCCACGTCGGTGCCGCCGCCCATGGCAATGCCGATGTCGGCGGCCGCGAGCGCCGGCGCGTCGTTGATGCCGTCGCCGACCTTGGCGACCTTGAAACCCTCGCGCTGCAATTCGCCGACGATGCGCTGCTTGTCCTGGGGCAACAGCTCCGCCCGCGCCTCGATGCCGAGCGAAGCGGCGATGGCTTGCGCCGTGCGGCGGTTGTCGCCGGTCAGCATCACCGCGCGGATGCTCTCGGCCTCCAGCGCCGCGATCCCGGCCGCAGCATCCGGCCGCGGCTCGTCGCGCATGGCAATCAGCCCGGCCACCACGCCATCGGCGACCAGCACTGACACCGTCTTGCCCTGGCCGTTGAGGCTGTCGACGGCGAGGCGCTGCGCTTGTGTCATGTCGGCGCGTTCGCCCGCCGCCTGGCCGGAGCCGAGGAAGACGGCGACGCCGCCAACGCTGCCCTCGACACCCTTGCCCGAGATTGCCTTCGCCGCGAGAGCCGGCGGCACCGGCGCCTTGTCGGCCTTGGCCCGGTCCAGGATCGCCATCGCCAACGGATGGCTGGAGCCCTGCTCCAGTGCTGCCGCCAGCGCCAGCACGGTGCGTTCATCCCTTCCATACGCCACGATGTCGGTGACGACAGGCTTGCCTGCGGTCAGCGTACCGGTCTTGTCGAAGGCGACCGCCGTGAGCCGGCGAAAGCCTTCCAGCACCGCACCGCCTTTCATCAACAGGCCACGCCGCGCGCCGGTCGCCAGGCCCGCGGCGATTGCCGCCGGGGTCGAGATGACCAGCGCGCAGGGGCAGCCGATCAGCAGGATCGCCAGGCCCTTGTAGATCCATTCGTTCCAGTCGCCGCCGGCAAGCAGCGGCGGCAACAATGCCACCAGCGCACCGACCGCCAGCACCGCCGGCGTGTAGGTGCGCGAGAAGCGATCGATGAAGCGCTCTGTCGGCGCCTTGGCCTCCTGCGCCTCCTCCACCAGCCGCGCGATTCGGGCGATGGTGTTGTCGGAAGCGGCCGCCGTCACCCGCACCTTGAGCACGCCATCGGTGCTGATCGTGCCGGCAAAGACGGCGTCCGTAGCGCCCTTGCGCTTCGGCGTGCTCTCGCCGGTCACCGGCGCCTCGTCGATTTCGCTCGCGCCCTCGATGATCTCGCCATCGGCCGGGATGCGGGCGCCCGGCCGCACCAGGATGATGTCGCCGACCGCAAGGTCTTCGGCGGGACACTCCGATGTGCCGCCTGCGCGCTCGACCAAGGCCGTCTTCGGCACCAGATCGGCAAGTCCCTGGATGCTCGCCCGCGCCCGGCCGGCGGCGACACCCTCCAGAAGCTCGCCGATCAGGAAGAGCACCACCACGGCGGCGGCCTCTTCAGTGGCACCGATCATCACGGCGCCTATCGCCGCGATGGTCATCAGCATCTCGATCGAAAACGGCGTGCCGGCCAATGCCGCCATCAGCGCGCGCCGTGCGATCGGCACCAGGCCGACCAACAGCGCGGCCAGGAACACCCCGCGTTCCGCCACCGGGAACAGATGGCCGATGCCGTATGCGGCGAGAAGCGCTGCCGCGCAGGCGAGCGTCAGCACCGCCCGGCGGGAACGCCACCACGCCTGCCCCGTCTCGGAATGGCCATGATCGGGATCGGGATCGTGGATCGCATGATCGTGGCCTTCATGGTCATTGTGGACGTGATCGGCGTGCGCCTTGTTTGACATCGGCGATACATGTGCCTCGGCCCTGACGATGCCGTAGCCGAGCCGAGCCACCTGCTGCAGCACCTTGTCTTCCGGCAACGCGCCGCCATGGCTGACCGTCATGCTGGCACCGGTCACCGAAACCGAGACATCGGCGACGCCGTCTAGGCGACGCACCGCCGTATCGATCTTGGTTGCGCAAGAGGCGCAATCCATGCCGCCGATCTTGAACCGCGTCTGCCTGATTTTTACCTGGTCGAGGGGCGCCGTCATCACATCACCTGTCTGTCTTGCCCGCGCGGCGTCGCCGTATGGGTCTTGAACGCTGATGTCAGGCACTGTAATTGCTCTAGTCACTAGAGCTTCAAGAGGCAATTCATGTTTTCGATCGGTGATCTCTCGCGCCGCACCGGGGTCAAGGTGCCGACCATCCGCTACTACGAGCAGATGGGCCTTGTTGCCGCACCCGAGCGCTCGGAAGGCAACCAGCGCCGCTATTCCAGGCAGGAGCTGGAGCGGCTGGCCTTCATCCGCCACGCCCGCGATCTCGGTTTCGCCGTCGAGGACATCCGCTCTCTGATCGATTTGAGCGGCCACCCCGAGCAACCCTGCGGCCACGCCGACAAGATCGCCGAGGAGCAACTGATCTCGGTGCGGGAAAAGATTGCCCAGTTGAAGCGGCTCGAGGCCGAGCTCGAACGCATCGCCACGTGCTGCAATGGCCAGACGGTCGGCGACTGCTACGTCATCCGCGCGCTGTCGGATCATGCGCTGTGCGCCGATGAGCATGGTTGAGATACATCCTACAGCTCGATCCGGAACCGCAAGCTTTCTGCTCCGCCATAGGCGGCGTCCTCGAAAAAGCGTTCGACGAGCTTGCCGCCATTGGCCAGGATCACCTTGTGCGAGGCCGGATTGCCCGGTTTGGCGGTGATCTCGACGTCAGCCAGGCCGACCGCCCTCGCCTCCTCCAGCATCAGGCGCAGTGCCTGTGTAGCGTAGCCGCGCCGCCGCTTCCACGGCACCACCGCATAGCCGATATGGCCGAGCACATGCGGCGGCAGGTCCGACGTGGCCTTCTGCCAGCGAAAGCCGATCGAGCCCGACGCCTCGCCGTCCCAGATCCAGCGGCGGAAGCCCGGCAGGCGCGGCACCTTTTTGCCGTCGGGCAAGGTGATCGGACCGCCCCTGGCCTGGGGATCATCGAGGTCGGCGAGAAAAGCCACGGGATCCCTTTCGATTGCCGCAAGCTGCTCGCGCGTCGCTTCCAGCAATCGCACATTGTCCGGCGACCAGCCGCGTTCGAGTGCCGCCTTGTAGGACGGCAGATGTTCGAGCGCGGGTTTGACGATTTCGATCATGGTGCACCGGTGCAGACGCGATGCCCACAAAATAGCATGCTTGACCAGGGAGGCACGGTCCACCAAAGCGCGGCCCCATACGACAGAGGCCGCGCTCCCATCACTGGAAACGCGGCCCTGGCGTTGTGTCCTTGGGAGGACCGGCGATCCGGCGCGGCCGCGCCGGAGCACCTTTAGCGATCTCAGGCGATGTCGAAGCGGTCGGCGTTCATCACCTTGGTCCATGCCGCAACGAAATCCCTGGTGAATTTCGCCTTGGCGTCCGCCGACCCGTAGACCTCGGCAAGCGCGCGCAATTGGGCGTGCGAGCCGAAGATCAGGTCGGCACGGGTGCCGGTCCACTTGACCGCCTTGGTCTTGCGGTCACGCGCCTCGTAGACTTCGTCGGAGCCGGCGGCCGGATCCCAGACCGTGTTCATGCTGAGCAGGTTGACGAAGAAGTCGTTGGTCAACGTACCCGGCCGGTCGGTGAACACGCCGTGCTTCGAGTTGGCCGTGTTGGCGCCGAGCACACGAAGACCGCCGACCAGCACCGTCATTTCGGGTGCGGTCAGCGACAGCAATTGCGCCCGGTCGACCAGCATGGCTTCGACCGACATCGGCTGCTTGCCCCTGACATAGTTGCGGAAGCCATCGACTTTCGGCTCGAGCGCGGCAAAGGAATGGACATCCGTCTGTTCCTGTGAAGCATCCATGCGACCCGGCGTGAACGGCACCTTGGCCTCGTGGCCGCCATCCTTCGCCCCCTTCTCGACAGCGGCGACACCGCCGAGAACGATGAGGTCGGCCAGCGAGATCTTTTTCCCGCCGGTCTGTGCCGCGTTGAACTCCTTCTGGATGGCTTCCAGCCTGGCCAGCACCTTCGACAGTTCCGCCGGCTGGTTGACCCCCCAATCCTTCTGCGGCGCCAGCCGGATGCGTGCACCATTGGCACCACCGCGCTTGTCGGAATTGCGGAACGTCGAGGCCGAGGCCCACGCCGTCGAGACCAATTCGGAAACCGACAGGCCCGATGCCAGGATCTTCGCCTTCAGCGACGCAATGTCCTGCTCGCCGACCAGTTCGTGGTCGACCGCGGGGATCGGATCCTGCCAGATCAGCTCTTCCTTCGGCACGAGCGGGCCGAGATAGCGAACGACCGGACCCATGTCGCGATGGGTCAGCTTGAACCATGCGCGGGCAAACGCGTCGGCGAACTGGTCCGGATGCTCATGGAAGCGCCGCGAGATCTTCTCGTAGGCCGGATCGACCCGCAGCGCGAGATCGGTGGTCAGCATGGCAGGCGCGCGGCGCTTGGACGGATCGTGGGCATCCGGCACGGTTCCGGCGCCGGCGCCGCCCTTCGGCGTCCACTGATGCGCGCCCGCCGGGCTCGTGGTCAGCTCCCATTCGAAGTTGAACAGATTGTCGAAGAAGTTGTTGCTCCACTTGGTCGGCGTCGTGGTCCAGGTCACCTCGAGGCCCGAGGTGATGGCATCGCCGGCGATACCCGTGGCATGCTTGCTCGACCAGCCGAGGCCCTGCGCTTCGATGCCGGCGCCTTCCGGCTCCGCACCCACAAGCGAGGCATCGCCGGCGCCGTGGGTTTTGCCGAAGGTGTGGCCGCCGGCGATCAGCGCCACGGTCTCCTCGTCGTTCATGGCCATGCGGCCGAACGTCTCGCGAATATCGCGTGCCGAGGCCAGCGGATCCGGCTTGCCGTTCGGCCCTTCCGGATTGACATAGATCAGACCCATCTGGACGGCGCCGAGATGGCCCTGGAGTTCGCGGTCGCCGGAGTAGCGCTTGTCGTCGAGCCACTTGGTTTCCGAACCCCAATCGACGTCCTGTTCGGGTTCCCAGACGTCGGCGCGGCCGCCAGCAAAACCGAAGGTCTTGAAGCCCATCGATTCCAGCGCGACGTTGCCGGTGAGGATCAGCAGGTCGGCCCAGGAGATCTTGCGCCCATATTTCTGCTTGACCGGCCACAGCAGCCGGCGCGCCTTGTCGAGATTGGCATTGTCCGGCCAGCTGTTGAGCGGAGCAAAACGCTGCTGGCCGGCCCCGGCGCCGCCACGGCCGTCGCCGATGCGGTAGGTGCCGGCACTGTGCCAGGCCATGCGGATGAACAGCGGCCCGTAATGGCCGAAGTCGGCCGGCCACCAATCCTGCGAATCCGTCATCACCTGGTGCAGGTCCTTGATCACCGCATCGAGATCGAGCGACTTGAATTCCTCGGCATAGTCGAACTCTTCGCCCATCGGATCCGAAAGGTTCGATTGCTGATGCAGAACGCCAAGGTCCAGTTGGTTCGGCCACCAGTCACGGTTCGTCCTGCTGGAGGATCCGTGCGCAACGGGGCATTTGCCGGCACTGGGATCATCGGTCTGTGCGTCCATGTTCTTCTCTCCGATCGTTGGCTGAGTTGAGCTGTTCAACTGCTGCGTGAACAGGGACACAAGAATGTCCCTGTAGGCGGTCCGTTTCATGGCTGGCGCGATGACCTGAGCCCGATACGCGACCGAATATGTTGGATGTCCTGTTGCTGCGGGCATGCGCCTCACCAGGCGGTCCCGGCTGCTCCTCATCTTCGTTACGACTCCTATAGCAAAGCCGCTTGATTAATTTAAGTTGGATTTCCTGATTGCAGCGATAAGATGACATTATGACAAACCTGACGCTGAAGCAGCTGCGTTATTTCGAGGCGCTGGCCCGGCACAATCATTTCGGCCGCGCCGCCGATGCCTGCTCGATCTCGCAGCCCGCGATCTCGGTGCAGATCCGGGAGTTGGAGGAAACGCTGGGCACGGAGCTTTTCCAAAGAGGCCCACGCCAGGTCCGGCTGACCAATTTCGGCGAGGAATTCGCCTTGCGCGTCCGCGACATCCTGCGCTCGGTGGATGAGCTGACGGATCTGGCCCGCGCCTCGCGCGACCGGCTGGTGGGACGGTTGCGCATCGGCGTGATCCCGACGATCGCACCCTACCTCCTGCCTGCCATCATCGGCAACCTCGCCCGCATGCATGACGGGCTCGATATCCACGTGCGCGAAACGCAAACGCAGAAGCTGATCCAGGAACTGGCCGACGGCCGGCTTGACGCGGCCATCGTCGCCTTGCCGGTGTCGGAACCCTCGCTGACGGAAATCGTGCTGTTTGCCGAGAACTTCGTGCTGGTCCGGCCCGGCGAGGACGAGGGAAAGCCGGTCCCCAACCGCGAAATGCTGCGCGAGATGCGGCTGCTTCTGCTGGAGGAAGGCCATTGTTTTCGCGACCAGGCGCTGTCGTTCTGCAACATGCATTCGGCGCGGCCAAGGGAGTTGCTGGACGGCAGCTCGCTGTCGACCCTGGTGCAAATGGTCGGCGCCGGTGTCGGCGTCACCTTGATTCCCGAAATGGCCGTGCCGGTGGAGACGCGCTCGGCGGCGGTGTCTGTCGCCCACTTTGCCAACCCCCAACCGTCGCGGACGATCGGCATGATCTGGCGCAAGACAAGTCCGATCGCCAAACAGCTGCTGCTTATATCCGAAGTGGTTCGCCAGGCGGCCGAAACGTTGCGCGCGCAGCACAATCCGGCATCGGTTGAGCTGAACCTGGTAGCAGCCGCCCAATGAAGGCTTGGCTGACCCGATCGTCAGCCTGCCGCGTGGAACCGGATCTCGCCCTTGTTCAGGAAGCAGGTCTTGTTGAACAGCGACAGATCCAGAGGGTTCGGCAACCGCACATCGCCGATATCGGGAACCGGCTTCTGCGCCGGGTCGTAGGACCGGTCGATCTGCGAGATGAAGACGAGGATCAATCCCCTGTCGCCGGCAAACGCTTTCAGCGTGCGAACCTGCGCCATCAGCTCCGGATTTTGCCGCTTCTGGTCGAGCAGTTGCAGATAGTCGATCACCACCAGCGTGCCGCGCGGCGCCGAGCCCAATGCCTTGACGATATAGTCGGCGCTGATGGCGTCGGAATTGTCGAACACGAACCGGTCGTTGAACTGCACCGGGTCTGCCCCGATGGCTCGAAACCGGTCGAGCACATCCCGCTGCGTATACTCCAGCGTGAAGAACACGCCCCTACTGCCGGACTTCATGGCTTCGATTGCCAGTTCGAGACTCATCAGCGTCTTGCCGTGGCCGGGTCGTGCACCCACCAGGACCAGATCGCCGGGCGCAAGTTGCGCAAACAGTGTGCCGGCAGGCGCCGCCCCGGCTGCCTTGGCCGCAAGCAGGCTCCAACTGGCGAAGCCTTCCCGTACTGCAACGCGATCAAGCGCTTCGTGGAGCGGAATTTTGGCCTCGCGGGACAACAGCCTGGCTTGACGCTTCAGATGATAGATGGGCGCGGACAGCTTCATGACAAACCTCCTGGTGCGAGCCGTTTTCGCAACCCCTCCTTATGCCAAGCGCTCGAACAGTTGGTTCGGTGATGAGAGAGCCCTGCATGGATGATGCTTTCCCGGCGGAGGGAGGAGGCGTGGGCCACGCCAGAATCAGATGATAGCTCAATCCCTGCGTATCGAAAATCGCGGACCTCTAGAGAATAGGTTCCGAACTCGCGGCTTTTCGCGATAGGAATTTTTTCTTGACTCCCTGCACTCAGCTATGGTACATATTTGTCCATGGTGCTGATTTGCGCCAATGGCCCGCCGCACAGGCGGGTTTTTCGTTTGATGCTCCGTCAGCCAACGCGCCGACGAGCTCGAAGGAACCCGCCAACCCGAGTTTGTTGCCCTGCTTCAAGGATGCGAAGACGTCCGCCGCAAGCCTGGAGCCAGCATGTCGGCGTAGGCGTTTGCATGCATCGACCTGCTTTGCGGATCTTCATGCGGGTACGCTAAACAAGATGTGTTTCGCCTGATAATGCGAGGCCATCTATGATCGATTCTCGCGGCAATACCGCAAGGAATCGCCATTCGCTTCGACAGGAGAATTGATCCGTGCGGTTGAGATTTGTTTGTCTGGGCGTCGTCGCCAGCTTTTTCGTCGCCGTGACGGTGTCGGCTCGATCCTTTGCCGCATCATCTGACGTTCCGGCCTGGCTGCAGGCTCATGTCGGCAACAGCGACGGCCAGATCTCACAAATTGTCCTCGAACGTGCCCGCGCGCTTTATCGGAAGAAGGTCGCCCAAGGGGCCGTCAAGAACCCCTGCTACTTCGCCATGGATGCGACACGCCCCAGCGATCTGGGCAATGGCGTGCTCGGCCGCCGCTACTACGTCATCTGCGAGGGCAGCGAGTCCTTCCGCGCGATTTCGTCGGGTCATGGCAGCGGGCGGAATCTGAAGGGCGTCGTCGATTTTTCGAACGGCAAGCGGTGCGCTAGGAACTTCGGCAATGCGATGGATTCATCGTTGACGGCCGGCGGCGCCTATATGACCCGCGAGGCGAAAACCTCGTTCAAGGGTTATTACCGCACTGGTGCGAAACGGGACGTGGCTTTCCAGCGCACCTTCATCCAGTTCGACGGCGAAGGCGAAGCCGCGAACGCCAGGCAGCGGGTGATCGGCGGCCACGCGGCCCAGGTGCTGCACGGCCTGTGCCTGCGCAAAAATCCGAACAGCTCGCATGCCGACCATGACGGCTTCGTGCCGTTCGGCAAGCTGGTGGATTATGCCGGCGGTCGCAGCAATGGCTGCACCAGTTGGTCGCCGGCGGATGCGCAGCAGATTATCCCGATGGTCAAGGACAATCCGACGACGCTCTACATCTACCCGGAATCGCGCGACATCGCCGCGGTCGCAGCCAACCATTCACAGCCGGGCGCCTATTGGAACGCGTCCTGCCTGAAGGAAATCGGCACACCGAAATTCTGGCCGCGAAAGACCCTCGAGCCGATCATCGCCCAATACAGGAAGGATCATCCGGCACCGCCGCCGCAGCCAGTGCCGATTTGCACGCAGCCGTGACGTCCGCTTCGGCATGCGAACCATGCGCATTGATCAGCAACCCGTCGTGAACCGGTATCGATCCCGATCTCCGAGGTTTGCCAGCGTCTGACTCCCCGCGCGTCGTCGATGCCGGCAAGCCAAAGGCTGGGATCGGATCATTTGCGACCTCGGCGCGTTGGTCCCCAGAGACAACGCGCGCCCATGGCGCGGGCAGCCGCCGCCGAGAAGGCCGCCGAAACGAAAGGCGCATCCGGTCGTTCCGCCGCCGCGCAAGGCAGTGCGGACCAAGGGTACCCGCGGCAGGAAGGAAGCGGCACAGAAGGCTGCCAGAACGCGAACACATCACGCTTACATTGAACGTCTTCTTCGAGGACTGGCGCTCCGGGTGACGACTATGATCGAGAGGCGATCACATGGGTAATCGCCTGCGCCTCGCACCTTCCCGCCGCGTTGTATGTCGCGAACGGATCGGGAGTGGCTGAATGCTCCCGGCGAGGAGAGTTCCCGGTGCCGTGCCAGGCCGATTGGTTGGAACCAACGGCCTGCTCTCCAGTTAGAAAGCCAGCAAGTCTGGTTGTAGCCTTGCCGCCATGTGACCGACGGTTTCAAGGCCGCTGAGCTTCGGAAGCGTGGAGAGCACGCTTGATGGAGAAAATCATGAACCAATGGTCAAATGCCAAGCTCTGTGACGTAGCAAATCTGGTCCTCGGAGCAATTCTCTTCTTCTCTCCATGGATATTCGCCTTCGCGGCAGGGACACAGTCCCAGAATGCCATGGGCAGCGGCATCGTGATTGTCGTGCTTTCGGTTGCCGCCCTCTTCGCCTTTGCTGTCTGGGAGGAATGGCTGAACCTCGTTGTGGGTCTTTGGGTAGTTGTGTCTCCCTGGGTGCTTGGATTCCAGGCAACCACAGCCATGGGCGTGCATGTTGTAATCGGCGTTCTGGTCGCGGTTCTGGCTGCGATCGAGCTGTGGATGATGAACCAGAACCCGCCGACGCAGTCTACGGCCTAGCAGGACTGGGCGTCCTTGCGGCGGCCTGATCGTGACGGATTGGCCGCCGACAAATTGGCATCCCGCTGGGTCGCCGATGATGGTGGAAAATCATCTGACGGTGGCCCCCGGGAGGCCAGCGTGCCTGCCGCCGCAACCTCGGCTGCACAGCCGCTGACGACAGCCCTGCAGACAGCGTCGCCGAAAGCCAGACAACAGGAGGTATGCCGACATGAAAGCAATCCGCATCCACGCTTTTGGCGGACCTGAGGTTCTTTCGATCGATCAGGTCCCCTCGCCTCAGCCCCTTGACGACGAGGTTGTGCTCAGGGTCCGCGCCGCAAGCGTCAATCCGATCGACTACAAGACCCGCGAAGGGTCGGTGAGCGAGACCCTGCCGGTCACGCTCGGGCGCGACGTATCCGGCACGGTGGAAATATGCGGTACGCGGGCGCATACGTTGAAGAAGGGCGACCCGTTGTTTGCGATGCTTGGTCATGACCGGGGCGGCAATGCCGAATATGTCGTGGTCAAGGCGACGGAGGCGGCTGCCAAACCGGATCGTCTAAGCCATGTCGAAGCCGCGGCGGTGCCGCTTGCCGGCATCACCGCATGGCAAGGCCTTTTCGATCATGGCGGCCTCAAATCCGGACAACGGGTTCTCATCCATGGCGGCGCCGGCGGCGTCGGTCATCTGGCGATCCAGCTGGCCAAGGCCGCGGGCGCGTTCGTCGCGACAACCGTTTCCGCCGAGGACGTCGTTTTCGTGCGTGAGCTTGGCGCCGATCAGACGGTCGACTACAAGAATCAGCGTTTCGAAGAGGTCGTCGATGCGGTCGACCTGGTGTTCGATCTTGTCGCGGGCGACACGCAGGAGCGCTCCTGGGAGGTGCTCAAGCCTGGCGGGACGCTCGTTTCCACGCTTTCCCAACCGTCGCAGGAAAAGGCAAACTTGCGTCGGGCGCGTGGCGTCTCCTACCTGGCCGAGCCGAATGCGGCGCATCTTGCCGAGATCGGCCGCCTCATCGAGGCCGGCAAGGTCACCCCCTTCGTGCAAGCCACCTACCCGCTTGGAGAGGTCGCCAAAGCGGAAGAACGGCTGGAAAATGAGCATGTGCGTGGCAAGATCGTGCTTGAGGTTTCCGCCTAGCGCGAGTTGATGCTCCTGCCCCTCTCGAACGGGTTATCCGATCCGCGCCTCGCCGTCGCTGTCCGGCACGTTTGGAAACAGCACCTTCAGCTTGTGTTCCGCGCTTGCCCAACTGCGCCTGTGATGTTGCCACAGGCACCAGTTGCTCACCGCAAAAGCTAGAATGCCGACAGTCACGGCGAGACTGACCGTCGAGCCAACGACAACCTTGAGCATCACGCCGGCAAAGACACCGGCGATGGCACCGTTGACGACATTCACCATCCCTGCGGTTCCGGCGAACGCTTGCCAGGGCCTTGGCTTGAGGCCGACATCGGCCAGCAGAGCCGTTTGGTTGTCATGGGTGGAGTGAACCAGATAGCGCGCCATCGAAGGGGTGAGCTCGGTGTAGCAGTGCCTGATGCGTGCCATGCCGCGGGCGTGGACCATGTCTTCGATGGCCACCTGCACAGCCCTGACGAATGTCACCAGCCCAATGAAGTAGAGGCACGGCAACAGGATCAGGCTGAACAGCATGAAAGGAAGCCCCATCCTCGTCACCTGGGCCACGAAAGCAAGGGCGATCGTGGCGCTGGATACCGAAGTCAGGAACAAATTTGCGCGCTGATTCGCCTCCTGAATAGTCGCCGCCCTGGCGGTCCCCAGCACCAAATGCTCCGTCGTCATCATCTGCAGGAGTTGCTGTCGGTTCTCGCCTTCAGTGATTTTTGTCTTCCTTGCAGGCATCGCAAAAAACCCGTTGCAGGACGCGCTCCCCCCAACCAGCTCCTCAACGCCGCCCACCCAGGAACGAACTGCTTCGGACGGGGTTCCGGCGCAACCAAGACCGCTACCGTGGATCCCGGGGCAGAGCCGGATCACAGGCCGAGCCAATTTTGTCGACAGATAGCGAAACGATTGTCCCTGAGCATCGTTTCGAAACCAGACATGAATTTGATGAGGAGGCGATGATGAGCGCTACCGGTTTGGATGTCTTTGACAGGACGCTGCAGACAACCAACATCTGGCTCGACGAGATCATGGACGATCATGGTCCGGATCGGCGAATTGCATGGCACATATTGGGCGCGGTCCTGCGGACCGTAAGGGACAGGCTGCAGATCGGGCTTGCGGCCAAACTTGGGGCGGAACTGCCGCTCCTGGTGCGCGGCGCCTATTACGACCACTACCGGCCCGCAGCCGAGCCGGACAAAACGCGCTCCCTGGAAAACTTCTCGCAGCACATCGGCGAGGAATTGAAATCGATCCGCCCCGTCGATCCCGAGGATGCAGCACGCTCGGTATTCCGAGTTCTTGCACGGCATGTTGATCTTGGCCAATCGGCTAAGGTGCGCGATGCGCTGCCGAAGGAAATCCAGGCGCTCTGGCCCGAAAGCCTCGGTGTCAAATAGAGATGGTACGAATCTGACGGCTCCCCGGACAGCCAGGCCGAGGCTGGCGCCCCTGTCGGGCGTCAGTCCCGCAAACGGTTGGCGGCATGATCCTGATGCTGCTCGGTCGCGACCTGCCTGGAGTCCAAACCGCGTTCTTTGGAATGCTGTGCCTTGTCGCGATTGGACAGAACCTTGTTTTCTTCGAGCTTGTCTTTTGGCGTCACGGTCATGGCGCCTGTGCCGGAACCCTTTCCTTGTGAACCTGCTCCGATGTGCTTCTTGCTGCCGCGTGCCATGGGCTGCCTCCAATCTATGACGAATGTTCCAGGAGCGTTGCTGGTCCGTGACGCGCTTTAGTCGTCGGCAGGGTTCTTGTGATGGGCGCTTTCCTGATTCTTGCCGCGAAGCATGTTGCGGTCGTCTGGATCGACGAGGTCCGGTGTATCGGTCCTCATGTCCGCTCCCTTGCGCAGTGCTTCGCGTTCCGCCGCTGATCGTTTCAGATCCGCCTCGGCATCAAAATCCTTGCCGGCGTTTTTTGTGTTTTCCCGCTCTTCAATGATGCGAATTTGTTGATCGTGGGTTTTGCGTCCAGTCATCGCTTTCCTCCGGCGTGTTCGTGTCGGCGCCCGAAAGTGGTGCGTCGCCGACCGTCTCTAAGGTCGGCGTTTGCCTGGCCGAGCCTGCCTTCGTGCTGATAATGGCAAGGTGACGGGATCGTTCCGAAAGGCGTTGAAAAGCTTCTCGCCAGATGGCTCGGCTCGGCCCGGCGCTCACATTGACGCAGGCTCCGGCTGGCGCCCGCCCTTGTGAACCGCAGCGTCCTTTGAACGCACGGCAACCGCCGGGCTGGTGCCGGATGCCTTTGCCGTCGCGGCACTCGGCTCCGCGCAGAAATCGATGACAGCCTGGATGAACTCTGCCGGATATTCGATGTTCGACAGATGGACCGCAGGCAGCACAACCAGCTTCGCGCCGGGCACCGTCGCGGCGATCAGCTCGCTGTGGCTGGCTGCCGTCACCGTGTCGTGCCGACCGGCGATCACCAGCGTCGGCCGGGGTATCAGTGCCACGGTGCGGCGAAGGTCCGCGTCGCGAACCGCCGCGAACAGACCCGCCAGGCCCTGCCGGTCGATAGCCAGCAGCATGGCGCGAAAGTCTTCGACCACAGGCTCGTTGGCGGCAACCAGCGACGCGGGGAACCAGTTGCTCAGGAACGTCTCGGCGGTTTCCGACATGTCCGGCGCCTGGCGCACCGCAGCGATCCGCTCGTCGAAATAGCTTGCCGGCGCCAGATGCGACGAGGTGTTGCTCAGGATCAGCCGGTCGATCCGCTCGGGCGCGTGGATGCCGAGCCACTGCGCGACGAACCCGCCGAGCGACAGGCCAAGGAAATGTACACGTTGCAGGTCGAGCGCATCGAGCAACTCGATGACGTCGCGGCCAAGCCGGTCCAGCGAATAGGCGCCGACCGGAACGCTCGATCCGCCATGGCCGCGAAAGTCGTAGCGCAGGACACGAAAATGCTTCGACAATTCGCCGACCTGCCCATCCCACATGTGCAGCGTGGTGCCGATGGAATTCGACAGCACCAGCACCGGCTTGCTTGCCTCGCCGTCGAAGCGGTAGGCGATGCGCGTGCCGTCGCCCGTTGTGACGAAATTCAGCTCATTCATGATGAAGATTCCTTCTGGAACGTTGAACGAGACAGAGCCTAGCTGTGGAGCGATTTTGTTGATATTACAAAGATAAGACAATCTCTGTAACAAAAACTGACATGGCCGAATTCACCCTGCACGATCTGCAATGCTTCGATGCGGTGGTCCGCACCGGCGGTTTTCAGCCTGCGGCGGCCATGCTGTATCGCTCGCACCCCGCGGTGTTCGCCGCCGTCGCCAAGCTGGAGCGACAGCTCGGCCTCGTCCTTTTGGATCGCAGCGGCTATCGCGTGCGTCCGACCGAGGCCGGGCTGTCGTTCCACCGCCGAGCGCTATCGCTGCTGCGCGAGATGGACGGTTTGCGCGTCCATGCCGCCCAGTTGGCGATGGGTGAGGAAAGCGAGATCCATGTGGTGATCGGCGACCTGTGCCCGCGCCCGCAGGTGCTGGGCATGCTCGGGCGATTCTTCGCACAGTTGCCCGGCACGCGCCTGCATCTGCATTTCGAAGCGGTGGGCGGCCCATGGGAGCGTCTCTTCGACGACGAAGCCGACCTGATCCTGCACTGGGTCGACAAGGGCGATGCGCGGGTGGAATGGGTCGATTTGTGCAAGGTGTCCTTCATTCCCGTGGTGGCGCCGGGCTTTCTGCCTCAGCGTATCGAGCAGCCGATCACCCCGGACCAGATGCAGGCACTCACCCAATGCGTCATGCGCGACAGCGCCCGCCATTCGCCACAACAAAACTATTCGCTGATCGAAGGCGCGCCGCAATGCCTCGTCGCCGACCAGGGCATGAAGAAGGAGATCATCCTGCAGGGCCTTGGCTGGGGCCACCTGCCCCGCTTCCTGATCGAGGAAGAACTGCAGGACGGACGCCTGCACTCCATTGCCGGCCGTCATCTGCCGGGCCGCACCGACGAACTGGTGGTGGCGCGCCGCCGCGACCGGCCGCATGGGCCGATCGCGAACCGGCTGTGGGATCATATCCAGCAGGAAGCGCCGGCATTGCGCCGTGTGCTCGAAGCGCCGAAATCCGCCGAGGAAGTCAGCGGCCAACCAGCCAGCGAAAAGCGCGACGGATGAACGTTTGAGCGTCCTCCGTCACTGGTTCGCCGTGCGCCATCAGCACTCTTTCGGCCGGCCATGCCAGTATGCGTTGAAGAGCGGCACGCGCGGCGCGCCGGTCGGTAAAGCCGGCGCGGAATTTTCGCGGCACTGAGGGCTCTGCGGCCACCATCAGATCCAGCCGGGCTACGAGCGCCCGCCAGCCCTTGAACCATCCGGCGTGGAAATGCTGGATCAGATCGGTGAACAACACTGTCCTGCTTGCGCGGTGGAAGAAGACAATCTCGGTGGTGATCCTGTTGCCGCGCACGACGACCTGGTCGAGATCGTCCGCCCAGTCGGCGGCAGGCGTATCGCCGAGCTCGCCACAGAAGAGGATATCTCGGCGCTTTTCCCGCAGGCCGGGTGGCGCATAGACCTTGGCATCGGGATAGCCGCGCTGCCAGTCAGCGAGAAACACGTGGTGAAGCGAATTGGGCGGGATCAGGAAGCGCACCACGCCCAGAGCGTCCACATCGGCGCGCAGCTCGTTCGTGAGCTCTACCGGTGACCAGATGAACAAACCGCCCCCGGACAATCCGATAACGGCCATACGCGTGGGATAGTGAAAGCCGGCGGCCGCCGTGACGATCGGACCATCCGCAATCCAGATCCCAAGGCCGAATTCCTTGAGACTACCAGCCATTTGCACATTGCTTCCCATAGAGCCGCTTGAATTCCGATGCGCCACGGTCGACCCTTCGCGGGATTGGCGGCTGCCGCAATGCGGCGGTCACGCAGCAAAAGTTTACATATGTGTAAATTTACACTAGGGTATAAAAATGACAACCCCAAAGCGGACCGAACGGTCGCGAAGCCTCATCCTCGATGCCGCCGACCTGGCGTTTCGGGAGATGGGGTTTGCCAACACCTCGGTCGAGGAGATCGCGACGCGCGCCGGCTTGACCCGCAAAACGGTCTACAATCTGTTCAGTTCGAAAGAAGAAATCGCGTTGCGGCTCATCGCCCGCGTGGAGGCGGGCGATGCCGCCTACCGCGCCCGCATGGCGGCGAACGAAGATGTATTCGTCATGCTCGAGACAGTCTTTCTCGACAGCGCCGGCTGGTGCCTGGCCAATCCCTCGCTTGCCAGGCTGGCTCTTGCCCCCGCCGAGCGTCCGTCCCTGCAGCCGCCGCCCGACCGGCCCTCATTCCAGCGCCTGGTCCGGGACCTTCTGGTGCTCGGCCAACGGCAAGGTGTCATTCGCAGGGATGACGATGCCAATTTCATGGCGCTGGTCCTGCTTGGAATATACGGCCAGGCGATGCTTTCGGCGCTTTCGGCCGGGTCATTCAGCGAGGACGAGATCAGGCACCTCATCCGCATCGTCGTTGAAGGGATCGGCAAACGCTAACTACGCGAACCACTTGTCCGCCGATCTCCAAAGCGCCGCAGGAGTGCTCCCGGCCTTCGCTTCATTGGCTGCTCTTCGGAGCCTTGGCGTCCTTTGAACGCTCCGCGATAGCGGGGCCGGCCCCGGACGTCTTTTCGGTTGCAGCGCTCGGCGTGGCTTGCTTTGGCGGGTTTTGTCCCTCCGACTGGCAGGTGCGGTCTTCCACTTCGCCCATCCGGCGGGTGAGCCCTATTCCGCCGGCAGGCTTCTCGTTGGCGGCCGCATCCTGGGAGAATTCATCGGAAGCGTCGGCATCGGTCTTTGCCGGATATTTCGTCGCACCGGTTTCATAGCGGGTTTCGTTCTCAGTCATGGCATCTCTCCAGTTGCATGACGGATAAACATCTCGGCGCTATCCGGGTTCCAATTCCTGGACTTGGATTCCGGACGGATCTGGATTCCGCCCGGTCGGCCACCCAAGCGACGAGATGAGCAGCACCCTACTGCAGCAGACGCTTGACGATGCCGCTCGCCTTGCCGAAATCCATCTGGCCGGCATATTTCTGTTTCAGCGCGGCAATCACCTTGCCCATGTCCTTCTGGCTGGCCGCACCGGTCGCGGCGATCGCCTCGCGCGCCGCCGCGGTTACCGCCGCATCGTCCAGTTGCGTCGGCAGGAAGGTGCGGATGATCTCCATCTCGCCGCGCTCCTGCGCGGCCAGTTCCGGCCGCTTGCCGTCATCGAAGGCTTTGGCCGATTCCTCGCGCTGCTTCACCATCTTGGCCAGGATCTGCAGGATCTCCTCGTCGCTGGCCGGCTCCTTGCCTGACCCGCGATTGGCAATGTCGCGGTCGTGAATGGCGGCCTGGATCAGCCGCAATGTCGGCAGCCGGTGCTTGTCCTGCGCCTTCATCGCGCTCTTCAGGGATTCGGCGATTTTGCCGCGCATGGTGCATTCTCCTTCGATCGGCGCGGACAATAGCGCCGCGGGCGAGCCAAGGCAAACTCTGATGTGCCGGGGCAAGCCACTGATTTTGCTAGGCGAAATAAAATATGGCGGCATTTCGCATGATCATTGACCGCCCTGCCCCCTTCCCCTATGTACTGGGCCTTGCATGAACGGAAATTTGACTGCGTGGAAGCCGCGAAATCGCCGCTTCGCGCCGTTTGCCGCGCAGATGGCCCGCCGGGCCGGTTGCAGCGCGCGGCCTGACAGGAGTGCCGCATGGCCGAGATGACGCCCGCCTTGACCCCCGCTTGGGCCACGGAAAAGCCGACCGCCCTTCTGGTGCTGGCCGACGGTACCGTCATCGAAGGTCGCGGTCTCGGCGCCACCGGCTCCGCTGTCGCCGAAGTCTGCTTCAACACGGCGCTGACCGGCTATCAGGAAATCCTCACCGATCCGTCCTATGCCGGCCAGATCGTCACCTTCACCTTCCCGCATATCGGCAACATCGGCACCAATGACGAGGACATCGAGGATCTCAATCCGCTCGCCCGCGCCGGCGCCGTCGGCGCCGTGTTCAAGGCCGATGTCACCAACCCGTCCAACTACCGTGCCGGCACTGGTCTCGACCAGTGGCTGAAGAAGCGCGGCATCGTCGCTTTGTCGGGCATCGACACCCGCGCGCTCACCGCGCTGATCCGTGAAAAGGGCATGCCCAACGCCGTCATCGCGCATGCGCCCGATGGCGTGTTCGACATCGACGATCTGAAGCGCCGCGCCGCCGCATGGTCGGGCCTGATCGGGCTGGATCTCGCCAAGGAGGTTACGTCGGGCCAGTCCTCTGTCTGGCGCGAGACACCCTGGGTGTGGAACGAAGGCTTTGGCGAACAGATCGAACCGACAATGCACGTCGTCGCCATCGACTACGGCGTCAAACGCAACATCTTGCGCCTGCTCGCCGGCCTCGGCGCCAAGGTCACCGTGGTGCCGGCCAAGTCCGGCGCCGAGGAAATCCTCGCCATGCAGCCGGACGGCATTTTTCTCTCCAACGGCCCCGGCGACCCGGAAGCCACCGGCGACTATGCCGTACCGGTCATCCGGGATCTGCTGAAGACCGACATCCCGGTGTTCGGCATCTGCCTTGGCCACCAGATGCTGGCGCTGGCGCTGGGCGGCAAGACCGCCAAGATGCACCAGGGCCATCACGGCGCCAACCATCCGGTCAAGGACCACACCACCGGCAAGGTCGAGATCGTCTCGATGAACCACGGCTTTGCCGTGGATGCCGACTCGCTGCCATCAGGCGTCGAGGAAACCCACGTCTCGCTGTTCGACGGTTCGAATTGCGGCATCACCCTGACCGGCCGGCCGGTGTTCTCGGTCCAGCATCACCCCGAGGCTTCGCCCGGCCCGCAGGATTCACACTACCTGTTCCGCCGCTTCGTCAATTTGATCCGCGAAAAGCGCGGTGAGGAATTGCTGGCCGAACGGGCTTAGCGGACCGCCGCGACGGCGCGGCGCAGTTTTGGGGGCAAAGACATGCGTAAGGATACGGACCTGCATGCCGCTGAAGAAGCCCTTGAAGACGCCGCAGATGTGGCGATCTACGACGAACGCAAGGCTCAGCTGAAAACCGAAAAAGCACTGCCCGCTGACGCGACTATGGAGATTTTGCGGGGCCGGCTCACGCACGCCGAACTGGCGCAGATCAATATTCGGCATTCCGAGTGAAATGGATTGAATTGAGCATTAAATCCTCGACGAGGAAGCTTTGATCATTCGAAGGCAAATCGCGTGACTTCGACATTTGGCTGAGACCTGCCTCCCGTCGTCATTCACGGCGGACTCCGCAAAGCGAATGGTCGATAGCGCCGCAGGCAGATCTCCAAGCGGCACAAGCCTCGCCCTCACGCCACCGGCCGACCTTCGCTGGCCTCCAAGATGGCGAACCATTGCTGGCGGTCGAGCACGATGTCCAGCGCCCTGACCATGGCCGCCAGCCTTTCCGGCTTCATCGAACCCAGCACCGGCACCAATCGGGCCGGATGGCGCAGTAGCCAGGCGATCGCGACGGCAGCCAGATCGCCGGCACCGATTTCCGCTGCCACCTCGGCAAGCGCTGTCCGCACCCGCGCCTCGCGCCCCTCCTTGCAGGTGAACAGCGAGCCGCCCCCGAGCGGCGACCAGATCATCGGCGCATAGGCAAGGCGCTGCGCGTGGTCGAGGCTGCCATCGGTCAGCGCTGATGTCTTCAGCACCGACATCTCGATCTGGTTGGTGGCGAGCGCGAACGGCATCCGCGAGGCCAGCAAATCGAACTGCGACGGCGTGAAATTGGAGACGCCGATCGTCCGCACTCTGCCCGATGTGACCAGCCCGGCAAGGGCTGCCGCCGTCTCGTCGGCATCCATCAGCGGGTCTGGCCGGTGCAGCAGCAACAGGTCGAGATAGTCGGTGCCGAGATTGGCGAGCGAGCGGTCGACGGAGGCTGCGATATGGGTGGCACTGGTATCGTAATGCTTCAGCCGGTTGTCCGGCCGGCTTGGCGCTTTCTTCATGATATCGCACTTCGAGATCAACTCGATGCCGTCGCGCTTGCCTTTCCAGCGCGCCAGCCCGGCGCCGAAGGCCGCTTCAACCTCATAGTGCCCATAGATGTCGGCATGGTCAAAGCTGGTCAGTCCGAAATCGACGGCGGTGCCGATCAGCCGTGCGACCTGATCGGCATCCGGGCGGGCGGCGCTGCCGAGCAGCCGCGAGGCGCCGAAGACCAGTCGCGACAGCGATGGTCCATCCCTGGTGAGCGCAATGCGGTTGTGACTCACACCTGTGCTCCATCCTCAGCGACATCGGTGGCGACATTCGTGCGCGCTGCCGGCCTCGCAACTTTCGTCACAAAGACGATGACCGCCAGCGTCAGGAAGCACGCTCCCAGCAGATAGGGCGCGCCGCCGAAGGTCACCGGCGCGCTTGGCCCGGTGAACCAGGAAAAGATCGCCGTGTAGAGCAGCGGCGTGATGATCGAGGTGATCGAGAAGATCGAGGTCATCGCGCCCTGCAGTTCGCCTTGCGCCGAAGGCGGCACCTTGGCGGCGGCGAGGCTCCTCAGCGGCGGGTCGGCCAGCGCTTCCAGGCAGCCGACGACGATCACCGCATAGATCATCCAGCCTTGCGACGCGAAGGCGTAGCCGAAGGCGCTGGCTGCCGTGAATGTCAGGCCGATGACCGCGGTCTTCCACTCGCCAAGCCTAGGGATGACGCGCGGCAGCACCGTCGCCATGACGATCGCGCCGCACAGGCCAAAGGCGCCGAGCGAGAAGCCGATCTGCTGCTCGCTCCAGCCATAACGGTAGCTGGAGACGAACGACCAGACCGCCGGATACATCATATGCCCGAGCGTCATCAGGAAGAAGACAAGCCCGATCCAGCCGATGCCTTGATATTGGCGCATCTGCAGAAGCGTGCCGACAGGGTTGGCGCGTTTCCACTCGAAGCGGCGTCGGTGCTTGTCATCGAGCGTTTCCGGCAGGAAAAACAAAGCGATGAGGAAATTAACGAAGGCGAGCCCGGCGGCGAAATAGAACGGCACGCGCGGCCCGAACGTGCCGAGCAGCCCGCCCAGAACCGGCCCGATGACGAAGCCGACGCCAAATGCGATGCCGAGCAGGCCGAAATTCTTAGCCCGATTGTCATCGTTCGAGATGTCGGCGATGAAGGCCGATGTCGTCGAATAGCTGGCGCCCGAAATGCCGGCCAGCACGCGCCCGATGAACAGCATCGGGTAGGACCAGGCGACGGCGCAGATCAGATTGTCGATGGAGAAGGTCAGCACCGATGCGAGCAGGATCGGCCGCCGCCCGAACCGGTCGCTCAAGCCGCCCATGATCGGTGCGAAGAAGAACTGCATCGCCGCATAGACGAAGAACAGCCAGCCGCCTTCGATCGCCGCGCCGCTGATGCTGACCCCGGTCAATTCCCGGAGATAGGCCGGCAGCACCGGCATGATCATGCCGAAGCCGATAATGTCGAGCAGCAGCGTGGTGAAGACGATCGCAAGGCCCCGTCTGGCGGTTTTGGGGTCGATCATGCAGGATCAAGCTCCTCTGCTCGCCCTCAGGCGCAGGCGGACGCACCTTATAGGCGAGCTCGCGGAAAGGAACAATGCAGGAACAGGCCGAATCTATTTATCCTGACACCACCTGACGGCAGCATCGCCGGCAGGTGAAGCTCGACAACGGTCTGGTCAGATCGGCCCACTCAGCGTGTTGCAATCCGACAGCTTGCCGCTCTTGTAACCACGCGCCAGCCAGGTCTGCCGCTGCTGCGAGGTGCCGTGGTTGAAGCTTTCCGGCACGACATAGCCCTGCATCTTCTTCTGCAGCGTGTCGTCGCCGATCTGCTTGGCGGCGTTCAGCGCGCTTTCGATGTCGCCCTGCTCCAATATGCCTTTCTGTCCGGTGTAGTGGGCCCACACACCGGCAAAGCAGTCGGCCTGAAGCTCGATTCGGACCGACATCTGGTTGGCCTCGACCTCGCCCATGCTCTGCCGCATCTGGTTGAACTTGGACATGATGCCGGTCAGGTTCTGCACATGATGGCCGATTTCATGCGCGATCACATAGGCGCGGGCAAATTCGCCCGAAGCGCCGAACTGCTGGTCGAGTTGCTGGAAGAAGGTCATGTCCAGATAGACCTTGTGGTCGCCGGGACAATAGAACGGTCCGGCCGCCGCGGAGGCAAAGCCGCAGGCCGAGCGGACCTGGCCGGAAAACAGCACCAGCTTGGGATCCTCGTAGGTCAATCCCTGCGACTTGAAGATGCCGGTCCAGGTGTCCTCGGTCTCGGCCAGCACGGTCGCCACGAACTGCTTCATCTCGTCATTGGCCGGTGTGGCACCGTTGTCCTGGCCGCTGTTGTCGGTGATCTGGCCGCCGCCGCCCGGCAGCAGGCCGCCGTCGCCACCGCCCAGGATCGTCGAAGGATCGAAGCCGAAATACCATCCGGCCAGCACCACCAGGATGACGAGGAAGATGCTGCCGCCGCCACCGGTACGGCCGCCGATCGGAATGCGGAACTGGCCACCGCCGCCGCCGAGTCCGCCGCCGCCGCTGTCGCTGCGGTCGTCCTCGATATTGTCACTCTGACGACGGCCCTTCCAGAGCATGGCAACTCCTCGTGCAGCAAACCTCCCCGTTGCTCCGGGGCGACAAACAATTATCCCAACGGTTGCGCCAAGTCACAGCATTTTTCGATGGCCTTTTTGGCCACACGCGTCGCCTTGCGGCCAAGTTCGTTGTGGCGAGCGGCTCGGCGTGGCAATCGTCCCCGTGGCCTACAGCCGATCACGTAAGCCCGACAGAGAGCTAATCTTCCTGCTTGGCGCCGGCGCTCCTGCCGTCGGAGCTCTTCGAACGCTCCTCGAAACGCGCCGCGCCCTTTTTCAGCGGATGGCCGGTTTCGGCTTCGGTCTTGCGCTCATCCCTGGCCGCCGCCTGTTTCAGTCCCTCGGCTGCCTGCTTGCCCTTTGCCGCCGGCGTTTGTTCGATGCCCATCGTTTCCTCCCTTTCGCGCGCCAATCGCACGGATCTGGTGCAAACGTGTCTGGCGTGCGACGGTTCCGGCGACGCGGGAACTCTGGCGCTCAGCGCGCCGTCATCGCCTTGCGGAAGGCTTCCAGCGTCTCGGCGCTGACATGGTGCTCGATGCCCTCGGCATCGATGCGCGCTGTCTCCGCACTGACACCGAGCGAGCGCAAGAAAGCTTCCACCGTCTGGTGGCGGATGCGGCTTTCCTCCGCGACTTTGCGGCCGGCTTCGGTCAGGAACACGCCACGATAGGGTTTTCTCGACACCAGACCGTCGGCGCACAGCCTGGTCAGCATCTTGGCCACTGTCGGCTGCGCGACACCGAGCCGTGCGGCGATGTCGACCTGACGCGCCTCGTTGCCGTCTTCGATCAGGTCGGCGATCAGTTCGACATAATCCTCGACCAACGCACTGCGGCGCGCTTCGCGCTGCTGCCGGAAGCCCTCCGAATGAATTTCGGCGTCGAGCAGCGGCTCGCGCGGAACTGGTCTGTTCTTCAGCACCAATACGCGCTCCTCCCAGGACTATTTGCCATCCATGCTTTCATAGCACGGGCTCTGATTCTTCAGGCCGTTTATTTGCATTCCGCAACAGGTGCAACCGGGGCTTCCGATCGCCGTTTCACCCGATGGCCGCCAGCCGGATAAAAAGCAACGACAATGAAATATAGCATATTGCATAATGTTGAGCCATGGCATAGCTTAAGGCAACATCGTCCAGTCTCGCGGAAAGCCCTCCTTCATGTCCGAAGCCGAAGCCACAGCCTCCCGTTCCTCATGGCGGTTCGCCAGGCCCGACGAGGACGAGCAGCCCAGCCTGCGCGAAGTCAATTCCTCTATCGCCGTGCCGAACTCGGGCGTCTGGTTCCGTCGCCTGTTCGCCTTCATGGGTCCCGGCTACATGGTCTCGGTCGGCTATATGGACCCCGGCAACTGGGCGACCGACCTCGCCGGCGGCGCCCAGTTCGGTTACACGCTGCTGTTCATCATCATGCTGTCCAACCTGATGGCGATCCTTTTGCAGGCGCTGGCGGCACGGCTCGGCATCGCCACCGGCCGCGACCTCGCCCAGGCCTGCCGGGCCTATTATCCCCGGCCGGTGAACTTCGTGCTGTGGATCGCCTGCGAGCTGGCCATCATCGCCTGCGACCTGGCCGAAGTCATCGGCACCGCGATCGCATTGCAGCTTCTGTTCGGCATTCCGCTGATCGGCGGCGCCATGCTGACGGCGCTCGACGCCTTCCTCGTGCTGCTCCTGATGAACAAGGGGTTTCGCTATCTCGAAGCCTTCGTCATCGCGCTTTTGATCATCATCTTCAGCTGCTTCGCCATCCAGATCTTCGTCGCCGCCCCGCCGGCCGGTTCGATCCTGCATGCCATGTTCGTGCCGTCGTCGGAAATCGTCACCAATCCGGCGATGCTCTACATCGCCATCGGCATCATCGGCGCCACCGTCATGCCGCATAATCTCTATCTGCACTCCTCGATCGTGCAGACCCGCGCCTATGAACGCACCGACAAGGGCAAGCGCGACGCCATCAAATGGGCAACGACGGACTCGACCATCGCCCTGATGCTGGCTTTGTTCGTCAACGCCTCGATCCTGATCGTGTCCGCGGTCGCCTTTCACAACACCGGCCACCAGGACGTCGCAGAGATCGGCCAGGCCTTCGAGCTGCTGTCGCCGCTGCTCGGCCTCGGCATCGCCTCGATCCTGTTCGCGGTGGCGCTGCTGGCTTCCGGCCTGAACTCGACGGTGACGGCCACGCTCGCCGGCCAGATTGTTATGGAAGGCTTCCTGCGCCTGCGCATCCCCAACTGGGCACGCCGGCTGCTGACGCGCGGCCTCGCCATTATCCCGGTGGTGGTCGTCACCGCGCTCTATGGCGAAAAGGGCACCGGCCAGTTGCTGGTGTTCAGCCAGGTCATCCTGTCGATGCAACTGCCCTTCGCGGTCGTCCCGCTGGTGCAGTTCGTCTCCGACAAGAAGAAGATGGGCAATCTCGCCATTCCGCGCGGCGTCGCAGCCCTTGCCTGGGTGGTCGCCGCGATCATCCTGGTGCTCAACTTCAAGCTGCTCTACGACACCATGTTCGGGGTCGGCTGAGTTCCGCTTCGCCTGGAAACCGGCTGCCCTCTGCGAAGGGGGCAGCCTCGCGACAAATCGGCAATCCGCGCTATGTTTTCCGGCATCATGACCCGGATCGAAGACATCAGGAAATTCTACGCGCGGCTGCTGGCCGCCAATGCCGGCTCGCCCGACCCACGTCTGGAAGCGGCTTTCGCCGACGTGCCGCGCGAAGCGTTTCTCGGTCCCGGGCCGTGGACGGTCGTCGCTGGCAACGGCAAGATCAGAACACCAAGCGCCGATCCGGCTCATATCTATCAGAACGTGCTGGTGGCGCTCGACGACGACAAGGGCATCAACAATGGCGAGCCATTCCTGCACGCCATGTGGATTGGAAAGCTTGAACCGAAACCCGGTGAGGCGGTTTGCCATATCGGCGCCGGCACCGGCTACTACACCGCCGTGCTGGCCCGGCTGGTTTCGCCAGGCGGCATCGTCACCGCTTTCGAACTCGACGAGAAGCTGGCCTATCTGGCGCGGCAAAATCTCGAAGCCTATGGCAATGCGACGGTGGTCCATGGCGATGCCGTGACGACGCCCCTGCCGCCATCCGACATCATCTATGTCAATGCCGGGGTCGCAACGCCCCCGGCCGGATGGCTGAAGGCGCTGCGGCCAGGCGGCCGCATGATCTTTCCCTGGCGGCCGGCCGAGCGCGTCCCGCTGGCGGTGATGGTGACACGCACGCAAAAAGGCTTCGCCTGCGATCCGTTCATGCGGTCGTGGTTCATTCCCTGTGTCGGCGCCTCGGTCGCGGACCCCGCGGCGATGATCCCCACCGGCGAGCAGGCCGCGCGCAGCCGCTCGATCTGGCTGGTCCAGGACAGGGCGCCGGACGCCACCGCCACCGCCATATCGGGCGATGTCTGGTTCTCGTCGGAAACTCTCTAAGCCGGACCTCGCAAATGACGGTGATTTTCCAAAATTTCGTCCTGTCCTGTCGGACCGGTGGCTCGTCGCCCGTCCTTGGGCTGAAGTCCGCCACGACGGCGTGGACCGAAGAACGGGAGCATTGGAATGAGAAAGATTATCTCTGCGACATTCATCAGCCTCGACGGCGTCATGCAGGCGCCCGGCGGCCCGCAAGAGGATCCGGTCGGCGGCTTTAAGTTCGGCGGCTGGACCTTCCATTACTTCGACGAGGCGGGGGGCGCGGCGATGGATGAACTGTTCTCCAAGCCTTTCGCCCTGCTTCTCGGCCGCAGGACCTACGATATCTTCGCCGCCTACTGGCCATATCAGAAAGATCCGATCGCGGATGCCTTCAACCCTGCGGCCAAATATGTCGCGACGCATCGGCCCGACACCCTCACCTGGCAGAACACGCAATCGCTCGGGCCCGATATCGTTGCGGCGTTGCGCCGCCTCAAGCAGGAGGATGGACCCGACCTGCTCATCCAGGGATCGGGCAACCTGATCCAAACGCTGCTCGCCAACGGGCTGATCGACGAGATCCGGCTGATGATCTTCCCGCTGTTGCTGGGCAAGGGCAAGCGGCTGTTCGGCGACAGCGCGATCCCGGCCGCCTTCAAGCTCATTAAGTCGCAGGCAACCGGCACCGGCGTCATCATGGCGACCTACGAACGCGCGGGCGAGGTCAAGGTCGGGTCGTTTGTCACGGGAGAGCCGTCGGAAGCCGAGCTCGAGCGGCGGAAGAACTGGAAGTAAGCAGGACCTGGGTTCCTCGCCCCACGATGAAAGATCGACCCGCCACTCGGTCGAGCTTCGCTCGACACCTCTCCCCGATCGACGGGGGAGAGGAACCCAAGTTCTGAGAAGCTTCAAGCAGCGACTGGTCGCCGCGCCAGCCCTTCCCGTATATGCCGTGCGAATTCCTGCGCCGCGGGCCCTACCCCATGCCTCGGCAGATGCAGGTTGATGGCAAAATTCGGCAGCGGCGGCAGGCCGGACTCCGATGGCAATATGTCGAGATCGGCTGGCACCGTGGAGGCCAGCCAGGTGGTGACGGCGAGGTCGGAGCGCACCGTCGCGGTCGTCGCGTCGATGTTGCCGTTCTCGAACACGGTGCGCCACTCCAGCCCATGCTCACCGAGCGCCGCCAGCACAGCCGGCCGGAAAGCGCAGGTGTCGGCGACGATCGAGACCGGCAGCGGCCGCTTGGCGCGGGCAACGCCGCCCTTGGCACCGACCCAGACCAGCCGGTCAACAACGAGGCATTCGCCGGCCGACGGGCCGGCGCATTCCTCGATCACGGCAAGGTCGATGGTCCCGGCCGCAAGGGCAGCAGTCAATTCTGGCGACGAGGCGCAGACCAGCGATATCTCGACCTGCGGATAGGTCTCGGCATAGGTCTTCAGCACCGGCGCCAGCAAGGTGCCGACAAGGTCGTAGGGCACGCCGAGCCGCACCTGGCCGGCCACCGGGCTCCCAGCCATTTCGGCCCAGATCTCGTCATTCAAGGCCAGCAGCCGCTTGCCCCTGCCGAACAGCTGTTCACCGGCGCGCGTAAGCCGCAAGCCGCGCCGGTCGCGCTCGAAGAGGCTCGAGCCGAACGCCTCCTCCAGCCGTTTGACCTGCTGGCTGACAGCACCTTGCGTCAGGTGCAGTGCATTGGCCGCCGCTGTCATGCTGGCCTTGTCGGCGACGGTGATAAAGGTGCGGATCAGCGCCATGTCGAGATTTCGGATCATGATTGGCATCATGCTTGCTAATGTCAACCATAGCAAACATTGCATTTACTGAAGTTCGTGCGCAGCTACGATGGCAGCCCTCCCACCGAGGACGCCGCATGCTCGAGCCCATTTTCCCGCTCATCCTGTTTGCCATCGTCGCCACCACCACGCCCGGCATCGCCACGACCCTGTCGACGGCATCGGGCGCGCAGTTCGGCTTTCGCCGTTCCGTACCCCTGCTGATCGGCAGCGCCGCCGGCCTCGCCACGGTGACGAGCGCCGCCGCCGCCGGGCTCGCCGGCCTGCTGCTCGCCGTGCCCTCGCTGCAACTGGCGATGAAGGTCACCGGCTCACTTTATCTCGTCTGGCTGGCGATCAAGATCGGCCGCAGCGGACCGCCTAATCTGGATGTGACCATGACCAGGCCGAACAGCTTTCTCGGCGGCGCCGGCATTCAATGGATGAACCCGAAGGGATGGGCGATGGGATTGGGCGCCGCGGCGTCGTTCGCGGCATTGGCCAGCGGACCGATGCAACTCGCGCTGCTGCTCGGCGCCACTTTCGGCCTCGCGGCCGCCGCCTCGCTTTCACTGTGGTGCGTGGCCGGCATGGTGCTGGCGCGGCTGCTCAAGACCGAGTGGCAATGGCGCGCGCTCAACATCGTGCTGGCGCTGGTGCTGGCCGCCTCGATCATTCCGATGTGGCGGTCGGTGTAAAGCGCTCAAGCCAAAACCCGCGCCAGCCCCCCACCCGGGCCTTCGGTCCGACCTCCCCACAAGGGGGAGGTGGGGAGTCCAGCTTTTCGCGCCCCACAAGACCATTGTCGCATGGGCGGACAAGCCGCGTCCCCAACCTTCCCCCTTATGGGGGTCCGAAGGACGGGCGAGACCCGCGGCTCGCCCCGGCAAGTCGCTGCGAAGCAGCGGGGTGGGGTCCTGGTTCGCAAAGCGAACCAGCCTCTCAACCTTCAAACCCCGTAGCGGGCCGCCGGCTTGTCGGCGTGCAGGCTGCCGTAGAAGGCTTGCCGGGCGCCGAGGAATGTGTCGAGCTTGGCCGCATCGGCAAGCGCGGGCACGGTGACCGCCTCGCCTTTGGCCAAGCCGACAAGTGCGGCATCGACCATGTCGTCGGCGGTCATGATGATCTCCTTCGGAACGTTTGCGATATCGGTGCCGGCAAGTTCCCAGAAATCGGTCCGGGTCGCGCCCGGCAGCACCACCTGCACCTTCACATTGGTGCCCTCGACCTCACGGTGCAGGGCTTCGGTGAAGTTGACCACATAAGCTTTGGTGCCGCTGTAGATGCCGCCGAAGGAGGTGTCGAAGGCGAGCACCGAGGCGATGTTGACGATGCCGCCGCGGTTGCGTGCCAAAAGCCCCGGCAGCACGGCGCGGGTTAGACGCGTCAAGGCGATGGTGTTGACCTTGATCATGCGCTCGGCCGCGTCGACATCGGCGGTGGCCACGACGGCCTGGCCGCCGATGCCGGCATTGTTGACCAGCAGTGTGATGCTCTCGTCGGCTGTTACAGCTTGCTCGACGCGGCGCACATCATCGTCGTTTGCAAGATCGGCGCTGGTCACGCCGACCTTGCGGCTATAGGTCTGGCGCAGCTTCCCGGCCAGTTCCTCCAGCCGGTCGGCGCGCCGCGCCACCAGCACCAGATCGTAGCCCTGCCCCGCCAGCCGGTCGGCATAGACCGCGCCGATGCCCGACGAAGCACCGGTGACGACCGCCGTGCCCTTGTTGCCCTGTCCACTCATTGTCCTGTTCCTTCTTCAACTGATCTTGTTCGTTTCGAATGACCCCCGGCACCGTGGCATCTGCCGCGCTGCCGGAAAGCCGCTTGATCTGATTTAGTGGCATATACCACTAATCGTGAAGTAGGCATATGCCACTATCTTGTCAATGAGACGGGCGGGGATTATTTGAGGGGAGCAGCCGGGCCTCATTCCCCGGCGCCAGGGACCATCATGTCAAAGGACAGCCTGCCCGGCCTCACGCTCTGCAACAACGCCGCCCTGCGCCGCGCGGCGCGCAAGCTCGGCAAGTTTTATGATGATGTGGTGGAGCCGTCAGGCCTCAAGGCGACGCAGCAGGGCCTGCTTTACCAGATCCATATGGGCGATGAGCCGGCGATGGGCGCCATCGCCACGTCGCTGATCATGGACCTGTCGGCGCTCGGCCATACGCTGAAACCGCTGATCCGCGACGGCTATGTCGAGACCTTCGCCGACCCGGAGGACCGCCGCGTCAAGCGTGTACGACTGACGCCAAAGGGCCTGGACAAGATCGAGGAAGCGATGAAACTGTGGCAAATCGCCCAGCAGCGTTTCGAGGATGTCGTCGGCAAGGACAAGGCCGAAGATTTGCGCGCGGCTCTGGATGAGATCGCCGCGCTGGATTTTGATCTGCCGCCGGCCACGCCCTAAGGCCAGCGTTTGCCAAAGACTCTACTCGGCAGGCATTTCTACAGGCCGAGCCGCCCAGCGGCCGGCGACCACGACGCCAAGCCCGACGATCGGGAAGATCGCGGCGACCAGGCCGAGATCGGCCGGCGCGCCGTAGCGCAGCACGGCACCACCGACCACGGCACCCAGCGCCACGCCGAGATAGAGCGCCGAGGCGTTGAGCGACAGCACGATCGGGGCGGCATCGGGCGCCAGCTTGATGATGCGGCTCGCCTGCGCCGGCGGGAACGCCCAGCCGACGATGCCCCACGGCACCATCATCGCCATCAGCGCCGGCCCGGCAATATGGTGCGGCAGGAAGGTCGGGATGACCGACAATAAGACCAGCATGGCTGCACTCAGCGCCAGCGACCAGCCGACGGTGCGGGTCGCACCGAACCGGTCGGCGGCCTGGCCGCCGCCAATGTTGCCGATGACGGCGCCGACGCCGAAGGCGAGCAGCATGCCGGGCAGCGCGATCTGGCTGAGACCGCCGCCCTCGATGGCAAGCGGCGCGACATAGGCAAAGACGGTGAAGGCGCCGATCAGCGCCAGCACTGTCGTCAACAGGATCGGCATCACGCCTGGACGCAGCGCTGCCGCCAGCCTGCGCTTCAAGGGCAGCCTGGTGCCGACGATGCCCTGCGGCAGCCGGTACCACAGGATCGCGCCTGCAAGCGCGCCAAGGCCGGCGATGGCAAAGAAGGTACCGCGCCAGCCGGCGACGGTGGCAACGAGCGCGCCGAGCGGCGCACCGAGCGCAACGGCCACAGTGGTGCCGCCGACGACGACGGCGATGGCACGCGCCCGGTGATGATCATCGACCAGCGCTACTGCGGTGCCCTGCGCGGTTGCGGCGAACAGGCCCGACGACAGCGCCATGACGATGCGCGCGACCAGAAGCAGTTCGAAGGAGGAACTCAAGGCCGCGGCGATGTTGCCGATGACGAAGAACACCAGCGTCCACAGGATGACGCGGCGCCGGTCCCATTCGCCGGTCAGCGTCGCCAGGATCGGCGTGCCGACCGCATAGGCGAGCGCGAAGGCGGTAATCAGCGTGCCGGCCAGCGGAATGGAGATGCCGGCATCCGCCGCGATGTCGGGCAGAAGGCTGGAGATGACGAAGCCTTCGGTCGAGATCGTGAACGATCCGAGCGCGAGCCAGAAGAGGCGCTTGTCCATGGCGGGATGTCCTTAGTTCAAAAGTTATTGAACAATTGGACATAATGGGGCATCATGTCAATGAAGCCAGGGAAAAATAGCTGAACCTTCCTGACAGCCCTGTGTCAGCACAGGCCGGGCGGGGTTCGCGCGAGACGGAGAAAGGCCATGTGGAGCCAACAATGATGGATGCGTTGAAATCGGACCCGACTGTGCTTAGTTTCGAGACATGACCTTGCCACACCCCAATACGGACCAGATCAGCCTGCCGATCGTGCTTGGCGTGCTCGGCGACCCGACGCGGCTTGCCATCGTGCGCTATCTCGCCAGCAAGCAGGGCGTGCCGCTGAACTGCAGCCAGTTCCTCGATTTCGGCTCGAAGACCAATCTGAGCTACCACCTCGCCAAATTGCGCGAGGCCGGCGTCACCCGCGCCGAGGTGGTCGGCACCAACCGCATGATCACACTGCGCCGCGCCGATCTCGACGCCCGCTTCCCCGGCCTGCTCGACAGCGTCATCGCCGCCGCCGGCGACGATCCGGCACTGCCGGCGGTTGGCGGCCACGATATCGAAGTGCACGCCCGACCCTGAAGGATTTGGGTTCCTCGCCCACGAACGTGGGGAACAGGAAAAGCGGCGTCACACAGGAGCTTCCCGAAATGCGCATCGCCGTCCTCGCCGACATCCACGGCAATGCGCTGGCGCTCGACGCCGTGCTTGACGACCTGCGCCGGCGCGGCGGCGCCGACCTGACCGTCAATCTCGGCGACAGCGTTTCCGGCCCGCTATGGCCGCGCGAAACGATGGAACGGCTGCAGGCGCTGAACCTGCCGACGGTGCGCGGCAACCACGACCGCCGTGTTGCCGCCGACCCCGCTGATGACACCATGTGGCCCTCCGACGTCTATGCGCAGGAGCGGCTGACCGAGGCACAGCGCCAGGTGCTGTTCGCCCAGCCGTTGACGCTGGAGATCGCACCCGGAATCATCGCTTTCCACGCCCGTCCCGACCATGACGAGAAATATCTCACTGATACGATTGCCAATGGCCAGCTGGTGCGCGCGCCGCTGACGGCGATCCGGCGGCGGCTGAAGGCGCTCGACCCGGCTTGCCGCATCGCGCTGTGCGGCCACAGCCACCGCGCGGAACTGATCCGCGTCCCCGACGGTCCCGTCATCTTCAATCCGGGCAGCATCGGCTGCCCTGCCTATGACGATTCCACGCCGCCGGCGCATGTCTCCGAGCAGGGCTCGCCGCATGCGCGCTACGGCATCGTCACCTCGGGCAGCAACGGCCAGCCCGACGGCTTCGAGGCCATCGCCGTCGACTACGACCACGAGGCGGCCGCCAGGCAGGCCGAACAAGCGGACCGGCCGGAATGGGCTCACGCGCTCAGAACCGGGTTCATGCCCCTGCCCGGCTGAAGGCTGGCGAAACGGCGGCCCGAATTTTCGGGCTTACATGGCGCCGCGTCGTCCCTTATAAAACCGGCCGGGCTTGCGGCGGGCTCGATCCGCCGCGGCACGGTATCAGCGCACGGCCAAACGATGAGGCGCACAGTTACGCTCCGAACAAACCTCCATGCGCTGATTGCTGCTCCGCTGCTGATGACGGCGTGGCCGGTGATTGCCCCCGCTATGGCTGAAGAGATGGCCCAAGCGGCGCCGGAGCTCGTCATCTCCGTCGTCACCGGCCTGGCGCCGGACGACCTTCTCAAGGTCCGCACCACCGCATCGCCGGTCGCCACGGTCGAGGCGCGGCTGAGCAGCGGCGACATGGTCACCAATCTCGGCTGCAACGACATCAACGGCTACAAATGGTGCAAGGTCGAGAGCACGGGCAAGGAGAAGCTGAGCGGCTGGGCGCCGGCGCGCTATCTCATCCCCCTCAATCCGAACCCCTATGTCGAAGGTGAGCCAAGACCGGCCGATGCGCCGGTGGTTGCCTCCACCGGCAGTGGGGCCGAGCAGGCCTCGCCACCGGACCAATCGCAGGCCACCGGCTCAGCCGACAGCGCGCCGGTCGCACCGCCCGACCTGACAGCGCGGCTTGGCGGCGCCGGTCCGGCAGCAGAAAGCACGCCGAAATCGCCAGAGGAAATCGGCCACGCCGCCATGCAGGATGCGTACCTACTGGCGCTGGCGGCGCCTGACGTCCCGCTTGATTCCGCTCCGACGCTGGCTTCTGGCCCCGAGATTCCCTGCGCCCGCTATGTCGGCCAGCCGATGGAGCGCTGCAAGGTCAGCGTGGTGCACAGCGCCGACAAGGCGAACATCACTGTGACCTGGCCCGATGGCGGCACGCGTATCATCTCCTTCCGTGCCGGCCAGCCGGCCGGTTCCGACGCGCCCGGCGACTTCCGCTTCACCAGGGAAGGCAGCCTCAACATGATCCGTGTCGGCGTCTCGGAGCGGTTTGAGATCACGGATCAGTTGGCGCTGGGGAATTAGAATTTAGGGGAGTAGGGGAGTAGGGGAATAAGGGAGTATGTTTGGAATGCCCTCGAACCCAACCTACTCCCCTACTCCCCTACTCCCCTACTCCCTTAC